>JAXDPD010000016.1:0-34343 GCA_034668505.1 Sphingomonadales bacterium
CAAGCAGCTGAAGCTCGCCGATATCAGAAAGATCGAGGCAGGCTATGGCGAGCTGCCGGATCTCACCAAGATCGATTTTGACCGCGATGTGGTCTTCACCTGGAACGGCACGACCTCGGGCGTGCGGGTGCCGAATGGCGATTTCATTCCAGCCGATCGCAAGGGTCTGACCATTTGCGACGCGACGTCTGCCGCCTTCGCGCAAAGGCTCGATTTCAAAAAGCTCGATGTCGTCACCTTCTCCTGGCAGAAAGTGCTGGGCGGCGAAGGCGCGCACGGCATGCTGATCCTCAGCCCGCGCGCCGTCGAACGGCTGGAGACCTACAAGCCTTCATGGCCGCTGCCAAAAATCTTCCGCCTGACCTCGGGCGGCAAGCTGATCGAAGGCATCTTCAAGGGCGAGACGATCAACACGCCCTCGATGCTGGCGCTCGAAGATTATATCTGGGCGCTGGAATGGGCCGAGCTGCAGGGCGGGCTCGGCGCCTTGTGGGCGCGCGCCGACGCCAATGCGGCGGCCTTGTCGGACTGGGTGGAGCGGACCGAGTGGATCGCGCATCTCGCCGCCGATCCGGCGACGCGCAGCAACACCAGCGTCTGCCTGACGTTCACCGACGAGACGCTGGCCGAGGACGAGGCGCGGGCGCTGGCCAAGGCGATCGATTCGCTGCTCGAGCTCGAAGGCGCCGCCTACGACATCGCCGCCTATCGCGACGCCCCGCCGGGCCTTCGGATCTGGTGCGGGGCCACGGTGGACACCGCCGATATCGAAGCGCTGGGGCCGTGGCTGGATTGGGCCTGGCGCGAAGCGCGGGAGAATTAGCACATCGTCACCCCGGCGGAGGCCGGGGTCCCAGCGCGCAAAACGCGCCGAACTTTTCACCCCACGAGATTCCGGCCTTCGCCGGATGACGGAGTAGCAAATGCCGAAGGTACTGATCTCCGACCCCATGGACCCCAAGGCCGCGGAGATCTTCCGCGCCAACGGCGTCGAGGTCGACGAGCGGCCCGGCCTCGACAAGGAAGCGCTGAAGGCGATCCTTGGCGATTATGACGGGCTCGCCATCCGCTCGGCGACCAGGGTCACCGCCGACCTGCTGGACGCGGCGCCGAACCTCAAGGTGATCGGCCGCGCCGGCATCGGCGTCGACAATGTCGACATCCCGGCCGCCACCGCGCGCGGCGTGGTGGTGATGAACACGCCGTTCGGCAATTCGATCACCACCGCCGAGCATGCCGTCGCTTTGATGTTCGCGCTCGCCCGCGAGCTGCCCGCCGCCGATACCTCCACCCAGGCCGGCAAGTGGGAGAAGAACCGCTTCATGGGAGTGGAGCTCACCTCCAAGACCCTGGGCCTGATCGGCTGCGGCAATATCGGCTCGATCGTCGCCGACCGCGCGCTCGGCCTCAGGATGAAGGTGATCGCCTACGATCCCTTCCTCACCGCCGAGCGGGCGGTCGAATTGGGCGTCGAGAAGGTCGAGCTCGACCAGCTCCTGGCGCGCGCCGACTTCATCACCCTGCACACGCCCCTGACCGACCAGACCCGCAACATCCTGAGCAGCGACAATCTCGCCAGGACCAAGAAAGGCGTGCGCATCGTCAATTGCGCGCGCGGCGGCCTGATCGACGAGGCGGCGCTGAAGGCGGCGCTCGACAGCGGCCATGTCGCGGGCGCGGCATTGGACGTGTTCGTCGAAGAGCCGGCCAGGGCCAATCCCCTGTTCGGCGCGCCCGGGCTGGTGGCGACGCCGCATCTCGGCGCCTCGACCACCGAGGCCCAGGTCAACGTCGCCATCCAGGTCGCCGAGCAGATGTCCGACTATCTGATCCGCGGCGGCGTCACCAACGCGCTCAACATGCCCTCGCTGACCGCCGAGGAGGCGCCGCGGCTCAGGCCCTATATGGAGCTGGCCGAGAAGCTCGGCAGCCTGGTCGGCCAGGTCGAGGGGCTCGGCGTCACCGGCATCTCGATCGAGGTCGAGGGCGCCGCCGCCGCCCTCAATCAGAAGCCGATCACCGGCGCCGTGCTCGCCGGGCTGATGAAGGTCTATTCGGACACGGTGAACATGGTCAACGCGCCGTTCCTCGCCAAGGAGCGCGGGCTCGACGTGCGCGAGGTCCGCCACGACCGCGAAAGCGACTACCACACTCTGGTGCGGGTCGCGGTGATCACCCCGGCCGGGCGGCGCTCGGTCGCCGGCACCTTGTTCGGCAATTCGGCGCCGCGGCTGGTCGACATGTTCGGAATCGCGATCGAGGCTGAGCTGCAGGGCGAAATGATCTATATCGTCAACGAGGACGCGCCGGGCTTCATCGGCCGGCTCGGCACGACGCTCGGCGGCGCCGGCGTCAATATCGCCACCTTCCACCTGGGAAGGCGCGAGGCGGGCGGCGAAGCGGTGGCTTTGGTCTCGGTCGACGGCCATATCGACGGGGAACTGGTCGGGCGGCTCGAGGCTTTACCAGGGGTGAAGAGGGTGAAGCCGCTGCGCTTCTGAGGACGGGGAGGACGAAGATGCATCGCCTGTTGCTCGCATTCGCCGCTTTGCTGCTGCTCGCCGCGCCCGCCGCCGCGCAGCGCGAGCCCGAATGGCGGATCGCGGTCGAGGCCGACATCTTGCTCCACCCGTTCCGCTACGAGCCCAGGGTGATCCGGCTGGCGGCGGACCGGCCGGTCAAGCTCCACTTCGTCAATAATGGCCGCGCGAACCTCAGCTTCAGCGCGCCCGGCTTCTTCGCCGCGGCGCGGGTGCGCCGGCGCGACGCACTTTGGGTCCGGGGCGGCCGGCTTCACCTCGCGCCGGGCGAGCGGCGGACGATCGCGCTCGTCCCCGCGGCCGGCCGCTACCGCGCGCGCAGCTCCTATCTGCTGCACCGGCTGCGCGGGATGAGCGCCGAGATCATCGTCGAGTGAGGCTTGAAACGATGTTGGTGTATTATTAGATTAATACACGAGGAGACGGGGTGATGAGCAAAGTTAAGATTCCAAAGCGCGTCGGCGGCGTGAAGGTGCCGAAGAAGGTGCGCAAGCAGGCCAAGAAGGCGCTGAAGCTGACCGAATCCACCGCCGTCCGCGATCTCGCTCTGGCCGGCCTGACGCTCGCCGCCGAGGCGATGCTCGACCGCGGCCGCGCGGCCGCCGCCGCCGGTGCCGCGCCTGGAGCGCGCAAGGCCGGCCTCGACGGGCTCGACCTGGGCGAGGTCGTCCATGCCGCGGTCGCCGAAGGCGCGCGCCGCTTCCTCCAGGGTTTCGAGCAGGGCGCCGCCGCGGCCTCGGCGGACGCGCCAGCGAAGAAGCCCGCGGCGAAGAAGCCCGCGGCGCCGCGGCCGAAGCGCGCCCGATAAAGGGTGACAGTCACTATTTAATCGGCCGGCTCCGGAAAAGCGTGACTGTCACCAATTAATAGGAAGGCGCCGGTTAAGGTGCCCTAATCCCCCGGCTCCCGGATCCGGCGGGGATTGTTGGGGCCGCCACGCAGCTGGCCGCGGATGGCGCCGGCGGGGTGCGGGGCGCTGTGCACGTTGACGTAGAAATCGTGCGCCCTCATCGAAAGCTCCTGCGCCAGGCGCCGGTCGACGACGGCGCAGCCCTGGCTGCGGCCGGCGGCGTCGGGCGTGGTCAAAGTGAGCACCGGCGGGCCGGCGACGCCGGCGGCGCCGCGGTGGATATGGGCGGCGGTGGCCGGATCGATGCCGCGCGCATAGAGGTTCCAGCAGACCTGGCCGCCGGCGGGCTCGACCCTGATCTCGACCGTCCCCGAGCCGTCCGGATCGCCGGGGCCGGGCACTTCCTGGATGCCGTTCATCGTCACCACGATGTTGGCGCGCTGATTGTTGGGCCCGGTCGCGCAGCCGGAGAGGAGGAGCAAGGCGGCCCCCGCGCACATCGTCGAAGCTCGCATCCCGATCCTCCTTCTCATCCGCCGTCACTCCAGCGCGTCAGCAAGGTATTGGCAATGGCAAAAGGCGGCGGCGCCAGGAACGGCGCCTGCGGGTCGCCGGCCAGCGCGGCCCGCACCCCGGCGCGGTCGCACCAGAAGGCGTCCTCGAGCTCCCTGGTGTCGAGGACGATCGCGTCCGAGGCGGCGCGGCCGATGCAGGCGATCATCAGCGAGCCGGGGAAGGGCCAGGGCTGGCTCGCCAGATAGCGTACGTCCGAAACCGCGACGCCCGCTTCCTCGAAGATTTCGCGCGCCACCGCCTCCTCGATCGATTCGCCCGGCTCGACGAAGCCGGCCAAAGCCGAATAGCGGCCTTCGGGATATTGCGGCTGACGGCCGAGCAGGACCTTGTCCTCATATTCGGCGAGCATGATCACCACCGGATCGACGCGCGGGAAATGCTCGGCGCCGCAGCCCGGGCATTGGCGGCCCCAGCCGGCGCGGAAGGCCGCGCTCGCCGTCCCGCAAATCCCACAGAAACGATGGCGGTTGTGCCATTCGTTGAGCGCGCGCGCCGCGCCCCAGATCGCAGCGTCCCTGCCGCTCATCAAGGCGAGCAGGCGGAACACGCCCCAGGCGCGCTGCCCGAGCGCCTCGGTGCGGATCAGCGGCGCGAACAAGGGCACGCCCCCGTCGAGCCCGAGGAACAAGGTCTCGCCGTCCCCGGCCAGCGGCCCCCAGGCGAGGGCGCCGGCGTCGTCGAGCACTGGATCGAGCCCGTCGAGCGCCAGCAGCCGCGCGTCGCCATTGGCCATCATCGCCGCGATTCGCTCCGGATCGAGCCTGAGATGATCGGCCCGGTCGAGGCCGGCGCCGGTGAAGCCCGGAGCGATCATTCCCTCACCCTCCCACCGCTTCGCGGCGGGCCCCTCCCTCGCCTCTGAAGGGAGAGGGGTTTGCGGCGGCATCGCTCCAAGCTTTGCCTCGCGCCGCCAGCTTGGCGAAGAGGGTGGGGAGGCCCGCTTCGCCGATCCGCTCGACCGGCCACCAGATACCCTCCGGCCGCTCCCGCGCCCGCGCGCACTTCAGCGTCATGGTCAGCGCGAAATGGGTGAAGACGTGGTCGACCGCGCCGGCCGCGCGCCATTGCGCGTCGACGGGCGCCTCGGTCGGCAGCGCCAGCATGCCGCCGAGCAGGCCGCTGGCGGGGCGGCGGACGAGGAGGATTTCGCCGTCATGCTCGAGCCAGTAAGCGGCGCCCTCGCGCCGGGGCCGCGCCATTTTGGGCGCCTTGACCGGGTAGAGCTCCGGCGCGCCCTCGCGCCAGGCCGCGCAATGCCCTTGCAGAGGGCAGCGGGGACAAGCGGGGCGGCGCGGCGTGCAGAGGGTGGCGCCGAGGTCCATCATCGCCTGGGCGAAATCGCCGGCGCCCTCCTCCGGGGTCATCGCGTCGGTCAGCGCCCGGATTTCGGCGCGGGCCTGCGGCAGGGGCTGCTTGAGCGCGTGGAGGCGCGCGATCACCCGCTCGACATTGCCGTCCACGACGATTGCGCGCCTGCCGAAGGCGATCGCGGCGATGGCGGCGGCGGTGTAGGCGCCGATGCCGGGCAGCTTCAGCAGCGCCGACTCGCTGTCCGGGAAGCGGCCCCGATGCTCGCCCGCCACGGCGCGGGCGCAGGCGAGCAGATTGCGGGCGCGGGCATAATAACCGAGCCCCGCCCAGGCGGCCATCACCGCGCCGTCCTCGGCCGCGGCCAGCGCCTCCACGGTCGGCCAGCGCCTGGTGAAGGTCTCGAAATAGGGCTTCACCGCGGCCACCGTCGTCTGCTGCAGCATCACCTCGGACAGCCAGATTCGATAGGGGTCGGCGCGGGCGCCGCCTTCCGCCCGCCAGGGCAGCCGGCGCTTATCCACAACATACCAACATAAAAGCGCTCGGGCGCCATCGACGGGCATGGGGCGCCTATGCCATGCTCGCCTCAGCGTGGAAAGCAAAGTGACCGGGACCAGGGTGAAAGGCGCCAAGCAAGCGGCCAGGCCGGCCGCCGCGCCGGCGCGCGCCCGGCGGATGCGCGCGATGGCGGACCTGCTGCCGGCCGCCGGCGGCGCCGCCTTCCGCCGCTTCGGCTTCGTCCAGTCCTCGATCGTCAGCCGCTGGGCCGAGATTGTCGGGGTGCGCTACGCCGCCGTCTCCTCGCCCGAATCGATCCGCTTCCCGGTCGGCAAGAAAAGCGCCGGCGTGCTCACCCTTATCGTCGAGGGCGCGCACGCGCCGATGATGCAGCACGTCGCCCCGGCCATCCAGGACCGGGTCAACCATTTCTTCGGCTATCCGGCGGTCGCCCGCGTCGCGATCCGGCAAGGCGCGGTTCAGGCGGAGAAGGCCAAGACGCGCCGGGCGCCGCAATCGCTGCGGCCGATACCGGCCGAATTGGGGGATTCACTGCGCGAAATCGTCGATCCGGAGCTCAGGACATGTCTGGAATCCCTTGCGCGCGGCCTTTCCTCCGGTGATGGAGCGCCAGCAGCGCCGACGATCCCGGTCGTCGGCCGAATTGGTGGAGAGAATAAGAGATGAGAGCATATCCGATGGCGGGCGCGGCGGCGCTCGCGCTGGTTCTCGCCGCATGCGGCGGCGGCGCCAATAACAGCGTCGCTGGCGGCGGCCTCGCTCCGGGCGCCCCGCTCAAGCAGGCCCCCGCGCCCAACAATGGCGATTGGACGCAGGTCGTCACCGCGACCGAGACCGGCTATCGCATGGGCAATCCCAATGCGCCGGTCCGGCTGGTCGAATATGCCTCGATCAGCTGCCCGCATTGCGGCGAATTCGCGCGTGGCGCCGGCCCCTTGACCAGCCAATATGTCAAGAGCGGCCAGGTCAGCTGGGAATATCGGCCGCACATGCTGTTCGCGACCGATCCCCCCATCTTCGCCCTGCTGCAATGCCGCGGCACGGAGCCCTATCTCCCGCTGGTCGAGCAGCTCTATGCCGATCAGGAAAATTGGCTGACGCGCGTGCAGCAATATGCGCAGGCGAACGGGCCCGCGCTCGAAGCGATGGACTCGCCGCAGCGCGCCGCCGCCTTGATCCGCGGCGCCGGCCTCGACCAGTTCTTCCGCCAGCGCGGCATGCCCCAGAGCCAGATCGATTCCTGCCTGGCCAATCCGCAGAATCTCCAGCGCATCGCCGAGCTGACCCAGCGCGGCACAAGGGAGAACGGGATCACCGGCACGCCGACCTTCATGATCAACGACACCAAGGCCGAGGGCGTCGGCAGCTGGGAACAGCTCGAGCCGTTGCTCCGTGCGCAGATGGGAGGCTGAGATGAAGAAGACCAAGATCCTCATCGCCGCTTTGGCCGCGGCGGCGACGCTGGCGCTGCCGACGGCGGCGTCGTTTGCGCAGCGGCACGGCACGGTCGGCCGCGGCGGCGAGGTCAGGGGCACGCCCGACCAGCGCGACTGGACGCGGACCGTGCAGCGCACGCCCGAAGGCGGCTATCGCATCGGCAATCCCAATGCGCGGGTGAAGCTGGTCGAATATCTTTCGCTGACCTGCCCGCATTGCGCCGAATTCTCGCGCCAGAGCGGCGAGCGGCTGTTCCTGGAGCATGTGCGCGGCGGCCGGGTCAGCGTCGAATATCGCAATTTCTATCTCGACGGCCTCGACATCGCCGCGGCCCTGCTCACGCGCTGCGCGTCGCCGGACGATTATTTCGACATCACCCACGCCATATTGGGCTCGCAGCGGCAATGGATGAGCCGGGTCAACAGCCTGACTCCGGCGCAACGCGCCGAGCTTGGCGGGCTGGCGCCGGCGCAGGTCGCGCAGCGGCTGATCCCCCTGGTCGGCCTCGACCTGATCGGCGCGCGATTCAGGATCACGCCGCGCCTTCGGCAGACCTGCATCAACCAGGCCAGCCTGGACGCGCTCCAGGGGCTGCACAATGGCGGCCAGCAGCTCGGGGTGCGCGGCACGCCGACCTTCCTGATCAACGGCCGCCTCGCGTCGGTCAACACCTGGGCGGGGATCGAGCCGCTGCTGCGCGGCCAATAGGCAAGAACTGGGGGGCCGGAACGACAGGTGCGGGTAAAGAGGCTCAAACTCTCCGGCTTCAAGAGCTTCGTCGAGCCCGCCGAGCTGCGCGTCGAGGACGGGCTGACGGGCATTGTCGGGCCGAACGGCTGCGGCAAATCGAACGTGCTCGAGGCGATCCGCTGGGTGATGGGGGAGGGCTCGCCCAAATCGATGCGCGGCGCGGGCATGGACGACGTCATCTTCGCCGGCACCGCGCTCCGGCCCGCGCGCGATTTCGCCGAGGTGACGATGCTGGTCGAGCGCGAGAGCGGCGACAGCGAGGGCGAAGTCTCGGTCGCGCCGATGGGCGAGGTCGAGGTGACCCGGCGGATCGAGCGCGGCGCCGGCTCGGCCTATCGGATCAACGGCCGCGACGTCCGCCAGAAGGATGTCGCTTTGCTGTTCGCCGACGCCGCGACCGGCGCCCATTCGCCGGCTTTGGTCAGCCAGGGCAAGATCAGCGCGGTGATCGCGGCCAAGCCGACCGAGCGCCGGCTGATGCTCGAGGAAGCGGCCGGCATTGCCGGCCTCCACGTCCGCCGCAAGGATGCCGAGCAGAAATTGCGGGCGACCGAGGCCAATCTGATCCGGCTCGACGAGATTCTGGCGGATATGGCGCTTCGCGAGGGCGCGCTCAGGCGCCAGGCGCGGGCGGCCGAGCGCTACCGCAAGCTTTCCGACCAGATCAGGATCGCCGAGGCGAGGCTGGTCTTCGCGCGCTGGCGCGAGGCGGCCGAAGCGGCGAAGATCGCCCGGGCCGAGGCCGAAAGCGCCGCCGCGGCGGTCGAGACGGCGGCCGAGGCGCAGCGCGCGGCGGCGGCCTGGCAGAACGAGGCGGCGGCCGCGCTCGCCACCAGCCGCAAGGCCGCCGAAGCCGCCCGCGAAGCCGCCTCCGCGCTCGGCCACAAGCTGGCCGCGCTGCGCGCCGAGCATGACGGCGTCCGCCGCCGGATTGCCGAGCTCGACGAGCGCCGCCGCACCCTCGCCGCCGACCGTTCGCGCGAGGAAGCGCTGAAGGCCGACGCCGCCGCCGCGACCCGGCGGCTCGAAGAGGAATTGGCCGCGATCGCCGCGCGGCTCGCCGAGGCGGAGAGCCGGCGCGGCACGATCGACGTGCGCACGATCGAGCAGGAGGATAAGGCCCGCGCCGCCGAGACCGCCCTGGGCAAGGCGCGCGCGGTCCAGGCCGCCGAGCAGGCCGAGGCGCGGGTCGCGCAAGCCGCGCTCGACGCGGCCCGGACCAAGCTTGCCCGCGCCGAGGCCGAGGCGGCGCGGATCGCCGAGCAGGTCGCCGAGCTGGGCGGCGATGCCGACCTCACGGCCACGCTCCAGGCCGCGCGCATTCGGCGCGAGCAGGCGGAGGTGGCGCTCGAAGGCGCCACCGCCCAGATCGCCGGGGCCGAGGCCGGGCGCCAGCGCGCCGCCGCCGCGCGCGACTCTGCCGAGAGCGAGGCCGCCTCGGCCCGCGCCGCTCTGGCCGCGCTCCAGTCCGAGGCGCGGGCGCTGCTGAAGGCGGTCGAGACGTCGGGTGGCGACCGCGCGATCAACCATATCAAGGCCGCGCCGGGCTATGAGCGCGCGCTCGCCGCGGCGTTGGGCGAGGATCTCGACGCCGCCCTGGATGGCGAGGGCCCGCGCCGCTGGACCGGTGCCGCGCCTTTAGCCGGCGATCCCGCTCTGCCCGCCGGCACGAATGCGCTCGCCGGCCATGTCGAGGCGCCGCCGGCTCTGCGCCGCCGCCTCCAGCAGATCGCCGTCGCCGAAAGCGACGCGGGCGCGGCGCTCGCGGTCGGCCAGCGGCTCGTCACGCTCGACGGGCGCCTCAGGCGCTGGGACGGCTATGTCGCGACCGGCATGGGCGCGGCGGCGGCCGAGCGGCTGATCCGGGTCAATAGGCTGGCCGAGATCGAGACGGCGATGCCCGCCGCCGCCGCCATCGTCGCGGCGGCCGAGGCCGCCACCGCGGCGGCGCGGGCCGAGATGGAAAGCGCCCGCGAGGCGGCCGATGCCGGCCGTCGCGCCGAGGCGGAGGCGAGCGCCGCGATCCGCGAGGCGGGCCGCGCCGAGGATCAGGCCGGAGTCGAGCTCGAGCGGCTCGAATTGCGGCGCACCGGCCTCGCCGAGCGCGCCGCTCTGGCCGAGGCCGATCTTGCCGATGCGAAGAAGGCGCTGGCCGAGGCCGGGAGTGCCGCCGGCCTGCTGCCCGACGCGGCGGCGACCGAAGCGTTGGTCGCCGATCTGCGCGGCGAGGCGGAGCGCGCCCAGGCCGCTCTGGCCGAGGTCCGCGCCGAAGCGGCGACCTATGCCCGCGCGGTCGGCGCCGACCGCCAGCGCGCCGAGGCCGCGCGCAAGGAGCAAAGCGACTGGCGTGCCCGCGCCGCCGAGGCCGAGACCCGCCACGCCGAATTCGGGCGCCGCATCGCCGACGCCGAAACCGAGGCGCAAAGGCTCGCCGAGGCGCCGCAGGCGCTCGACGCCCGGATCGAGGCGTTGACCGGCGAGGCGAGCGCCGCCGCCGAAGCGGCCGAGGCCGCCGCCGCCCACGAGCGCGCCGGCGAGGAGGCGCTCAGGGACACCGAAGCCAAGCTCGCTCTGGCCGGCGAGGCCCAGGCTTCGGCGCGCGAGGCCCGCGCCGGCGCCGCCGCCCGCGCCGAGGCGCAGGACAGCCGCCGCATCGAAATGGCCCGCATTTCGGGCGAGAAGTTCGAATGCCCGCCGTCCCTGCTGCCCGAGAAGACCGGCTTCAAGGAGGATGGGATCGAGGCCGTCGCGATCGAATCGTCGCGGCTCGAACGGCAGATGCAAGACCGCGAGCGGATCGGCCCGGTCAACCTCGTCGCCGAATCCGAACTGAACGAGCTCGAGGAAAGCCGCCTCGCCAGCCAGGCCGAGCGCGAGGAGCTTGGCGTCGCCATCCATCGCCTGCGCGGCTCGATCGGCAGCCTCAACCGCGAGGGCCGCGCCCGTCTGCTCGCCGCCTTCCAGGAGGTCGACCGCCATTTCCGCAGCCTGTTCACCACCTTGTTCGAAGGCGGCGCGGCCCATCTCGAACTGGTCGAATCGGACGATCCGCTCGAGGCCGGGCTCGAGATCATGGCGCAGCCGCCCGGCAAGCGCCTGTCCGCGCTCACCCTGCTCTCGGGCGGCGAGCAGGCGCTGACCGCCATCGCCCTCATCTTCGCCCTCTTCCTCACCAATCCGGCGCCGATCTGCGTCCTCGACGAGGTCGACGCGCCCTTGGACGACGCCAATATCGAGCGCTTCTGCGACCTGCTCGACCGGATGACCGCCGAGACCGACACGCGCTATTTGATCGTCACCCACAATGCGGTGACGATGAGCCGCATGCACCGCCTGTTCGGCGTGACCATGATCGAGAAGGGGGTGTCGCGGCTGGTCAGCGTGGATCTGGGCGGGGCGGAGCGATTGCTGGCGGCGGAGTAGAAGGGCCCTCACCCCAACCCCTCTCCCCAAATGGGGAGAGGGAGGCCCGCCGCGAAGCGGTGGGAGGGTGAGGGTAGGGCCGACGAGGAGAGACTTTCATGCCCGACCTGACCCCCATCAAAATCGCCTTCCTCGTCTATCCCGAGGTCACCCAGCTCGATTTCACCGGCCCCGCCCAGGTCCTGAGCCGGCTCGGCAACGCCAGGATGGACTATGTCTGGAAGAGCCGCGATCCCGTGCCGACCGACGCCGGCTTCGCGATCCTGCCGACGGCGACCTTCGCGGAGGTGAAGGAGGCGGACATCGTCTGCGTCCCCGGCGGCATCGCCTGCGTCGAGATCATGGAGGATGACGAGACGCTCGCCTGGGTCGCCGGCATCGGCGAGCGCGCCTCCTGGGTGACCAGCGTCTGCACCGGCTCGCTGATCCTCGGCGCCGCCGGGCTCCTCAAGGGCTATCGCGCCGCCTGCCACTGGGCGTGGCGCGAGCATCTCGCTTCGTTCGGCGCCGCTCCGGTCGCCGAGCGCGTCGTCTTCGACCGCAACCGGGTCACCGGCGGCGGCGTCACCGCCGGCATCGACTTCGCTTTGGCTTTGACTGCGGCGATCCGCGGCGAGGCGCATGCGCGCCTGATCCAGCTCGCGCTCGAATACGACCCGGCGCCGCCCTTCGATTCGGGCAGCCCCGAGCGCGCCGGCGCCGACACGCTCGCTTTCTACCGCGCGCGGATGGCGAAAATGGCGCCGGGCCGCGCCGAGCGGATCCGCGCCGCCGCCGAAAGGCTGATGCCAAAAGCGTGATCTGGGCTATGACGGGCGCCATGCGCACGCTCCTTGCCGCCCTCGCCGCCTTGCTCCTTTCCGGATGCTGGCTCGGCGACTCCTTCTACACCGCCGCCGACGCCCGCCCGGCCATCCCGGCCGGCACCTATCGCGGCCTCAATTCGAACGGCGATCCCCTGCCGGCGCCGATTGTCGTCACCATCCAGCCCGACGGCATGACCCGGATCACCGGCTCGCCCGATCAGCCGCCGCTCACCGTCGGCTTCGCGCCGCTCGACGAGGCGGGCCGCAGCTTCGTCTCCTGGACCGCCGAGAACAGCCTCCCCGGCCGCACCGGAAACGGCAGCCTCTACGGCCTGCTCCAGCGCGCCGACAATGGCGACCTCATTTATTATCTGCCGGGCTGCGAGGATACGGACGCCGCCGCCCGCGCGGCCGGCGCCGCCGTCGAGGCGCCCACCGACGGGCCGAAGCTCTGCCGCTTCCCCGATCGCGCGCGGCTGGAAGGCGCGCTGCGCCAGCTCCACCCGGACCCGACCGACCCCAGCAAGCTGATCCTGAGGCTGACCCGCATCGCCGATGGCCAGGGCTGATCCCGCCGGGCGGCTCATCCCGCCTTTCCCGCCGCGCGAGCTGGGGCCGGTGCCGGTCTGGCGCGGCTTTTTCGGGGAGCGCGCGCGCACCGCCGTCTATGGCTGGTCGGCGCAGGCGTTCGAGCTGCCCTATATGCGGCGGCGCGTGTTCGGCTACAACGTCCACATCCCGCTCGAACCGGCCCTGGTCCAGCACGTCCTGCTCGACAATGCCGCCAATTACCTCAAGCCCGACATCGTCAAGAAGATCCTGAGCCGGACGATCGGCCGCGGCCTGCTCTCCTCCGACGGCGCCTTGTGGCGCGACCAGCGCCGGATCGTCGCCGCCAATTTCGCGCCCGCCGCGATCGACGCCTTGATCCCGACCTTCGCGAGCGCCGCGGGCCGCGCCATGGCGGGCTGGCAGGCGGGGCCCGCCGACATGGCGGCGCAGGCGACCGCGACCACGATGCGGATCATCGCCGATGCGCTCTTCGCCGGCGACGACCGGCTGATCACGCCGGCGGCGATGGCGCACATCACCGCGGCGCTCGAGGGCGCGAGCGAGGCGCGGCTGCAGGCGCTGCTCGGCCTGCCGCTCATGCCCTGGAGCCGCAGGGGCAGGCGCGCGCGGCGCGGCCAGAATTTCCTGCGCGAGACTTTGGGCCAAGTGGTCCGCGCGCGGCTGCCGGACGGCGGGCCCAAGGATTTCCTCGGCGGCCTGATCCGCGCGCTCAATGAGAGGTTCGACGACGCCGAAGCGCTCGCGCTCGCCGTCGACAATGCCGCGACCTTCTATCTCGCCGGCCACGAGACCACGGCCAATGCGATCACCTGGACCTTGTTCCTGCTCGCCGAGCAGCCGGACCTGCAGGCCGAGGCCGCGCGCGAGGCGGAAGCGGCGCTGGCGGCGGGCGAAGCGGATCCGGGCCTGCCCGAGCGGCTGCCCTTGCTGCGCCGCATCCTCGAGGAATCGATGCGGCTCTACCCGCCCGTGCCGCGCTTCGACCGCCAGGCGGCGGCGGCGGACCGGCTCGGCGACCGCGAGGTCGCGGCCGGCGACATCGTCTCGCTCTGGCCCTGGCTCATCCACCGCCACCGCGCGCTCTGGGACGATGCCGACGTCTTCGATCCGGATCGCTGGCGGCCCGAGGCCAGAGCCGGCCGGCACCGCTTCCAATATCTCCCCTTCGGGGGCGGTCCGCGGCTGTGCGTCGGCATGCGCTTCGCCACCATCGAGGCGCTCGCGGTGCTCGCGCATTGGCTCCGCTCCTGGACGTTCGCGCCGACGCTGGGGCGCGAGGTGAGGCCTTCGGGGATGATCACGCTCAGGCCCGCGGGCGGCCTGCCGCTGATCCTGGCGCGGCGGGCCCGCTGACTCGCCCCATTCCGTCATTCCCGCGAAAGCGGGAATCCGGCTTCTTTCGCGGGCCCGAGAGAAAAGAAGAAGCTGGATCCCCGCTTTCGCGGGGATGACGTAGGGAGGGTGCCCCGCTAGGGTCCCCCCGCATGAGCGCCGACCCTCCGCCGCCGATCGTCCCGGTCATCCTCTCCGGAGGCTCCGGAACCCGGCTCTGGCCGCTCTCGCGCCGGGCCCGGCCCAAGCAGATGCTCGATCTTGCCGGCGGCGGCACCATGCTGGCGCTGACCGTCGAGCGCGTGGCGGATGCGGAGCTGTTCGCGCCGCCGGTGCTGGTCGCGGGCATGGACCAGGCCGATGCGGTGGCGCAGGCCTTGCCCAAGGCCGGCACTTTGATCCTCGAGCCCGAGGCCCGGAACACTGCGCCGGCGATCGCGCTGGCGGCGCTGACGGTCGGGCGCGACGACCTCCTCCTGGTCCTGCCCAGCGACCATCTGGTCGGCGACCCCGCCGGCTTCCACGACGCCGTCCGCCGGGCGCGGCCGTTCGCCGAACAGGGCTGGATCGTCACCTTCGGCATGAAGGCCGAGCGCGGCGAGACCGGCTTCGGCTATATCGAGCGCGGCGCCGCTTTGGGCGAGGGCGTCCACCAGGCGGTGCGCTTCGTCGAGAAGCCAGACGCCGCCACCGCCGGCCGCTATGCCGCGGGCGGGCGCCACGACTGGAATGCCGGCATTTTCCTGATGCGCGCGGGCACCTATCTCGACGCGCTCCAGGCGCATGCGCCGAAGATCGCCAAAGCCGCGAAAGGCGCGATGGCCGGAGCGAAAAGCAAGGGCCGGCGGATCCTCCCCGACGCCGCCGCCTTCGCCGCCTCGCCCGCCTCTTCGATCGACTATGCGGTGATGGAGAAGGCCGACAGGGTCGCGGTCGTGCCGGTCGCGATCGGCTGGTCGGACGTCGGCAGCTGGGATGCCCTGCTCGAGCTGCTCGCGCGCGACGAGGCCGGCAATGCGCTTACCGGCGACGTGCTCGCGCTCGACACCAGGAATTGCCTGATCCGCTCCGAAGGTCCGTTGGTCGCCGCGATCGGGGTCGAGGATCTGGTGGTGATCGCGACGGGAGATGCGGTCCTGATCGTGCCCCGCGCGCAGAGCCAGAAGGTCAGGGATGCTGTCGAGGCGCTGAAGGCGAAGGGACGCGACGAATGGATGTGAGGCTTTTGGGGCGCAGCGGGCTCGCGACGCCGCGGCTGGTGCTCGGCGGCAACGTCTTCGGCTGGACGGTGACGGGCGAGGAGGGGTTCGCCATTCTCGACCGCTTCGCCGAGGCCGGCGGCGCGATGATCGACACCGCCGACGTCTATTCGGCCTGGGTGCCCGGCCACAAAGGCGGCGAATCGGAGAGCTATATCGGCGAGTGGCTGAAGCGCCGCGGCAAGCGCGACGACGTGCTGATCGCGACCAAGGTCGGCATGCTGCCGGGCGAGGGCGGCGAGAAGCTCGAGCCGGCGCGGATTGCCGCCGCCGCGGAGGCTTCGATCAAGCGGCTCGGCACCCATATCGATCTCTATTACGCCCATCAGGACGACGAGAAGACGCCGCTCGCCGACACGCTCGGGGCGTTCGATGCGCTGGTCAAGGCGGGCAAGGTGCGCGCGCTCGGCGCCTCCAATTACAGCGCCGCCCGGCTCGCCGAGGCGCTCGCCGTCTCCGCGCGCGACAGGCTCGCCCGCTACGAGGTGCTGCAGCCCGAATATAATCTGATGACGCGCGATGCCTATGAAGGCCCGCTCCAGCAGCTCTGCATCGACCAGCAGATCGGCGTCCTGCCCTATTTCGGCCTTGCCTCGGGCTTCCTCACCGGCAAGTACCGCTCGGAGGAGGATTTCGCCAAGAGCGTCCGCGGCGGCCGCATGCCCGCCTATCTCACCGACAAGGGCCGCGCGGTCCTCGCCGCGCTCGACGAGGCGGCCGCCGAGGCCGGCGCCACCCCTGCCCAGATCGCCTTGGCCTGGCTCGCCGCCCAGCCCGGCGTCACCGCCCCCATCGCCAGCGCCACCAGCCGCGCCCAACTCGACGAACTGCTCGGCGTGCTGACGCTGGAGCTGAGCGGCGAGCAGGTGGAGCGGCTCGCCGCCGCGTCGGCATGATCGCGCCGGTTGCGGCGAGAATCGTGCGCGGTTCGCGATCTGAAATCCGTTCGATACGAATCGGCCGGACCTAGGCGGCGGGCCTCATCACCGGGTTGAGGATGTTCTTGACCGCCGCGTCCAGCCGCGCCTGGAGGTCGGCCGCTTCCGGGGAGCCGGCGGCGGCGTCGGCCAGCTTCTTCTTCAGATCCTCGGCCGCCTTGCGATATTTGAAGTCGGAGGCGACCCGCATCAGCTCGACGAAATCCTCGAGCACGGCGCCGCTCCGCTGGCCTTCGTAGAAGCGCTTCATGAAATCCGCGCCGACCACGCCGGGCGTGAAATCCTCGAGGTCGACATTGGCGCCGCCATAGACGGCGAGGATCATATAGGGCTCGTCGCCGGCATAGGGCCGGCCGGCGGCATCGACCAGGCCGCCGCCGTCGGGCGCGATCTTGAGATTTTGGAAGGCCGCCGGATTCCTCGCCACCAGCTTGACCTCCGAGCGCGACGGCTGGGTTCCGGGCAGGTTGAAGTTGATCTTGTCCTCCTGCGTCCATGGCTCGGTCTTGCCGGACAAAGCGTCGAACAGCTTGCCGATGATCGGCACGAGCTGCCCGGCGGCGAGCAGCAGGCCGGCATGGGGAAGGAACAGGGGGATGCTGCCCGCCGTGGTGAAGGCGTTGCTCAGCGTCCTGAAGAAGTCGTCGTCCTTCTTGGCGGCGGCGATTTCGAGCCCGACCGTCACCTGGCGGGTGTTCACCGCTTTCTGGTAGGAAACGACGTTGGTGCCGTTCTCGAACACGCCGGGCCCGGTGAGCGCGGTCCTTTTGCCCTTGCTGCGGGCGAGGAAGTTGAGCGCCCGCGCGCTCGCCTTGGTCATGCCCCAATTCTTGACGCCCGAGACGACGGCGATGTCGCCCGAATTCATGCCGACCCCGCCGCTATAGGCATAGCGGATGTCGATCGTCATCGGCTGGCCGAACGCGATCGGCGGCAGCGGCGTGACCCCGTCGGCGGCGGCGCCGAGGACCGGCTGCACGGCGGCGGCGCTCATCGTCAGCACCGATTCGTTGGCGAGCTGGATGTCCTCGATCTTTTCGCCCGCGGCGTGCGCCTTGAGCTTGCTCGCCAGATCCCGGGCGTCGAACTCCGCCTGGCTGATCAGGCTGTCGCCGATGATGTTGAAGACCGCCACTTTTCCTGCCTCCCTGGACCATGCCCGCGACTCAAGCCGAAGCCGGACCATAAGGCGGCGCAATCCTCCCCGCCAACGGAAACGATTTGGCGGCGGGGGGTGCCGGGCGCGCAATTAAGCGGCGCTTCAGCTTCGCGCCTGCTAAAGCGGGGCCATGTCCAGACCGATGCTCCTCGCCGCGCTCCTCCTCGCCGCCTGCGCGCCGGGCAGCGCCGACAGCGCCGGCGCGGCGCAGCGCCCGCCCCGCCCCGCCAATGCCCGCACCGCCTTGTTCGCGGGCGGCTGCTTCTGGTCGGCCGAGCGCGACATCGAGGCGGTGCCCGGGGTGATCGATGCGGTGTCGGGCTTTGCCGGCGGCCGCCTCGCCAATCCGAGCTACGCGCAGGTGGTGCGCGGCGGCACCGGCCATGTCGAGGCGATCCAGGTGGTCTACGATCCGGCGCGGATCAGCTACGGCCAATTGGCGCGCCGCTTCCTGAGGACGATCGACCCGACCGACGCCGGCGGCCAGTTCTGCGACCAGGGCGAGCAATATCACACCGCCATCTTCGCGCTCGACGCGGGCCAGCGGCGCGAGGCGCTGGCGGCGGTGGCCGAGGCCAACCGCATCCTGCGCGGCCGGGTGGTGACGCCGGTGCGCGGCGCCGCCACTTTCTATCCGGCCGAAGCCTATCACCAGGATTTCGCGCGGCGGAACCCCGGCCATTACAACCGCTACCGCGCCGGCTGCGGCAAGGACGCCCGCATCCGCGCGGTCTGGGGCGCGCAGGGGGCGGCGCACTGAGCGCTGCCTTCCCCAGTCGCGTCAGCGCCGCGCCAGCACGCCCAAAGCCGCCACCGTCATCGCCTCCGTCGCGGTGGCGATCACCCGTTCCGCGTCCGGGGCCCAGAACGGGCTGTGCAGCGAGGGCAGGCTGGCCATGTTGCCGCCAGCCGCGTCCCAGCGCGCCTGGGGGACGCCGCCGACCCAGAAGATCAGGCTTTCGAGCCGCGGCTCGGCGACCAGGAAGCGGCCGAAATCCTCGCCGGCCATGACCGGGCGGGTCTGCTGGACGCGGGCCTCGCCGAAATGGGCGCGGAAGCGGGCCATGGTGCTTGCGGTCAAGGCCGACGTGTTGACCGTCGCCGGCGTCGCTTCGGCCTCGCGCACGGTGACGGTCGGCATCCGGTCCTCGGGCACGCCCGCCGCGATCGCCTCGCCGCGGGCGATGCGGGCAATGCCGTCCAGGAGCATGCGGCGGACCTGCGGCGTGTAGCTGCGCACGGTGATCAGGAGGCGCGCCTCGTCGGAGATGATGTTGTGCTTGGTGCCGGCCTGGAAGCTGCCGACGGTGACGACGGCGCTGTCGAGCGGGTCGAGCTCGCGGCTGACCAGGGTCTGCAGCGAGGTGACGATGCGGCTCGCCAGCACGATCGGGTCGCGCGTCGTGTGCGGCGCCGCGCCATGGCCGCCGACGCCGCGCACGATCATGTCGACGCTATCGACATTGGCGAGCGCCGGCCCGTCCGAATAGCCGATCATGCCCGCCGGCAAAGTCGCGCTGTCGTGGAAGGCGATGGCGTGGGTCGGCTTGGGGAAGCGCGTGAACAGGCCGTCCTCGAGCATCGCCTTGGCGCCCTGGCTGGTTTCCTCGCCGGGCTGGGCGACCATGACGAGCGTGCCCGACCATTGCGCACGGAGCGCGGCCATCCGCCGCGCGGTGCCGACCCAGGCGGCCATATGGGTGTCGTGGCCGCAGGCGTGCATGATCCCGGTCTCCAGCCCCTCCCGCGTGCGCCCGCGCACCCGGCTGGCGAAGGCGAGCCCCGTCTCCTCCTCGACCGGCAAGGCATCCATGTCGGCGCGCAGCATCAGCACCGGGCCCGGGCCATTCTCCATCACCGCGACGACGCCGGTGCCGCCGACCCCGGTGGTGACGGTGAAGCCCAGCCGCCGCGCCTCGGCCGCCATCAGGCCGGCGCTGCGCGTCTCCTGCATGCTGAGCTCGGGATTGGCGTGGAGGTCGCGGTAGAGAATCATCAGCGCCGGCATGTCGCCCGTAATCGCCTGGTTCAGGGCGCGGTCCTGCGCGGGCGCCTCCGTGCTCATGATCGACGCCAGCAGCAAGACGGCGAGGATTTTGCGTCGCATGGGGACTCCGATCTGGTTCGCGGCATGTCTTCGTCATTCCCGCGAAAGCGGGACTCCACCTTCTTCCTTCGAGGCGGCCGGAAGGAAAGACGGCTTCCCGCTTCCGCGGGAATGACGGGGAGGGGGTTCCGAACCGGGTTCACCTAACGCCGCGGCACGAGCTCGATCACGTCGAGCAGGGATTCGTAAGGGGGGCGGGGGAAGGCGATCCGCCAGCGATTGGGGCCGACCCGCTCGACCACGCCGATCAGGTCGCGCTCGCGGTCGCGGCCGTAGCGCAGGGCGCGGGTCTCGTCGCCGAGCATCAAGGTGCCGAGGAAGATCATGCGCCGGCCATTGTCGGGGAAGATCGTGCCGGCCTGGCGCTGCGAGCCGGCCAATTTGGTGAAATGGAGCCGCCCGGCCTCGCGCGCGATCCGGCAGCGGAAGGCCGGATAGGCGACATAATCGAGCATGGATAACCGGGCGCGGCCGAGCTTGATCGTCCGGCAGGCATAATCGCCGGGCGGCGGCTCGGCGCCGGGCAGAGCGGCGTCGGGCTCGAACAGGGCGCCGCCGCGCGCGATCTCGGCCGCGCTGGCGCCCTCATTGACCTGGGCGAGCGCATCGACCCAGGCGTCGCGCCAGTGGCGCAGCCGGTTCCGGTCATGCTCGGTGGCGGCGGCGCGCCAGTTGGAGCCGGCGCTGGCCGGGACCACCTCCTCGCGCGCGGCGGCGGCGGGCGCGACGGCCGCGGCGAGCAGCAGGAGGACCAGGGGGAGGCGAGCCATATAGCCTTCTAGGGTCCGTGCTCGCCGGCCGCAACGGGCGGCCTCACGCCGCCGTCCAGCCGCCGTCCATCGAGAGGTTCGCCCCGGTGATCGAGGCGGCCTCGTCGCGGCACAGGAACAGCGCCAGAGCGGCGACCTGGTCGACGGTGACGAACTTCTTGGTCGGCTGGGCGGCGAGCAGGACGTCGTTCATCACCTGCTCGCGGGTCAGGCCGCGCGACGCCATCTGGTCGGGAATCTGGCCCTCGACCAAATGGGTCCAGACATAGCCCGGGCTGATGCAATTGGCGGTGATGCCCAAAGTCGCCACTTCCAGCGCCACCGTCTTGGTGAAGCCGGTTATGCCGTGCTTGGCCGCGACATAGGCCGATTTGTTGGGGCTGGCGACGAGGCTGTGCGCCGAGGCGGTGTTGACGATCCGGCCCCAGCCCTTGGCCTTCATCCCCGGCAGCGCGAGCCGGGTGGTGTGGAAGGCGGCGGTGAGGTTGAGCGCGATGATCAGGTCCCATTTGTCGACCGGGAATTCGTCGACCGGGGCGACATGCTGGGTGCCGGCATTGTTGACCAGGATGTCGACCGGCCCGGCCTCCGCCATCATCGCCGCGATGGCGTCGGCCTTGGTCAGGTCGGCGCCGCTATAGCCCGCGCCGAGCTCGGCCCGGAGCTTTTCGATCTCGGCCGGATCGCCGAAGCCGTTGAGGATCAGTTTCGCCCCCTCGCCGGCGAGCGCGCGGGCGATGGCGAGGCCGATGCCCGAGGTCGAGCCGGTGACGAGCGCTGTTTTGCCTTGGAGGAACATCAGATCTTGGTCCTTTCAGAATTCCGGTGACTTGCGGTCTTTCCGCCATTCCCGCTTTCGCGGGAATGACGGATTTTGGTCTCGAAGCTCGGGGTCATTGCGCCAGATCGAACGCCGCGGTCTTGCCGTCGACGATGTTGCGGGCGAGCAAGGCGTCGTGGCGCATGGTCTCGGCGAGCGCCGCGCGGCCCTCCGCCCAGTGATGCTCCATGGTCGGCCGCGAGAATTCGAAATCGGCGGCGCCGCCTTCCCAGCCATGCTTGCGGTAGATGAGGTGGACGACGTTGACCGCATGCTCGGCGGCCAGAGCGGCGAGCGCCTTGACGTCGGCATCGTTCTCCAGCGCCCTGGGCAGCTTGGCGAGCACCTTGCGGATCGCCTCGCGCTCCTTCCTGAGCTTGATCAATTGGTCGGTGACCTGCCGGGTGCGGCTCGAATAGCGGATGTCCTTCTCGCGCGCATAGACGTCCATGATCGTCGCCGGCCGGGCACCGCGCGCGGGAAACAGGTCGACCTGGAAGACGAGCAGGTCCTGGCCCTGATTGTCGAGGACGTGGGCGAGCGGGGTGTTGGAGACGATTCCTCCGTCCCACCAGAACGCGCCGTCTATCTCGACCGGCGGCAGGCCGGGCGGCAGCGCGCCCGAGGCCATGATGTGGCGCGCGTCGATGCGGTCGCGCCTGGGCCCCTTCGTGTCGAAATAATGGAGGTTGCCGGTCTCGACGTCGACCGCGCCGACCGAGAGCCGCACCGGCCCGTCGTTGAGCAAATCCCAGTCGACATATTTGTCGAGCGTCGCCGCCAGCGGCGCGCTGTCGTAGAAGCTCAAGGCGCCGACGCTCTTGGCCGGCGCCAGCGCGGGCGGCAGCAGCCGCGGCGCGAAGAAGCCGGGCACGCCCTGCGCCGCGACGAAGCCGGCCGAAAGCATGTGCATCCATTCGCGCCATTGCTCGCCGCCGGTGAAGGGCAAAGCGGGCAGGGCCCCGGTCATCTCCTCCCAGAAGCCGCGCAGCCTGGCGACCCTTTCTTCGGGCCTGTTGCCGGCGACGATGGCGGCGTTGACCGCGCCGATCGAGATGCCTGCAACCCAGTCGATGTCGATCCGCCGCGCCTCCAGCCCCTCGACGATCCCCGCCTGATAGGCGCCCAGGGCGCCGCCGCCCTGGAGGACCAAAGCGACCTGATCGGGGAGCGGCAGCCGCTCGGGCGTGAGCGCGCGCCGCCGGCTGTGGGTATCGGCCATCGCCGCCCTCTCGCGCGCCGCGCCGCTTCATGCAAGTGACGACGGCGCAACCATGATCGCCCCCGATGCATTGAGCGGGGGTTGCGAGGAGAGAATGGGATGCGGTTCGGCGGGCGCAGGACGAGCGACAATGTCGAGTTTCGCGACGAGGGCGGCGGCGGCCGCTTCGGCTTCGGCGGGGGCGGCGGCGGCGCCGGCATGCTGCTCGGCTTCGTCTTCAGCCGCTTCGGCATTCTTGGCGTGGTCGTCCTCGTCGGCCTCGGCTTCCTGCTCGGCGGCGATCCGCTCGGCCTCAGCGGCGGCGGCGGCCAGCCGGCGGTCGGCCCGGCCCGGCAGAGCGCGACCCGCAATTGCCAGTCCGAGCCGTCGATCACCTTCGCCTGCCAGACCCTGGGCTCGACCGAGGAGCAATGGGCCCGGCTCTTCCAGGCCACGGGCCAGCGCTACGCCGCGCCCAGGATGGTGGTCTATATAAGCGGCACGGATTCGGGCTGCGGCGCGGCGGATTCGGCGATGGGGCCGTTTTACTGTCCCTCCGATCGCAGCATCTATCTCGACGTCGCCTTCTTCCGCGAGCTGGCGCAGCGCTTCGCCGCGCCCGGCGATTTCGCCCAGGCCTATGTGATCGCGCACGAGGTCGGTCACCATGTCCAGACCCTGCTCGGCATTTCCGACCGCATCGAGCGGGCGAAGAGCGGCGCTTCCGAAACCGCGGCCAACGCGCTGCAGGTGCGGATGGAGCTGCAGGCCGATTGCCTGGCGGGCGTCTGGGCCTCGCGCGAGCAAGGAGCGATGGAGCCCGGCGACCTCGAAGAGGGCATGACCGCGGCCGCCGCGATCGGCGACGACACCATACAGCGCGCCGGCCGCGGCGTCGTCGTCCCCGAAAGCTTCACCCACGGCAGCGCCGCCCAGCGCCAGGAAGCGCTGATGCGCGGCTATCGCGGCGGCACGCTTGCGGCTTGCGATAGCTACACCCAGGGAATCTGAATCCTTCCCTCGATTCGAGGGGAGGGAGACCGTCCGCAGGACGGTGGACGGGCTTCTTCACCGCAAGAGGCCCCTCCACCATGCTTCGCATGGTCCCCCTCCCCCGCGAAAAGCAGGGGAGGAATTATCCGCTTTCGCGGGAATGACGGGGAGAGTAACGGTCTCCCACATTCAGGAGACCCCCATCATGCTTCGCTTTCTCGCTTTCCTGCTCCTCGCCTTCGCCGCCGTCCCGGCCGCGGCGCAGCCCGCGCAGGCCCCGGCCGCCGATCCAGGCACGCCCGCGCCCGGCTTCACCTCCGATCGGATCGGGGTCACCGTGGTCGGCTCCGGACCGGACGTGGTGCTGATCCCCGGCCTCAACTCCACGCCCGACGTGTGGCGGACCACGATGGCCGCTTTGCCGGGCTATCGCTACCACCTGATCCACGTCGCGGGCTTCGCCGGGCGGCCGGCGGGCGCCAACGCCACCGGATCCTATCTGATCCCGGTCGGCGAGGAGATCGCGCGCTACATCACCGAGGCGCATCTCGATCATCCCGCGATCGTCGGCCATTCGATGGGCGGCAGCTGGGCGATGATCGTGGCCGGCCGCCATCCCGGCCTGGTCTCCAAGGTGATGGTGGTCGACATGATGCCCTTCCTGGGCGCGATGATCATGCAGCAGGCGGGCGTCACCGCGGAGCAGCTGCCGATGGTCGCCGATCGGATCCGTGCCGGCATGGCGGCCGTCTCCGGCGAGCAGAGGCGGATCATGACCTCGACCATGATCGCGCAGATGGTGAACACCGAAAGCGAGCGCCCGGCCCAAATTGCCGCCGGCCTGGCCAGCGACCCGGCGGTCTCGGCCCAGGGCTTCGCCGATCTGGTGGTCACCAACCTGCTCGGCGAGGTCGCCAACATCCGCGTGCCGATGCTGGTGCTCTACGTGCAGCCGGCCGCCGGACCGAACGGCGTCGTGCCGACGCCCGAGCAGATCGACAATTTCTACCGGATTTCCTATCGCGGCGCGCCGCAGGCGGTAGTGCGCCGGATCCCCAATTCCGCGCATTTCATCATGCTCGACCAGCCGGCGGTGTTCCAGGCGGCGCTCAGGGGGTTTCTGACCGGGCCGGCCGCGGCGAGCCCGGCGCCGGCTCAGTGACGCCGGCGCCGCTGCGCGCGCTGCTGCTGGCCGCAACCCTGGCGGCGGCGCCCGCGGCGGCCGCGCTTCAGGGCACCGGAAAGGGGGGGGCCTTCACCCAAAAGATGGCGGACCGCTTCCGCGCCGCCGCGCCCGCCGGCGCCGAGGTCCGGATCACCGGGCCGCTCGAGCTCAGCTTGCGGTCCGGGGCCGCGGGCAGCGAGCCTTATGTGATCGGCATCGGCGGCATCTGGCGGGGCTGCGTGCGGGAACCGGCCGGGTGCGAGGCGGCAACCAGCCATTTCATCGCCCAGACTTTGTTGGTCGCGACCGAAGCGGCGCCGCCGCCCTTCACCCGCGCCCACCTCCGCCTGGCGGTGCGCGGCCGGCCTTATTGCGAGGCGATCGGGCAGGCGGCCGCCAATCATGGCGGCGACGCCAATTCGCTGCTGATGCGCGACATGGCGCCCGATCTGTGCATGATCGTGATGGTCGAATATGCCGAGCGGCGGCGCGGGCTCAACGTCTCGGACCTCGGTCCGCTCGGGCTCAGCGCCGAGGAGGCCTGGCGCACGGCCCAGGCGCAGACGCTTGGCGACCTGCCGCGGCCGGGCACGCTCGAAGGCCTGGAGAGCGGCCGGATTCTCGCCCTCAGCGACACCGAATATGCGCCGAGCCTGCTGCTCGACGCCGAAGGCTGGCGCGCGATCGCCGCGTCCCGCGGCGGCGTCATCGTCGCCGTCCCCGCCGACAATCTGCTGGTCGTCGCCCACCCGCAGGTGACCGACCTCGCCGGCCTGAAACGGTCGATTCGCGAGGCCTTCGAGGCCGCCGACCGCGGCGTTTCCCCCAACCTCTATCGCTGGACCGCGCAAGGCTGGTCGGTGGTGGAATAGAAAGTCCCGCCACGCGGCCGAACCGAAAAATTGGCGCCGGCGTGACGGCTGCTGCCACGCCGGCGCCGACGGGCCCTTGGGAAGAGGAAATGCCCGCCTTTTGCGAACCGTTCGCAAGTCTATTGACACTATTGCGAATGAATTGCAATAGCCTCTGATGACCGGGAACAACCCGGCTCGTCAAGCAGGGGCTTTCCATGACCGAGCGCATGTCCGCCAAGAGCGCCGCCTCCCGCGCGCCGCTCTATCTCGCTCTGGGCTGCGTCGGCTTCCTCTCCTCGCCGGCGCTCGCCGAAGACCGGCCCGCGGCGGCCAGCCAGGACGATGTCGAGCAACGGGAAGGCAATGTCGTCGTCACCGGCGAGCGCCAGCAGGCCCGCGTCGAATCCCCCAAGGCGACCTCCGACCTGCTCGACACGCCGCAGACGGTGACGATCATCAGCGATCAGACCTTGCGGCGGCAGAATCTGCTGACCCTGCGCGACGCGCTCGCCACCGTCCCCGGAATCACCTTCGGCGCCGGCGAGGGCGGCGGCGGTTATGGCGATTCGATCAATTTGCGCGGCTATGCGGCGAGCAACGACATCACCCAGGACGGGGTGCGCGACAGCGCCCAATATAGCCGCACCGACCCGTTCAACCTCCAGCAGATCGAGATCTACAACGGCGCCAATTCGGTGTTCAACGGCTCAGGCAGCGTCGGCGGCACCGTAAACCTCGTCTCCAAGGTGCCGCAGCCGGACGATCTCAATATCCTCTCCGCTGCGGTCGGCACCGACAATTACGTCCGCGGCACGGTCGACAGCAATATCCGGGTCAGCCCGCAGGTCGCGATCCGGCTCAACGCCATGGTCCACCGCAACGACGTTCCCGGCCGCGACGTCGAGAATTACCGGCGCTGGGGCGTCGCGCCCGCAATCACCTTCGGCATCGGCGGCGCGACCAGCCTCACGCTCGCTTATCTGCACCAGCGCGACGACAATATCCCGATTTACGGAATCCCCTATTTCCTCAACCAGCTCAACGGCGGGTCGCTGCCCGAGGCCGATGCCAGCGACTATTTCGGCTATCGCAACCTCGACGAGCAGGAAATCACGGTCGACCGCATCACCGCGACCCTGCGCCACGATTTCACCGCCAATTTCTCGGTGCGCGGCCTCGCCCGCTGGCAGAGAGTCGATCAATATAGCCAGACCAGCTCGGCGGAAGGGACCTGGTGTCTCTCCGGCACAGGCCGCCAGCCGGTCCCGGCCACTGCCACCGCGACCCAGGGTCTGGTCTGCCCCGCCGGCCTTGCGCCTGGCTTCTATCGTCCGTCCGGCCCGCGCGGCCGCGTTCGCGATCAATCGAACGAGCTGTGGTACAGCCAGACCGATTTCCGGGTCGAGAGCGGCCAGGCGGCACGGCTGCGCAACATATTGGTGGTCGGCGCCTCCTTGGCCTGGGAGGATTATTTCATCGAGACCGCCGAGTTGGCGCGCAATGCCGACGGCTCGGCGGTGACCCCTCTGCCGATCGATAGCATCGCCAATCCGGCTGCCATCTATACCGGGCCGCTCAACTATACCGTCACCGCCCGGTCGGGCGGTACATCCAACAATCAGGCCATCTACGCCTTCGACACGTTCGAGATCGGGCCGATGTTCGAGCTCAACGCCGGCGTCCGCTACGAATGGGCGAAAGGCAATTTCCGCAATATCGCGCTGCCGGCCTATCCGCCGGGAACGGTGCCGCTCACCGCGCTGGCCTTGTTGCCGCAGGTCAGCGACGAGCAGCTCTTCTCCTACCGCTTCGGCGCCGTCTTCAAGCCGACGCCGCGCACCGCGATCTACCTCGCCTACGGCAATGCCCGCACGCCGAGCTCGCTGACGGTGCGGCTCGGCTGCGGCACGCCCGCGTCGGCGGCCGCGCCCGACCCCTGCGCCGCGCCGCCCGAAACCGCCCGCAATTACGAGATCGGCGTGAAGGCGGATCTGTTCGGCCGGCGGCTGCAGCTCACCGCCGCCCTGTTCCGCAACGAGCGCAGCAATTTCCGCGTGCCTTCCAACGATCCGATCAATCCGACGCTGCAGGTGGTCGACGGCCGCTCGCGGGTGGACGGGCTGGCGCTCGGCGTTTCGGGCAACATCACGCCGGAATGGCAGATCTTCGCCAATTACACCTATCTCGACGGCAAGGTGCTGCAGAGCGTCTCCGATTTCTGCCTCGCCAATCCCAGCGTCGCCTGCCTCAACGGCGCCGCCATCCCCGATCCGCAGGCCGGCGACCGGCTGATCCAGACGCCGCGCCACTCGGGCAGCCTGTTCACCACCTACCGCCTGCCCTTCGGCCTGCAGATCGGCTACGGCCTCACCTATCAGGGCAGCTTCGCCACCTTCCAGCGCAACCTGTTGCAGCGCACCCAATATTTCACCAGTGATTTCCTCATCCACCGCGCCTTCCTGTCTTATGCGTTCAACAACGGCATGACGGTGCAGCTCAACGTCCAGAACTTCACCAACGAGCGCTATTTCAGCAACGTCCGCAACAATGTGAACGCCACGTCCGGCGCGGTCACCGGCGGCTGGGCGGCGCCGGGCGAGGCCAGGTCGGCGGTGCTGAGCCTGTTCTACAGCTTCTGAGCCCCCGTTCCCGGCGAAGGCCGGGGTCCAGCGGCGCGAACTTAGGACTGGACCCCGGCCTTCGCCGGGGAACAGAATGCGCTTTCGTCCGTGCAAGGTGATTCCCATGATGCTCGCCATCCCCGATCTGCTCGACACGGAAGCGGTGGCGCGCGTGCGGGCGATCGTCGATGCGGGCGCCTGGGCCGACGGCAACGCCACCTCCGGTCCCCAGTCGGCGCTGGCCAAGAGGAACGCGCAGCTCCCCGAGGACGGCGCGGCGGCGAAGGAGGCGGGCCGGATCGTGCTCGACGCGCTCGGCCGCTCGGCCTTGTTCATCGCCGCGGCGCTGCCGCTCAAGATCTTCCCGCCTTTGTTCAACCGCTACCAGGGTGGCGAGGCGTTCGGCACCCATATCGACAATGCAATGCGCATCCACCGCGCCAGCGAATTCCGCGTCCGCACCGATCTTTCGGCGACGCTCTTCCTCGAGGATCCGCGGGCCTATGAAGGCGGTGAGCTGCTGGTCGAGGGCAATCTGGGCGCCGGCGCGGTCAAGCTGCCCGCCGGCCACCTCCTCCTCTATCCGGCCTCGAGCCTGCACCGGGTCGAGCCGGTGACCAAAGGCGCGCGGGTGGCGGGCTTCTTCTGGGTCCAGTCGATGGTCCGCGACGACGGCGCCCGTTCCATCCTCTTCGACCTCGACCGCTCGATCCAAGCGGTGGCGGCCGGCCGCGGCCAGGACGATCCCGAGGTGATCCGCCTCACCGGAATCTACCACAATCTGCTGCGGAGATGGGCGGACAGCTGAAGGAGAACCCTCACCCCCCTCCCTCTCCCATTTGGGGAGAGGGAGGGGCGCGCCGCGAAGCGGTGGAGGTGAGGGTCACTTGCCGCCGCCACATCTCGCGACAAAGCTCGGTGTTGCAATCCATTCTCAATAGCGTTTAGGCTGCGGCAAAAGGCAGGGAGTTTTTCGTGGCCCAATCGACGACCATGCGCCTGCGCGCGCTCTGGCTTCAGGTCCACAAGTGGATCGGGATCGGCCTCGCCATCCTGATCATCCCGATCTCGGTCACCGGCGCGGCCCTGGTCTGGCACGACTGGCTCGACGCGCAGATCAACCCGCAGCGTTACGCGGTGACCTCGAACGAGGCGCGGCTCACCCCCAGCCAATATGCCGCCGCCGCCCGCCCCGCCATCGCGGCCGCGGCGCCCGGCGGCGCGGTCGCCCAGATCCGCTATCCGGAAGGCGGCGAGGGGCCGATCCTGGTTTCCGGCACAAGGCCGCAGCCCGGCGAGGCCGGCGGCCGCCCCGCCCGCACCAGCGTCTGGCTCGATCCCGGCACCGGCGCCGTGCTCGACAGCGCCTCGAGCTCCGCCGGCCTCGTCCAGGTCTTCCACGTCCTCCACGGCTCGATGATGGTGCCGGTCTGGGGGCGCACCGTCGTCGGCTGGGTCGGCGTGTTCATGTTCGTCTCCTGCCTGACCGGCATCTGGCTGTGGTGGCCGATCGCCGGCTCGGTCCGCCGAGGCTTCCGCTGGAAGCGGCAGAATTCGACCAACGCCAATATCCACCACCAGCTCGGCTTCTGGATCCTGCTGCCGCTCGCCATGCTGAGCTTCACCGGCTTCTGGATCTCCTTCCCGAGCGTGTTTTCGAGCTTCGAGCCGAGCCAGCCCAAGGCCGAGGGCAAGGCCAAAGGCGGCGGCGCCCCGCCGGACCGCGCCCGGGCGCTGCGCGCGCAGCCGCTCGCCGACACCGCGATGACGGCGGAGGCCGCGCTCGCCGCCGCTTCGCGCCATTCCGGCGGCCAGCGCCTCGCCAGCATCGCCTGGCCGACCGACCAATCGCGCGAATGGAAGATCGCCTTCGAGCGCGAGGGCGGCCTGGCCGAGGTCGCGATCGACGATGCCAGCGGCGCGGTGACGCCGCCGCGCCCGCCCCGCCCCGAAACCAACGCCAGGCTGATGCGCCGCCTCCACGACGGCACCGGCCTCGGCCCGGTCTGGCAGACGATCATCTTCATCGGCGGCATCATCCCGGCGATCCTGGCGGTGACCGGCATCGTCATGTGGCTGAGGAGCCGCGGCTGGCGCCGCAAGCTCGCCCAGAAGCGCAAGGCGCGCGGCGGCGGGACGGGCGAGGCGGTGCCGCAAGCGGCGGAGTGACGAGGGGAAGAAAGACCCTCGCCCCAACCCCTCTCCCATTTGGGGAGAGGGAGGGGCCCGCGCCGAAGGCGTGGGAGGGTGAGGGCATCGGCCTTTGCTGCTAGAATGCCGGCATGACCACCCCCACCTTCTTCCCCACCGAGGCCGAATTCCGCGCCTGGCTCGAAGCCCATCACGGGACCGCGCGGGAGCTGCTCGTCGGCTTCTGGAAGAAAGCCAGCGGCAAGCCCTCGATCGATTGGCCGCAGGCGCGCGATCAGGCGCTCTGCTTCGGCTGGATCGACGGCGTCCGCAAATCGCTGGGCGGCGAGAGCTACACGATCCGCTTCACCCCGCGCCGCAAGGGCAGCATCTGGTCCGCCGTCAACGTCGCCCGCTACGGGGCGCTGACGGCCGCGGGGCAGATGACGGACGCGGGCGTCCGCGCCTTCGAGGACGAGACCGCGCGCAGGGGCGTCTACGCTTATGAGAATGCGCAAGCCGAGCTGACTCCCGCCGAGACCGCGCTGTTCCGCGGGAACGAGGCGGCCTGGGCCGATTGGGACAGGCGCCCGCTTGGCTATCGCAAGGTCGCGCTCCACTGGGTGACCAGCGCGAAACGGCCCGAAACCCGCGCCCGCCGCTTCGCCACGCTGATCGCGGACAGCGCGGCCGGCCGCAAGATCGGCGCCGCCGACATCCGCCGCAAGCCCGATTAGCCGGCTGGCCGGATGGGTCCATTTCGGATAATAGCAAAGCCGGCGTCCGCGCCCGGTTCCGATAAGAGTTCAGAAACAAACGGAAAAGGCGGACAGGCCAATGTCAGCCAAATCCTACGACCTGCGCCGCGCGCGCGAAGAGCGGTGCAGGGCCGAGCAAGCCGAATGCGCGGAGGAGCGGCGCGCGCGCCTGCGCCTCGCCGAGATATTCGAGGCCCGGGCGCGGATGCTGCCCACCGTCCATTGAGGCGTGCGGCGCTCGGATCCGCGCGCTCGCGCCCGCCCGCGCGAATCTGTGTGCGGGCGAGTCAGCGCGGCTCGGGCGCGGGCGCCTTTGCCGGGGCGACCACGCGGACGCGCGCGTGCGCGCTCCATATCTCGATCGCTTGCCCTTCGCCGCGCTCTTTGGCCAAGCGAACCGCCTCGTCGTCGTTGGTCGCTTCGATATCGGCGCCGCCGATCAGCTTGTTGTCGCGCAGATAATATAGATGATAATGCGCCACGACAGGGCCCCCCTTCCCGATCCGGCGATCATAGCAGAATTATCCACGGGCACGTTAAAGCAGGTGAATCCGCAGGCGAAACAATCGCGCCGCAAAGCCCGATAGCGACGGCTTAGGAGCCGGGCGAGGAGGCGAACGCCGCATCCAGCCCGCGGCTGAGATCGGCGACCATGAACGGCTTGGCGACCACCACCGCGTCCGCCAGCCGCCGGCGTACGTCCTGCGCGTTGGCGGTGATGAAGACGACCGGGATGATGCGCGCGCTGCAGATCGCCTCCACCGCCGCGATTCCGCACCCCGTGGCCAGATGCACGTCGGCGGTGATCAGATCGGGGCAGCGCCGCAGCGCCGCCGCCACCGCCTCCGTCTCGGTGACGGCGAAATCGATGCTGAGATAGCCGACGGCGCGCAGATGATCCTCGATCAGCATCGCGATCAACGGTTCGTCTTCGATGATGAGCGCGTGCATCGCTCGGTCTCCGCGGGACGGGAGCGCGACGTCTCTCAGCCGCCGATGCCCGAAGCGTTGCGGCGATACGAGCTAAATGCGTGACAACACGATAGGTTCAAACAGATTAGGCAATTCGTCTCAAATAGTTTAAGGTGGGGTCATCACCGGGACCCTATAATGGCGTATCGGTGGCTGAGAGACACGACTGCGCTCCCGCCTGGGTGGAGAGCCGCAATGTCACAGAGCCTGGATTCGGTCCTGGAGCCCATGGTGCGCAAGCTCGGGCAATGGCGCCAGCTCGACAATGAGGATCAGGAGGCGCTGCGCGCGCTCCCTCACCGAATCATCAAGCTCAGGCCGCAGGAATATATCGTGCGCGAGGGCGACAGGCCGCAAAATTCCTGCCTGATGCTGTCCGGCTTCGCCTTCCGCCACAAGGTCGCCGGCAATGGCGGCCGCCAGATCTTCTCGATCCACATGAAGGGCGATCTCGCCGATCTCCAGAATTCTTTGCTCGGCACCGCCGATCACAATCTCCAGGCGCTGACCCATGTCGAGGTCGCGCTGATCCCGGTCGAGGCGATCCAGGACATCGCCTTCGCCCGCCCCGTCATCGGCCGGGCGATGTGGTACGAGACGCTGGTCGATGCTTCGATCTTCCGCGAATGGACGCTGAACGTCGGCCGTCGCGACGCCCGCACGCGGGCCGCCCACATGCTGTGCGAATTCTCGCTGCGGCTCGAGACGGCGGGCCTCGGCGAGCGCTGCAAGTACGAATTGCCGATGACCCAGGAGCAGCTCGCCGATGCGCTCGGCCTGACCTCGGTCCACGTCAACCGCACCCTGATGGCGCTGGCCGCCGAGGGCCTGATCACCCGCGCCCAGCGCGCGGTCCAGATCGACGATTGGCCGCGCCTCGCCAAGGAAGGCGATTTCGACCCCGCTTACCTCCACCTCCAGGGCGACGTCACGGCGCCAATGTCACTTCGTGCCTGATCCCTCGCCGGCCGCCGCGAAACCGTGGCCGGCGGAAGCGGGTCAATCCCCTTTGTCGCCTTCGCCCCGCAAACGCCCGGCGGGGAGGATCGATCCCGGAATAAATTTCGCTAACTTGGGTTATTAGCAGGCATGATCAGTGGCTTAGCCCAGGAACCTGATCCTCGCGCTGACGTTTTCCGGCGGCACTGTCCCATCGGGACGGGCCCACCAAAAACGAAGGAGAATCGAAATGGCCGAGAACGTTCAGGGTCAGCAGGGCGGCATGGGCGGGGGCCAGGGCCAGCAGGATCAAGGCAGCGGCCAGGGCGGCCAGCAGGGCGACCGGGGCGGGCAGATGAACCAGGGCGGCCAGGGCGGCCAGCAGGGCGGCGGCACCCAGGAGCGCGAGCGCCAGCAGGAGCAGCAGGAAGAGCGCGAATAGCGCTTTTTCCGCCTTCACATCCGGCGGCCGCCTCTCGTCGGGGGCGGCCGCTTGCTTCGGAGCAATCGATGGCCCGAGACGAAACCGCGCGGCATGCCCCGGAAATTCTGGCCCGCCCGCAAATCTCGCTGGTCGGCGACATCGACAAATATTCGGTCGAGCGCTTTCTCGATCAGCTGGGCGAGGCCGAGAAGGCGGGGGACAATGTCGTCCTGGAGCTGACCACCGAGGGCGGCGATCCGGAGATGGCGCGGCGGATCGTGTTCGAGATCGAATCCGCGCGGCGGCGGCTGCGCGGTCGCTTCCTCTTCCTCGGCAAGGCCGTGGTCTATTCGGCGGGCATCACGATCATGTCCGCTTTCCCCTGCACGGACCGCTGGCTGGCGCGCGAGACGATGCTGATGATCCACGGCCGCAAGCTCGACAAGACGGTCGAGATTTCCGGACCGATGCGGGCCAGCGTCCCGATGATCGACGCGTTGCGCGCGCAAATGGAGACGGCGCTCGCGCTCGAGGAAAAGGGCTTCCGCAAGCTGATCGAGGGCTGCGACATCGGGCTCGACGAGCTGATGGAGAAGGCCCTGCACAATTGGTATCTGACCGCCGAGGAAGCGGCCGGCCGCGGCCTCGTCGCAGGGATTTTCGAGGGTTAGCCGGCTGCGATCACTGCGGCTCGCGCGCCGCCGGCGGGCTGAGCAGGCTACCGGATCTATCCCGCCCGGATCGCGGCGGCCGTCTCTTCGATGCTGCCGGCGACGAGCAGCGAATCGCCGCCGACGAGGCCGACCTTGGTCTGGCCATTCTCATGCCCGCGCAAATAAGCGATCTGCTGCGTGATCACCAGATAATCGCCGCCGCGCGATTTGAGCAAAACAAACTTCATGCCTGTGCCTCCTGACCTTCCGGTGCCCGTCTAGGGATGCCAGGTCAGTTTCAGGTTAACGTGCCGGCCCCGCCTAGATTACCGCGAAATCGCTGACGCCGAGTGTCGGTGTGCCGGCCACGGTCGCGAACAGGATGGCGCCGCCGGCGCCGTTGCCGTCGGCGTCGTAGAAGAGCTGGCCGGTCGCCTGGTTGTAGACGATGCGGTCGTCGCCG
>JAXDPD010000017.1:0-28271 GCA_034668505.1 Sphingomonadales bacterium
ATCACTCACGCGGCATTGCTGGATCAGGCTTTCGCCCATTGTCCAATATTCCCCACTGCTGCCTCCCGTAGGAGTCTGGGCCGTGTCTCAGTCCCAGTGTGGCTGATCATCCTCTCAGACCAGCTAAGGATCGTCGCCTTGGTGAGCCTTTACCTCACCAACAAGCTAATCCTACGCGGGTTCATCCCTAGGCGATAAATCTTTGGACCGAAGTCATTATACGGTATTAGCTCAAGTTTCCCTGAGTTATTCCGTACCTAAGGGCAGATCCCCACGCGTTACGCACCCGTGCGCCACTAATGGCCGAAGCCATCCGTTCGACTTGCATGTGTTAGGCATGCCGCCAGCGTTCGTTCTGAGCCAGAATCAAACTCTCAAGTTTATGACCGACCCAGGCGCCTCCGAGGGAAAACCCGGAAGCAATTAGGGCCGGCTTTCAAGGAGCCGTTCCTGCACTTCACATATACTGTGGATATGTAACGAGACATGTAGAACCGATCGCTGGAGCAAGCCCCGTACGATCAGTCCATGGAACGGCTTGGCTTTTACCGATCCTCCAGCGCCTTGAAGCCGCTGGTGACCGGAGCCGCCGCCCACATGTCCCTTCATCTAAACCGACAATGTCAAAGAGCCGACGCGTTTCCCATCCCAGTTTTACCCGGGACACCGGTGATCGGTTAAGAGAGACGCAAACGGGGTTGGGCAGACTGCCCTGCCCCGTCGGTGAAGGCGCATATATGTAGGACTTCCCCAACCGTCAACCGGCTTTTTCGGAAATCTTTGCCGGGGCTTCACCGCCGGCGCTCCCGCGCCATCCTCAACGCGGGCTTAACTCCTTTGCGCTAAGCGGGCGCCAGATGGAAGCCCATGCCCAGCAGCCGGCCGCCCCGGCCAGTGATTCCCCCGCGCCCGAGAGGAGCGAGGCCGCCCCCTCGACGCCGGCTGCGGCGTCGCTCGGGACGGGTTTCGCCAAGCAGGTGAAGGCGGGCGTGATCTGGCGCTCGGGCAGCCAGATATTGGGCCAGCTCATCGCCTGGACCTCGACCTTCCTCGTCATCCGCATGCTCGAGCCCGCCGATTACGGGCTGGTCGCGATGACCGGGGTGGTGCTGACCTTCCTCGCCCTGTTCAACGGCTGGGGCTTCGCCAGCTCGCTGGTCCGCGACGACAAGACGGACCGCCACAAGATCGGCCAGGCTTTCGGGATGCTGATCCTGATGAACGGCAGTCTCGCCGCTCTGCAGCTCGCCGCCGCGCCTTATGCGGCAGCCTATTTCCACCAGCCGATGGTCGCCGATCTGCTCCGGGTCCAGGCCGCCTTCTTCCTCGCCAACCCGTTCATCGCATTGGGCCATGCGCTGCTCGTCCGCCGGCTCGACTTCAAGCGCCAGTCGCGCATCGACCTCGCCGCCGCCGCGATCAGCGCGGCGACCGCGCTCTCCTGCGCTTATGCCGGCCTTGGCGTGTGGACTTTGGTGGCGGCGCCCGGCGCGCTCTGGTTCTCGCGGGCGGCGGGCTACGTCATCGCCGCCAAGCTCTGGCAGATCAGGCCGCGCTTCCGCTTCGAGGGCGCCAGCGTGATGCTGCGCTACGGCGCGGCGATGGTCGCGGTCCAGGCCTGCTGGTTCGTGCAGAGCCAGTCCGACATCTTCATCGGCGGCCGCGTGCTCGACGCGCATCTGCTCGGCATCTACACCACCGCCCTGTTCCTGACCCAGATCCTCGCCGCCAAGTTCGTGCCGCCCTTGAACGAGGTCGCCTTCGCCGCTTATTCGCGGATCCAGGCGCGGCCCGACATGATCCAGTCGGCGTTCCTCAAGTCGGTGCGGCTGATCATGCTGGTCGCCATGCCCTTCTATTTCGGGCTGGCGGTGACCGCCGAGCCTTTGGTGACGACCTTCCTCGGCGCCAAATGGGGCGAGACGGTGCGGCTCGTCCCGATGCTTTGCGCGGCGATGCCGCTGATGACGCTGCAGATATTGTTCGCGCCGGCGACCAACGCGCTCGGCCGGCCGGGCCTTGCGGTGCGCACCGGCCTGGTCGGCGTGCTCCTGCTCCCCGCCGCCTTCGCTTTGGGCATCCAATGGGGGCCGCAGGGGCTCGCCTGGGCCTGGCTCGGCGGCATGGGCGCCTTGCTCGCGGTCACCGTCGAAATGTCCCGGCCGGTGATCGGGATCAGCCGGCGCAGCCTGATCGGCGCCGTCGCGCCCGGCCTGCTCGCCGCCGCGGCGATGGCGGGGATCGTCGCCGGGCTCGACGCGCTGCTGCCCGACATCGGCACCGGCAAAAGGCTGGCCTTGCTGGTGGGCGCGGGCGCGGCGGCCTATGCCGGCTTCCTCATCGCCTTCGCCCGGCCGATCGTCGACGAGGTCGTCGGCCTGATCCGCAAATAAGCGTCAGACGCTCTGGATGTAGGTGAGCATGGCGGCGGCCTCCGCCTCGATCTTGTCCATCCTATATTTGACCAGATCGCCGATCGAGACGAGGCCGATCAGCGCCTCGCCCTCGACCACCGGCAGATGGCGGATGCGGCGCCGGGTCATCAGCGAGAGCGCGCTCATGATCTCCGAATCGGGCGTCACCGTGATCGCCGGCGCGGTCATGATCCGCTCGACCGTCCAGTCGAGCACCGCCGCGCCGTCGCTCCTCAGGCAATAGATGACGTCGCGCTCCGACATGATGCCGGCGACGCCGCCCGCCCGAAGCACCGGCAATGCGCCGATCTTGTGCTCGGCGAGCAGGGCGACGGCGTCGCGCACCGGGGTGTCGCAGGCGATGGTGAGGACCTCGCTCCCCTTGGACTGGAGGATGGCGGCGATGGTCATGGGCCTCTCCCTTCGCTGGTCAACGCGGACTCGTTCAACGCGATCTGGGCCCTTGATGATCCCATAGAGCGGGGCCAAATGGAAGCCATGCCCCATCACGATCCGATACCCGACAGGCGCGCCCAGGATTTCGAACGGGCGGCGGTCGCCTGGGCGCGCTACAAGAGGATGATGAAATGGATGGCGCTGGCGGCGGTCGTCACCGTCCTGCTGGCGCTCATCTACCTCAAGAGCTTCGGCGAGCCGGTGCCGATCCACATGATGATCGCGACCATCGCCGGCGTCGGCCTCTCCGTGCTCGTCGGCACCGGGCTGATGGGCCTCGTCTTCCTCTCCAACCGCACCGGCCATGACGAAGCCGCCCATCGAAGCGATGTTTCGACGAGGCCCCATTCGGAAGCCGGGCGCGCGCCGGACGACGAGGCATGAGCGAAAGCCGGGGCGAGGGGCGCGGCGAGGCGATCCTCAGGGTCGTGCCGGGGCCCTCCGACATCAACGCCAACGGCCATATTTTCGGCGGCTGGGTCTTGAGCCAGATGGACATCGCCGCCGGCATCGTCGCCTCGCGCGAGGCGGACGGACCGGTGGCGACGGTGGCGATCGAGGCGATGGAGTTCATCGCCCCGATCCTGCTCCGGGACCTGGTTTCGGTCTATGCCCGGGTCGAGCGGATCGGCCGCACCTCGATCGCGATCCGGATCGAGGTCGTCGCCAGCCGCGACCGCGGCCGCGAGGAGGTCAAGGTCACCGAAGGCCTGTTCACCTTCGTCGCCCTCGACGCCGCCCACCAGCCGCGGCCGGTCCGGGGTGACGGTCCGGGGTGACGGTTCCGGGTCAGGCGATCCGGCCTCAACCCTGCGTATAGGCGCCCTTGTACCAGCCGCTGCCGCCCGGATCCCAGCAATATTCGACGGTATTGTCCTCGAACGTGCAATAGACGCGGATCGCGGCGCCGCCATTTTGCTGCCAGGTGGTGGCCGAGATCGCGCTGCCCTGCTGGGCGAAGCCGCCAGTGCTCCACGCGCCGTTATCGTAGCAGCGCTCGATCACATTATAGCCGTCCGACTGATAGACGCGCAGGTGGACACCCGCATTGTCGGTCCAGCTGACCGCGGCGGTATCGATCGTGCTTGTCATATTGCTCTCCCTTGGCCCTGCGGAGCCGAGCGCCCGACTCGTTCCGCAGCCGAACAGAATGGACCGGCCAGCGGCGCGCGCAAGCCGTTTCTCAGTTTCACGGCCCGGCGCGAGTCCCGCGCGGCGGCGGCGAGACGCGCCGCGGCGGATCGCGCTTCACCCGATAATCGAGCGTGACGCTGCTGTTGGCGGGGATGGTGACCGCCCAAAGCGGCCAGCCGCGCCACCGCCCGAGCCGCCCGGAAAAGCGCATATTCTCGGGATATTCGAACAGGCTCGCCTGGTAGGAGACGGGCATGTCGCGGTCGTTGGTGACGGTCAGGCGATAGCGCCGCCAGCGCCGGTCCTCGCCGGTCAAGGCGATCTGGCCGGTGATGCCGGGAACGTCGCCGAGCTCGATCTCGACATCCTGGCCGACGGCCTGATCCCACATCGTGCCTTCGCCGAGCAGCAACGGCCGGCCGCCGCGCTCGCCGAACAGCGCGAGATTCCCCGCCGGCAGCGGCAGGCCGAGCCCGTCCGCCGCGCGGTTGTGCGTGGTCAGCACCAGGGTGCTCGGCAAAGGCGGTTCCCCCGCCGCCTCGGGCATGACGGTCTGCCGGTAGAGCAAGGCGATCCGCACGTCCGGCCGGGTCAGCAGGGCGACCTGCTTCTGGCTGTTCGCCGCCACCGTCACCGGCTCGGGGATGCGGTAGAGCTTGAGGTCGCCGAGATTCTCCTGGCGGGCGGAGACCGCCGTCACCGGCGAAACCGACATCAGGTTCGGGCTCGGAATCCGGCTGCCGGTGACGATGATGTCCTCGCCGCCGACGAAGCCGCGCATCGCCATGCGCTGAAACTGCTCCTGGGGGATGTCGCTGGTGGTGGCCTGGGGCCAGCATTGCAGGTTGAGCGGGCCGCCCTCGCTCGGCGGCACCTCGGCCTCCTCGCGATTGACCTGGCCCGCCACCGCCTGGGTGTCGGCGTCAACAAAGCTGGTCTCGTCCGAGCTCGCCAGGGTCAGCCAGGCGAACAGATCGACGCGGGTCCGGTCGGGCGAGAGCTGGGCGATATAATTGGCCTGCCAGTCGAAGCCGCCGGCGAGATAGGACAGAATGACGGTCGCGGTGACGGGCGCGGCCGAGCGGGTCCGCACCGAAAGGGTCGGGCGGGCCGAAAGCCCAAGCGGGACGCGGTCGTAGACGAGGCCTTCGGGAAGCCCGGTGCAGCGCAGCGCCTCGACCCCGGCCGGGGTCCGCACGACGATGCCGCCATTGGCCGAGCTGCGGATCACGGCCTCGGTCTCGACGACGGCGCCGGTGGCGTGCGAGGTCCGGCGGATCGCCACGCGCCGGCCCAGCGACCGGTCGAGCAGGGTGGCCGGCGAGAGCAGATAGGCGTCGCGGTTGCGCTCGACGACGCCGTCTGGAAAGCCGGTGACGATCGCGCTCTGCGGCAGGATGCCGCCCGCCACGCCTTCGAACCGCACGTCCGCTTCCCCGGCGGGCAAGGTGACCGTGCGCGTCTCGCTGATCAGGGCGAAGCCGTCCAGCCAGCCGAGATTGGGCGCTCGCTCCGGACCGCGCCGCGGATCGCGATAGACGGTGACCGCGACCCGCTCCGGCCCGGCCGAGGTGACGATCGTCTGCGCCCCGGCGGGGACGCCCGCCAAAGCGAGCAGGACGGCGATGAGGCGCCGGGCGCTCATCGGCTCAGCCGGTAGCGCAAGGTCGCGCTGCCGTTGGCGGGGACGGTCACCTGCCACAGGGACATGCCGTTGCGGGTCGAGAGCGGGACCTGGGCGCTGAGCCGCGACTCCTGCGGCGCGATCTCCGCCTCGAAGGCGACCGGCGCGGGCCCGTCGTTGGTCACGACGATCTCATAATCCGCGGCGGCGGCGGTCCGGGCGAGCGGCGTCTGCGCGAAGCGGACGCCCGGCGCGGCGCCGAGCCCGATCTCGACATCCTCGCCGACCGCATGGTCGCGGATCACCGCCTCGCCGACCAGGAAGGGGGTGCCGGCGCGGCTGTCGAACAGCATCAGCCGGCCCGCGGGCAGCGGCAGGCCGAGCCCCTCCTCGGTCCGGTTGCGGGTGACGAGCAGCCGCTGGGCCGGACCGTCATAGGGACGGGCGTTGCCGTAGAAGCGCGTGCGGTAAAGGGTGCGGACCGCGACGCCCGGCCGCCGCAGCAAAGCGACCTGCTTCTGGCTGTTGGCGGCGACGGTGACCGGCTCGGGGATGCGGTAGAGCTTGAGATCGCCGAGCTCCTCCTGCTGCGCCTGCAGGACCGGCGGCGGCGGCGACGGGGCCTCCATCGGCGCCATCACCGGCATTGCGCGCCTGTCGAAGTTGACCACGCCGCTCAGCTCCATATCCTCTTCCGGCGGCTCCATCCGCTCATATTCCTCGAGCGGGATATCGCTGGTCGTCGCCTGCGGCCAGCAGGCGAGGGTGAGCGGCCCGCCTTCGGAGGGCTGGGCGCGGACATCCTGGCGGTTGAGCCGGCCGGCGACGGCCTGGGTGTCGGCGTCGACGAAGCTGGTCTCGTCGGTGCTCGCCAGCGTCAGCCAGGCGAACAGGTCGATCCGCGATCCGTCTTCGGACAAAGTGGCGACATAATCGGCCTGCCAGTCGAAGCCGCTCGCCAGATAGGAAAGCGTGACGGTGGCCTCGACCGCCCGGCCCGAACGGGCGCGGACCGACAGCGTCGGCCGCGCCGACAGGCCCTGGGGCACGCCGTCGTGGAGCAGGGTTTCGGGCAGGCCGGTGCAGCGCAGGGATTCAAAGCCCCCCTCGGTCTGGACGATGACGGCGCCGCCCGCGCCGGTCCGGACGATGGCGTCCTGCTCGCGCACCCGCCCGGTCGCGCGCGAGGTGCGGCGCAGGTGGACACGGCGGCCCAATGAGCGGTCGAGCAGGGTCGCGGGCGAGAGCAGATAGGCGTCGCGGTTGCGCTCGACCGTCCCTTCCGGCAGCCCGGTCACGATCGCGCTTTGCGGCAGGATGCCGCCGGCCACGCCTTCGAAGCGCAGCTCGGTTTCCCCGGCGGGGAGCGTCACCTGCCGAGTCTCGCTGATCAGCGCAAAACCGTTCAGCCATTGCAGATCGGGGCGCTGATCGGGCGGCCGTTGCGGGTTGCGATAGACGGTGACTCCGACCCGGTCCGGCCGGGCCGAGGTCGCGATGGTCTGCGCCGCCGCCGGAAGCGGCGCCAGGCACAGACAGAAAGCAGCGAGGCGGCGCATCGGCTCAGTCACCGCGCCGGCGCAGGCGATAGCGCAGGGTCGCGCTGCCGTTGGCGGGGACGGTGACCGTCCAGGCCGGGAGACCGTTGCGCCGCCCGAGCTCGACGTCGCGGGCGCGCATATTGCCGGGCAGCGTGCGGAAGGTCGCTTCGAAGCGGACGGGATAGGATTGATCGTTGGTGACGGTGAGCAGATAGTCGTTCCGCCGTCCGCCCGGCGCCCTGGTGACGCGGCTGACGACGCCCGGGGCTTCGCCGATGTCGATCTCGACCTCCTCGCCAACCGCATGGTCGCGGACCTCGCCTTCCCCGATCAGCAGCGAACGGCTCCCCTCGTCGCGGAAGAGCTGCACCCGACCCCCGGGCAGAGGGATGCCGAGCTGCTCCTCCGGGCGGTTTCGGGTGAGGAGAAAGATATGCGCGACATCCGCATCGTCGTCCCCGGGATAGACGAAGCGCCGGTGGACGATCTCGACCGGCACGCCACTGCGCTGGAGAAAGGCGACCTGCTTCAGGCTGTGCGCGGCGACGGTGACCGGCTCCGGAATCCGGTAGAGCTTGAGGTCGCCGAGATTCTCCTGGCGGGCCATCATCTCGGGGAGGCTGTTGATCAGGTCCTCGGTGCGGGTGTTGCCCTGCAGCCTGATTTCCTCCGAGCTGATGACGGTCACCGGCGAGACCGCCATCAAACCGCCTTCCCCGCCGCGGCGGTCGAGTTCCTCGAGCGGGATGTCGCTGGTGGTCGCCTGGGGCCAGCAGCGGAGCTGAAGCGCCCGCTGCGCCGGCTCGTCCCGCTCGACGCGCTCGCGATTGAGCCGGCCGGCGATCGCCTGCGTGTCCGCGTCGACGAAGCTGGTCTCGTCGCCCGACGCGAGCACGAGCCAGGCGAACAGCGCGACATGGGCGCCGTCGGGCGAAAGCGTCGCGACATAATTGGCCTGCCAGTCGAAGCCGCTCGAAAGGTAGGAGAGCGTGACCGTGGCGCTGACCGGCCGGCTGGAGCGCGTCCGCACCGACAGGGTCGGCCGCGCCGCCAGGCCCGGCGGGACACCGTCATAGACGGGCATTTCGGGCAGGCCGGTGCAGCGCAGCGCTTCAAAGCCCGCCGCCGTCTCCAGCACGACCGCGCCGTCGGCGCCGGTCCGGACGACCGCGTCCTGCTCGGTCACGGCTCCGGTCGCCCGCGATGTCCGGCGCAAATGGATACGGCGCCCGAGCGAGCGATCCAGCAGGCTTTCGGGCGAGAGCAGATAGGCGTCGCGATTGCGCTCGACGACTCCGTCGGGCAGTCCGGTGACGATCGCGCTCTGCGGCACGATGCCGCCCGCCACCCCCTCGAAGCGAAGCTCCGTCTCGCCGGCTGGAAGCGTCACCTGCCGCGTTTCGCTGACCAGCGCGAAGCCGTTCAGCCAATTTGCGTTCACGGCATCCCCGACCGCGCGATTCGGATCGCGATAGAGCGTGACCGCGACGCGGTCCGGCCCGGCCGAGCTCACGATCGTCTGGGCATCGGCGCCCGCGGCGGCGGACGCGAGGCAAAGGAGGAGGGCGGCCCGGCCGCGCATCGTTCAGCCGTCGTCCTCGATGTGCCGGTAGCGCAGGGTCGCGCTGCCGTTGGCGGGCACGGTCACCGCCCAGAGCGGGCGGCCGTTGCGGCGGCCGAGCCGTTCCCGGGGGCGGAAGCGGTCGCCTTCGTCGACGTCGAACTCGGCCTCGTAGCGGACCGGCGCGGCCTGGTCGTTGCTCACGGTCAGGACATGGTCTTCCCAGCGGCGGCCGGACTCCGTCTCCTCATCTTCGACCGTGAGGCCGGTCGCCTCGCCAATCTCGATCTCGACATCCTCGTCGAGCGCGCGGTCCGGGATCGAGCCCTCGCCGACCAGGATCGGCCGGCCGTCGGCGGCCGCGTCGAACAGCTGGATTGTACCCGCAGGCAGCGGCATGCCGAGGCCCTCGGCGCTGCGGTTGCGCGTCACCAGCAGCCTTTTGGGCGCATCGTGCGTCCCGTCGAAGCCGGCCTCGAGCCGGCTTCGGTAGACGAGCTGGACCAGCACCGCCGGCTGCTCGAGGAAGGCGACCTGCTTCTGGCTGTTGGCGGCGACGGTCACCGGCTCGGGGATCCGGTAGAGCTTGAGATCGCCGAGATTCTCCTGGGTGGCGCGCATCGCGGTGATGATGATGTCGGAATCCTCGCCCGCAAAGGCTTGCGGGAGGTCGTTGAGGTTATCGCCGACGTTGGTGGTGCCTTCCAGCCTCCTCCCGTTCGTCAGGACCAATGTGGTCAGCGGCGCCGGCGAGCCGGTCGTGCCGGCGGGCCAGCAGCGCAGCTGGAGCCAGTCCTCATCCTCGCCGTCGCGATTCTCGTCGCCGGGCGCGGTGCGGTTGAGACGGCCGGCGACCGCCTGGGTGTCGGCGTTGGGGAAGCTGGTCTCGTCCATGCTGGCGAGGGTCAGCCAGGCGAACAGGCTGACGCTGGTGCCGTCGGGCGAGAGCCGGGCGACATAATTGGCCTGCCAGTCGAAGCCGCTCGACAGATAAGAGAGGGTGATGGCGGCGGTGACCGGCTGCGCCGAGCGCGCGCGCACCGACAGGGTCGGCCGGGCGGAAAGGCCGGGCGGCACCTGGTCGTAGCTCAGCATTTCGCGCTGGCCGGTGCATTGCAGCGCCTCATAGCCGTCCGGCGTGCGCAGCACGACGGCGCCGTCGGCGCCGCTCATGATCAGGGCGTCCTGCTCGGTCACGGCGCCGGTCGCGCGCGAGGTGCGCCTGAGGTGGACGCGCCGGCCGAGCGAGCGGTCGAGCAGGGTCGATTCCGAAAGCAAAAGGGCGTCGCGGTTACGCTCCACGACGCCGTTGGGAAGGCCGGTGACGATCGCGCTTTGCGGCAATATGCCGCCGGCGACGCCCTCGAAACGGATGTCGGACGTGCCGGCCGGAATGGTCACCCGCCGCGTCTCGCTGATCAACGCATAGCCTTCGAGCCAATCGAGATCGATCGGCTGGTCGGCGCGGCGGTGCGGCGCCCGGTAGATGGTGACGCCGACCCGGTCGGGCGCGGCCGAAGTCACGATCGTCTGCGCCCCGGCCGGCGTCGCGGCGAGCAGGAGGGACATGGCAATGAGCCAAAATCTCCCGTCACCCCCCGGCAAGCGGGGGTCCAGCTTCCTTCTCCCGGGTCCTGGAGAAGAAGATGGATTCTCGCTTTCGCGGGAATGACGGGGTGTCGGCATGAGCCGGCCTCAGTAACGCGTGTCGAAGGTCGCGGTGACCACCGCCTCGCCATTGGCCGGGACGGGCACGCGCCAGAGCGCCTCGTCGGCCGAGCGGCGCTCGCTCGGCATGCTCTCCTGGGTGATCCTGGTGTCGCCCCACAGGCCCGATTGCATGAGGTCGACGGTGACCGCGTTCGGGCGGGCGTTGGTGAGCGTGTAGCGCATCGTCGTGCGCCAGCGGTCGGTGCCGAGCCGCTCGCGCCGCTCGACCACCGGCTTCACCTTGACGTCGAACGCCTGGCCGGTGACGAGGCCCAATTCCGAGCCCATCGGCGTGTGGCCGATCGCGCTTTCGCCGACGAATTGCGGATTGCCGCGGGCGTCGCGCTGGTAGACGCGCACGGTGCCGGCGGGGAGCGCGTCGCCCAGGCCCTGATCGCGCGAGGAGGAGAAGCGCAGCACGGTGTTGGCGCTTTGCGGCTGCTCCGCGGTGCCGAGCCAGGCGTTGCGATATTCGTAGGCGCGCGCGGCCGGCGTGTTGTGGACGTCGAGGAAGCTCACCTGCTTGGTCTGGCGGTTGGCGATCGTGGTCCGCTCGGGCAGCGGATAGAGGTAGAAATCGCCGAGCCGCTCGCGGCCCGCGCTTTCGGTGCCGGCCTGGCGGATCTGCTGGCCGCGATTGTAATTGTTCGCCTGGCCCTGGCCGACCGCGCCGGCGACGAGCAACGTGTCGGCGTTCACATAAGGCGTGCCGCTATTGTTGGTAAGCGTGATCCAGCCCTGGACGTCCATCCGTCCGTCCGTCTCGTTGAACAACGCGACATAATCGGCCGACCAGCCGAGGCCCGGCGTGAGATAGGTCAGCGTGACCGGGCGCCGTCCGGCGGCCTGGGTCTGGACGGTGACCGAGAGGGTCGGCCGGGCGCGCAGATTTTCAGGCACCCGGTCGAAGATGACCCGGACCGGCAGGCCGTCGTCGCGCAGCACCTCGATGCGCGGGCCGATCTGGAGGACGACGCCGCCATTGGCGGCGAGCACGCGGGCTCGCTCGCGCGTCTCGGCGCCGGTGGCGGGGTTGGTCCGCACCAGAGTGATCGTCTCGCCGACCGCTTTTTGCATCAGCGCCTGGGGCGAGAGCAGATCGAAATCGAAATTCTGCTCGACGATGCCGACGTCGTTGCCGGTGAGCGTCACCGTCTCGGGCCGGATCTGGGCGGAGACGTCGGGGAATTCCTGGCGCGAGCGGCCCTGCGGGAGGGTGAGCTGGCGCCGGTCCTGAACGAGCGCGAGGTCGTTATTGTAGATGGTGACGGCGACCTCGCCCTGGGCGGTTACCGAAGGCGGCGGTATCTCGACCGAGACCTGGGCCAGCGCCGGCGCGGCGATGAAGGTCGATAGCAGCAGCAATGCGCGCATGAGACATCCCCTCTTGTTACGGGAGGGAGCGTCCCACAAGCCGGCTGTCTGGTCAATGAATGAAATGATACTTTGTTACATAGAACGGCAAAGGAATGGGGACAGTCACTTTTCCAAAGGCCCTCGCCACAAAGATCATGGCGTGCGGAAAAGTGACTGTCCCCTTTAGGACCGCTCAAGCCGCCGGCGCGATATCCTCGTCGTCGCGGGGGCGGCGGGGACGGCGGGCACGCGCGGGGCGGGCCGGCTCCTCCTCGCTGGCGACGGAGATTGCGGGCGGCAGCACGTCCAGCGAGATGCGCTCGCTTTCGCCTTCCGCTTCCGCCGCGACGGGCCGCGGGGTGCGCGGGCGCCGGGTCGGGGCGGCGCGATAGTCGACATTGCGGTCGTCGCGCTCGGGGCGCGGCTCGCGCTCCGGGCGGGGCTCGCGTTCGGCGCGCGGCTCGCGCTCGCGGCGCGGCGGCTCGGCCTCGCGGGCCTCGCCTTCGTCGGCGTAGCGATCGCCGGACTCGCGGTCGGTCGCGTCGCGGCCGCCCTCATTGTCCTGATAATCGTCCTCGCCGTCATAATCGTCGCGCTGGCGGGGCCGCTGCTCCTCGAAGCGGGCGCGGCTCTCGTTGAGCACGCGGAAATAATGATCCGCATATTGGAGATAGGTTTCGGTCTGGACGCGGTCGCCCTGCATCTGGGCGTCGCGGGCCAGGCCCTTATACTTTTCCAGGAGCTGGGCGGCATTGCCGCGCTGCCTGTTGTCCTGGCGATTGCCGGGTCCCGGATTGTTGCTGCGCGGCGGTCCACCGCCGCCGCCGCCGCGACCGCGCCTGCGGCCGCCCTGACGATTGTTGATCAAACGAAAATCCTCACCAAGGGTGGTACACTCTGCCCCTACCGGCCGGGCCCTTCCCGGCCTCCATTTCTGCGCAACCCAGGAGGCGAGGGCCGCAATTTGCAGCTCCAGCCACCGCTCCGAAAAAACCGCTCCTTTGCAAGCGATAAGCAATCGGGGGTCGGCACGTCGGGCCCTCACGCATCCTCTGCTGTGGTTGGCCCCGTCCCTTGGCCCTATGTAGACAGGCCCCGCGCCAAATCCAAGTGAAAAAGCATTATTCTCGATCAAGGGTCAGAAGAAGGCACCGCTCTATCCCACTAAGGTCTCTTCGCGACTCTATGATGAACCCCTGCGCGGCGAAAAAAGACGTTGCGGAAATCAACTGTCCCGCGCCGATTTCCACGCAGACCACGCCCTTCGGCGCCAACAACCGCGCCAGCCGCGGCGCCAGGACGCGATAGGCGTCGAGCCCGTCGGCACCGGCGAAGAGCGCGGCGGCCGGCTCGTGGCGGGCGATTTCGGGCGGCAGCGCGGCGCCGTCCTCGACATAAGGCGGATTGCACAGGATGAGGTCGAAGCGCTCGTCGAGCCGCTCCGCCCAGTCGCCCAGCCGGAATTCCGCGCGGGGCACGGCGTTGCGGCGGGCATAAGCGAGCGCCTGCTCCGAAGCGTCGATGCCGAGGCCGGTCGCGTCCGGCCATTGGTCGAGCGCGGCGAGCAGCAAGGTGCCCGGCCCGGTGCCGAGATCGAGGATGCGCCTTGGCGCGCGCTCGCCGAAATAAGCGATGGCCGCCTCGATCAGGGTCTCGCTGTCGGGGCGGGGCACGAGGACGCCCGGGCCGACCTCCAGCTCGATCGTCCAGAAGGCCCGGCGGCCGATTATATAGGCGACCGGCTCATGCGCGAGGCGGCGTTCCACCAGCGCGTGGAATGCACCGGGAACGGCCTCATCCAGATGTCGCAGCAGCAAGGCATCGCGCTCGACCCCAAGCGCATGGGCCATGAGCAATTCGGCATCGAGGCGCGGCGTCTCGCTCTGCGTCAGCCGCGCGGCGGCCGCCGCCAGCGCTTCACGCACTGTCATCGAGGCTCGCCAGCCGCTCGGCCTCGTCCTCGGAGGTCAATGCGCCGACCAGTTCGTCGAGCTGGCCTTCGAGGATTTCGGGGAGGCGGTGGAGGGTCAGGTTGATGCGGTGGTCGGTGACCCGGCCTTGCGGGAAATTGTAGGTGCGGATGCGTTCGGAGCGGTCGCCCGAGCCGACCATCGACTTGCGCGCGCCCGCCCGTTCGTCGGCGATGCGCGAGCGCTCCAGCTCGTAGAGCCGGGTGCGCAGGACCTTCAACGCCTTGGCCTTGTTCTTGTGCTGCGATTTCTCGTCCTGCTGGATGACGACCAGGCCGGTGGGAAGGTGGGTGATACGGACCGCGCTGTCGGTGGTGTTGACCGATTGGCCGCCGGGGCCGGACGAGCGGTAGACGTCGATGCGCAAATCGGCATCGTTGATCTGGACGTCGACATCCTCGGCCTCGGGCAGCACGGCGACGGTCGCCGCGGAGGTGTGGATGCGGCCGCCGCTTTCGGTCACCGGCACGCGCTGGACGCGGTGGACGCCGCTTTCGAACTTGAGCTTGGCGAACACGCCGGTCCCCGAGACCGAGGCGATCGCCTCCTTGAAGCCGCCGACTTCCGACTGGCTCGCCGAAATCATCTCGAAGCGCCAGCCCTTGGTCTCGGCATAGCGCTGGTACATGCGCAAGAGGTCGCCGGCGAACAGCGCCGCCTCGTCGCCGCCGGTGCCGGCGCGGATTTCGAGCATGGCCGGGCGCTCGTCGGCGGCATCGCGCGGGAGCAGCTTCAGCGCCAGCGCCCGCTCGGCCTCGGCGAGCTGGGCCTGGTTCTCGACCAGTTCCTCCGCGGCCATCTGCCGCAATTCCTCGTCGGCCTCGTGGGTCATCTGCTCGAGCGAGGCGGCCTCGTCGCGCAGCCGCCGGACCTCGCGGGCCGCCGCCGCCACCGGCTCGACCTCGGCATAATCCTTGGACAGACGCACGAAGGTCTCGGGCGCGAGGTCCTGCGCCGACATCGCCTGCTGCAATTCCTCGCGCCGCGCCTCGATGGCGGCGATCCGTTCGGCGGAGATTTTGGTCATTACAGATTGGATCTCGAATAGAGCTTCACGTCCGCGCCGGAATCAACCCGACTGCCCTCAAGAGTCTCTGCGTGGAAACGAGAATTCAACGCATTCTCGATGACCTGCCTCTCACCCATATCGTTTGGGTTAGACGACTTAATTCTCTTGATGCGCATATTCGCATACTGGCCATCGTCCAGAAGGACTGTGTTAAACGACATGATGGATTTTGGGTTCAACCTCATGGCTCTATCAAAGCGTTTCCTCGACGATCCGCCTGAAATCAGCTGACAAGCGATACCTTCGCGTCGGAGCGCGGTGGTCACCCAAATTCCAAGTTCCTCGATCTCATCGTCTTCAACGACCACGACAAAGTCAGAGCGCTCCCGCTCCGGCGCTTCGATCATCATTGCCAGCCGCTCGATCCCCGCCGCCCAGCCGACCGCCGGCGTGTGCGGGCCGCCGAGGCTTTCGATCAGGCCGTCATAGCGGCCGCCGGCGATGACGGCGCCCTGCGCGCCGAGGCGGTCGGTGACGAATTCGAAGGCGGTGTGGCGGTAATAATCGAGGCCGCGCACCAGGCGGGCATTGCGGGTCCAGGCGACGCCGGCGGCGTCGAGCCCGGCCGTCACCGCGGCGAAGAAATCGGCGGCTTCGGCGGTCAGGAAGGCGTCGATGTCGGGCGCGGAATCGGCGATCGGCCGGTCGCGCGGGTCCTTGGAATCGAGGATGCGCAGCGGGTTGTTCTCCAGCCGCTTCAGGCTGTCCTCCGAAAGATCTGCGCGGTGCCCTTCGAAATGATCGACCAATGCAGCGCGCCAGGCGTCGCGCGTCGCCGCGTCGCCCAATGTATTGAGCTGCAGCGTGACGCCGTCCGAAATGCCGAGCTCGCGCAGCAGCTGGTCGGCGAGGACGAGCAGCTCCACATCGGCCGCCGGCGAATCCGTGCCGATGATCTCGGCGTCGAGCTGGTGGAACTGGCGGAAGCGGCCCTTCTGCGGGCGCTCGTAGCGGAAGACGGGACCGTGGGTGGCGAGCTTGATCGGCGCGTGCTGCTGCCAGCCTTCGGAAAGATAGGCGCGGCAGATGCCGGCGGTGAATTCGGGGCGCAAGGTGAGCAGGTCGCCGCCCCGGTCGGGGAAGGTGTACATCTCCTTGGAGACGATGTCGGTGGTCTCGCCGATCGAACGGGCGAACACTTCGGTCGCCTCGAAGACCGGCGTTTCGACGCGCTGGAAGGCGTAAAGCCGGCGCACGCGGTCGAACGCGGCCACGACCGCGTTGAAGCGGTCGGCCTCTTCGCCCCAGATGTCCTGGGTGCCCCTGATACGCTGCGGACCCTTGCCCATGGCGGGCCATTAGCAGTTTTGGACGGCGCGGGAATGGGGACAGTTACTTTTCCGCGCGGCCGCCGGAATGGGGACAGTTACTTTTCCCCGCCGCGCGACTCATCGAGGTGCCGCCGTGCGGAAAAGTAACTGTCCCCGTGCGGTGCCCCGGTGTAAGGCCCCGCGCCATCATGAACATCGATCTCGTCCCCGCCGGCGACGATCCGCCCCGCCGGATCAACGTCATCATCGAGGTGCCGCTGGGCGGCGAGCCGGTGAAATATGAATATGACAAGAAATCGGGCGCGATCTTCGTCGACCGGATCCTCCACACGGCGATGCGCTATCCGGCCAATTACGGCTTCGTGCCGCATACGTTGGGCGAGGATGGCGACCCGCTCGACGCGCTCGTCATCGCCCATTCGCCGATCATCTCGGGGGCGGTGATAAGGGTACGGCCGGTCGGGGTGCTGCTGATGGACGACGACAAAGGCGGCGACGAGAAACTGATCACCGTGCCGGTCGATTCGACCTTCCCTTATTATAGCGAGGTCCACGACAGCGCCGATCTGCCGCCGATCGTCACCCAGCAGATCGAGCATTTCTTCGCCCATTATAAGGACCTCGAACCCGGCAAATGGGCGAAGCTCAACGGCTGGGGCGACCGCGCCGTGGCCGAGCGGCTGATCCTGGAAGCGATCGCGCGGGCGGGGGAGGGGGCGGAGGCCCAATAACGTCATCCCGGCGAAGGCCGGGATGACGTGGAGACCGCCGTGACTTTTCGTCACCAGACCCCGGCCTTCGCCGGGGTGACGGAACGGGCTGGACGCGCGCCCAACCTTACGTCACCTTCCCGCGCCATGATCAGACACCTGCTCCTGGGCTCGCTGCTGAGCCTCTCCACCGCCGCTCTTGCGCAACGTGAGGCGCCCATGCCGAACCAGACCAGCGCCGAAGCGCGCACCCGCGCCGCTTTGGAGCGCGTCCGCGAGCTCAACCCGCGCCTCAACGCGGTGATCGCCGTCGATCCCACCGCGGTGGATCAGGCGCGCGCGCTCGACCGCAACCGGCGGGTGCGGGGCCCCCTGTTCGGCATGCCGATCCTGATCAAGGACAATATCGAGACCTTGGGACCGTTGCCGACCACGGCCGGGAGCCTCGCTTTGGCGAACAACGTCACCGGCCGCGACGCGCCTCTGGTGGCGCGGCTGCGCGCGGCGGGCGCGGTGATCCTGGGCAAGACCAACCTCAGCGAATGGGCGAACATCCGCTCGTCCGATTCGATCTCGGGCTGGAGCGCGGTCGGCGGCCAGGTGCGCAACCCCTATGCGCTGAACCGCAATCCCTGCGGCTCGTCGTCGGGCAGCGCGGTGGCGGTGGCCTCGGGCATGGTACCGGCGGCGATCGGCACCGAGACCGACGGCTCGATCACCTGCCCGGCCGCGATCAACGGCATCGTCGGCTTCAAGCCCAGCGTCGGCCTGGTCAGCCGCACCCATGTCGTGCCGATCAGCCACAGCCAGGACACGCCCGGGCCGATGACGCTGAACGTGCGCGACGCCGCCTTGATCATGAACGCCATCGCCGCCGCCGATCCCGCCGATCCGGCGACGGCGGAGGCCGGTGCGCGGCGGGAAGATTATGTCGCGGCGCTGCGAGCGGACGCGCTGCGCGGCGCGCGGATCGGCGTGATGCGCTTCTCGGCGGGCTTCGGCACGGACGCGCCCTTCGAGGCGGCGCTCGACGTGTTGCGCGCGCAGGGGGCGGTGCTCGTCGAGATCGCCGAATTTTCCGGCCGGCAGGATATCGGCCGCAACGAGATCGTCGTGCTGCGCGCCGAATTGAAGCACGATCTCAACCTCTATCTGGCCACCCTTTCCGAGGCCGTGCGCACGCGCACGCTCGAGCAGATCATCGCGTTCAACAACGCGCATCGCGACCAGGAAATGCCGCTGTTCGGCCAGGACACGTTCGAGATGGCGCAGGCGACGCCGGGCCTCGACGACGCCTACCGGACGGCGCGCGAAACCTCGCTGCGTCTCGCCGGCCCCGAAGGGATCGACCGGATGCTGCGCGAGCACAATGTCGTCGCCCTCATCGCCCCGACCCGCCCGGCGGCCTGGCTGATCGATAGCGTCCATGGCGACACCAGCCCCGGCGGCGGCCCGGCCGGCAGCCTCGCCGCGGTGGCGGGCTATCCGCACCTCACCGTGCCGATGGGCGCGGTGCGCGGCCTGCCCGTCGGCCTCTCCTTCATCGGCGCCAAATGGTCCGACGCGCGCATCCTCGCGCTGGGCTATGCCTATGAGCAGGCGAGCCACGCCCGCTTCGCGCCCCGCTTCCTGCCGTCGATCGAGGAAAGCGAGGACGTGGCGCCGCACCTCAGGCCGGCGCGCTAGAACTTAAGGAATCCGCTCATCCCGAGGACTCAGGATGAGCGGGGGGTGTTTTCTTCGGCTTTTTCGGGCGCTTCTTCGCGTTGCCTCTGAGGCCCGCCGCCTGGGCCAGCGCCGCCCAATGCTGCATCGCTTCGGCATCGTCGTAGACGTCGCCCGGCGCGCGGCGGTAGTTCATCACTTCGGTCCTGCCGTCCTTGCCGGTGAAGGTGAAGCGCTCGCATCCGGCCGCGTCCCAGACCGCGGCGCTCTCGGCATCCGCCTTGAACCAGACCGCCTCCTCGTCGAGCACCGCGAAGATAATGCCGTCGAGATAGAGGACGGCGGCGCCCATCATCCTGCGCATCGTCACCGGGCCGAGCGGCTCGAGCGCTTCCTGGACCCAGGCGTAAAGGCCCTCGTCGATGCTCATGCGGTGAGCTTGAGGCCGGCAATGGCAAGGACGATGGCGAGGATCAGCAGCATGCGCAGGGTCGTCGCCGGCTCGCCGAACCAGAACATGCCGACGATCACCGTGCCGATCGCGCCGATCGCGCCCCACACCGCATAGGCCGTCCCCATCGGGATCGACCGCGCCGCATATTCGAGCAGGCCCATGCTGATCGCCACGCTGGCCAGGAAGGCGAGCGTCCAGGGCAGGTTGCGGAAGCCGTCGACGAAGCGCAGCGAGGTGGTAAAGCCGATCTCGAAGAGGCCGCCGAGGATGAGGAGCGCCCAGGCCATGGTGAAAGGATTAGCGCCCGCGCGCTCTGGGCGCTAGCGTCCGCTCATGGCCAGCAGCATCGGCAACCGCGTGGCGCCCGCCAAGTTCATCGCCTTCCTGGGCATGCTGGTCGTGGCGGCGCCGGCGGCCGCCTGGTTCATGCACCGTTTCGCGCAGGATCCGCTGCGCGAATCGGCGGCCAAGGGCCTGATGCTCGGCTTCGACCTCGCCGCTCTGGCCTTCCTCGCCGGCTGCCTGCATTTGCTCCGGGTCGGCGATCCGGCGACCCTGCGCGAGCATGCCGAGGCCAATGACGCCAATCGGCCGATGCTGCTGGTGATCACCGCGATCGTCTCGGTCGCCATCCTCGCCGCGGTCGCCGCCGAGACGATGGGAGGCGAAGGCCCGGGCATCAAGACCAAGGCGCTGATCGTCGGCACCCTGCTCATCGCCTGGCTGTTCGCCAACAGCGTCTACGCGCTCCATTACGCCCATATGGTCGCCATGAAGGGGGGCGGCATCGACTTTCCCGGCAAGGACCCGCCCGGTTATGCCGACTTCGCCTATTTCGCCTTCACGCTCGGCATGACCTTCCAGACCTCCGACGTGAACGTCGGCGACAAGGCGATCCGCAACGTGGTCACGTTCCACTGCCTCGCCGCCTTCGTCTTCAACCTCGGCATCCTCGCCTTCACCATCAACGTCCTCGGCGGCTGAAAATAGTGACAGTCACTAATTTCCGTAATTAGTGACTGTCACTATTTAGATCGCGGCTTCGACGTCGGCGACGGGGGCGGGGCGGCGGCGGGCGGCGATGTAGCAGGCAAGGACGATCATCGCCGCGCCGATCAGGGTTGGGGGGCGGACCGGCTCGAAGAAGAAGATCATGCCGAAGAGGACGGCCCAGATGAAAGCCGTGTATTCGACGGGCGCGAGATGCTGCGCCTCGGCGCGCGCATAGGCCCAGGAGAGCAGCATCAAGGCGCCGAAGCCGAACAGGGCGGCCGCCGCGATCCCGGGCAGGTGCTCGGCGGGCGGCAGGGCGGCGAGGAAGGGCGCGGCGGCCAGATAGCAGAGCGCGACGACGAGCGCGGTGACGAAGGCGATCTCGACCGGCTTGGCGACCAGGGCCTGCTGGCGCATCAGGATGATGTTCCAGGCGTAAAGCATCGCCGAGGCGAGGATGGCGAGCGCCCCCCAGAGCGCGTCGGGCCCCATCTGCTCGCGCATCTGCGCCGCCAGGATGACGAGGACGCCGGCGAAGCCGAGCAACGAGGCGAGGATCGCGCGCCGCTCGATCCGCTCCTTCAAGAGGATCGCGGCGAGATAGAGCGCGATCAAAGGCGCGACGAAGGACAGAGCGACGCCCTGCGCCAGCGGCACCCGGGCGAGACCCCAGAAGAAGAGCAGGCCCATGCCCGAGGACATCACGCCGCGCTTGAGGTGGATGCGCATCGCCGCCCGCGACGGCCGCGGCGCGCGCGCGATCAGGAAGACGAGCCCGCCGATAAGGACGCCCGCCCACATCCGCCAGAGCATCGCATTGTAGGCGCCGAGCGCGGTGGCGAGATGCTTCATCACCGCGTCCAGCCCGGAAAAGGAGGCGATGCCCAGGGCCGCGACCAGGAAGGGGAAGGCGGGGGAGGTGGCGCGATCGGACATGGTAGACCGTCCTTGCGGGGAGCGCGGCGGCGACGCAAGCCGCCCCGGTGGAGATTTCGCGCTTGCCCCGATGCCGCCGCGCGGACCAGGATAGACCGGCCAGGAGGTGCCCGATGATGAAGTTGCTCACCAGCCTCGCTCTGCTGCTCGCCGCCGCCGGCGCCGCCGCACAGGCCCCGCCGCCCGAGCGCACCATCGTCAACGACCGCGCCGCGCTTCAGCGGCTTCGCCGCAACAGCGGCATCACCCTGCAATGGATAAGCTTCGAGACGCGCGCGCGCGGCCACGTCGCCGCGACGATGCGGGGCGGCCTGCTTCACCTGAGCGGATCGCAAGCGGAGCGCCGCGGACCCGGCCGGCTGACGCTCGACGGCGACGTGCTGCGCGTCGATCCGCGCAGCTTCACCTTCAAGGGCCGCATCCTCATCGCCGGCGCGCCGGACCCGGGCCGCAATTGCGTGCGCGACGGCACCTACGAATTCCGCGTGACCCAGCGCCGCCGCTACTGGCGGCTGCAGGATTTCGAGGCCTGCGACGGGCTGGCCGATTATGTGGATATTTATTTCTAGAGCGGAGCGATCTGAATTGAATCGTCATTCCCGCGAAAGCGGGAATCCAGGCTGACTCCTTGCCGGGCTCGGACGCCGACTGGATTCCCGCTTTCGCGGGAATGACGTCCAGGCTCAGCTCGCCTCCAGCACCAAGGTCGGGATCAGCTCCGACACCGTAGGATGGATCGGCACGGCCCAGCGCAGCTGGTCGGCGGTGGCGCCGGCGCTCATCATGTCGACGATGCCGTGGATCGCCTCGTCGCCGCCGGTGCCGAGGATCGCCGCGCCCAATATCGCCCGAGTCTCGGCGTCGACGACGATCTTCATCAGCCCCCCGGTCTCGCCTTTCTCGATCGCGCGGCCGACGCTCGCCATCGGCCAGCGGCCGACCAGGATCGGCCGCCCGCTCTTGCGCGCCTCCGCTTCGCTCATGCCGACGCGGCCGAGCGGCGGATCGACGTAGAGCGCGTAGGCCGGGATGCGGTCGGAGAGCCCGCGGTCCTCGCCGTCGAGCAGGTTGGCGGCGATGATCTCATGATCGTTATAGGCGGTGTGGGTGAAGGCGCCGCGGCCGTTGCAATCGCCCATCGCCCAGATTCCGGACACGTTGGTCGCGAGCTTGTCGTCGACCTTGATATAGCCGCGCGCGTCACTCTCGATCCCGGCGGCGTCGAGCCCGAGATCGCCGGTATTGGGGATTCGTCCGACCGCGAGCAAGATGTGGCTGCCGGTCACTTCCGGCGGCCCCTCCCGGCAATCGAGCCCGAGCGCCGGCCGGCCGTCCACCGCCATCAGCCGGATGCATTCGGCGCCGGTGCGGATGGCGATGCCCTCGGCCTCGAGGAAGGCGCGGATCGCCGCCGATACCTCCTCGTCCTCGCGGCCGATCAGGCGCGGCTGGCGCTCGACCACGGTGACCTTGCTGCCGAAGCGCGCGTAGATCTGCGCGAATTCGAGCCCGATATAGGAGCCGCCGACGATCAGCAGATGCTCGGGCAGTTCCTCGAGCGCGAGCAAGGAGCTGTTGTCGAGGAACGGCACGCTGTCGACGCCCGGGAAATCGGGCACGAAGGCGCGCCCGCCGACGTTGAGGAAGATGCGCGGCGCGGCCAGCAATTCCTCGCCGACGCGGATGTGGCCGGGGCCCTCGAACCGCGCCTGGCCGCGGATGAAGGCGAGGCCCGCCATCGTCGCCAGCCGGCCGGTGATGCCGGCGCGGCTGTCCTGGGTCACCTTCGTGGCCCGGCCGCGCGCCTTGGCGATGTCGAAGCCGATCGGGCCGGGGATCAGCACGCCGTAATCGCCCGCCCGCCGCGCCAGGTGCGCGGCATAAGCCGAGGCGACCAAAGTCTTGGTCGGCATGCAGCCGGTGTTGACGCAGGTGCCGCCGACGAGGTGGCGCTCGATCAGCGCCACCTTCATGCCGGCGGCGGTGAGCCGGCCGGCGAGCGGCGGGCCCGCCTGGCCGGCGCCGACGATGATCGCGTCGAAGGTCCGCGCGGTCACGGCCGCGCGAGGTTGCAGACGATGAGCAGGGCGCCGCCGATCGCGACCGCGTCCTCGACCAAGGCGGCGGGCAGATCGCGCCCGAAGCTTTTCGCCAGCGCGGCGCGGGCCGCCGCTCCGCCATAGGTACCGATCACCGCCCCGACGATGCCGGCGACGAGGCCTGCCACGAGCATCTGGTGCGCCGCGCCGACCGCCGCGCCCGCCAGGCCGCCCATGACCAGCCGGGCGCCGAACTGCATCGGCACCTTGCGGCTGGGGGTCGAGGGCAATTGATCGCCGCCCAGCTCGAGCAGAGCGAGCGCCGAGAAAGCGAGCGCCGCCCAGATCGAGCCCATGAAGGCCAAAGGCGTCGCCGCCAGCGTGAATCCGCCGCACTGAAGATAGGCCGCCCAGGCGATCGCCGCCGGCGCGGTCAGCGCGCGCAGGCCGGCGATCACGCCGATCGCCAGAGCGAGCAGATAGGGCAGATAATCCATGGCGCGCGACTCCCCCGATGGTGTTTGACGCGCCGGACTATGGGAGGGGCCGCGCGGATATGGAAGCGATGCCCGCAACACCCTGCTTAGGCTATGCTTTTTCCAAAGGCGCCGGATCGCTTGTGATTTGCGTCTGAAAATGCTTCATTCCGGACGCATCCACACAGGGGAGAGTTCAATGACAGACGGACCCGTGATTCCGCCGCCGGCCGGCAACAAGAATATCGTCGCGCGCGTTCGCGACATTTTGATCAAGCCCAACGAGGAATGGGGGGTCATCGACAACGAGCCGGCGACGATCGGGGGCATCTTCACCTCCTATGTGCTGATCCTCGCCGCGATCGGGCCGATCGCCCTCCTCATCGGCCAGCAGCTGATCGGCATTTCGATGCTGGGCGTCACCTGGAAGCCGACCATCACCTATTCGGTCGGCATGGCGGTGATCACCTATGTGATGTCGCTGATCGTGGTTTACGTGGCGGGGCTCATCATCGACGCGCTCGCGCCGAGCTTCAACGGCACCAAGGACCCGGTCAAGGCGTTCAAGGTGGCGGCCTATTCGGCGACCGCCGGCTGGGTGGCCGCGATCCTGAACATCATTCCGATGCTCGGCATCGTCGCCCTGCTCGGCTCGCTCTACGGCCTCTATCTGCTGTTCCTCGGCTTGCCCCGCCTGATGCGGGTCGCCCAGGACAAGGCTGTCGGCTACACGCTCGTCGTCATCCTCATCCAGATCGTCCTTTACGTCGTCGTGGCGTTGGTCGTGGGCGTTCTGGTGGTGAACATCCTCGCCTCCGGCGCGGGCATGCCGGTCACAACGACGACCTACCGCTACTGAGCGAATATGTCCTGGACGGCGCCCGCAAGGGCGCCGTCCAGCACCGCCGCCTTCGCCCAGGCGACGTCGGGCGCCAGATAGCGGTCCCGGTCGTGAAAGGGCACCGCCGCGCGGATCGCGTCCAGCGCCGGCTTGAGCGCGGACGAGGTCGCGAGCGGCGCGTGGAAATCCACGCCCTGCGCGCCAGCCAGCAATTCGATGCCGATCGCGCCCGCCGCATTGTGGGCGATCCGCCGCGCCTTCAGCGCGCCGTGCGTCGCCATCGAGACATGGTCCTCCTGGCCGGCGGACGTGGGGATCGAATCGACGCTGGCCGGATAAGCGAGCGACTTGTTCTCGGAGACCAGAGCGGCCGCCGTCACCTGCAGGATCATGAAGCCCGAATTGAGGCCGCTGTCCTGGATCAGGAAGGCGGGCAGGCCGCTCATCTTGGGATCGACGAGCACGGCGAGGCGGCGCTCGGAGAGCGAGCCGATCTCGCACAAGGCGATCGCCAAGATGTCGGCGGCGAAGGCGACTGGCTCGGCATGGAAATTGCCGCCCGAAATCGCCTCGTCGCCGAACAACAGGGGATTGTCGCTGACCGCATTGGCCTCGATCTCGAGCGTCCTGCCGACCCCGCGGATGAGGTCGAGCACGGCGCCCATCACCTGCGGCTGGCAGCGGAAGCTGTAGGGATCCTGGACCCGGTCGCAATCCGCGTGGGATGCGCCGATCGGGCTGCCCGCAAGCAGCCCGCGCAGCGCGGCGGCGACCGCGATCTGGCCGGGCTGGCCGCGTGCCGCGCTCAGCCGCGCGTCGAACGGCGCGACGCTGCCCTTGAGCGCGTCGGTCGAAAGCGCGCCGGCGATGAGGGCCGATCCGAACACGCGTTCGGCGGTGAACAAGGTGTCGAGCGCGATCGCGGTCGAGATCTGGGTGCCGTTGATCAGCGCCAGCCCTTCCTTGGGGCCCAGCGTCAGCGGCTCGAGGCCGAGATATTTGAGCGCCTCGCTGGCGTGGAGCCGCTCGTGGCCGAGCAAAATCTCGCCCTCGCCGAGCAAGGCCGCGGCCATATGGGCGAGCGGCGCGAGGTCGCCCGAGGCGCCGACCGAACCCTGGCCCGGAATGACCGGCAGCGCGTCCGCCGCGACCAGAGCGAGCAGCCGCTCGACCAATTCGCGCCTGACCCCGCTATGGCCGCGGCCGAGGCCGATCGCCTTCAGCACCATCGCCAGGCGGACGATCGCCGGATCGAGCGCGTCGCCCAGGCCGCAGCTGTGCGAGAGGATCAGGTTGGTCTGCAATTCGGCGAGCCGGTCCTCCGGGATCCGGGTCTGGGCGAGGATGCCGAAGCCGGTATTGACGCCGTAGACGGTCCGCTTGCTGGCGAGGATCCGGCCGATGCTCGCCGCCGACGCGTCGATCGCCGCCCAGCCGTCGGCATGGAGCGTGACCGGGGCGCCGGCCCAGATCGCGCGCAATTCGGCCAGGCTCACTTCGCCCGGCTGGAGGGTGACGTTCGGCATTGCCCCGGCTCTAATCGCGGAAATCGGGGCGGTCGAGCCCCGCCGGCTCAGGCGGCCGGCGCGGCGGGCGGCCCGGAAGGATAAAGCGCGGCGAGCGCGTCCCTCAGGCTGCTCGGCAGGTCGACGGCGGCGACATCCTGCGCGTCCTTCAGCGACAGGCGCGTCACCACGGGCCGGTGATCGGAAATCTCCTTGATATAGTCCGGCAGGTCCCGGTCGGCGGCCACCACGAAGAAGTCGTCCGAGCCGTAGCGCTTGGCGAGATTGGGCGAGATATAGACGTGGTCGATCATCGAGCGGTGCCGCCCCTTGAGGTAGGTGATCGTCTGATTGCCCTCGTCCTCGGCGCTGAGCGGGACGAGGCCGTGCTTGCCGAGCGCGGCGAAATTGGCGGTGGCGATCGGGGCGTTGAGATCGCCGAGCAGGATCCAGTCGCCGTCGGCGCCGTTGCCGATCATCCGCGCGACCGCGGCGGCCAAGATCTTGCTCGCCATTTCGCGGCGGAGCGCGCCTTCGTCCATCGCCTTCAGATGGAGCGGCACGGTGAAGAAATCGAATTTCGTGCCCTTGGCGCGGAAGCGGAACAGCCCCGGATAGCGGTCGAACACCTTGCCGTGGACGGATTCCAGCATGTTCTCGGTAAAATCCGCGCTGCCGATGCCGAGCCAGGTCTTGATCTCGTCGTCCCAATCCGCCTCCAGCCGCTCGATCGTTGCGGTGTTCCAGATCATGCTCGTCGATTGCTTGGAGCTGAGCGCGTCGGGCTCGGAATGGGCGACGTCGAAATCGAGATTATATTTGGCCTTGAGCTGGGCGATCAGCGCGGTGGCCGCCTTGGGCGAGGATTCGATCAGCGCCCAGATGTCGAGGTTGAGATCGGCGATCACCGAGGCGACCCGGTCGAGCTTGTTCTCGAAGCGGTTCGAGAACCATTCGATGTTCCACGAGCCGATGTCGACGTCCTGGTGCGTGCCTTTATATTTGTCGACCAGCGCCTCCAGCCCGTGCAGCTCCGTCGTCCGGCCGAGCGTGCCGAAATAGCCGGTGGCCGAATTGATGCCGCCGAACGCGGCCAGCACCTTCTCGACCTGGCCGCCGCCGCCCGGATTGCGCCGCGCTTCGAGGTCCGAGGCGATGGCCGAGAGCTTGATGCCTTCGTTGACGGCGACGGCCGGCGGCCGGCCGGGCAAGGAGAGCTTGTCGCTGTTGGCGCGCGCCGCATGGTGCAGCGCGATCAGCCGCCAGCGATTGTCGAAGACCGGGCTGCCGGAGCTGCCGCCGTCGCTGTCGCTGAGATAATGGAGCAGGATGCCGGTGTCGCGCAGCACCGGATTGTTGTGGATCACGACCTCCTGATAGCGTCCGCGCGGATGCTGGATGATGTTGCCGGGGGTGGGCGGGGCGACGACATAGGCGCGCCGGTCGACCGGGATGAAGCCGTAGCGCTCGGTGATTGCGGGGTCGATCGCGACGAAGCTGTAATCGAGGCCGCCCTTGACCGGGCTGGTGACGAACAGCCGCTCGGGCTGGAGGCCGAATTCCTCGGCCGTGTCGGCGCTGCCGTCGAGCCGGTTGCGGTAGTTGAGCTGGAAGGTCGCCTGCGACGCGGCCTCGAGCGAGTTCAGCACATGATGGTTGGTGAGCAGCAGGCCGGGGCCGACGAGGAAGCCGGTTCCCTTCCAGCCCTCGTCGTGCCTGGCCCCCGAATAGTCGACGCCCTGACGGATCACCAGCCGCCCGACCGCGCGCGCCGCCGCGGCGCCCGCCTCGAGGAAGACCGAAGGCAGGAAATCGGCCTCCTCGACGACGAGCTCCAGGCTGAGCTCGCCCTCGGCGCCCTTCTCCGCTTCCTCCGGCAGGACGAGGCCGGCCCGCCGATTCGCCCCGGCCCGGAAGGAGAGGCCAGCGGTGAGCGGGTCCGGCGCGCACGTTCCGAAAAGCTCCCGGAACTCCCGCAAGCCGTCCTTGACCTTCTTCGGTTCGACCAGAAATTCCGTCGGCTCGATCATCTTCCCCTCCCTCGCGGAAACGACTCGGCTCTCAAGTCCGGGCGATCATCTCATGCAGCCGGGTTGAGACAAGCCAGGATCGGACGAATCTGGCGCCAATCGTGCGCCCGATCAAAGCATCGGCAGGTCGAGCCCCTGCGCGCGCGCGCATTCGATGGCCTCTTCATAGCCCGCATCGGCATGGCGCATGACGCCGGTGCCGGGGTCGTTCCACAGCACGCGCGCCAGCCGCCGCGCCGCCGCCTCCGTGCCGTCGGCGACGATCACCATGCCGGCATGCTGCGAATAGCCCATGCCGACGCCGCCGCCATGGTGGAGCGACACCCAGGTCGCGCCCGAGGCGGTGTTGAGCAAGGCGTTGAGCAAGGGCCAGTCGGAGACCGCGTCGGAGCCGTCCCTCATCGCCTCGGTCTCGCGATTGGGGCTGGCGACCGAGCCCGAATCGAGATGGTCGCGGCCGATCACCACCGGCGCCTTCAACTCGCCCGACGCGACCATCGCGTTGAAGGCGAGGCC
>JAXDPD010000018.1:0-120753 GCA_034668505.1 Sphingomonadales bacterium
AGCGCCACCAGCGGCGGCATCGACACCGCCGCGCTCGGCCTCCAGCCCGGCGGCAGCTACGTGCTCGCGCTCGGCATCCAGCTCGGCCCGGTCCTGTTCCAGCCCGGCTCGGACGGCACCGCAAAGAGCCGCCCCGCGCTGCTGTTGGCCCGGCCCGCCGGCCTGACTGTCGCCACCAATGCGGCGGACGGCAAGGCCGTGCTGAGCTGGGCCGCGGTCGCCGGCGCAAGCGGCTATGCCGTCTCCTTCTCAGACGGCCGCGCGGCCGCCGCGACCGGCGCCGCCACCTATTCATTCCCCGCCGCGCTCGCGCCGGGCGCCGACCTCAAGGTCGCGGTCAGCGCCAATGTGGTGGCGAACGCGGTCACGTCGACCGGGCCCGCTTCGGCGCCGCTTGCCATGCCGACGCTGGCGCCGGCGCTCGACGCCGCCAATTATGACGGCACCAACGTCTCGGGCAGCTGGCAGCCGGTCGCCGGCGCGAGCGGCTATTGCGTCAGCGTCCTTTCCGCCGCCGGAGCGGTCGCCGCGAGCCAAAGCACCGCCGCGACGTCGCTCAGCTTCGAGGCCGATCTGACCGCCAATGCCGGGCCGTTCACGATCGTCGTCCAGGCGATGACCGAAGCCGGATCGGGATTGCCGTCGGCGCGGATGCCGGTGTTCCGCACCGCTTGGTTCGTCTCCACCGCCCAGCCCTCGATCGAACCGCCGAACATCTATCCCGCGGCGACGCTGGCGCGGGAGCCGACGCAAATCGTCATCTACCTGCCGCCGCTCGCCAATTCGACGATCACCGTCGCCCCGGTCGGCGCCTTCAACCTCAGCGCGAACAACGATCCCTCGAGCAAGGCGGCCTTGCCCTATGTCCTGACCTTCGCCGCCGACAGCGAGGTCTGGACCTTCAGCGCCGACGGCAATCCGTTGCCCGCAATCCGGCCGCAGCTCCAGACCGACTATGTCAACTTCCTCAAGGCGGCGGAGACGGCGGGCGCGTCGTCCTGGGGGATTTCGGCGCTCCAGCTCGCCATCTCGCGCTGGATGCCGCAAACCTTCGAGGAGAGCCATTATTACGCCTACGGGCTCAGCCTCACCGGCGGCCCGGGCATGGGCTCGATCGACCTCCGCCAGGGCCTGGTGCTCCGCGTCGGCTTCGCCGATTATACCAACGTCTGGTCCGGCGACACCAATTCCTGGCTCAACGGCTTTGCCGGCGGCTCGCCGACCGATTTCGACGTTGCCGATTCAATGTCGGTCGCGGGCGCGTGGATGCTCTCGATGGACGCTTTCGTCGCCCGGCTCACCGCGTCGGGCGCGATGCAGGTGGCCGCCCCCGACACGCTCATTACGGCGCAGTCGGCGGCGGGCGTGGCGGATGCCGCCGATCTGTTCTTTCCGTCCTTTCCCAATCCCTTCTATCGCCTGTTCTTCCCGGGCACGCTGCAAAATCCGACCGGGACCGGATCGGTTGCCACCACCGCCAATTTCGCGCTCGCCTCGGCCTCGACCTATACCGCGATCAGCACGTCGAGCGCGACTCCGGGCCCGACCACACCGATCGTCTATTTTCGCGGCCGTGCCGTGCTGCGGGTGATGATCCGGGTGCGGGTCAACGGGATGGAGCTGGTCGTGCCGCTCGGCACCACCGTCGGCAACCTGCTCGATCGTTACGGCGTGCGTCCCCCGGCCACGCAAATCCAGCTTACCGGCGTCACGATCGAGCGCGCCTCGGGCGCCGGCCTTGCGGTGCTCGGCGTTTCGTCGCCGCCGCCGCTCGTCTACGATGCCGCCCAGCGCTACATGGTCCGGCTCGATTGGGCGACCATGGCGACCTATGGCGGGCCGACCGACGCGACCAACCTGCCGTTGCTGCACGGCGACCGGATCGACTTCTGATGGGTGCGGTCACGTTCTCCCAGGTTCAGTCGCTGCCGCTCTGGGCGTCGAGCGCGACCGCGGATTCGGGCGTGGCCGATTATTGGGCGGGCTACCGGCCGGGGCCCGACGCGGCGTTCGGCGCCTCGGCGACGCTGGCGCAGACGTGGAACGATATTGGCGGGACCTATCTCTTCCTCGCCACGACGCCGGCGAGTTTCGCCTCCTTCTCGGCCGCGCTTGCCGCCTGGCTCCCGACCTTCGCGCCCGCGCCGCCGCGCTTCTTGTGGATCGCCAATCCGGACGACCCCGCCTTCTTCTGGCAGGCAACCGGCTGGTTCGCGACCGGCATTTCCCAGTCGGGCACCACGGCCTGGACGACGCATGGCATCGGCCTCTTCTCGCTTGGCGGCTATCGCCTCAGCGTCGCCGCCGGCGCCGCGCTGACCCTCGACCAGCAGGAGCCGGCCCGCGCAATGATCGCCGCCGGCGCCGCCACCTTCTTCTCGCCCGGCGGCGCCTTCGGCCCTTCCGGCGCGAGCGCGATCGGCTTCCAGGGCAGCGCGATCGGCGTCTGGACCGGCACGCTCGCCGTGCCCGCCGACGGGCTGGGGGCGCTCGGCGTCGAGCTGCGCTATGCGCTGCGCTACGCCCTCGATCCCGCCGATCCCCGGCTGGTCCCGGTGTCGATGCCGGTGCTCGGCACCGCCGCCGCGGCGATGAGCCTGGCCGCCGCCTGGGACCCGCTCCATCCCGAGCTGCGCGGCCGCACCGGCCTCAGCTTCGCCGCTTCGAGCCCGGTGATCGACTGCCACATCGTCACCCAGCGCGGCTATGCGAGCACGCTCACCCCCGCCTCGCCGGTGGCGCCGCTGTGGCCGGGCGGGCTGATGTTCTGCCGCTGCCCGACGCGCCTCGACACGACCACCGATCCGCGCTCCTGCCTGTACAGCCTGGCGCCCGACGGCGCCTTCACCTTCGCGGTGGTGCCGCCGGCCGGGGGCACCGGCACCGGGCTGACCGACGAGCTGATGCTCGGCCTGTCGGGCCTCGAATCGGCCGCGCTGGCGGTGTCGGGGACGCTCATCCTGTTCCAGGCCGGCGAGCCCGGCTTCGCGCTCAACGCATCGCCGGACGCGACCCTGCCCGGCACCGGCACCGACCTGCTCACCGATCTCGTCACCACCGCCTGGATGACGGTGCTCCCGCCCGCGTCCGGCCAGGCGGGGCTCCATTATTATGCGCAGCCGCGGCAATCGCCTTTGTTCACCGGCGGCGGCTCGGCGGTGATGAACTATCAGGAAGTGCCGGCGGCGGCGCTGCCCGGCTGGACGGCCGGCGGGGCGGTGCCGCCCGTCTATCCGGTCGGCGTCTATGCCGGCGTCGCCGAAGCCAGCGCCGACGCCGCCCGCGCGCTCGAAAATGCCGCGCTCGCGCCGCGCCGGCGCCAGCTCATCACCGGTGCGCCGCCCGGGATCGAGGCCCTCGAGGAGGATGGCGACGTGCTGGCGATCACGCCCAAGGGCCTGGTCGTCACCCTCCCGCCCGACCTTTCCGAGATCAAGGGCGCGATCATCGCCAACCTGCCCGACAGCCCGCAGCCGCGCCTGGCCTTCGATCGGGTCGACCGCGACTTCGAGGCGGCGATCTTCGCCAACCAATTGTTCTTCGTCGTTTCCAACGTCACCACCTTCCTGGAGCAGGCGTCGTGCGAGCCGCCCTTCGCGCTCGATCTCGACGGCTGGCGCTTCCGCCTCGATCCCGTCCGCTGGCGCAGCGGCGAGGATCCGACGCTGATGGTGTGGAAATATGCGAACCGCTCGCTCGAATCGCTGGCCGCCGACACCTCCTGCTGGGGCTGGCAGGCGGCGGCCAAGGATCAATCGGGCAGTCTCCAGCCGACCTGGAAGACGCTGAACGCGATCATCGAACAGGCGCGCCTCGCCGCCCAGCCGGGGGGCGATCCCGCAAGCCCCTATGCGCGCTTCTATCGCGAGGTGGTCCACGACCCGGGCTGGAACGGCGTGCTCTTCCTCAACGCGCCGGTCGATCTTTCCGATCTGCCGCCGGCGCTGCGCTTCGTCGCGGCGGGGCTCGATCCGGCGCGCTTCTTCGCCCATCATGTCGGCGCCAGCGTCACCCCGTTCGATCCGACCACCGTCCCGATCACGCTCAAGCAGACCAGCGTGTTCGGCCTGATCGACTATGTCGACACGGTCGATCTGGTGCCCGAAACGACCGTCCCCTTCCAGTTCAAGACGATGCGGCTGATGGCGCGCTTCGCCAACGCCCATCTCGTCGATTTCGCGAGCACGGTCGAAATCTCGCTGAACCGGCTGTTCGCCGCCCGGCTGATCAAGCAGGAATCGCTGCGGGGCAACAATCTGATCATCTCCGGCACGCTGCAGAAATCCGGCGGCGCGCCGTCCTACGCCTTCTCGCTGACCGGCGAGAATCGCTACAAGGCGATCAACACCGCGCTGACCGGGATCGAGATCACCTCGGTCAGGATCGCGACGCTCGCCAATCCGTCGCCGGACCGGGTGACCACCGATTTCGCGCTCGGCGGCAAGCTGCGCTTCTTCACGCCACCCGATTTCGACCCGTTCGGCTACGGCCCCGCCGCGCCCGAGACCGAGGCATCGGCGGGCGTCGACGGCTGGCTGACGTTCAGCCAATTGGTGCTGACCATGGACTTCAGCATGGACGCGCCGTCGGTCCAGACCTGGACGGTCAACGAAACCGGAATCGGCTTCGATCTCGCCAACAGCAACCCGCGCCCCGACAGCCTGGTCAATTGCTTCCCGGTCACCGCGCGGGCGATCGCCGCCAGCCCGAACCTGTCGGCGCCCGACGCGCCGCCGTCGGGCGTGTCGCCGGAGGATATGGGCTATCTTTCGATCTCGGCGCCGCTCGATCAGGTGCCGATGGTGCCGCCCTGGTACGGCCTCGTGCTGACCCTCGATCTCGGCAGCCTCGGCGCGCTCGCCGGCGGCGAGGGGCTGAAGGCCGAGATCCTCGCCGCCTGGATGGTCGGCGCGAGCGATACCGATCTGCCGATCTACTTCGGGCTCAAGCTGCCCGGCACCCCGACCCGCAGCGGCAGCTTCCCGCTGCAGGGCGTGCTCAAGCTCGGCTTCAAGAGCTTCATCTTCTCGACCTACCCCCAGGACGGCAAGCGCGCCTATCTGTTGAAGCTGTCGCGCTTCGCCTTGTCGGTGCTCGGCTTTTCCTTCCCGCCCGGCAATCTCGACATCAGCCTGTTCGGCGGGCCGCAGGGCCGCTCGACCGGCCAACTCGGCTGGCTCGCCGCCTACACCGATCCAAATGCCGAGAGCGACGACGACGATGTGGAGGCGCTGCTCGCCGCCCCGCCCGCGCAGTCGCGGCTGGCGCGGCGCAAGCGGCTCGGCCGCCTGCCGGTGGGGGGCTGAGGCGATGCCGACCGCCAGGATCGACTTCCATGTGCTCGATGTCGGCCAGGGCTCGTGCAACTATGTCGAGATCTTCGACGAGCATGACGCCGTCACCCACAATCTCCTGATCGACCTCGGCACCAACAGCAGGCAGGCGATCGCCGCGGACAACCTGGAGTGGCTGCGCCAGCAGATCATCGCCAACAACCATTATCTCGACGTGATGATCCTGACCCATGGCGACACCGATCACTACAATCTGGTCGCAAAGATCCTCCCCGCCTTCGGCCCGCCGGCCGGAAACCAGATCGGCATGGTCCGCTATGGCGGCCCGGCCTGGCGCTACAAGAAAGGTCGGCTGATCAATATCCTCAAGGCTTATGCGGTCCCGATCCTCGGCGTTCCCAATGTCGGCGGCTTGCTCGCCTCGCAGACGGGCTACAGCGCCATGACCGATCCCGTGTGGACGCCGATCTGGAGCGCCGGCGCGGATGCGACCGAGCCGATGCTGCAGCTCATCCTCGCCAACACGCCGCACGACCACGACCCGCTCGACCTCACCAAGCGGCAGGCGATGAATCCAGAGGCGGTCAACACCAAATCGGTGATCACCGCTCTCGAATGGGACGGCTTTTGGATCGTCGCCACCGGCGACGCGACATCGACGACGCTCGCCGCAGTCAACAACCTGCTGGCCATGGTCGAGACGGCGGAATTGCCGAAGACGTTCATGCTCACCTTGCCGCACCATGGCAGCCGCAAGACCACCTACGACCTCAGGAACGCCAACATCGTTCCGGGCGACGATGCACGCAAGGTGATCGACGACTTCCTCGGCAAATTCCCGCCACGGGCGATGAGCATCAGCGCCGGCGAGAAGAATCACCACCATCCGTCGATGTACATGATAGATCAGTTCGTAGACAATATCGTTCTCAGGGAGCCCTATTGGACTGACGACGAGCTGCAGAATGACGAGCATTTCCTGACGTCGTGGATAGACCTGAGGATGACGCGCGACACGGTCAATCCGGCATGGCCGCTGGCGTGGCAATATGCGAGCACCCGGACCAAGGCCAACATCTATTGCACCCTATACTTCAAGGACGCGCAATATAACGCCGTCGCATACGAGCAGTATCTGGCGCCCCCGGTTCCGGTTCCCGTCGCCGTGCAGGATCACACGAACATCACCGACGCGCCGCTGGGGCGCAATTGGCAGTTCACGATGACCGCGGACAGCTTCAGCGTCGATTCGAGCGAGAATGCCGCGCGCGCCCTGGCCGCGCGCGCCGAGTTCGCCGGTTCGCCGGTCGCCGCGGCGCCCGCTGCTTTCGCCACCGCGGCCGGCCGGCAGGCCCGGGCGATGGGCATGGGCGCGAGCGCGGAGCGGCCCGCCGGCGCCTGGCCGGCCTGGGCGCGGCCGGCCGCGCGCACGGCCGCCGGGCCCGGCGGTGGCCGGCTGCGCGCGCTGAGGCCCATCCAGTGAGCCGGCCCCGCGCCGCGACGGAGGGCTGAGCCATGGCGACCGCCACCGTCAAATTCCATGTCCTCGACGTCGGCCAGGGCGCCTGCAACTACGTCGAGATCCTGAACGGCCAGGGCGCCGTCACCAACAACCTCCTGATCGACCTCGGCACCAACAGCAGCCAGGCGATCGCGACGGCGAACCTGCAATGGCTGCGCGACAAGATCATCGCCAACAACCGCTATCTCGACGTCCTCATCATCACCCATGGCGACACCGACCATTACAACATGATCGCCAAGATCCTGCCCGCCTTCGGCCAGCCCAACCACCAGCAGATCGGCATGACGCGCTATGGCGGCCCGGCCTGGCGCTACGGCGGCGGCGGCCTGATCACGACGCTGGCCGGCTATACCGTGCTGCGCGATCTCCAGGATCAGGCCAGCGCCAATATCGGCGGCTTCACGCCGTCGCAGACCGGCTATGACGAGGCCACCGATCCGGTCTGGACGCCGATCTGGGCGGCCGCGCAGGCGGCGACCGAGCCCAGGCTGCAGCTGATCGTCGCCAACACCCCGCACCCGCGCGACCCGGTCAGCATGGCGAAGAAGCAGAGCATGAATGCCGAGGCGATCAATACCAAGTCGGTGGTGCTGACGCTGCAATGGGGCGATTACTGGATCCTCGCCACCGGCGACGCGACCTCGACCACCCTCGCCGAGATCAACGAGATCCTCGAATTGGCCGATCAGGACACCTTCCCCCGGACGTTCATGCTGACCCTGCCCCACCATGGCAGCCGCAAGACCACCTACGATCTCAAGAACGCGAACGACATACCGGACTTCGACGCGAGGGCGGTGGTCAGCGAGTTCCTCGACATTTTCGAGCCGATCACGATGAGCATCAGCGCCGGGGAGAAGCGCCACCACCATCCGTCGATGTACATGATCCTCCAATTCAGCGGGAAGCTGACCGCGGCCGACCCCTATTGGAGCGATCCCGCGCTCGACGGCGACCGCCACTTCATGACCTCGTGGGTCGACAAGGCGATCACCGCGGTCTTTATCGATCCGGCATGGCCGCTGCGCTGGCAATATGCGACGACGAAGACGCGCCTCAACGCCTATTCCACGCTCTATTTCAACAACGCCCAATATAATTCCGAGGGCTATCCCCAATATCTCTGCCCGCCGTTTCCGGCGCCATCCTACGGACCCGAGCCCCAGCAGGTCAACGACGTGCCGATGGGGCGCAATTGGGAGTTCCGGTGGACCGCGAACGCGCGCTCGGTCATTTCCACGACCAACGCGGCGCGGGCGATGGCGGAAGCGCCCGATTTCGTCCCCGGCGGCGGCGCTGCGGCGGCGCGCGCGCTCCCCGCCGGCGCCGGCCGGGCCAGCGCCGCGCCGCCGCCGCGGCGCCCGATCGCCGAGCGGCTCGGGCCGCGGCTGCGCGGCCTCAGGACCATCGGATGAGCCTCTCGGCGGTCATCACCGCGCTCAACGGCGCGATCTCGTCCTCCGGGCAGATCGACCTCTACGCCGCCTCGGCCGACCCGGCGCTGGCGCCGCTGCGGCCGATGCTGGCGCGCTTCACCATCACCTCCGGCTTCCTCGTCACCGGCGCGCGGCTGTCGCCGGCGGCGACCTCGGCGACGCTGACCGGCAGCGCGAGCTGGGGGCTGCCCGGCGCGCCGGCGGCCTATGTCAAGCCGGTGGCGGTCCGGCTCGACTGCGTCGGCGGGGACACGGTCGCGTTCGCGCTGACGCTGACCATGAGCCAGGCCGGCTGGACGTTCGGCGCGACCTTCGCCGGCCTGCCGCAAACGATGAGCATCCAGGACATGGCGGTGCTGCCGGGGCCGTCCTTCCTGATCGGCATCCGGCTCGACAATGCCGCCTTCACGACCGGGTCGGGCGACACCGCGCTGACCCTCGCCGGAAGCCTGCCTTATGCCAGCTTCTGGCAGCCATGGCGCTATCTGGTCAGCGCCTGGCCGCTGCAGCTGGCCGGCCCGGTGACCCTGCCGGCGAGCTACGACCAGCCGCCCGTGCTCGAGCTCGAGGCCGTCTCCGCCGCCCGGATCACGCTCGCCAACCCCTTGCTCCAGCTTGGCGGGCTCTCGCTCACCAATGTCGGCTTCGGCCTCGTCTCGCGGCTCGCCGAGGACCCCGAGGATCCCGACGACGCCCCTTATTCCCTGCTCAACATGGTCGGCCGCCTTCAGGTCGGCACCCTGATCGGCTGGCTGAGCTGTCCGCTGCTCGCCACCGGCCGGCTATGGCACCTGATGGTCGAGTTCGACGAAGGAAGCGGCGTGCTCGGCATGCCGCAGCTCGGCCAGCTGTTCGGCCTCCCCTCGCTGCCGACGCCGCCGAGCTTCGTGCCGATGCTGAAATTCCGCTTTCGTTCGGTCGAATTCTACCTCGATCCGGGCGCGGCCTACCGGCGCGATCCCGTCACGAAACGGCCCGATTTCTCGGTCGCCTATATCGCGGCCTCGATCGTTTCGACGGAGCCCTGGTCGTCGCCGGCGCCGTTCATCTCGCTCGAGGATGTCGGCATCAGCTGGGTCTGGGGCGCGGCGCCGATCAGCGGCGCGGCGACCGGCTATCTCTCCTCGTCGGTGTTCGGCACGGTGACCTTCCAGGCCAGCCAGCCGATCCACATCGACTGCGCGGTCAGCATTCCGGACTGGGCCGCCTCCGCCCAATTGCGCGAGGGCGACATCATCCCGATCTCGGAAGCGTTCAACAATTATTTCGGCAGTCCCGGGCCGCCTACGAAGGCGGGGATGAACATCGTCGGCTTGGCCATCGACGCCGACCCGCAAGAGCAATCCTATTACGCGAACGCCGACATCATCTTCGGCCAGCCGCCGCCGGAACGGCTGGCGTTCGCGCCGGACGGCAGCATCATGCTCGTCGACGAAGATCCGCCGGAGCAGGGCTGGGACATCCCCCTGATCGTCACCACGGTGACGCTGCGCGCGCTGAGCTTCCAGGTCAGCATGATCGGCGGCGAGCTTGCCGGCGGGATCGCGGCGACCTTCCTGTTCGAGGATGCCGGCACCGCCGAAGACCAGCCGCCGGCCTTCATGCTTTCGGCCGACTATCCGGGCCCGGCGGCAACCCATCCGGAGGGCTGGACCTTCGCCGGCGCCCTGCTGCCCGGCGCCGCGATCCGCCTCACCAATCTCATCGGCCGCTTCATCGGCCAGGATCCGGTGCCCGAATGGGTGCCGCAGCTCAACGTCGACCGGCTCTATTTCAGCTTCAACACCGGCACGCCGACCGCTTACGCCTTCGGCGGCACCATTTCGGTGAAATGGACGCCGACCATCTTCGGCACCACGCTCAAGGTTTCCGCCGCTGCCTCGCTCGACCTGACGAAGCCCGGATCGAGCGCCACCGCGTCGGGCACGCTCGAGGGCATGTTCTCGATCAACAGGCTGACGCTCAGCGCCGCCCTCACCCTGGGCGTGCCCGAGCCAACCTACCAGTTCATGGTCCAGTTCGACGAGGTCTGGCTGAAGGCGCTGACCTCGTGGCGGGACGACAGCGACGGCGGCGGCGGCCGCCACCAGGTGATCAGCCTGCAGCTTGGCGGAGTCACCATCGGCGGCATCCTCGAATATCTGGTAAACCTCGCCGCGCCGACGCTCGGCTATTCGCTCGATCCGCCGTGGAACGTGCTCAACAAGATCGAGCTCTCGCGCTTCACCCTGACCCTCGATCCCAAGGAAAGCAGCGTCGAGCTGGTCTATGCCGCCAATGCCGACCTCGTCTTCATGCGGCTCGACACGATCGGCATACGCTATACGCGCGGCAAGGAATCGGGGGTGTCGCTGATCCTGACCGGCGACCTGCTCGGCAAGCGCTACGACGGCGACGACCTCGCCTGGGACGTCGTCAACGAAACGCCGCCGCCCTTGCCGGGCCAGGGCGAGACCTTCATCCAGCTTCGCTATGCCGGGCTCGGCCAGCGGGTCCAGCTGAGCCAGATCCCCGACACGGTGGCGGCCTCGATCGCCTTGCTCAAGAACGAGATGAAGGCGCCCGAGGACGGGCAGAATCCGATGGACGGCCAGGGCGTGGTGTGGAGCCCGGTCAGCCAGTGGCTGATCGGGCTCGACATCGGCCTGCTCGACACGATCGACCTCGGCATCATCTTCAACGACCCCTGGATCTACGGCCTGTCGATCGCGCTCGGCGGGGAGAAAGCGGGAAGCCTTTCCGGGCTCAGGTTCGAGATCCTCTACAAGAAGATCTCCGACACGGTGGGCATGTTCCGCATCGAGCTCACCCTGCCCGAGGCGTTCCGCCATTTCGAATTCGGCGAGGTTTCGGTGACGCTTGGCGTGGTGGTGATCGAAATCTACACCAACGGCAATTTCAAGATCGACCTCGGCTTCCCCTACAACCGCAATTTCGATCGCAGCTTCTCGGTCGAGGTCTTTCCCTTCCTCGGCCGCGGCGGCCTCTATTTCGGGCTGCTCGACGGGACCACGTCGCAGCGCGTGCCGAAGATCACCAACGGCAATTTCGCGCCGGTGATCGAGCTCGGCGTCGGCCTCGCCGTCGGAGTCGGCAAGGACGTCCGCTTCGGCCCGCTGTCGGGCGGCGTCTATGTCGAGGTCGAGGTCATCTTCGAAGGCGTGCTGGGCTGGTTCCACCCCTCCAATGCCGGCGGCCAGAGCGCCACTTATTATTGGGCGCAGGGCGTCGCCGCGATCCACGGCAAGCTCTACGGCTCGGTCGATTTCAAGGTCATCAAGGTCTCCGTGACGCTGGAGGCCTATGCCGCCGCCACGGTGACGCTGGAAGCCTATCGCCCGACCCTGTTCAAGCTCGAAGTCTCGGTCCGCGCCGAGGCGGAGATCAAGATCCTGTTCGTCCGCATCAGCTTCAGCTTCTCGGTGGAGGTCAACGTCAGCTTCCAGGTCGGGCAGGAGCGGCCGACCCCCTGGATCCTCGCCGCCGACCAGTCGCGCACCACCCTCCATGCGCCCGCCCCGGCCGCGCTCTCACTCGGCGTCGACAGCCGCGGCCGGCGGCTGGCGCGGAGCGGCGCCCGCGGCGCGGCGCGGCGGCGGCCGCCCCAGCCCCGGCGCCGGCCCGAGCGCCGCCGCGCCGCGCTGCGCGCCGATCACCAGGCGCGGCTGAACAGCGCCGTCGCGGCGGGCGAGGCGGAGGCCGGCGCGCTCAACTGGCAGCCGACCAAGACGGTTTTCACCGATTCGCCACGCACGGCGCAGATCCTCTTCATCCCGTCCTTCACCGTGGCCGACGTGCCGCTGAGCTGGACCTCGACGCCGCCGGCCAATCCGGCGCCGCTCTATCGCTTCGCGATGCAGTTGTTCGCGCCCACCGGCGTATCGGTGGAGTCGCTCACGGCCGCTCAGGCGCGCCAACGGTCCGCGGCGATGGCGATCCATGCCGAGACCGACGACGATCTCGACGCGCTCGCCGCCGACACATTGATCCAGGGCCTCCTGCTCTATGCGATCTATGCGATCCCGCAGGGGCCGCAGGCGCCGACCGACACGGTGACCGCCGGCCAGCTCGACGCCCTCGCCGCCATGCTCGACGATCCGGTGGCGGTCGGCGACGGCTTTGCCGCCGGCACGCTCGCGACGCCCGGCAAGCCGCCCGGCAAGCTTGCCCAATTCTACGACACCAACATGCACCTTTCCATTTCCGGCCTGCCCGACGGCGAGGCCGACGCGGCCGAGCAGAGCGGCATGGCGATGGCGGTGCCGCCCTTCCTCGGCTGGGCCTCGCCGCAGACCGGCCCGGTCGACTTCCTCGCCGACAATAAGGTCGGAGCGCTCTATCTGTGGGGCGCACAGACGCAGGCGGCGCTCTTCTCGCCGAGCGGCCAGGTGCCGCCCGGGCCGCCCGACGATCCGCTGACCGCCTATGTCTCCTTCGCCAGCCATTTGTTCAGCGACTGGAACCTGCTGATCGCCAAGTCGGCGGTGCGCGAGGCGATCGCCGCGCTCGACAATCGCGTGCTGCCCGCCGCCACCGCCAGCCAGTCGCTCGCCGACATCGCCGACGACCAGCCGACCGCGAAAGTCGACTATCCGGTGCGGCCCGGCGACACGGTCGAGACCGTGGCCGACGCGCTCGGCGCTACCGTCGACGAGATCAATTTCCTCAATCACGACTTCGAACAGACGCTCAAGTCGACGCCCGCCGGCGAGGATGTCGAGGTCGTGCTCGGCGTCTCGCCCGAGGTGCTGGCCGCGGACAATCCGGGCGCCGCCATCAAGGTGGACAACCTCACGCTCGGCGACCTCGTCGTGCCGGTCGCGGCCGCCGACACGCTCAATGTCCTGGCGACGCGCTACGGGGTCGCGGCGGCGGCGATCCTCGGCGCCAGCCAGGGGCAGGAGGATGACGCCAAGCTGCTCGCCGCCGGCGCGCTCTACGATGCGCCGGCGACGAGCTGGACCGCCGCCCCGGCGGGCTTCACCGCCCTGCTCGCCGCGGCGGTCTTCTACATACGCTATAGCGGCGTGCCGACCGCCGACCTGCCGGACGGGCCGGCCGCCTCCTGGTATGCCCAGGCGCTCGCCGATCTCAATGCCGACAAGCTGAAGACGCTGCCGATCGATCCGCGCTCGGGCGAGCTGCCGCCGGGCACGCAGCTCGACACGCCGGCCGCCTATCAGAACGCGACCGCGGTGGTGAACGGCTACACCAGCGTGCCGGGCGACACGCTCGCCCGCATCGGCGCCGCGCTCAACCTCCAGCAGAACCAGGCGGCGACGACGGGCGCGACCGGCTGGCCGCCCTTCCGCGACGCGGTCACCGGCAGCGGCGGCAGCTATGCGATCCCGGCCTGGACCGGCGTCGCCATCCTGCCCGGCGAGACCTTCACGATGCTGGCCCGCCAGACCATCGTCAACTGGGTGTCGAACGGCGCCAACCCGCCGGTGTGGAGCGCCAACTGGACCGGCCTCGCCACCTGGGTCGGCAACGCCCATATCCTGGCGCCGCTGGCCTTGATCACCATCCCCGCGGTCGCCACCTCCCAGGGGACCAGCTACACCTTCGCCACCCTGGCCAAGGCCTACGGGCTCACCCTCACCGACCTGGGCAGCCGGCTCGCCAAAGTGCCGGGGCTGGTCGCGGGCGAGATCCTGACCGTCAGGCATCTCCCGGCCGACACGGTGCAGACCCTGGTCGACATCGTCAGCGCCACCGCCGCGGGCGGAATCTCCCACGAGGCGTCGCGCTACCTCTTTTCCGGCCAGGAGATTCCGGTGCCGGTGCCGGTGCCGGGCCAGACCGGCCACGTCAAGGCGTCGACCAGCCAGGTCTCGCCCTTGTTCGACCAGAGCCGCCAGCAATGGAATTTGACCGTCAACCCGGCCGACCCGACCGGGATCGCGCTCTCGCTCACGCTGAGCGCGCAGGTGACGTGGATCACCTTGTTCGACAGCACGACGGTCGGCGGGGACGAGAGCCCGGACGCGCTCGCCGCCCGAGTCCCGGGCGCGTTCGCGGCCGGCGTCAACCGCGCGCTGGCGGCGGGCCGGGCGCTGCCGGCGGGCGCGATCCTGCACACCGGCGAGGCCGAGACGCTGAGCTACAGCGTGACCAACCAAAGCGTGCTCGACGCCGTGCCGGTCACCTCGCTCGCCTGGCTGCCCGACAAGCCGCCGGCGGCGGTCGCGGTGCGGGGGGAGGCGCCGGTCACTTACGGCTTCGCCCAGCATGTCGCCCTGCAGAGCGCGGTCGCGCTGCCGGTGCCGGGCTACGACGTCGCCAAGAACACGCTGTCGGTCTATCCCTTCCCGGATTCGCTGCTCGCCCGCGCCCGCGCCGGCGGCACCACCCCTTACGGCACCTATGCCGGCCAGACGGACACGGCCGGCGCGGTGCCGGTCGCCGACTGCACTTTCGCCACCCTGATCGCCTTCACCGTGCGCCGGCTGGTCGAGGCGCCGGGCGTCTACCAGCTCAACGGCGCGGCGGTGGAGCAGATGCCGCTGCTGCTCGATCTCGTCGCCTACCTGACCGATCCGAACCCGCCGCCGACCGGCACGATCGCCCATGTCGCGACGCCGCCGGCGACCACCGCCGCCGATCCGAACGGCCTCGCCTTGACCGGCGGCAATGCCTGGCTGATCAAGAGCAACCTTTCGACCGAGACGGTCCCGCAGAGCGTGCCCGCGGCGCGCGGCGCGGCCGCCGCCGAGGACGATCCGCCGCCGCCTCCGCTCTGCCGCGCCGACCTCACCGACCCCGCCGCCTTCGCCCTGCTGCTCTGGGAGGGAAGCGCGGTCGGCGGGATCGGCTATACGTTCGGCGTCGATGGCGGCCTCGCCGACGGCGCCTTCGACGCGAACGACCAGGCGGTGCTGCAATTCCTCGTCATCGTCGGCGCCCAGCAGGCGGCGGCCGCGGGCCGGACGCTCCTGTCGTTCAACACCAGCCTGCTCGCGGTCGATCAGGACGTCCCCGACGGCGCCATCCTGTTCGCCGAGGCCGAGAGCGGCGCCGATCCCACCGAGTTCGTCGCCCAGGCGCTGGTCCCGGCCGGCAGCACCGGCTTCACCCTCACCCTGAACCGGCCGATCGTGCCGCCCGGCGGGATCACGCCGGAGGACCAGGAAAATGCGCTGCGCCAGCAGTACAGCCTGGTCACCGCGATCGCGAACGCATCGGCCGGCGCGCCCTATTCGATCCCCGCTTACGGCATGCCCGCCTCGCCGCAGGCGTCGGACGGCACCGGTGCCACGCCGATCGAGCGGGCGCGGGCGCGGCGCCGAGGCGCGCTCGAGGATCCGGCGCCCAAGCTCTATTGGGCCTATCAGACGGTGCTGCCGATCTATCGGTTCGGGCCGCCTTCGGTAACGACTTGTGTGTGCGGGCTGCCGCCGCCGGACGCCGATCCCTATCGCGGCCTCGGCACCGCGTCGAGCGCGCCCCAGGTCGCCTTCCAGCTCGGCTTCGGCGACGTGCTCGGCAACCGCACCGACGCGGCCGATGACCATGCCCTGGGCGTGACGGTCGGCTATACCGACCCGCTGAACGGACCGGCCGGCTGGCCGTCGGTCAATTCCTATTACAGCGTCGAGATAAACGGCGCCGCGGTCGGGCTCCACATCACTCTCGCCGCCAAGGCGCAGGCGCTGATGCCGGCGGTCGCCCAGCGCGGCGACGCTCTCGTCCAGTCCGCCGAGCGGCAGCGCGACCTTTATGCGACCGTTTATTATCAATATGCCCAGCCCGGCCTCACCGCGACGGTCGAGACGACGCTGCAAAGCGGCAGCACGCTCGCCGTCGCCGGCGCGGCCTCGCTCTCCGTCTTCGCCGCCGGCGCCTATCTGACCGCCGCCGGCGCGATGCTCTACGGCGCGGTCATGCCGGCGGCCGCCGCGCTCGGCACGATCGTTTCGGATTACGGGATCGGCTGGGAGGCGCTGGCCAGCGTCAACGCCGACGTGCCGCTGTCGAAAATCTTCGGCGAGGGCGTTGCCATAACCGTGCCCGCTTATGTGGTGATGGCGAGCGGCGACACCGCGACCGGCATCGCCGCCGTGCCGCGCTCCGGCTGGCCGACGCCGACGCCAAGCGAAATATTGAGCGCGCCGGAGAATAAGGACGTGCTGCCGCTGAAGATCGGCACGGTGCTCGAATATACGGCCCGCGCCCTTCCCGTGCCGTCGCCCGCGCCGACGCTCGCCAATCTCGCCACCGGCGGCCTCGCCAATTTGCCGCAGGCGCTGCGGGTCGAAAGCGCCGGCTGGCTCGCCGCCGACAGCACCGCCGACGCGATCCTGACGGCGGGCTTCACCTTCACCGTCGACGGGGTCGAAATCATTGTCGGCCAGACCACGCTCCCTGGCGGCGGCACGGTCGCGACGCTCACCGACACGGTCGCCGCCTTCTCGGAGCGCGGCATCCACGTCTCGGCCGCCGCGCTCGGCCAATATTATGCCGACGACGCGCGCCTGCTGCTCGGCGGCGCGACCGCCCACACCGCCCATTATGTCGTGCTCGGCGAGGCGACGCTGAAGACCAACGGCAGCGGCGCCACCACCGACGACCTGATCGCGAAGAACCTTTTGACGGCCGATCTCTACGAGGCCGGCGCGCTCGTCTATCTCGGCGATTTCGGCACCGGCGATCCGGCCACGGTCACCCCCGGCGCGGGCGAGACGGTGGCCGGCTTCGCGGGCCGCTATGCCTGCCCGCCGGCGGCCCTGCTCGTCGCCAACAAGACGCGGAGCGTGATCGCCGACACCGCGCTCGCCATACCGGGCGCCGCCGCGCTGCCGGACCCGGCTCTGATCTTCGTGCCCTATACGATCCGCGCCGGCGACATCCTGTCGGGGATCGCGGCCGGCTTCGATCTCGCCGCTTCGCCCGACAAGGCGACCGCGCTCGCCGACCGCAACGCCAATCTGCCGGGCACGGTGGCGCAGGGCCAGAATTTCGACGTCGACGTCGACGGCACCGAAGTGCCGGTGGACACGACCGGCCTCGCCAGCTTCGCCGCGGTGCTCGCCAAGGTGAAGCAGACCGCGCCGGCGGCGACCATGGCCGACGTCGCCGCCGCCTTCGAGACTCCGGGCCGGCTCGCGGCGGGCGGCCTGCTGGTCTGCCCGCCCGCCTTGCTCGCCGGCGCCACCAAGCCCTCGGCGATCGACGGCCTTTACGGGGTGCGGGCCGCCGCCTTCGGCCTCGCCAATGCCGGCACCACCGGGCTGGTCGCCGCCGCCGTCGCGCTGGTCGCGCCCGATCCGGGCATCGGTCCGGTCACCACCGCCGCGCACGACACGCTGAACAGCGTGGTCGGACGCTTCAACGATCTCTACGTCGCCGCCGGCCGCCAGGCGACCGTGACCGTCGCGGCCGTGATCGACGCCAATCCGGAGGCCGTGCTGTTCGCCGCCCAGGCGCACACCTTGCTGCCGCCCGCCGATATCGCGCTCGACACCGCCCTCAGCGCCACCGGCCCCTATCCGGGCGCCGCCTTCGCGCTCACCGTCGAGCTGGTCGTCCGCCGCCCGGCGAACCTCGTCCATGCCGGATTCGAGAACAGCAACGTCGCCTCGGTGCGCGCCACGATCGCCGCGCCGGCCGCGACACCGGTGCAGGGCGGGTCGATGACCTTCGATGCCTTCGAAAAGGATTTGCGGGCGGCGCTGCCGAAGCTCAGGCTGGCGACCGCCAAGATGCCCGATCATGCCGCCGATCTGTGGGCGGTCGATTTCGGCGCCGCCGGCATCACCGCGGCCGCCATCTTCCGCGGCGTCACCTTCGGCGAGGAGAAGCTGGCGCGGATGATCGGCCTCGCCCCCCTCTACGGCGAGCTGGTCAGCCGCGCGCAGGTGTCGATCGCGCCGCTGGTCGCCGGCCGGCTCGATCCGGCCCAGGCGGTCGACCATGATTATCAGGGGGTCGACGTCGAGATCTGGGCCTCGCGCTTCCTTTCGGATTTCGACCGGCTGATCGATCCGGCCAATGCCGCGGCGATCAACGCGATCGTCGAGCTTCGCCCGCAATTTGTCCGGCTGATCGGCGCCAAGGCCACGCTCCAGGCCGCGATCCCCGCCGATCTCGCCAGCATCTTCAAGGTCGCCCTGCCCGGCGGCGGCGCAGATTCGCGCGCGGTCACCGACCCCAATCTCGCCGCCGGGCTCGCCGAGGCGCGGCGCGTATTGGGCCAAGCGCTCGGCGTGTCGCTGTCGGCGGCCTGGGCGACGGCTGCGATCGTCCAGTACGACGCGACCGTGAACAGCGCCTGGACGCGCGCGACCGACCCGACCGGCACGGCCGCGCTGTACGGCGAGGGGCGCACAAAGCCGCCGGCCCCACCTCCGCCATCACCTCCGCCGCCGCCATCACCGCCGCCGCCGGCAGATCCGCGCTGGCGGCTTGCGGCCGGCAAGGTTTCGCTCTCCGAAACCGCGCCCTTCCTCACCCTGCCGTTGTCGGTCAGCGATCCCGGCGCCCAGTCGCACGTGCCGCTCGACCTCACTTATGCGGTCTCCAATCTCGAAATCCACCGCCGCCCGGTCGAGAATGCGCCCGGCTATGTCGAATCCGACTGGCTGGCGATGACGCCGGTGCTCACCGGCAGCGACGTGCCGCCGGCGCTCGGCGTCGATCTCGGCGCGACCGACGTGCCGATTCCGCTCAAGGCCTTCCCGGCGCTGCCGCTGATCGTCTCGCAGACCGCGACCGGCGATCCGACCGAGCCGCCGACGCTCACCACCGCGTCGCTATGGACGTTCCGGCTCGTTTATTCGCACGAACATGAGGCGCAGGACCATGTCGCGGTCACCGTCGAGCTCAATCTCAGCCCGCCGCCGCCGGCGCTGCTGGCCGAGGATCCCGACGATTTGTTCGCCGCGCTCGCCCAATATGTCGCGGTCGCCGACGATCTCAACGGCCTCCTGGCCGGCCTCACCGACCCCAAGAAGGGCGTTACCCAACCGGTGCTGGAATCGGCGGTCACCACCTTCGCCAACCTCGCCAACGCGATCGCCGGCCTGTGGGGAACGCGGCTGCCCAACGCGCATGGCGAAGCGCCCGGCGGTGGCGACGACTGGGTCGCGAGCGAGACCTATCCCTTCTCGGCCGCCGTCACTTACCGGGAGACGGCGGGGCGGCTGCTCGCCAATTATACCTTGACCCGGCTCGACGGCGCGGTCGGGCCCGGCCTCGGCTGGCCCGAGGTCGAATGCCAGGCGGCGGACGGCAGCTGGCGCACGCTCGTCGGCCAGACGCCGGTCGGGAACAGCCGCGCCTATCTGCCGCCGTTGGGCGCCGACATCGTGCTCAGCGCCTGGCCGAGCTTCGCCCTGTCCTGGCCGAGGCTCAACGTCGGCGCGACCCAGAACGGGCGGGTCATGCTCGAAGTGGTGCGCAACATCGACCTGCTCGGCGCGGACGGCCCGGCGACCGCCGAAGCCTTCGTCTACCGCACCGCCATCGTCACCGCGACCGACATCGTGACGCCGGCGATCGCCCGCACCGGCGCGCTGGCGATGACCGGCGCCACCGTCGAGGCGGCGCTGCAGGCGGCCTTCGACGCCCTGTTCCCGCCGGCCGGCCGGCGCGACGACCTCAAGCTCACCTTCGGCCTTTATTATGGCTTCACCCTGGTGCCGGGCCCCGATCCGCTGGTCAGCGAGCTCGCCGCCGGCCTGATCCCCAATCAGACGCTTGACGGCGGCACCGCCGCCCTCATCGCCGGCGCCCTCGAGGACTGGAAGGGCAGGGTCAAGCCGACCAGCGAAGGCGGCCTGTGGGTGGTGTCCCTGGCGCTCTATTCCTCGTTCGATCCGGGCAAGCGGGTGCTGCTCTCGCTCGAGCGCCTGACCTACCCGCTGAGCCTGAACGAGATCGCCCGCTCCACCCGCCCCGCGCGCAAACCCGGCCGCCGTGCAAAGAAGAAGTGAGCGGCGGAGCGCAGCGGGGGTCAGCCTCCCAACGGGACATTGTTGATTTTACCGTAAGTCCTAGCTTACGGTTGATCACTAACGCTATCGCTGCTTTGGCCGACCCCCGCCGCCAATCCATCATGAAGCGGCTCGCCGAGAATCGGCTCCTGAGGCCGTTGCGGCTGCGGGGCGCCGCGCGCGCGCCACACGTTTAGCATCGCCGAGAGCAGGAACGGCCTCGCCGCCGCCTGAAAGTCAAGGCTGGGGAAACGCTCGCGCACCAGGCCTTCGAAGGTAGCAAGCGCCCATATCGCCGCCACGAAACCAGGCGTTCCACGAATGCCGTGACGATGTTGAAGCTCGAAAAGATCGATGACGAAAGCGGCGATCAGGAACTCGCCCGCGCGCTTCCCGGCCCAGCGGTCGAGCAGACGTCCGGCATCGGCTTCGAGCGCGGCGCGATCGAGGCCCGCCGGCTTGATAGTCGCGCTCTCAAGGATCACGGCCGCAGCCAGGTTCGCATCGCGCTCGACGATCGCGACGAACAGGTCGGCGAGAAGCTTGCGCTCCGGGCGAGAGAGTTCGGCCACCAAGCCGAAATCGTAGAGCACGACCGTCCCGACCGGCTCCCATGCGAGGTTGCCGGGATGCAGGTCGCAATGGACGAAGCCGTTCACGAAAATCATCCGGTAGAGGCTGCGCAGGAGGGCCTTGCACCCGGCTTCGTAATCGGCCTGCGGCACTTGCGGGTCGGTGAGACGGCAAGCGCCGGGCCGCCACTCCATCGCCAGCGCGGCTGGCCTGGTCAGGTCCGCGCGGATGCGCGGCATGATCACGCCGCCGGCGAGCGAGGCGCCGAGCCGGTCGCGGGCACGGCCCTCTTCGAGCATGTCGCACTGCCGGGCGATGACCGGCGCCAGCCGGGCGAAAGTCTCGCAAAGCGGCACCGCCGCGAAGCGCCGGCTCCTCTCCAGGATGCGAAGCAGCCAGGCCAGGCTCACCAGGTCCGCCGCCACCTGCCGGGTCACGCCTGGGCGAACGAGCTTGATCGCCACCTGCTCGCCATCCGGCAGTCGCGCGTGGACCACTGCGGCCACGCTTCCCGCCGCGGCGGGATGGCTGGAGACCAGCGCGAATGGCCAGCCGGGTGCGGGGCCATAAGCGGCGACCAAGGCCCGGCGCAGCGCCCGCGACGAGGGCGGCCGCGCCCGATCCTGGACGCGGGCGAGCGCGCACGTCAGTTCGTGAGGCAGCAGGTCGCTACGCGAAGCGACGATCTGGGCGGCCTTGATCGCCGCCGGCCCGCAGCGCTCGCACAATTGCGCGAGGCGCTGCCCGAGCGCCGTGTACCAGCCCGCGCGATCGCCGGTGCGGCGAAGGCGCCAATAAGGGCGCAGGAGAAGAAGGGCCGCGCCGGCGGCGAGGGGGATCATGCGGCAGAGGCGATACGCGGCGTAGAGCCTCACCGCGATGCCTGCTCCACCCCGCTCAAGGCCAATTCGCTTCGACCATCTCGGATGCCGGAACGAATGCCCGGCGCCAGCTCCCCAGCGGCCTGGCCGAAGCGTCGCCCCAGGCTTCGGCTTGCTCACCCACGGCAAAAGCGAGAAGCTCGGCCATGCCGAACCTGCCCGCCACCGCAAGCGTCGGCACCCACAGCGGGTCGATCTTGAGGAAGCTGGCGGGATCGCCGAGCATCAGGCCCACCAGCACCTCGCTGCAGATGCGCCCGCCGACCGGGCCGAGCGACTGCGTGCCGCCGAGCAACTCCGCTTCGCGCAAGATGTAGAACCAAAGCGGCGCGTTGCCGTCCAGCTCGGGGCAGCCCCGTGCGCTCAGGCCGAGGTCGGCATCGGACAGCGGCGTCATGCCCATCGCGCGTGCGATGCTCTGCCCGGACGGGAGGCCGAGGCTGTCGCCGCGCAGCAAGTCCCGAAGGGCGAGAGACGGGACGTCGGGCATGCCAGCGAGATTGCCGAGCGATGCCGCGAGATTGGGCGAAAATTTGTAGGCCCATTGGGGCGGCGAGCCTCGCTCGAGCTCGAAGAAATACTTCCAGTCGATCTCCCAGCCGCGCGGGAGCGGCCGGTTGCCGGCCAGCGTGGCGAGCGGGTCGGAATCCGCTCCGAACAGGGGGATCTTCCTGTCCGAGCGCGCGGCGCGCACGGCATCGTTGATGAAGTAGGAGGGACGGATCATCGAATGGCCGAAACGGAAAGCCGCCGCGGAGAACTCGACCGGGATATAGGGGGACTTCTGCCAGGAATAGAAACGAAGGCCGCTCCGCACGGTGACACCCTGAGCGCCGCTGCCGGCCTCGAAAGGCTCGAGCCGCAACAGGTCGCCCAGCATCGCCCCGGAATCGTGGGACGCGGCACCAAGAATCCGCGGCAGGTAATCGTGCAGGACCACCCATTGATAGTGCCAGCGCACCAGCCGCTGGGCTTCTTCGAACAGCGGGCCGCCGGTGAGGCCGCGCTCTGCGTGCAGCTGCTCGACCAGCCGGTTGTGGAAGTTGAGGAATGCCACATGGAGCTGCGAGATGATCAAATGCTCGTCGTTGCGCGGATCCGCGATCAGCGCGCGCCCCTCGCTGTTGCGCGGCAGGTCGCTGCCATTGTCACCGCCCAGCAGGAAGGCGATCCCCCGCTGGTCGAACCCGTATCGGGGGTGCGGGACCGGCTCGGCGCCGGTCCGATAGAGATAGGGCTGCTGGCCGGGGCCGCCGCCGTAGATCGAGTCGAGGTCGAAGCGGGGCGTGCGGAAATTCTCCAGCGCGTCGGGGTCGTTCTGGCGCTGGAAGCTCGAGGCCGGATCGAAGGTGAGGTCGTGGGTGATGAACTGCCCGAAATAGGTGTAGCCGGAAGGGATGCTCCGGTTCTCGCGCGCGTCCTGGAGCGCCGAGGACGAGGCGGTATCGTCGAGCTCGGCCGCCTGTACCATCCCCGCGGCGAGCCGGATCAGCGACGCCGCGTCGTACCGGCTCGGCGGCAGCGCCCTGAACATTCGGCCGAACCGGCCCGCGGTAAAGACCGAGCCGGGCACCGCATCGTCGCCGCGCGGGCGGATCTCATGGCTGATGCTCATGCGGCGGCAACCGGTTCGCGCAGGGCCGGGACCGCCGCGCGCGCCTTCGCCATCGCCGCGGCGAAGGCGGGGATCGATCGCTCCACCATCTCATCGCTCGCGGTGAGGCTGATGCGGAAATAGCCCGGCATTTCGACGATCCCGCCCGGCAGCACGAAGACGTCCTCGTCGGCCAGCAGGTCCGCGAAGGCAGCGTCGTCGGCGAGCGGCGACTCGACAAGCAGATACCAGGCGCCCTCCGGGACGTTCAGCGTATAGCCCTGCGCCCGGAGCGCCTGCACCAGTCGATCCCGGCGGCGCTGCAAATTGGCGACGTCGATGCAAAGCGGCTCGATCGCCGGCAGCGCGTGCTGGAGAACCGCATCCGGCAGGGCGCAGCCGTTGTTGTACTGAGCGGTGAGCAACGCCATCCGGAGCCGTTCCCGGTCCGGCATCCCCGGTGCCACCGCGAGATAGCCGAGCCTCTGGCCCGGCGTGAGCAGCGCCTTGGCATAGGAATAGACGAGAAAGGAGCAGGGATAAAAGCCGGTCGGGCTGACGAACTCTGCGTCGTCGAAGACGAGCCGGTTGTAGCATTCGTCGGAGATCAGGTAGATCGTCGCGCCATGCGCCGCCGAGGCTGAAACCAGCAGCTCGCCAAGCCGGCGCAAGGTCGCGGCGGGATAAATCTTGCCGGTCGGGTTGTTCGGGCTGTTCACGATCACGGCGCGCGTGCGCGGGGTGATCGCGGCGCGAACCGCGTCGAGATCGATGTCGAAATCGTCGGGGTCGACCTTGGCCGAAACCGGTCGACCGCGGACGAACGCGATCATCGCCTCATAGAAGAACCAGGGCGGGCTGAGGTAGACGACCTCGTCGCCGGGGTTGAGGATCGCCTCGAGCGCCAGGACGAGCGCGCCCGAGCCGCCGCGGGTGAGGAAGATATCCTCCTCCTCATAGGGGATGTCGAGGCGCTCTCGCAGCGAGGCCGTGGCCGCCGCGCGGGCGGCTGGATCGTTCAGCGTGTAGCCGAACCAGCCCGGCCTTCGCGGCACGCTCGCCTCGCGGATCGCCGCGACATAGGCCGGCAGAGGCGGCTCATGGGGGTTCCCGACGACAAAGTCGCACATTCCCGGCGCGCCGACGCGGCGGCTCCAGCGCGAATTGGCGAGGAAGCCGAAAAAGGGGCCGCAGGCACGCTGGACGGCTGCGAGGTGCCCCGCCAGGGGAACGCTGACGGAAGCGTCCGCCACGACCCCGTTCCGCTTCAAGCCGGCCAGGCGCTGCCGCCCGGCGTCCATTTCGTCGAGCCGCCCTCCTTGCCCTTGCCGTCCGGGCCGGCGGACTGCCAGGTCGTCCCCGCGCCGGTCGCCGTCGGGGCCCGGCCGACCACTTCATACCAGTCCGCGGTCACAATCGAGCCGCCGAGATCCTCGACATATTTGGCGCGCGCCGCGGTATATTGGGTCGGCGCCGATTCCGGATCGCGGACCGCGCGGCTCATGTCGCGGGTGGTGCCGCCCTCGAGCCCCCTCAACTGGGATGCTTCCTCGAAAATGGCGATGCCGATGCCCTGGCAGCTTTCGGGATTGACCAGGAAGAGGGCGTCGGTGAGTCCGTCGGCCCGCATCTCCTCGTGGCGCGGGATGAGAACCTCCCTGATGTGCGTGTAGACGTCGTCGGTCCGCCGGGGAGGATAGTGCATGACGGTGATCGCGGCGTAGCGCCCCTTGCCATGATAATGGCTGCCGGACGGGAATAGCGTCGAGCTTCCCGATTGCGCCGGCAGCCGCCCGACGACTTCGTACCAGTCGGCACTGACGATCCCGCCGGCGAGTTCGCCGACATATTTGGCGCGGTCGCGCGTGTAGGGCGTTGGCGCCGTGGCCGGGTCGCGAACCTGGCGCGCCATCTCGCGCGAAGTCCCACGCTCGAGCTCGCGCAGCTTGGCCGCCTGGTCGAAGATGGCGAGGCCGATCCCCTGGCAGCTCTCCGGATTGACGAAGAAGAGGGCGTCGACCAGCCCGTCCGAAGTCATCCGGTTGTGATAGGGGATGAGCACGTCGCGGATGTGACGATAGACATCGTCCGTGCGGCTCGGCGGATAGTGCATGATTGTCATTGCGGCGTACATGGAATCGACTCCCTCGCGCGGCTGCTTCTCGTCTCTACGGCGTGCCATCGCTCGCTCCTCTTCCTGATCGGGAGGTGCCCGCTCCGCGCGGTCGGGACCGGATGCCGCGCGTTTGCGCTCAGCCATTGTCCTGCAGCCACGCCCCGATATGCGTGCGCACCTCCTGCAGCTTGGCGACCGACGCGCCGTCCGGGTCGTCGCGCAGATAGAGGTCGATGCCGACGCGCCCCTGCGTGCCACCACCCTGGCCAATCGGCGGGATGTGGGTGATGTGGTGCTGGAGCCGGATCGGATCCTTGTTGAAAAGGGTGAGGTCGGCATCGGGCAGCCGGAACATCATATAGCCTTCCATGATGCACAGCTTGGGCGAATCGAGGAAGCCGGGATATTTGGTGCCCGGCATGACCATGCCCTTCGAGATCCGATCCGGATCCTCGGTATTGGTGGAGGCGTGCACCTCGCCGAACTTCTCGCTGAAGCCGACCAGCGACATTTCGCGCATGAAGATTTCGACCGACGCTTCCGACCAGACGCTCGACGTCGGGTTACGGCGCTCGATCATGTAGTGACCCTGGAGCTGGAACGTGTCCTCGCCATAGCCGTCGACGTCGATTGTGTCCCAGGTCGTAAAGCTGAGCTTGTCGGTGCCGCCGCGCGGCATCGTCATCACCCGCAGCTCCTCGAAGGAGCGCGGGCTCGCGACCAGGCTGGCCTCGTCGGCGGCCGAGTCGGTGTTGAACAGGGGGATGATGGAGGCGGTGTCCTGGGTCATCGGCGTTGCTCCTTCGGCTGGCCGCTTTCCCTGTCGTCGTTACGGGAGAAATGATTGGCCGGCTTCTTCGAGCTTGCCAAAGTCACGGCGGCATTCCGGCGGTCAGGCAAGTCCGGGCGCCCACGTTCCCGCCGACATCACCGCCTCGCGCCCGCCGTCGACGGTGAGGCCGTCGACGTCGACCTTTGCAGAGCCGATCACACAGTCGATGTGGATCGCGCTCTGGTTGGCGCCGCGGGCGACGAGTTCGGCCTTGCCGAGGGTCTCGCCCCCGCGCATGCACTTGTCGAAGGACTGGCCGAGGGCGACATGGCTGCCCGCATTTTCGTCGAACAAGGTGTTGTAGAACAGCACGCCCGTGCTCGAGACCGCTGAATCGCTCGGTACGAGGCCAACTTCGCCGAGGAACGCGGCGCCCGCGTCGGCAGCGATCGCGGCGCGGAGCAGATCCCCGCCCCGACTCGCCTCGATCCCGACGACGCGCCCCCCTGCAAAGGTGAGGCTTGCGCCCTCGATGAGCATTCCCTGCATGGAAAGCGGCCGCGTCAGCACGACTCGCCCTTCCGCCGACTCGCGGTGCGGCGTGGTAAAGACCTCCTCGCTCGGGATATTGGGGCTGCAGGCAATGCCCGTCCGGCTGGTCGCCGACCCGCCTTGCCAGAGATGGTCCTCCGGAAGGCGGAGGCGAAGGTCGGTACCCGCACCCTTGAAATGGAGGCCGGCGTAGCGGCGAGAATTGAGGCGGCCCGCGCGCTCCTCGAGCCGGCGCGCGTGCGCACGCCAGGCGGCCACGGCATCGGGCCCCTCGATGCGGGACGCGCGGAACACCGCGTCCCACAGCCGGGCCACCGCCTCCGTCTCGGAGAGGTCGGGGAAGACCCGCTTGGCCCATGCCGGCGTCGCGAACGCGATTGTCGCCCAATTGGTGCCGACCGTCTGGAGGATCTCCATGATCGGCCGGGACGCCAAGGCGAAGGCGGTGCGGGTGCGCGCCACCCGAGCCGGCGGCTGATTCATGAGAAGCAGCGGATCTTCTCCCATCACCGTCAGCCGCGCCGCGCCCTGTAAGAGCGCTTGGGCCATCGCCTCGAAGAACCAGCCGGGCGCGTAATCGAGGGTGTTGTCGCCCGCATGCTCGAGCCGGGCGAGCGTCAATTGGGGGTCCGTAAGCAGGGGCAGGACATATTTGGCGCCGGCCCTGTAGGCGTGGATCGCAATGCTGCGAACGAGAGGCAGCGCTTCGACCGGCGCCGAGACGATGAGTTCCTGGCCCGGCTGCAGGCCGAGGCCGACCTGGACGGCGACCTGCGCGTAGGAGTCGAGCCGCGCCTCATGCGAGGCGGCGTCGCCGCCGCCGGCCTGCATTTCCGTGAAAGCTGTATCCATCCCGTCCTCGCGCCAGCCGACGAGCATGGACCCCGATGCCACCCGCCGCTTCTTCGAGCTTGCTTTTTGGCCTTCAGGACGCGCGCCGGACCGCCTGTCTGCGCAGCTCTTCGATGAGCACCAGCGGAAAGGCGGTGAGCAAGGGCGGATCGAAGATCGTCGGCGCGCGCAGCCCGATGCCAAGCCGAGCCGGCGAGCCGCCTTGCATGCTTGCGCGGGCGAGGAGAAGCCGGCTTTTAAGGACCAGCAGCTCGCCCAGAGTCGACGACCATGATGCTCCCAGCGACAACAGCGCCCGCCCACCGCCGGAGCCGCCGCAGTCCAGCCAACAGCGTCCCGGGTTCACGACCTGGCACCAGATCGGCTCGCCCGCCGGGAAGCGCTCCCGGAACAGGGCGATGAACACCGCCCCATCGAACCCCGCAGGTGTCGTCACTTCGCACTCGATGGGCGCGCCGCCGCCTGCTCCGCGGTGCTCGAGGAGCCATTCGCGCAGCACCCCGAGCGATGTGCTCCCATGCAGCGCATGGGCTTCGCGAAAGGCCGTGGGACACACGCCGACGAGATTGCTGAAGCGGGTGATGAACGTGCCGAAGCTCTGGTAGCCGACCTCGAAGCAGATGTCGGTCACGGAAAGGCGGGTGCCGGCAAGGAGGGCCTTCGCACGATCGAGCCGCAACGCCGAGAGGAACTGGCCGGGCGGAGTTCCGGTCACGTTGCGGAAAACGCGGCTGTAATGGAACGGACTCATACACGCGACATCGGCCATCGCGCGAAGCGGCAGCGGATCGGAGAGCCGCCGCTGCATCAGCTTTATGCTGTTGGCGACGGCTTTCTCATGGGCGATTGCGGTCCGCTCGCCAGGCCGCGGGGCGAGGCCGGCGGCGGCGTCCGCGAAGGTGGCGTTCGCCGGCGGGAGAATCCGCTGCGGAATCGCGGCCACGTCCATCTCAGCCCTCCGCAGCATATGCGCCGAGCGCGGCGGCAAGGCCTGGCGGGATCTCGGTCGGGGCGAGCCGGCCGTCGACGACGCTCATGCAGGCGACTTCCTGCGCTCCGGACGCGGCCAGGCGGGTGATGCCCGCGCGGTCGAGCTGATAATCGAATGAGAGCGCAATACGGTGCGCGTTCTTCCCGGCGAGCCGCATCTCGATCGTGACGGCGTCGAAGACGCGCAGCTCCTCGTAGAATTCGCAGGACACGCTGAGCGTCACCAACCGCAAATCCAGCGCAAGCCGTTCGATCACTTCGACTGCGTGCTCGGCAAGAAAGGCTTCCCGGCACCGGCCCTGCCACGACACAAAGCGCGCGAAATAGACGTTGCCGACGAGGTTGGTGTCCTCGAAGGCGATGAACGGACGCCACGCATAGGCGCGGCCCGCCGGCGTCCGGCTCGGAGCGGCGGCGATCATGGCGGCGGCGCCGTGCCGACCGCAACCACGACCATGCCCGCGCCGGCCGTCGGCATCGGGCCGAACGCTGCGATCTGCTCCCGATCGTCGCCGGTGAAGAGCCCGGGCTCGCGGGCGACGACGTCCGCGGTGCTGCCGATCTTTCGCAACGCCTCGCCGGCCGTCCAGGCCAGGGCGAGCTCGTCCGCCGCGAAGGCGGCCGCCTTCTCGATGTCGCAACCGACCGCCCGCGCCGAGCTCACCGCGAGCGTGACGCCGCCGGCATGCGCGAACGAGACGCAGCGGCCGTACGCCGCCCGGGCAGGGCGGCCGTCCCCACGCCGCGCCGGGGCAGCGGGCAGGCCGAGTGCCGCGGCGGCCCGGTCGCGCCGGTTCTCGCGCGTGCCGGCGGCATCGTCGACGAGCGCCAGGACGAGCGTTTCGTCGCCGGTCGTCTCCCGCGCCCGCCGCTCGAGCCAGGCGGTCGCGAGTTGCGGCACCGCGGCCAGGACCGGGACGATATCGATCGCCTCGATCGCCCGGAAGGCGGCTTCGCGCCACCGTTCGACGACGGCGCCGGCCGCATCGACGAGCAGGATGTCGAAGACATATTCGCCGTCGCCGCATCGAACCTCGCTGGCGTGGACGCGCACCGGCGGCCCACCGGGATAGAGCTCGACCCGCGCCGTCGATTCCGGCACGACGCGGCGATGCGGGACGCAGCATTGCAGGACATGCAGCGCGGCATCGCGGAAATCGGGATATCCGGTCACCAGCGTCTGCGGTTCGAATGACCCGAACCAGTCGGTCCGCCCCACCGGGGCGAAGGCGGCGGCGAGTTTACGGGACGATAATGCGCCCAGGCCCGCGATCCGCTGGAACCTCGGCCCGTGGAAAAAGAGCGGGCCGTAGAGCGGCGCCGCGTCGACGGTGGCGGGCACGGGCGGCGGCGCGGCCGGCCGCCGTCCCGTTCCGAACCGCACCCCGGCTTCCGCGACCGGGTCCGCAAAACCGTTCTGGTCGGAGCGGATTTCGGTTCGCACCGTTCCGCCCGCCTCGCGCAACGCTCCGATGCGGATCGGCACGCGGCCGCTGCCGACGTGCAGCGGCTCGGCGAAGCGCACATTGTCGAATCGGCTCGGTCGGGCGCCGGTGAGGGCCAGGGCCGCTTGGGCCATACCCTCGATCAGCATCACGCCCGGCATCAGCGCGCCGCCGGAAATGCGGTGGTCGAGAAGATAAGGATCGCGCCCCATGGCTATTTCGGTAGCCGCGACCAGCTCGACGCCGGGTGTGTGGAGGAGTTGGCGATCGACGAAGCGGAGCGGCTCCGGCGCGGCCGCCGGCGCATTGCTGCCGTAGCGGCTGGTGACGACCAGCGCGCCCTCCGCATCGCTGAGCGCCAGCGCCTCGAATTCGGCGAGGGCCTGATCCAGCGAGATCGCATCCACGCCGTCCGCGGCGAGGCGGTCGATCGCGCCGAGCCGCTCGCCCATGCCGACGCCGGCCCAGACCGACCATTCAATGGATAACGCGCTCAGCGCCGGTCGCCGCGCCGCTATTTCGCCGAGCAGGCGCGTCTGCTCGGCATTGGCGAGCGCGTAATGGGCCTCGCCGGAGAGGCCGAGGCGAGCGATGATCGAGCCGAACGCGACCACCCGCCTCACGCTGTCTCCGCAGGCGTCGACCGCCGCGAGAAGCCCCGCGGCCTTCGGGCCGAGCGTGCGGCCCAGCAGAAGCGCATCGATCCGAGCGAATGGCGCCGGCTCGTTGATCCCCGCCGCATGGATGAGAAGCGCCACATCGCCGAGTTCCGCGGCCGCCTCGGCGACGCCGCGGGCGAGCGCCGCGGCGTCGGTCACGTCGGCCTGGACATAGCATGCCCTGCCGCCGCCGGCCGCGATCCGCGCGATCGTCGCGGCGACGCGTTCGTCCCCGGGCGGCCTGCGGCCGGCGAGGATGACCGGGCGCCGGTGGACGGCGGCGATGCGGATCGCGCATTCGGCGGCGATGCCGTGTGCGCCCCCGGTGACGAGGATCGTTCCGGTTTCGTGCGGCCGCGCCGTCGCCGTCTCCGCGGCGAGCTCGAGCAGCGGCATCGCGGCGCGGCCGTTGCTGTCGGGCACGATCTCCTCGAACCCGCTCACCGCGCGCGAAAGCGGTGCGTCGCCGCACTCCTGGTGGATCAGACGCACGCTGTCGAACAGGCGCTCGGCGGCGATCGAGCGGGCGAAACCGCTCAGCGGCGCCCCATCATGGCGGATCGCTAGATGGGCATAGCGGCCCACCGCTTCCTGGCAGAGCCGAAGCAGCGGCGCCGCTTGGCGCGCCGCGTCCCAGCCGCCGAGCTCGATGGCAAGACCGTCGGCGGCGGCATGCGACGGCGAGCCGAGCGGGCAGCGATGCCAGCGTAGCGACGTTTGAGGACGCTCCTCCAGCGCCGCGGTCGAGACCCTGAACCGGCGGACCCAGCGGGCGACTCCGGCGACTCGCCTGGCGGCGTCCGCGGCGCCGATCGCTTCGGCTTCCTCGAGGGCGTCGGCGACGTCGCGCAGCCGCGCCTCGGCGAAGGCGGTCGGCGGCCCGGGCGCGCGACGGCCGAGCGCCCCGGCGAGCCGCGCCACCAGCCGGCTGACCGCAAGCGAGTTGAGATGGAGGTCCTGGAGGAAGCGGTCATCGGGGGAAAGAGCCGCCGCCGCCAGGCCGGTCTCCTCCGCAACCATGGCGATCAGGAGGTCGAGCGGTCCGACCATCGGCGCCGTGCCCGGCGTCGGGTCGGCGGGCGTCTCCGCCGGCGCGGCGCAAAGAGGCGCGGCGGCGTCGCCGCTCAGGCCGCAGGGACTCGCCAGCAGCACGGGCGGCGCCGCCGGCAGCGGCCGGATCGACGGCCCCTCCGTCAGAGTCGACGGGTCGAGGTCGACGCCGAGAGCGAACAGGGAGGCGAGGGCGTCGAGCGTCGCCGGAAAATCCTCACCGAAGACGTCGAGGCTGACGACCGCCTTGCCAAAGCCGGACAGCAGACGCGCAAAGCCGGCGGCGGGGCCCACTTCGACCATGGCATCGACCCGTTCGGCGAGGCGGCCGGCGGCCTCGGCGAAGAGGACGGGACGCGTCAGCTGGTCGATCAGCAGCGCCCTCAGGTCCACGCCGGCGGCGAGCCACTTGCCCGTCACCGTGGAGACGACCGGCCGATCCGGCGGCTTGACCTCCAGTCCGCCGAGCGCCGCCGCGAACGGCGCGCGCGTCGGCGACATCATCGGCGAATGGAAGGCGTGCGACACGGCCAGCCGGAGGCTCGCAATGCCGGCCGCAATGGCCCTGGCCTCGAGCTCGTCGATCGCGGGGAACGGGCCGGCCATGATCGTCTCGGCCGCGGCATTGAGGCAGGCGGCGACCGCCGGCAACCCCCGGCCCAGCCACGCCGCGGCGGCCGGGTCGCAATCGAGGCGCAGCATGGCGCCGGCCTCCTGCGTCGCCATGATCCGGCCGCGCTCGCGGACGATCGAGAGCAGGCCGGCCGGATCGATCGCCCCGGCCCAGGTCAAGGCGGCGAGCTCGCCGACGCTGTGTCCGATGGCCGCGTCCGCGCCCACGCCCAGCCGGGCGAGCAGATCGAGGCCGGCGAGCGCGGCGCGGGCGATCGCCGGCTGCGCGTTGTCGGTCCGCAGCGGGTCGCCGAGGAGCGCGAGCGGCGGGTAGCGCCCGGGAAAGCGGCGCGCCCAGGCGCCGCCGTCGGGCCGCACCGGCGCTCCCTGGCCGGGAAAGACCAAGCCGATCCGAGGCGCCCGGTCCACGCGGGCGAGGCGGATTCCGTCCGGCGCCGCGCCGTCGAGGGCCGCCTCGGCGGCTGCGATCCGGCGCACCAGCTCCGCGGGGGTGGACGCCACGAAGGCAAGGCGGAGGGGTCCTTCGCCGAGCGCCGCCGCCCCCGCCCTCGCTGCGTCGCCCAGCTCGGCGAACGACAGGCGCGACGCCCGCGCCGCCAGCGCGGAGAGGCTGGCGCGGTTTGCCGCGGCGTCGGCGCCGCGAAAGAGGAACAGGTCGCCGTTGCGGGTGGGCGGCGCGGCGGGGATCGAGCGGGCCGGCCGGCGCCCGGGCGCCGTCACCACGGCATGGGCATTCACCCCGCCGAAGCCGAACGAGGAGATGCCGGCCACCCGGCGGGCACCGGCGCGCCACGCTTCGGCGGCATCGGGCACCCGCAGCCGGTTGCCGGTCTCCGCGAACACCGGGTGGAGCTGCTCGCAGCCCGCATGGGGCGGGACGATCCCGTCAATCATCGCGACCGTCGCACGGATCAGCCCGGCGAGGCCGGCAGCGGCCTTGGTGTGGCCGATATTGGCCTTGATCGACCCCAGCGCCAGCGGCGACGGCCTCCCATCGCCAACCAGCCTGGCAAGAGCACGGACTTCGGTCGGGTCGCCGACAGCGGTGCCCGTGCCATGCGCTTCGATATAGCCAAGCTCGGACGGGTCGATGCCGGCGGCGGCATAAGCTCGGACCAGAGCGCGGTGCTGGCCGCTTGCGTCGGGCCGCGTGAGCCCGCCGCTGCCGTCGCTGGCTATGCCCCAGCCGGCGAGGCGGGCGCGGTCGGGAAGTCCCTTGCGGCGCGCGGCGGGGGCCGCGACGAGCACGAGCGCCCCCGCCCCCTCCCCCGGCCAGAAGCCTTCGGCGCGCGCATCGAACACGCGCATCCGCCCCCGCGCCAGGGCGCCGTTGCGCGAAAAGCCGACGAGCTCGAACGGGTCGAGGCTGAGATCGACCGCCGCGACGACGACCGCGCTCGCGCGGCCGGCCGCGATCAGGTCCCCGGCCGTGGCGACGGCGACCAGCGACGAGGCGCAGGCACCGTCCACCGCCCACGCGCCGCCGTGGAGGTCGAAATGATTGGCGATCCTGCCGGCGATGGTGTTCGCAAGGCCGCCGGCGAGGCTCTCCTCGTCGGGAGCGGGAAAGGCGCCGCGCACCCGCCCGCGGAAGGCGCCGCGCGCCGCCGCGGCGGCTTCGGAATCGACCCCCGCTCCATTCAGCGCCCTGGCGAGCTGACGATCGAGCCAGGGCCAGCGCATCCGCAGCAACGCAGCCCGGCTGAACTCCCCGGTCAGGGTGTTGGCGACGATCACTGCCGTTCGCTCCGGGTCGAGCGCCGCACGGCCGCCGGCGTCGTCGATCGCGTCCGCGGCGACCTCGAGCGCCAGCCAGTGCGCCAGATCGCTGCTCTCCACCGTCGCGCGCGGCACCCGGAAGCGCGCCGCGTCGAAGCGCCAATCGGTCAGCAGCCCCGCTGGGACCGAAACGATCGAATCGGCCTCGCCGACCAGGCAGGCGGCATAATCGTCGAGCGCCAGCCGCTCCGGCGGGATCGGCCGGAACGAGAGCCGCCCGTCGACCGTGTTGCGCATCAGCGCCTGGGGGTCGTCCGCGTCCGGATAGCGGCAGGCCATGCCGGCGATGACGATGCCGGCACCGTCATCCGACATGGACCGTCGCCACGTCAGGAGAGCAAGCGGCCCGGGCGGTTCCCGGCAACCCGCGCCGGAGCAGGACCGTCGCGGCCCTGAGCGTGCTCGCCAGCGCGAGCGCGAAGAACAGGCCGAAGACGATGTGGAATTCCATGAGCAGCCCGTAAGCGAGGGCGACGGATAGCCCGAAGCAGAGTTGCGCGCGCTTGCCCTCGGGGGTCGTCGCGGGATCCGTGATCATGTAGAAGGTGAACAGGATGAAGGCGAAACCGGTCATCGGCGCCAGCCCTGCCAGCAGTGGGGTTTCATTCACCAGGCTGCGCATGATCGCCTGCGCGGCAAAGCCCCCCAGCCACGCGCCGATCAACGGCAGCCGCTGCGTGAACTTGCGGTTGATCAGCGTTCCCGTGGTGACGACCACGAGGGGCAACAGCCAGTCGAGCGCGCCGAACAGGTTCTCCGCGAACTGGTAGGGCGGCGCAATTCCGACCCAGGGGAACAGGACGAGGGTGACGGCGATGCCGATATTCGAGGGATTGTAGACGTGGCGGATCAGGCCTCCGCCGAGGTCCATGCGGATCAGGTGCTTCGAGGCGATGGCGAAGCCGGACGCGAAGGCGACCACCCAGAGTTGCTCGGCAGCATAAAGGAGCATCCCGACCGCGAGGCCGGTGATGTGCGCCGAGAGCAGGAAGCGGACGAGAGCGCCGAAGGATTCGGCAAAGCGTGGCCGCCGGCCGTCGGCGGCGGCCGCCGCCGACGCGCATGCGAGCTCGGTCGCATAGGCCGCCGCGAGCGAAACGAACGGCGTCGCCCAGCTCTGCTCGAAGCCGAGCCAGAGATGGCCGAGCAGGTTGAGGACGGTGATGGCGACGGCGAAGCGCATCAGGCCGCCCTCGCGCCGCTGGAGCGGGGTGAGCCCGCCCGCCGCCGCGGCGGCGGGCTCCCGCGGCACGCGCAGGTTCGCGGCGACGTTCACGTGCGCCGCAACCCGAGCAGGATGCGATGATGGCCGGGCTGGAGGGTGAGCGCGGCGGAGTGAATCCCGGCGGCGTCACGCCAGGCGAAGCGGACGAGGATCGGGCCGGAACTGTTCCCGAGCCCGAAATGGAGAAGCGGTGCCCGCTTGCCGCTGTGCCCGTTGCCGCCGTCGACCGTCCCCACCAGCGGCGGGGCGCTGGGCCGCTCGATCCGCGCGACCGCGCCGATGGCGGGGCGCGTGGTGCCGTTCGCATTGGTCACCCTCAGGTCGAGCGACAGGTAGCGGCCGGGGGCGGGCGTACGGTTCAGCAGAAGGTAGGATTGGCCCCACTGGCGCGCGACCGCGGCATCGAGGCGCCCGTCGAGATCGACGTCTCCCACCGCGACGCCCCTCGTCGGCCCGCGCCTGAAGAGCCCCGCGGCGGCGCCGACCGGGTGGAAGACGCCCGCCGCGTCCTGGGCCGACAGGCTGAGCGGCGTGTCGCCCGACAGATCGGCGTCGCGCGAGAACGGGCCCCAGAAGCGCGGATCGTCGATCAGGTCGTCATTGGCCATCGCCAGTTCCTGAAGCTCGGGCCAGCGGTTGGTCGTACCGGCGAGGAAACCGACGGCTTGGGCCAGTTCGGGCTTTCCGTCATTGTCGAAGTCGGCCGCCTTTATATCCCAGCCCCAGCCGCCGCGCGCCGTGCCGCGCGGCCCGCTCTCGTCGCGAAATGGAGCGACCCCGGCCTGCAGCCACTCCGGATGGCCCTGGTTGACGAACAGGAAATGACTTTCGAGCAGCGCATAATCCTCGGCGATGTTGCTGACCGCGATGTCGAGCAGGCCGTCTCCATTCAGATCGGCAAACTCGGCGCCCATGCCCTTGAAGGAATCGCGGCCAAGCGTTCGCGAGCGCGGCACCGTAAAGGCCCGCGCCCCGGCCGCCAGGATGAAACGCGGCTGACCCGGCGTCGACCGGTTGGCGAGCAGCCGGTCGGGGCCGAAATCGTTGCCGATATAAAGCTCGGGAAGCAGATCGCCGTCGAGGTCCGCGGCGGCGAGGGCGAGCGTCCAGCCACCTGCCATTTCGGCCGTCAGCGCCGCGCTGTGATCGGTGAAACCCGAAGCCGCCGTCGAGGCCGCGTCGTGGAGGAAGATGCGGTTGCGCCCGCCGTTGAACGCGCGCGACATCGAGCGCTGCATCACGCCGCCGTCGCGAGCGGCGGCGTCGAGCACGCGCGCGCTTTCGGGAAAATAATTGCCGAACACGAGATCGACGTGCCCGTCTCCGTCGACATCGGCCTGCAGCGCCGCGTTCGTGTACCAGGCCTCGTGCGCGGCGAGCAGCGGCACCGCGGCATAGCCGTCGGCTACCGTCGGGCCCCGCGCCCGATAGATGAGCGGCGGCCGCCCCCAATAATAGACGAGCAGGTCCGCGCGCCCATTCTCGTCGAAGTCGCCCGGCAGGCAGCCCATCGGCGCCACCGTCGCCGGATCGTAGCCGTCGGCCGGGAGGGCGAGCCGCAACGGCGCATAGCGCGCGCCGCTGCCCGGCACCGGCAAGATCGTCACGCTGTCGTCCCGGGGCTCGACAAGGCAAAGGTCGTTAGGCCTTCCGTCGTCGTCGACGTCGGCGAGCGCGACGGCCGCGCCGACCGAGGATATCCAGCCGCGGATCGCCGCATAGCGAGGATTGACCGGCCTGACCCGGCGATCGTGGGCGCTTTCGGGCGCTCCCAGCGGCACAGTGGCAAAGCGCATGTCGGTGCCGGCGGGCTCCGGCTGCCCGGGGGTGGCGCGCGCGACCGCGAACAGCACCAGCACGATCGCGCCGGCCACCAGCCGCGCCGCGTGGCGACGGATCGCGGCGGGCGGCTTCATGCGGCGCCGCGCTGCTCAAGCGCGGCAGCGACGCGGCAGCGCCACGCTTGGTAGCGCCCGGGCTGCGGCACCGGATCCCGCAGCGCCTGGGCGTATGCGGCGTCGACGGCCGCAACAAGCATGGCCGCGCCCGCGCCGCACACCCGCGTCGCCGCCGCCTCGGCCTCGGCCGGCACGGTGCCGGCGCGGGCATGGGCGCCGACGGCGAAGGCGGCGCCCTGCCGCACCCAGCGAAGGCTCCGGCCCGCCATCACGCACAGCCGATCGAGGTCCGCCGCGCCGGCGCCGCCCGCATAGACGCAGGCGAGGCCTAGGCCGGCCCACAGGTCGTCGCGGCGGCGCGGGTCGACGCCCTGCAGGACCGCCGCGATCCGGTCGGGGTCGGCGCCGCATGAAAACCACAGCGATCGCCCGACCCCCTGATCGTAAACCGGCCCGAAGGCGCCGGCCGGGCGGCGCGCCGCGGCGGCGGCCCCGGGGTGGAAGTAGCCGTCGTGAAAGCCACGGCCGTCGAGCGCCAGCGGCGCCAGCATCGGATCGAGCATCCGCGCCAGCCGCCGCCGCGCGAAGGGCATCCGCGCCATTGCCCAGCCGACCCCGACATGGGCGAGGTGCACATATCGCTCGGTCAGCGCCGCGAGCAGCGGCGTGAGCACGTCGCGCCACGGGGCGCAGCCGGTTCGGACCGCCGCGCCCATCGCCATGCCTTCGGCGCGAAAGCCCCGCAACTGCGCCGGCAGCAGCGCCAGGTCGGCGAGCGGGTCGAGCGGGGATCGCGCGCGCAGCGCCCGGTTATAGCCGTCGACAAAGCTGGACCCGGCGGCCTCCAGCCGCGACCGGGCCGGCGTGTGGGCGAAGCCCCGCCGCGCGAACGACGCCTCCGACGGGGAGATCGCAAGAAGCCGCCATAACAGCCCGTCGCCGAGCCAGCCGCGGGTGCTGGCGCGGGCGGCGGACGGCGTGGCCAGGTTCATCGCCGCGCCAATTGCTTGACCGCGACCGGCTTTGGCTGCCACCAGTCCAGGGGGGAATGCAAAAATGCTGTTTCGCGAGCCAGCCGCACGGCGATCTCCGTTCGCCATATCGCGAGGAGACGGCACTCATGCAGCGCGCCACACCGTTACTCATCTCGATTAGCTGCGGCAATTGATCAGAGGCACGTCGGTCGCGTCTAGGGCTTATAGTCCCTAGTCTAAAGTAACTCGGCTGTCAGTGTCGGGTCGTGATGAACTGGAAGGCAATTATAGGGGGCAATGTTCGGGGTCTTCGCCGTGCGAGGGGATTGACGCAAGAGGAGCTCGCGTTCGAAGCATGTATCGATCTGACTTATTTGGGTGGTATCGAACGCGGCAGACGAAATCCAAGCCTGATGGTGATGATACGGATCGCCACCGCCCTTGGGGCCCATCCGATAGAACTGTTCAGAGCGGGATGAAGAAGTCCGGAGCCAGCACCCCAAGACACCCCGGCGAGCAACCGGGCAGTCGCCGCGTCTTTGCGGGAAGGATAGGTCGAACGCGCTTCAGCGGCGGCTTTGGCGGCCGTCGCCGCCCTGCCGCCAGCCAATGCATCGTTTGACTGACGGGGGATTCGCCCTGATCTTCAAGTCGATCGCCGGAAATGCGGGGTAGGCCCATTTTGAACCTGCGGCCCGCTGCCGGGCGGCTGCTCGCGCAATATCATCGGGAGGTCATGCGCGGCGCGTCCCCGAAGCGGAAGGTGAGCCGATCGCCGCCTACGTCTCCGCCCTGAACCGATGCAATTATTGCCGCCGGACGCACAGCGCGACGGTTTCGCACTACGGCGCGCCCGAATCGATGAAGTCAGGATTTTCCACCAGATCGACGAAGCCAACGCGGGATCCAGTGCCTGCTTCCAGCTCAGAATCGCCTCGCCGTCAGCCTCGACAATTAGATCAAGTGTTTGTCACTGTAGAGGGGCGTCCGCCTTAACCAAAAGGTTCAGCTCATGGCGAACACACGGGTTCGAGTCCCGAAGGGATCACCAACGGAAATGCGGGTGTCTCGGTCCGCTTCTTTCTGAAAAAGATCCGGCCCTGAAATGGGTTGGGGCGGGCCACGAATGCCCCGCCCCGTGCTCCAAATGGGACTCGAACCCTGTGGTACCGAAAGTCATTCTACCTTTGTAAATCGGAGCGGCGCCGTTTTACCTTTTCCGCGCCCGCGCCGCAAGCGATTAGGGCCTCTCCTCAAGCCGGCCGGTTGTAGCGCTTTTCGACGAACGGCGGCGCCTTGAGCACCAGGCTCGCGGCGACGTCGTCGACGAGATTGTCGGCCACCAGCCACATATGCTTGGGCATGTCGGCCTGCGTCACCTCCTCCACCGGGCGGATTCGGATGCCCAGCGAGGCGATCGAGATCCGGTTCTCCCCGACCAGCAGGAACCGGCCGAGATAGCCCCAGATCCTGATGCCCTGGGCGAATTTGGTGTCGCCGGCGGTCTTCGGCGTCGCCCAGGCCAAAGTGTTGCGCTGGATCCGGACGGTGTTGGCGTTGCCGACGAACAGGCCGCACGGCACATAGGCGTCCTTCGCCGGCAGGCGCAGGAACAGGATGTTGCCGTCGACCGTGACGTTGCGCGCGACGTCGCGGGGCGCCTCGCCCCCGCCCCGTCTTTCGCTGGTGCCGATATGGACGCCCTGCATGAAGCCGTCGGCGCGGTTGCGCAGCACCGCGATCTCGCCGAGCGTCTTGCCGCCGCAGGTGATCGCCTGGCGGCCGAAGGTCGGCAGCGCCTGGATGAAAGCGTCGTACCAGAGCTTCGCGCTGCCGAGCTGGTTGCGGAAGGCCTCGTCGGCGATGATCCGCCCGGCGAGCTTCTCGACATGGCCGATCAGGTCGCTGCCGCGGGTGATGTCCTTGGCCGGCATCGCCTTCAGCGCCTTGTTCCAGTCCGCCTGGGTGATCGGCGAATCGAACAGGATGCGCGAGCCCTTGTCGGCGAGGATGATGCCCTTGCCGCGGTGGAGCTTCTCCTCGAAGCGCTTCACTTCGGGCTCGCTGCCGATCAAGAGGCCGCGCTTCACGTCCTTGTCGAGCGCGTTCACCGCATTGTCGCCGGTCTTGCCGGCGAGCCTGCCGATCCGCTTCTTGTGCGAGGCTGGCATCTGCTCGGGGGTGAGCGCCTTGTCGATGATCCGCTCGACATAGCCGCCGAACGAAGCGGCGTTCTTGAGATCGGCGACGAGCGGCGGATTGTCGGCCATCAGCTTGTTCCATTCGGCCTGGGGGACGATGGATTCGAAGCTCGCCGTATATTCGCCGCCGCGTATCTCCTTGATGTCGCCGCCGGCGGCGAAGCCCTCGCTGACCGGCTTGACCACCAGGATCCCGATCAGCCGCGTCTTCCACTCCCTGGTCTCGAACAGCTTCGGGGCGGGGAGCGAGGCCGGGCGGGGGGAGACGCCGAGCTCGTTGTCGGCAACGACGCCGCTGAGGCAGTCGAGCAGCAGGATCCCGTCCTGGCCGTAGCCGACGGTGAGGCGGTTCCTCAGGATCCGGGCCGAGCGGACCTGCTGCTGCGCCGAGGCGCGCACGGTGAGGCAGGTGCGTTCGGCGGCGACGCCGGCGCCGCAGCTGAGGTTGACGTCGTGGACGTCGACCGACGGGCAACCCTCGATGGTCAGCGAGCCCTTGCGCCGGTCGAAATTCTGGATCACGCCGGTGCCGTCGGGAGTGGCGATGTCGAGGTCGTGGACGGTGACGCTGGCGCAGCCGACGAACTCCAGCGCGCATTCGCGGCGCTCGCCGACGATGCGGGTGCCGCCGCCGGCGCCGGACAGCGTGACGTGGCCGAGATTTTCGAGGCGGACGGTCTCCTGCGTCTTGTAGGTGCCGCGCTGGAAGCAGATGGTGGCGTCCTCGGCGGGCTTCAGGCTCTTGAGGACGCTGACCCAGTCGCTGCCTTCGACGATGACCCGGGTCGAGCAGCCGATCTGCTGAATGCCGGCAAGCTTCTCGATCGCGCCCTGAACCGTGTTCTCGCCCGCCAGGACCGGCGTGTTGGCCGGATCGAACGAGGTCTTCGCCGCCCGGCTCAGATTGGCGGTGTAGAGGATCGGCAGGTGCATGCGCTGGCCGGCGCTGTCGAGCAATTCGGCCAGCACCTGCTGGGACTGGGTGGCGGCGTCGAGCGACCATTTGAGCTTGGCGACCCCTTCCGCGTCGGTGGGGACGATCTGAATCTTGGTGGCGTTGGGCAGCCGGCCGTCGCCGACGGTGACGGTGAAGCGCACGTTCGCGCCGGCAACGGGCTTGCGGCCCCGGACATAGCCCGCGCGCAGATCGGCATCGAGCGGGATTCGGACGGCCGGCGCCAGCGGGTTCGGCATCGCCTCCTGGCCGTCGCCGCCCAGATAGTGGAAGCCGCGCAGCCGGGTCTGCGGCGCGAACAGCGAGCGGCAGTCGGTGAGCGTCCAGCCGCCGGGCGTCAGGGTGGCGAGCGCGAGCGCGCAATAATGGTGGGCGACGCCCGCCGCGGGCACCAGAGCAGGCGCGCCGGCGACCGGATCGACCGGCCATTCGATCGAGGCGCTGATCGAGCGCGCCGGGATCGTCCAATAATCGCGGGCGGCGTAGCGGCCGGCCGCGAACAGGATCTCGACTCCCTTTTCACCAAGCGGGATCCAGGTGTCGGCGGCGATCACCTGCGGCGGGCCGCCTTCCCAGCGGCGGATCTGGCCGCGGAGCGGAAGCACGGCCATGTTGGGCGGCCCGTTGGGCGGGAGCTTGGCGAGCGTGTCGGGATCGCGCAGCTCGCCGACGCTGACCCTGTTGCCGTTGACGTCGGAGATGCGGGCGAAGAAACCCGGCCGGCCGTCGAGGGTCCGCGCCTCGTCGATGATCTCGACCCACTCGTCGGGCTTGAGCGCGCTTTCCCGATCGCGGCCAATGCTGTCGACGAGCAAGGCGACGCCGTCGATCTCGCCATAGCTGGCGCGGCAGATGCCGTTGTCCAGCGACCATTTGACGGCGACCTTGCCCGAGGCGGCGGTGCCGCCATTGTGGATCTCGACCCGGTAGAGATGGTTGTCGAGGCTGCGATAGCCGCCGGTTGAGGGCAGCACGCAGGGGTTTTCGGCGGCGGCCGCCGCTTCCGCCCTGGCCGCCATCGCGCCGCGCGGCGGCGCGCCGATCGGCGCCCAGCCCGGCCCGAAGCTCTCGCAGCTCGCCGGCAGGCTGAGGGCGCCGGCCGCGACCAGATCGGTCAACTTGGCGAACCGGACCTGCCAGATCACCTGATCGCGCATCGCCGTGTCCGGGCCGCCCAGCGCGACCTCGCGCAGCAGCGGATCCTCGATCACCCCGATCGGGCGTTCCCAGACGTCGAGATAGGCGAGATACTCGCCGTTCACGGCCGGGATCGGCACGCCGGCGAGGAAGGGCTGGCTCTCGGGGCTGGGGTGGCGGCGGACCTCGATATTGTTGGCCGCCGACAATGGCGCCGCGCACTGGAAGATCTGCTTGCCGTCCAGGTCCGGGTGGAGCGCGCTGACCCGCGCGCCCTGGCCGATCGCCTGGCCGGCGAGGACGAGATGGTCGCCGAGCGCGACCCGGACGCCCTTTTCCACCTGCCATTTGGTCGCCGCGTTCGCGCCCGAGCTGCGCTTCAGCGCGATCGTCGGCGCCGGCGGAAGCACCACCCTGATGCCGTCGAGATAGGCCTCGCCGGCGAGGATGACGAGGCCGCCGCTGCCGGGGACGATCTCGAAGCCCGGATTGTCCTCGGGAAAGCCGGAGGCGCCGATCACCGAGGTCGCGGTCCGGCGCAGCGCGTCGCGCCCGATGTCCCCCTGCTCGTTCCAGTCGGCGTCGGTGAACAGCCGGCCCTGCTGCATCCTGACGGCGCTATAGGCCTTGGCGGGCCGGAAGGTGTCGCGCGTGAAGTCCCCGCTCATGTCAGGCTCCTCAACTTAGGTACAAGGGTGCGGCCTCGAGGCCGAAGGGCAGATATTCCTGAAGCGCATCGGCGAGATTGGCCCTGCGGAACGGCTCGCGGAGCATGAAGCCCGCGCCCATCTCCGCGCCGCCGAAGGCGCCGCTGCGGATCGATTCGGAGCAATTGAGCGCGAGCTGCCCGAAGGCGCTGCCCGGGAAGGCGCTCAAAGTGAAGCGGGGATAGACGCTGCTCGCGATCACCGCCGTCTCCGCGGCGCTGAGGTCGCGCTCGAGCCTTTTGGCCTCGGCCTCGAGCGCGAGATCGGGCGCGCAATGATAGCGCCGCGGCACGCGCGACGACAAGGTCGCGAAGCAGAAGCGGACGCAGCCGGTCTGGCGGTGCGCGGCCTCCGCCTTGCCGAGCAGGAGGCTGTTCTCGGCCTCGATCGACCTGATCTGGCTGCGGCCGAACAGGGTGCTGCGCGCCAGCGCGAGGTCGGCCGCGGGCGCGTTCACGACCAGGGTCATGGCGTCCGGATCCTCGCCCGCAATCCGGTCCTCGCCGACGATCGAATCGAATATGGCAAGGCCGCCGCCCGCCGCGCCCATGACGACGCTGCCGGCGATGGCATGATCGAGGGCGACGGCCAGCGCCTCGTTGCCGCTCACGACGTTTATGCCGGCGGCAAGGCCGGCCGCGCCGGCGCCGATCGTCGCGTGGCGGATGTCGAGCGTGCCGAGCGAGCCCGGCCGGACCGAGACCTCGCCTTCCACCAGCAGCCCGTCGAGGATCAGGCTGCCCGGCTCGTCGCCCGGATTGCCTTCCTCGCCGGTCACCCAGATGTCGGAGCGGATATGGGGGCGGCGGTGGATCGGCGACAGCATCCGCATGTCGCGCCGCTTGATGCCTCCCGGCAGGGCGACGAGCGGCCAGGCGGCGGCGACGATGGCGAGCCGCGCGCCGGGCGGAATGCGGATGCGCCGGGTCGGGGTGGTGAGATTGGCGGTGTAGCTGGCATTGTCGAAGATGGTGATGATCCCGCGCATCCCGGGCAATGCGGCGGCATTCCAGCGCTGGAGCGCGACCGCCACGCTGTCGACCACCGGCCCGCCCTGATCGACATTGTCGGTCTTGTCCTCGGCGCGGCTGGAAACGCCGGTCCGCCAGGGCAAAGCCTCGCCCTCGGGAAAGAAGGCGTCGCGCCAGGTCTCCACCGATTCCGTGCGGTCATAGGGCCCGCCGCCAAGGTCGAACGGCGCCGCATAAGCGTGGACGGTCTCGATCGGCTTGCCCTCGTCGTCGGCGTGCAGCGCAATTCGGCCGCGTTCGGGGTCGAACAGGGCTTCCCCGGCATTTTCCGGCCGAGTCCAGGTGAAGCCGCCGCCGCCGTCGTCGACGGCCTCGAGGTTGCAGCTGAACAGCTTCGCTGGCGGCAGCGTGACTCCGTCGAGGCGGATCTGGACGACGGGGAGGTCGTCGAACCAGCGGCCGGCGCCGAGCACGCCGGCGCGCAAATCGTTGAGGTCGCGGTGGAGCAGCCGCCGGTCGAGCGCCGCCGGGACGATGCGCTCGGTGACTCGCGCGGCGATCGAGGTGTCGGGCTTCGGCCGGTTGTGAAGCGGCCGGTCGGCGCCGAGCGGATCGAAATGGAGGAGGCCGGGGCCGTGGACCGACGCGCGCGGCTGCGGCCCGCCGAGATAGCCCTGGGCCTCGTTGACGAGGAAGCCGAGCGGATAGGCGTCGAGCCGCCACACGAACAGGCCGAGATTGGGGATGTTGTAGCGGCCCGCTTTGCCGCCCGCCGGCCCCGCCGCGACGCTGTGGCAGGCGGTCTCGAACGGCCCGTGCGCAAAGCGGGCGGCCTCGGCGTCGCGGATCGAGGCGGTGCCGAGCGCCTCGGGCCGGACATGGTTGGCATGCTGGCTCCAGATCAGCCGCTGGAAGAATTCGACCGCGACCACCGGCCAGCCGGTGACGTCGCGCGCCATCTGCTCGAGCGCCGCCGCCGTCCCCTTGGCCTGGCGGTAGCCGAGCGTGTTGGCGATAAAGCTCCTGAGGCCCGCCTCGCCGCCGCCGATGTCGCGCAGCCCGCGCGCCCCGACCAGGGCCGCGATATAGGGGATCACCCACCGCTCGCAGGTCTCGATGAACCAATTGTCGTAGAGCTGGTCGATGTCGCGCTCGACGATCCTGAGCTCCTCGCCGAGCAGCGCGCTCAGCGCCTCGAGCGGCCGCTCGTTTTCGGCGTCGCGGTTGCGGTGATGCTGCGGGAGCTGCTCGAACAGGCGCTGGGAGGGACGGTCACGCATGCGCTTCCTCCACCGTCAGGCTGATCGCCGAATCGAGGATGGTCAGCAATTCCGCCGCGCCGAGGCCGCCGCCTTCGGACTCGGGCAGCAGCCGCGCCGCTTCGGCCGGGAGGATGCTGGCCAGCGTCCCGGAACCCTGCGCTTCCGGATCGTCGCCTTCGAGCAAGGCGAGGACGTCGAGATCGACGCCGACCACGCCCGGCACCGCCTGCAGGAGGGCGATCGCCTCGGCCCCGCTGACCGGCTGCGCCAGGCTCCGCATCGTATAGCCGAAGCCCGCCAGCAGCGCCGCGCGCGCGGCGGACGCGACCGTCTCGGCGAGGTGGTCGGGATGCTTGAACAGCCGCGCGGCGAGCTGGAAGTAGCGGCGCTGATAGGGGGCGATGACGATCGTGTCGGTGCCGTCGCGCATCTGGTCGGCGGCGCCCCGCAGGCTGTCGAGCACCGGCGCTTCCTCGTCGAGCAGGCTGTCGCTGTCGGGCGCGACACTGAGGTAGACGATCTGCGCCTGGCCGGACCAGAGCGCGTCCGCCCGCGCCTTGCCGATGCCGGCGAAGGAGACGGCGAAATCCTGATAATCGGTCAGCGAGACGATGCGGCCGAGGATGCGGACGCTCTGCGGCGCCCGCGCGCGCGCGTCGGCGAGTGTCTCCGCCTCGGCCGAGCCGCTCGCCGCCGAGGGATTGACGACGCTCCTGATGCCGAGCGGCTTGGTCTTGAGCAGCATGATCGCTTCGTCGGTCACCTCGCCGGCATGGCCGATGCCGGTCCGGTAGGAGGCGATCACGTTCGAGGTGCCGGTCGGCAGGCGGTGCCCACGCACGCCGTCGCCGAAGCAGATTCGCGTCACCCCGTCATCCTCGAGGCGCACCTCGAAGGCGCGGTCGTAGGGGCCGGCGTCGTAGAGCGTGGCGACCTCGTGCCAGGCAATTCCGTCGATCCGGATGGCGAGCGTCGAGGCGCGGCCGTCCGGCGTGTCCGCGGAGACGAAGGTGAGCGGCTTCTTGGCGAGCGTGAACAGCTGGTTGGGCAGCGACGCGTCGCCGGAGCCCAGCACTTCCTCGAACAGCTCGCCATGGGTGGCGAGCGCCATGTTGGCGTTGAGGCGGACGCTGGTGCGGGTGTAGCTGTAATCGGGCCCGCTCTCGAGCGACAGGCGGGTATGGCCGCCGATATGGGCCACTTCGGAGACGGTCAGCGTCTCGGTGTCGATGATCCCCTCGCCGTCGCTGCGGCTGCCCGAAATCGAGACGGCGCGGCCGCGCTCGATGTCGAGATAGAGCGAGGCGAGGTCGATCGTGATGGTGCCGGCGGCCAGTTCCTCGCGGATCGGCGTCCCGGCCAGCGGCAGCGCCTCGCTCGCCGCGTAGAGCTTGGCGGTGCGGAACCTGAAATCGTTGAGCGGCGAGGCGACCTGGGGGGCGGGGATGTTGACGTCGCTGCCGTCCGGATTGGAAAAGGTGATGCCGGTCGATTTGCCGTTCAGCGCATAATCGGAGCGCGACTGGGTCGCCGCCGCCGCCACCCGGAAGACGCGGATGTCGGCATCGGGCGTCTCCATCGCCGCCCAGCCGTCGGCGACGATTTCCTTGATCTCGCGTTCGAGGAAGACGTGGACGCTGCCGGGCAGCGGCTTGCCCTGGCTGTCGGTCCAGACCGTGCGCGGCTCGGTGCTGTCCCAGGACGCGAGATAGGGGTCGGCGCCGCGGGTCTGGCCGCCCTTGGCGAGCGATTCCTGGAGCGGTGCCGTGCAGCCGAAGAAGCCGCTGTCCTGGCGCATGATGTAGAGGCCGGGTTGGGCCTCGGCGGTCTCGGGCGCATCGACGAAGCGGGGCATCCGGATCAGGCGCAGCAACTTCAGCCGCGACCAGCCCTGGGTGCGCACCACCGCGCTCAGCGCCTCGCCGCTCCACATCGCGTTGCGCACCACCGAATGGACGTTGGCAGCGTTGAAGGCGATGCGCTGGGTCGGCATCCGAAGCAGGCGCAGCCGCGGCGCGCGATAGGCGGGCGCGCGCTTGACCGCCTCGGGCGGGTTGCCGTGCGGAGTCGCGACCAGCAGGGTGATGCCGTAAGCGAGATCGTCGGTGGCGCTGATCACGCGCAGCACGCCGCACGCGACCTGGCGCTCGCCCTCGCCGTCTATCTTGACCCCGGTGGTGACGATGCGGTTGCCCGGCTTCAGCCCGAAGCCGGTGCCGCGCAGATAGATTTCGTCGACAGGCACGGCGCGCAGCACCGGCTCGATCTCGGCATTGTAGGCGTGGTCGGCGATCAGCTTCTCGAGCGCGGCCTCGAGGTCGAGGCTGGTGCTGAGCGGGAAATAGCGCTTCAGCGAATTCAGATCGGGGAAGCTGACCAGATCGGGGTCGCTCTCCTCGTCGGTGTCGAAGCTGTTGTCGAGGTCGAATAGATAGATCCGCCCGTTCCTGGGATCGGGCTGGTCGTCCTCGCCGTCGTCGTCGAGATTCCAGTAGAGCGCCAGATTCTGGTCCTGCTCGGTCCGCGCCGGCATCGCGTTCCATTCGGCGCGGGCGAGGATCGGCTCGATCGTCTCGAACACCTGCGGCAGCTCGCCTTTGGCCTGCGGGATCGACATCGCCTGGACGCCGGCCGGGACCTCGACGGCGCGATAGGGGTCGTCGGCATCCTCGACGGTGAAGCTCAGATGCACCGAGGCGGCGACGCCCGGGGCCAGCTTGTAGCCGATGGCGCGGGCAATCTCGATCATCGACCGGCGCTGGACCGCGGTGCCGATATAGGCTTCGTTGGCGATGCGCTCGGAATAGAAGGTCAGCACGTCGAGGCTGGCGGCGAACGCATCCATCAGCGCCAGCGTCGGATCCGAGGTGTCGCGCGCGCGCAGCGGCGCCAGCGGCTTGATGGCGAGGCCGGTTTCGAGGTCGGTGACGAGCTGGCGGGGGATCCGCCACTTCATCCGCTCGAAGAATTCGGGCTGGGTGCCGATCCGGTAGGAGATTTCGGGAAGGCCGGGGCGGTTGTCGGGCCGCACGGGATCCAGGTCCTCGGCGCCGCAGGGAGTGAGGTCGGCCATCAGCGTCCTCCCGCCATGATCAGCCGCAGCCGGCCGAAATCGGGCTGGCTCGGGTCGTTGTCGAGACGGGCAACCTCGTCGGCCGCGACCGGGATCTCGGCAATGTCCTGATAGTCGATGTCGGGCTGGTCGAGCCGGCCGAACCGGCCGAGCACCCGGCCGGAGGCGTCCTTCGTACCGATCCACTTGACGCCCTCGACCGCCATGCCGCGGGCGATGATCCGCGAGAGCAGGACGTTGTCGCCGAAGGTGAAATTGTCGGGATGGAAGAAGCCCGGTTTGCCGCCGCCGGTATAGCCGCTCGAAAAGGCGACGAGCAGATCGCGCTCGACGTCGCCGGGATAATGATCCTGGCAGACGCAGACGTAGAGCGCGATATCGAGCGGCACGAAATGCGGCGGCACCACTTCCAGATCGTGTCCGGCGAGGCGGCGGCTGGCGAGGTGGGCGCGCATCGACGCTTCGAACGCGGCGTCGACCTCGCGGCCGCCGAGGCGATCGACGGCGAGGAAGATGGTGTGCCAGCTGCCCGTCCAGCGGTGCGTCGCCTGGGCGCGCTGGACGTCGTCATGCTCCTGCGCCGCCGCGGCATAATCGGCGGGGGTGACCGCGCGGCGCTGGCGCTGGAAGGCGTGCGGCGCGGCGATGCGGATCGTGGTGACCGGCTCCGGATCGAGCCCGCCGGCGGCGCCGACCGGGTTGCGGACCGCGGCCAATGCCGATCCGTCGCCGGTGACGATATGGCCGATCGCCTCGGGGCCGACATTGCCGCGGCGGCCGCCGCCGTGGCGGATGCGAGCGGTGAACAGGGCGCCGGCGGTCGGGAACCGGCCGGCGTCGCCGTCGCCGAACAGCACATAGCCGCCGCCGTCGTCGGTGGGCTCGACCTTGACCGCGGGCGAGAAGCGGTCGGACGCGAGCAGATCCGGGACCGCGGTCCAGGTCTCGCCGTCGCCGGTCAGCACCACCTGGGCCACGGCCGCGGCGGCGTCCGGGGCGAGCGCGTCGCGCGCCGATGCGCCGGCCGCCCCGTCGGCGCGGTAGGCCGGCGCGTAGACCAGGCGGGCGGCGTCGAGCCGGTAGCGCAGCCGCGTGCCTGGGCCGTCGTCGGCCAGCAGGCCCCTGTCCTCCGGCCCGCCGACCGCGATCGCATCCGCGCCGGCCTGCGCGGAATCGAGGCCGTAATCGACGGTACGGCCTTCGTCGGCGAGGACGACGTTGCCGATCGCGACCGCGCCGGGCGCGCCGCCATGGTCGGTGAGGGTGAGCGGGAAGGCGAGCGCGTCCTCCTCCTGCCAGTCGATGCGGACGATTGCGACGCCCATGACGGGATCGTTCAGGTCGATCGGGTCCGCCGCCAAGCGCACGACCTGGCGGTGGGACGGATCGGGCGGGTCGTCCTGAGTGCCGCCGAAGGGGATCAGCTCCTCGAAGATGACGAGGTCGCCGCGGACCAGGCCGAGGCCCGCCTTGGTCCCGACCAGCCAGGCCGCCGTCGATCCGGCGAGCAGGCAGCAGGCGTCGTCGCCCCAGTCGTGGAGCTGCATCGCGTTGCGCGACACTTTGAGCGAATAGACCGGGTCGAGCGTCTCGAACACGATCGCGCCGCCGTTGATCATCTGCTCGAATTGCTCGGCATTGGCCGGGATGACCGGCGGGATGACGCCCGGAATGCGCGGCGGACGGGTGAGGAGGCGGGTGCCGGCGGGGAAGATCGGGGTCGCCTGGACGCGGTCGAGCGCCGCCTTCAGCGCCACCGCCACCCGGGCGTTGCAGCCCTGCGAGGCGGTATAGCCGAGCAACCGGGCGTGGCGCAGCACCGACTGCCTGAGCCGCGCCCGCCCTAAAAAGGCCTCGGTATGGACGGCGTCCTGGAAATAAGAGGTCTGATCGGCGGCATGGGCGAGGCTCTCGACGAGGGTGATTCCGAGGTCGGAGGCGTTGCGCTCGGTCCATTCGGGGACGGTCGCCGCCATCCGGTCGAGCATCAGCCGGCGGAAGGTCGCATAATCCTTCGCCAGATAGTTGAGCGGCGGGCCGAAATCGCGCTGCCGGAACGGCGGGCCGGGATCCTCGCAGTCGAAGTCGGACGGGCATTCCACCTTGAAATGGAAGCGGATGCCGGACAGCATCCGGTCCATGTTGGGGAGGGGGTCCGCATTGGTCTCGCCGATCTGAAGAAACAGGTCGTAGACCGAATAATCGCCATAGCGGTCGAGGGTGAGGCGCAAGCTGCGGTCGCCCGCCCCCTTGGCGACGCCGGTGACGCGGACGTTCTTGATCCGGCTGCCGCCCTCGATCCGGAAATTTTCGGGGACGAGCAGCGGCACGCCGCCGTTCAGGACGCCGTCCGGCCGAATGAAGGTGAGGTCGATCAGCCGCTGCCTCAACGCCTCGGACGGCGCGTCGCGATCGACGACCTCGAGATAGTCGATGCCGTTGAGCAGCAGCCCGCCGCCCATGTCGATGGCGGCGGCGAGGACGCGCTGGCGGCGGCGGCCGGTGCCGCAATGCTGGAGCGCGCCGGTCACGACTGCCTCGTCAGGGTCACCGACCGGTCGGTGGTTTCGTCGAGCATGCGGTACCAGACGGTCACGCTGAGCAGGCTGTCTTCGCTGCGGGCGTCGACGCCGCGTATCTCGATCACTCCGGCGAGCCACAGCTGCAGCGCCGACTGCACCATATGCTGGACCGCCGCCGCCATTTCGGGCGCGTTTTCGGAGAAGAGCAGATCGGCGACGCCGGCGCCGAAATCGGGGCGGTTCACGCGCTCGCCCTTTCTGGTGAACAGGACCTGCTCGATCATGTCGCGGACATGCTCGTCGCGCCCGACCAAAGCGGTGACTCCGTCGGAGCCGATGCGGTAGGGGAAGCTGAAATCGGCCATCGTCTCCCTCACGTCGCCAGCACTTTGGACTGGATGGTCGTCCACACCACCGGCCCGTTGGGAATCTGATCGGCCGACTGGCACATGTCGGCGGGGTTCATCAGCAGCACCGGCTTGTTCTCGGCGAGCACCTTGGTCGCGGCCTTGGTCAGCAGAGCGGTGACGCAGGGCTGGGGCTTGCTTGGCGGCACGGTGAACGGGCAGCCGGCGATCGTGCCCTTGTCGCCCATCACCAGCGGCGGCATGTTGTCGACCATCACCTTAGCGGTCGCGGTGATCAGCGTGCCTGCCATCATGTGCGGGCACTGGATCTTGGTCGCCATGGTGACGATCGGGATGGTCATGGCAGCACCTTCAAATTGGTCCCGTTGATCGAGACGCCGTCGACCGCGAGCTTGATGCTGCTGCTTCCCCAGCTCAGCTGCAGGGCGGTCGCGTCGGCCAGGATCTTGGCCTCGCCGGCCGGCGTGGTGAGGCTGATGGTCAGCGTGCCGACGCCGGGCATGTCGACGATCTCGATCTTGAAATTGTCGCCGATCAGGGCCTTGGTGAAGCTCTGCATCGGCCCCATCGCGGCGGGGGTGTCGCCAAGGTCCCAATAGCCGCCGACCCAGATCGGATAATCGGGGTCGCCGCGCTCGAACTCGACCCAGACCTTGGCGCCCACCGGCGGCACCATGAACAGGCCGACCTTGGGCCCGGCGCCCGGCAGGCAGGGCATCGCCCAGGCCATCTTGCCGTCGCCGAGCACGTCGGGGACGCTGACCTGGACCCGGCCGAGCCCCTGCGGGTCCAGGTTGAGCTCGACCTTGCCGCGATATTTGCCGAAGAAGGTCGGACAGGCGGTGCTCATGGCATCACCAGAGACAGCTTGGGCCCGAGCTCGCCGCGGGTCAGCACGAAGCCCTGCTCGTAATGGCCGGGCTTGATCTTGTGGCGGACCTCCGAGACCTTGTATTCGCCGTTGAAGCTGGTGCCGGCGCCGCGCAGGAAGACGCGGTCGCGCGCCTTCAGCGCGCCGTTGTAGCGCGCCGAATTGAGGGTGCCGGTGATCCGCACGACGTCGCGCGCGCTCTCGTCGACCATCGCCTGCGCCCGCGCCATCGCCTGGGCGAAGCTGAGGCCGCTGGTCTCGATCGGCACGATCCGGGTCTGGCCCATGCGGAGCACGCCGTCCGGAACCAGGCCGAGCGGCTCGTTGGCCGGAACCAGCGCCAGGACCGGCATGGTGACTCCGGTCTGGCGGTCGGCGACCTGGCCCTGGACGATGGTGAGCTTCTCGGCGGTGTGGCTGATGTCGACGTCATAGGCGTCGGAGGCCGGGCCCGAATTGATCGTCATCGTCCGCTGCGGAATGCCCGGGCGGACCATCGGTCCCCAATAGAGCGTGTTCACCGCCGGCACCGGGCCCGGATCGACATAGGTCTCGTAGCCGTGACGCTTCGCCATATGGTTGAGATAGGACCAGTCCGAGCAGCGCTGCTGCGGGGTGCGGTCGATCGGGATCGGGGGATCGATCACCTTGGGCGGCAGGACCATCGGGATCATCCCGAACTGGGCGTAGGAGGCGGCGATCAGGGTGGCGATCACGGTCTCGTCCATCGCCGGGTGCTCGACGGACTTCACCTCCTTGTCCATTTCGAAGCTGAGATCGCGGCCGAGCAGGGTGAGCTTGCCCTGATTGGGGCCGTCGCCCGGCGTGACGTGGCGCTCGCTGACCAGGCCGTCGAAGATCACCGTCGGCGTGATGTCGAAGATCATGGTGACGATGACCCGCGCGCCGACGAAGAAACGGGGATCGGCGACGAAGGGCGTTTCGAGGAAGTCGAGCGGCCCGTTGCGGCCGGCATGGAGGACGAGCTTGAAGCCCGACGGCTCGGTGTCGGACAGCTTGACCTCGAGCTCGTCGATCGCCTCCAGCGCCTCGATCGGCATCGGCAGGGCGACCGGGCTGGGCCCGATCATGAGGTTCATGCGAACCCCGAGTATGTTGCCGAGCAGGCTCATCCGGGGATCTTGCCCGTGCCGGGTATCGGGATGGTGAGCGTGTCGCCCGGGGCGCCCGGCAGCGCCGCCGGGTGGGGCGTGCGGTTGGCGTCGGCGATCATCCACCAGGCGGTGGGCGCGCCGAGGTTGCGATAGGCGAGCAGATCGAGCCGGTCGCTGTCGGTGGCGCGGTAGCGCTGGGCGATCTGCGCCTGCTCGGGCTGCGGCAGGATGCGGGGCTGGACGTAGCGCACCGGCTCGCCGTCGGCGCGGACATGATCGAGCGTCGGCTGGCTGGCATAGCGGCTGTCGGTGCTGAACATCGGCGGCGTCCCTTCAGAACAGATCGCCGCCCAAAGCGGCGATATTGTCGACGCTGGCGGCGGTGGCGAACACCTCCTTGATCACCTGGTGGGCCATGAAGGCCCAATAGCCCGGGTGGGTCATGCTGAGGTCGTTGTAGGTGAGCACCTTCATCGACAAGGCGACGTCGGCGCGGATCGGATTGAGGCTGGGATCGTGCGCGGTCTCGGTGATCGAGATGCTCTCCATCTTGACCGGGACGACCCGCTTCCAGCCGTAGACGAACAGGGTCAGCGGCGCGACCGGCGGGATCACCTCCATCGTGCCGGTGGCGAGCAGGATCTGGTTGGCGGCGACGAGCAGGCTCTTGGGGTAGACCAGCATCTCGATCGCGGCGAGATAGCCGGCGATGCCGCCGCCGAGGGGGCCGTTATCGCCCTGCTCCATCTGGTCGATGAGGTCGATCGAAAGGTTGGCGCTGATCGTTTCCTTGGGCGGACCGGAGAGCCTGAGCGGCTCGGCGCGGCCGCCGCCCGCCTCGGAATAAGACGGCGCGATCGAGCGCGAGATCTGCTCGGGATTATATTGGAAGATCGCCACCGAGGCGAGCGGATTGAACAGGTCGACGCCGATGATCGCGCCCTTGAGGACCTTGGGGGCTCCGGGGAAGGTAGTCATTTCTTGGCTCCTCCCGCCGACTGCGGGCCGCGGATGGGCATCGTCCGGATCTGGCCCTTGATCAGGCCGAGCCGGGGCCCGCTGGCCGCGCTCTTGGTCCACAGCAGCTTGTTGTCGGCGAATTCGAGGCGGATCTTGGGCTGGGTGCCGTCGAGGAATACCTCGTGGATCAGCACGGGAACGTTGTCGGGCCCATAGATGTCGCCGTCCGAATCGATCGCGCCGATCGGGATCGTGTCCGGCTTGGGCGGATCCCATTTGCCATAAGCGAAGCCCTGATAGACCGAGAAGACCACGGTGACGTTCTTGCGCCGCACCGGATCGACCGTGCCGTCCATCACGCCATGCGCCCTGCCGGCCCCGGCGCCCGCGCCGCCGGCGGCGCCCTGGCCGCCCTTGCCGGCGCCGTCGCCGTCCTGGCCGCCGCCCTGCCCGGCTGTCCCGCCAGGGGTCGAACCGCCGCCCGTCGGCGGCGGCGGCGCCTTCTTCCTGGGATGGCGCAGCCTGCCATGCTTGCGCAGCTCGTCTTCGGTCGGCGGCCGGTTGAGCACCGCCGGATCGACGCCCTTGGGCGGCGTATAGCCCCTTCCCAGCGATGTGCCGCCGTCGGACCCGCCCTCGCCGCAGGTGACCTCCTTCACCTCGGGCATCTCGGCCGTTCCGGAAATGCTGTCGCAGAGCATGCCGCGCAGATTCAGCGGCTCCTCGGGGAGGATCGGCTTGACGAATGCCAGGATTTTCTCGGCGATCAGCGTCGGCAGGGTCTTGATCGTTTCCAGGGTGAGGAGGTGCTCGCCGATCATCTTCTGGGCGAGACAGGTGCTGAGCAGGGATGCCGCGAGCAATTCCCCCGGCGACACGTCGAACAGCGACAGCACGAAATCGGCGCCGGCGACGACGCAGGCGACGCCGACCGTCTCGAGCCCGCCGGCCGCGCACATCGCGATCCGCGCCGCGTTGAAGGCGGTCCTGGCGACGCCGATCAGCTTGGCGACATCGTCCCACAGCTGGATGATCGATTCGAACTGGCCGTGCAGCCAGGTGCTGAGGCCGCCGATCGCATCGTCGATCATGCTGCGCATGTTGGCTTCGACCTCGTCGAACTTCTTCTCCAGCTCGTCGATCCTGTCGCCGACCAGCGCCTCGATATCGGAGGCGAAGGCTTTCTCCATCGCCGCCTTGAAACCCTGCTCGACGCAGTTGATCAGCAGATGGGCGACCTGGGGCAGCAAATGACGGACGATCGCGCCGAAGATCATGCCGCCGACCTTGAGCACCGCCGCCCCCAGCCGGCCATGCTTGCTCCCGGGCGACGAGCGGCCTTTCATGAAGTCGTCGAACTTCTTCTTCAGCCCGAGATAGACGTTGGCCACCTTGACGAAGGCCGTGCCGAACGTCTTGCGGAGCGCTCCCAGATATTTGCCGGATGCGCCGCTCATCAGCATGAGGTCGTTCAGCGTCTCGCGGTCCTGCTTCTGTTGCGCCTTGCCGGGGCGCACGGCACTCTTCCCGGCCGGGTCCTGGCCGGTCACGTCGACGGTGTTGCGCACCGCCGTGTCGAACAGCACGGCGGTGGTCGCCGATTTGCCCGGGGCGGTTTTCCCGAAGCCCTGGAAGTCGGTGGTGAGCTTCGCCTGCTTCGCCTTCCAGTCGGGATAGTTCTTCGCGAAGAAATCCTCGCTCGGGATCGGCTTGGGCTTCTTGCTGGCGGCCGCCACGCGGCGCCGATCGGGCTGCGCCGCGCCGAGCGCCGGCTGCGGCGCGCCGGGCAGCGGCCGTTTCACCATCTTCTTCTTGTCGGCCGGGGACGCGAAGATGTCGCTCTTGAGCTGCTCCGCGACCTCCTTGTGCGGCTTGAACGCGGCCTTGGCGGTGGGGCCGAACTTGCCGGCATTGTCGAGCGACTGGAACAAATAGAGCCAAAGGAAGGTGTTCTTCGCGTCGTGCTGGGCGAACAGCTTGCCGTCGAACTCCTCGGAGCAGTTCGAACAGGCCTCGACCGATTGGCCGTCCGACCCCCATTTGGCGATGACCAGCCTGCGGCTTTCGGAAATGGGTTGCCATCCGGCAGGGCCGCTCCAGGCGCTGAGCAGCCCGGTGCTCAGCGACCAGGGGGCGAGATTGTCGTTCGCGGACTTGTCGAGGATCGCGTTGGTCGGCCGCGACCAGGCGGTGGCGTTGCGCTCGCGGACCTTCTCATAGTCTTTCTGGGCGGATTTGAACCCGGTCGCATAATTGCCGACCTGGGTGCGCGCCTCGTCCGCGAGGTCGCGGCCGCCGCCGAACTTGATCTCGCCGACCGCGATGTTGGTCGGCGCGGTCGTGGCGTCGCGGACGAAATCGGCCCCCCCCCAGCGCGGCGCCGCCTTGGCCTCGAGCTGCGTGTCGGTTGCCACCGGGTCGTACTTCTTGCCCGCCCGAATCACGCCTTTGGAGAGGCCGTCCGAAATGGTGGTGTCGACGTTGGTCGGCTCGACCGGCCGGCCGGCCTCGACCGAATCGATCACGTACCAGAGCTGCTGCGCGGAAATCGGCCCGAGGCCGCCCGGCGCCTGCCCTTGCGCGGCCGGGCTTTGAGTCGGCAGCGCGGGCGTCTGCGGAGCCGCCGCCGGCGAGGGTTCGGTCGGCCCGCCGGTGGGCGGCGGCGCCGCCACCGGATCCCGCCGCGGCGTCGCCCGGGTGAAGCCCATGCCGATCAGGTTGGCCGGATTGGCCGAGATGAGGTCCGCGAAGCCGAATTGCCGCGGCGAGATCACATATCCGCTTTTCTTGTAATTCGGCACGCGGACTTCGCCGATCAGCGCCCTGTCCTTGGTCGTCGCCCATTTGGCGGTGTCGTCGTGGAAATCGTTAATGTCGCCGCCGGTCTTGGGGTAGAAGAAGAGGTTCTGGGAGGCCTTGCACGTCGTGCGCATCACGCGCCGCGCCGCCGGGCCGACCGGGCCCGGCGCCGTCTGCTGCATCACATGGGCAAGCTCGTGCGCCATGGTGAAGCTCGGGCCGGCGCTCTCCCCGCCGCCGAGCCAGATATGGTTCTGATAGGTGAAAGCGCGCGCCGCGATCGAGCTGTTGAGGGCGCGGGAACCGCCGCCCTCGTGGATGCGAACGCCGGAAAGATCGCGGCCCATGCGCGTCTCGAAATAATCCTGCGTGGCCCGCGGCAGCGGGGCGCCGCCGCCGGTCAGGTCGCCATGCGAGGCGTCGACCGTCTCCGGTCCGCCGCCGGCCTGCGCGTGGCGGGCGCGGGCCACCTCCTTGTCCTCCTCGCGAGCGGCGGCCGAATCGTCGTCGCCGGCCCGCCGCGCCCTGGGCTCGTCGTCCGAGGCGGAGCAGGCCGCGCAGGCGCGCTGGAGCGCGGGCGCCGCGCCGCTGATTTCGGCCTCGCGCATCGCCATCACCTGGCCGGCGATCGTATCGGCCTCGCGCTCGTAGCGGTCGCCGACCGGGCCCACTTCCAGGCGCGGCCGGACCTCGCTTTCCTCGCTCTCCTCCTCCGCGTCGCCCCCGAGCGCGCGCTGCACCGCCGGCGCGGCAGGGCCGGCCTCCGCGTCGCGCATCGCCATCACCTGGCCGGCGATGGTGTCGGCCTCGCGCTCGTAGCGGTCGCCGACCGGGCCGACCTCCAGGCGCGGCTGGACCGGCATCTCGTCCCGCTCCTCGGCCTCGCAGGGGCCGCATTTGCGCTGCACGGCGGGCTGGGCCGGGATCGCGGCGAGCGAGGCGAGCGGCGGCACCAAGCCGGCGTCGGCGCGCGCCTGCGGCGGCGCCGTCGCCTTCATCGCCGGCAGGGCGAAGGCCGGGGCCCTGGCGGCCGAGGCTTGGGCGGCGGCCATCAGCGCCGCCAGCCGATCGCATCGCCGGCGGCATCGGCCCAGCCGATCTGGTCCTCGAACGGCTTGTACAAAGCGGGGCCGAATTCGTCCGCTGTCGCGAGCGGCGCGATGCCGCGCAGCCGGATGATCGCATCGCCGCCCGCCGCGCGCGATTCGACGAAGGTGGCGACGAGGCCCCGCGCGCAGAACAGATATTCGTGCGCATAGCCGCCCTCCACGAGCAGCTCGTTCGGCAGCACCGCGCAGGGCGGCTCGATCCCGTCGAGCACCGAGGGCGGGAGCGGCGCCGCGATCTCGACCATGACGACCGCGCCCGCGCGCGCCCAGACGGCGACCGCGCGCCCTTCGACGCGATAGGTCCGGCGTTCGGCCGGATAATGGCCAAGATCCTCATCGGCGACGGCCTCGGGCGGGCCGAGCGCGGCGTCGAAAGCGCCGGTCGCGACCGGCGGCAGGCCGTGCCAGCCGGCGGGCGTCCCCGACAGCAGCGGCCGGATGAGCGCGGCCGCGTTCATGGCAGCCCGGCCAGGTCGGTCCGCCCCATGAAATAAGCGGCGCGGAAATTGTCGGGGTGGACCTTCTGCAGGATCTTGGCGGCGCCGGCGCCGGCCGCGCCGTAATCGACCGTCGCCGGCGTCGGCTCCTTGCAGGGCGCGCCGGGCACGCCGGTCTCGAGAATCGCCTTGAACTTGGGATCCTTCTTGGCCTTGGGGGCGACATGCTGGTTGAAGAGGTGGACTCCCAGCACCTCGGTGAAGCCTTCGCGCAGCACCTGCGGGAATTTGACCTTGAACGAGGCGGCGACGAACTTGGGATGGACCAGCGCGTGCAGCACCTCGTGGCAGAGCGTGTCGATGCCGCTCCAATGCGCTTCGCAGGCACCGAGCGACGCCGTGTTATATTCGGTCACCAGGCCGATCTTCGTCGTGGTGCCCGATCCCGACTTGCGGCCGGTATGCTGGACCAGCCGGTCGATGATCGGCTGGAAGGCCGGGTCCGCCTCGATCGCGTCGAGGATCGTCTGCCGCGCGGCGAGGTCCGTGGCCCGCTGCGGGTCGAAATGGGTGTCGGCATAGATGTCGGTATCGGTGATGATTCCGGTCGCCTTGTCGGCCCAGCCGACCAGATCGGCGCGGTTGAGCAGATGGTTGATCCGCTGGGCCCTGGTCGGCGTCTGCGCCACCGTCGAGAAGATGTTCGCCGACGCCTTCCACGCCGGGCGGAGCGAATAGATGTTGCCGATCGCGGCGTCCGCATAAGGCGCGAAGAAGATCCGCGCTTCCGACTGGACGAGGTCGCCCAGGCTCTGGAACGCCGACAGCGACCGGGTTCCGGTGGATTTCCATTTCCCCGGATCGAGGACCGTGAGCAGGAATTCGAGCGCGGGCCGCAACCTCCTCTCGAGCTGGGGGACGTCGAGCGGGTCGCCCGCCTGGGGCGACTTGGGGTTGACGACCGCGTCGACCGCCTTGGCTTCCTTGGCGCCCGGCGCGGCGAGGCGGCCGCCGGCGGCGCTTTCCAGCCAGCCCGAGACTTCCAGCGCTTCATGGACGAAGAGGTTGTCCTCGTCGGGGAGCGGGACGGTGAACGATATTGGCGCCTGCGCGACCAGCCTCGCGACCGCGAGCACCCGATCGAGCCCCGGCGCGGCGGCGGCATTGTCGGCGAGCAGCTTGAGCGCGAACAGCAGCCATTCCTGCGGGCCCCGCGCAAGGCCGCGGATCGCGCTTTCCTGGGCGGCGTCGGGGGCCGCGCCGGCATAGCCCGCGTTCGCGGCGATCACGCGGTCGCCGAGTTGCGCGGCGGGGACGTTGATCACCGTGCCATATTCCACCTGGATGGTGAGCGGGCCGGACTTGACCGTCGCCCGCTGGACGGGCGCCGGCCCGCCTCCCGCCTGCTGAAACGTGTGGGTGATCTCATGGGCGAGCAGATGCCGGCCGCCCGCCGAGCCGGGATCGTAGCGGCCCTCGCCGAAATAGATGTCGGCGCCCGACGTGAAAGCGTGCGCGTGGATGCCGCGCGCGAGCCTTCCGGCGCCGGCATCGTCGTGGACGCGGACGTGGCCGAGGTCGCGGCCGAAGCGCGGCTCGAAGAAAGCGCGGGTCCCGGCGGCGAGCGGCGCGCCCTCGCCCTGCGCGGCGAGGCCCGCGGAGATGTCGCCGCCGCCGCCGGCCTGGGCGGACCCCGCCTTGCGCGGCAACGATGCGGGCCGACCGGCCATCGTGATGCCGGGCGGCGCGGCGACGGGGCCGGACATGCGCGTCACCCGGTCCGCGATCGCATCGGCCTCGCGCTCGTAGCGGTCATTGGCCGGGCCGACCTCCAGCCGCGCCTGGACCGGCAGCTCGTCCCGCCCGTCCGCCGCGCATTGCGCGCATTTGCGCTGCACCGCCGGCCGGGCCGGGACGCCGGCGAGGGAGGCGAGCGGGGGCTGGAAATCGGGCGCGGCGTGCGCCCGCGCCAGCAGCGCCGGGTGAACGGGCGTGACGGCGCGGCGCTTGCGGGCGCGGGCGCTCATGGATGGCCTCCGCCGCAGACCGTGTCGTTCCACCACACATTGTCGCCGCCGCCGGTGCCGTAGATCGGCGCGATGCCGTAGCTGCTGCCCGCGACGTGACCGAGCAGCGTCTGGATGTCCGCGTAGAGGCGGCCGAGATCGAAGCAGCGCGGATCGCAATGGTCGCCGGCGACCTTGTCGACCAGGAAGTGGGTGGTGATCGTCGGGAAGACGCGCGCTTCCAGCGCCGCCTTCAGATAGACGTCGCGTACCGCCTTGAACTGGTCCGCGCTGTAGGGCGTAAGTGGCACCAGCGGCCCCTTTTTCGTCGTTGTCCGGCAGGCGGACCCCGCCTCCTGTGCGATCTCGATATTGGCGGTCTTGCCGATCCGTCCCTCGCGGGTGATGAACAGCCCGGCGAGCCCTTGGCAGCCGGCCAGAAGGTCGGCCTCGGTCGCCGCCGATTTGGCAAGTGTGGCGACCGTCTGCGGCGTAACCTGGTCGCAAAGATCTTGTATCCCCCAAGTGGCAGCGGAGTGGATGTCGCCCTTCTTCGCGTTGAGTTCCTTGATTGCCGCTTTCAGCTCCTTTTTGACCTCCTTGGGCGGCGAGCCCTGTTTGACGAGCGCGTTTTCAATCGCGGATTCGCGCACGTCGCGGGCCGCCGCTTTCCAGACCGCGCGCAGCGCCTTTTCACGCGCTGCCTTGCCCATCACGTCATTGCCCTTTTCCCATTCGGTCGCGGTCGGACGGCGGGGGCCGTAGAAGGGCTGGTGAGCGACGATCTCGCTACCGCTCTGCGGAGCATAGACGCCGGCACCGGCGCCGCTCGAGCGGCGGCCCTTGCCAGCCACCTCTTTCAAATGGGCGACGCTGGAGAGCGAGCCGGTGTCGTGCAGCACGAAATTGGCGCCATGGACCGTTGGCGTGATTCGCGCCGGCGACGCCGAGCCCGGCACGCCCGCCTGAATCGCGGCGATATCGGCGTCGGTGAGCGCGCGGCCGGCCATGTTCGCGCCCTCGGTCTGGCCCTTGCGCGCCTCCTCCTCCGCCGCCTTGTCGGCAGCCTGCCCCTCGGCGATGCGGAAATCGCCCATGCCGCCGCCTTCGGGCTCGCGCTGCACCGCCGCGGTGCCGACCGCGCCGGGCGCGGTCTGCTGCATGACATGGGCGAGCTCGTGCGCCATGGTAAAGCTCGGCGCGGCGCGCTCGCGCCCGCCGAGCCAGATATGGTCGCGATAGGTGAAGGCGCGGGCCCCGATCGAGGCGCTGAGCGCGCTCGCGCCGGCACCTTCATGGACCCGGACACCAGCGAGGTCGCGACCCATCCGCTTCTCGAAGAAGCCGCGCGTCGCCGCCGGCAGCGGGGCGCCGCCACTGGTCAGCTCGCCGTCCGAGGCGGCCATCGTCTCACCGCCGGCCGCGGCCGGCTCGGCGGCGCGCTGAACGGCGGGCCTGGCGGCGGTGCTCATCACCCGCGCGGCGATCCCGTCCGCCTCGCGCTCATGGCGATCGGCGACCGGACCGACTTCGAGCCGTGGCTGAACCGGCAATGCGGGGATCGAGGCCAGCGAGGCGAGCGGAACGCCGGAATCGGTTTGCGCGCGGGGCGACCGATGCCGACGGCCGAGCGCCACGGCGACCGGCGGCGCACGTCGGCGACAGGCGGCGAGCGCGCTCACGGCGTTCGTCTCGGCCTGTTGGGGCGGGACGGTCGCGAAGACCCGGGCTCGGACGCCGGCGGCTCGATTCCCAGGTAAAGACGCGATTCGGCCTCGCGGCGACGAATAAGCCCCGTCGAGACAGCCCGATTACGACCTGCGCGTATCAGCGTGGTTTGAAATGCGCGGGCCGCGCCCTCCCTGTCGCCGGCAATATGCCGGCGGAAGACTTCGGTATCGTCAACCTGGCCGAGCCCGGCATTATAGGCGAGGCTGACCAGCGCATCGAATTCGTTCTGGGTGGTCGGTATGCCGCGTAGACGCTGAGCCACGCCGCGCTCGAAAAAGGCCACCTGCCGCGCGAAACGCTGCTCGCATTGTGCCCGGGTCCAGACCGTGTCGGGTCCGATGTCGCGGCCGGTCGACCCCCAGCCGATCGTCCAGATGACACTACCGCCAATCCGTTCCGGGTAGGCCGCGATGCGCCCGTTGGGCAATATGGTATGGAAGCCCTCTTTCCGCTGGACGAAAGCAATCCCTGCTGCCGAAAGCCCGGTCGGTGCCGGTGTCGGCGGTGCGGCAGACGCCGGTTCGGGAGTCGAAGCCGCAATCGGGGCGGGCGGCGCCTCTGGAAGCAGTCCGGTCGGCGCCGAGGGAAGCAGCGGACTGGGACGCCGACGACGGAAAACGGCCGGCTGGTCACCGCTCGGCTGCCTGACAAGAATCGGGTCGTCGTCGCGAGTCAGAAGATCGTCGAGCGAGCTGGCCGGACCGGTCCCGACGTCCGCAGGCGATCCCTCCAACAATCGAACAGGCTGCCGCTGGACTTTCGCCGAGGCCGGCGAAGCGGCCGCGCCGGCCTTGTTGCCGGCCAGCGCGCGGGCGATCGAGGCGCCCGCCGACCCGCCGAGCGCGGCCGGGTTGGCCGGGGTGGCGACGACGAGGCGCAGCCTGTCGCCGACGCCCTCGCCGTCGATATCCGCGCCGGCCAGCCGCGTGCACAGCTCGGCGGTCAGCGCGCGCCGCACCGCCGCCGCGTCGGCGCGGTCGACGCCGTGGAGGACGAGCCGGTCGATGGTGAGGCTGATCCGGGGCGCCGTCATTGCGGCCACCCGCGCAGCTCGGCGCCGGTCATCGTCCGGCCGGTCTTCTCATATTCGGTTTTGGCGGCGGCGAGGATCTGCGGCATGCCCACCCTCGACTCCTGCTCGGCGGCGAGGAAGGCGGCGGCGATGGCGATGTTGCGGATCGAGCCGCCGGCGAGGCTGAGCTGGCCGAGCCGCTCGAAATCGAGCCCGTCCAAAGGTGTCTGCCGAGGGAATATCCCCCGCCAGATCTCGACCCGCTCGCGCGCTTCGGGGAAGGCGAAATCGACGATGAAGCGCAGCCGCCTCAGGAAAGCGGGGTCGATATTGTTTCGGAGGTTGGTGGTGAGGATCGAAAGCCCGCGATATTCCTCGAGCCGCTGGAGCAAGTAGCTGACCTCGATATTGGCGTGGCGGTCGTGGCTGTCCTTGACCTCGGAGCGCTTGCCGAACAGCGCGTCGGCCTCGTCGAACTGGAGGATCGCGCAGCCTTCCTCGGCGGCGTCGAACACGCGGCGCAGATTCTTCTCGGTCTCGCCGATCCACTTGGAGACGATCGCGGAAAGATCGATCCGATAGACGTCGAGGTCGAGCTCGGCCCCGAGCACCTCGCCGGCCATCGTCTTGCCGGCCCCCGAGGGCCCCGCGAACAGGGCGCTGACGCCGAGCCCGCGGCCCATCGAGCGCTCGGCGAAACCCCAGCGTTCGTAGACGGTGGTGCGGTGGCGGACCTGGGCCGCGATCGCGCGCAGGGTGCGCATCTGGGCCTCGGGGAGGATCAAATCCTCCCACCGCGCGCTGCCCTCGACCCGGCGCGCCAGATCGTCCATCCGCGGGCGGGCGAATTGCCGGCACGCCTGCCAGGCGATCCGGTCGAGGTCCAGCGCCGCCTTGCCCGTTCCCTTGCCCGCGCGCTTGCCGGCGGGCTTCGCCTTCGACGCGTCGATCGCCTGGTTGAGCTCCGCCGCCACCGACTGGATCAGCTCCGGCGAGACGGCGAAATGGCTGGCGAGCTTTTCCACCGAGCCGTTGAGCTTTCTGGCGAGCGGCCCCAGCTGCCGCTCCCAGATCGGCATCTGCTCGGCCGTGGTCGGGCGCGGCATGTCGAGCCGGATCGACGGCAGGCGGCCGAGCGAAACCGCGTCCGGCGCGGCGATCAGGAAGGGCGTCCGCAGCATCTCGGCGAACAGGATCAGCGGCCGGGTCTCGGCCAGGTCGGCGGCGTCGACCAGAAGGCGGGCGCCGGTGAGCCCGAGATCGCGCCGCCACATTTGCGCGACCCGCGCGACGTCGCTCATCGCGCCCGGCAAAGCGAGCGCGTTGAGCCCGTAGACGGGCTGGCCCGCCGCCTTGCCCGCCCGCGCCGCCGCCTGCTGCTTGCCGGCCGGATCGGGCCCGCACAGCTGCACGATCTCCTCGCGCCCCGGCACGATCCGCGCCGCGATCTCGGCCGCGAGCCGGCTCCGCGCCGGGGTCAGGCCGGTGGGCGGATCGATCAGCCGCGCCGACAGCGCCAGCTCCTCGCTGATCTCTGGAGAGCCGAGCAGGAAGAACATGACCGACGGGGCCAGCTCCAGCGCGGCGCCGGTCAGCGCCTCGCCCGAGCCGGCGTGGATGAGGCCCCAGGTGCGCAGCGGCGCCTGCCCGCCAAAGGCCGACCAATGCGCGCCCGGCACCCGGGCCAGCGCCAGGCCGACGGTGGGGGCGACGCGGCGCGAATCGCCCTGCAGCTCGCCGATCAGCCGCGCCGCCTCCGGCTCGAGCGCCGCATAAGCGGCGAGCAGCACGACGTTGCGGGCGAAATCGTCCAGCCCGAACAGGGTCGCGAGCCGGTCGGCGCGCGTCTCGGGCACCGTCCGCGCCGGCTTTCCCTCCAGCCAGGAGCGGACGGCGGGGAAGGCGGCGACGATGTCGCCCTGATGCTTACGCGCGCTCACGGGACGGTCGCGAGCGGGCCGCTGATCAGCCCGAAATCGGGATTATTGGGATCGGTCACGACGTCCGGAAGGCTGGCGATGCCGTCGACCTGGGCGCGGACCAGATAGTCCCCGGCCGGAAGCGCGTCGAACGGGAAGACGAGCTGGCCGAGCGGAAAGGCGGGCGGATTGTTGGGGTCGATCGGCTCCGGATCGAGCACCACCTTGGGCGATCCTTTGGCATTGCGGGCGTCGAGGGTCAGCGTCACCGCCTGCCCTTCCTGGACGGCGGGGCTGAAGGCGACGGCGATCGAGTTGGCGGCGACCGCGCCGGGCGTGATCCTGGGATGGAGGGCGAACGACACGGCGTTGGTGCGTCGGCGCAGATGTTCGGGCGTCGCCGGCGTCGGCTTGGGCGCGATCGCCTGGACGACGTGGATCCCCGCGGCCAGCTCGTCGACGAGGGGCGCCTGCAGCATGATTTCGATCGCGCCGTTCGACAGCGCGTCGGGATCGAGCGCCATCGCCTTCCCGTCGATGCTGAGGCCGGTGCCGATCTTGCCGAGGCCCTTGCCCGCCAGATGCAGCGGGCCGCCCCACAGGACCGGGCCGGTGCCGGCCTCGTCCGCGGCCGCCCGGAGCAGCGAGAAGCCGGGGACCGGCCCCGCCAGGAATTCGCGCAGGACGATGGGGATCGCCTCGCCATAAACCTCTTGGCTCTCGAGGACGACGTGGCTGCACAGGTAGACGGCGGACAAGGCGTAGGGGACCTGGAAGAAGATCGACCAGATTTTCGAGAATTCCTCGAGGGTCAGCGTCTGCGGCGTGATCCGCACCCGCTCCAGCGCGGCGGCGACGCTGGGATCGGCGACGGGCGGCTCGACGGCCGCCACCGCGCCCGCGATCGCCGAGGCGAACAAAGCCGGCACTTCCTCGAGCGCGACGGTGGTCGCGCCGAGCAGCTTTTCCGGCACGAAGGCGCTGGCATCGCCGTAGAAGGAGAGGATGTAGTGAAGATCGACCGCCGCCTCGGCCCGGCGGCGGCGGCTGCCGTCGCTGCCGCGCACGGGAAGGTGGCCGTTGCGCAAAGCGGCGTTGGGCGAGATCCGGAACAGGAAGAGGTTGATCCGCGGCGTCGTCTCCTCGCCGATCTTGGCGGTCGGCGGGCCGAGGCGGATGTCGACTCCCCCGACCACCGACGCGGCGACGGTCTGCAGGACCTGCTTGAGCGCCGCGGTGACGGCGGCGATGACCCGGTGGTTGCTCATCGCGGCGGCCGCGCCAGGAAGGCGTCCAGCGAGATGGCCGCCGGCCCGGACGCCCCAGCCGAAGCGGGCGCCGCCGGCGCGGCGGCGTGGATCTCGACGCTGCCGATATGGATTTCGACGATCGGCGGCGGCGCCGGCCGGCCGGGCGGCGCGAGGCCTTGCGCGGAAGCGTCGCCGGTCATGGCCGTCGGGAAGGCGGGCACGAGCCACGCCGCGGGCGCCGCGGGGGCGGCCGGCGCGGTTGCGGGCGCGGCCGTCACCTCCGTCACGGGGACGGCGCGGGCGGCGGGCGCCTGCTCCGGCGCGGCGGACGCGGGCGGCGGCGGCGGCGCGGCAACGGACCGGGCTTCGATCGACAGGAGCGGCGCGGGCGCCGCGGCCTCCGCCACCCCCTCGGGCTCGGGCGCGGCCGCGACGGCGACGGCGACCTCGACGATTCGGGTTTCGACCGAGGGCGCCTCGCGGCCCAGCGCGGGCGGCGGGGCCGGGACTCCGTCCACCGGAGGGGCGTCGCCGGCCGTGCGGGCGGCGGACGGCGGCGGCTGCGCTGCGGGCGGCAAGGATGCCGCGGCCGGGACGGCGCTTGCCGCCGGCAGCGCGGCCGCGGGTGCGGAGTCCGCCGCGCGGCGCCTTATCGTCGGGGCGGCGGCCGCGGCGGCCGGAAAGCCCGCGGGAGCCGCCGCGGGCGGGAGGGGCAGCGGCGCGGCGGCTGGCGCAACCGGCGCCGCGGCGGCGGGCGTGATGAGGGCAAGCGGAGCGGCCGGAGAATGCGCTTCGGGCGGAGCGGCGAGCGGGGCCGGCGGGCGGGGCGGCTCCGCGGCCGGCGGATCGTCCCGGCGGGGTGCCGCATAGTCCTCCCCGTTTATGTCGGGCAAGGTCTCGCCGCCCGGCTCGAAGGCGCTGAACGGGCGCGGCGCCAGCGCGGGGGCCGCGCCCTGGGCGCGGTCCGCGAGATGATCGAGGAAGCGGCTCATGGCGAGGCCTGCGCGAGATAGAAAGCGCGGCGCGAGGCCGGCATCGCCAATATGTCGCGCTCGGACCAGTGGAAGGCCCGGGCGAGATCGGCGACGTCGCGCAGGATGCGCGGCGCCCGCGCGACAAGCTCGCGCCAGACGAAGGCGGCGGCGTCGAACTGAAGCTCGTTCGCGGCCCCGCAAGCGGGGCAGGCGGCGTCGAGCGTGATGTCGGCGAGCGGATCGAGCGCCTCCAGCGCCTCGGCGACCCGCGCCGCGTCGAGCGCGTCCGCGGGCGCGTCGGGGACGGCGCGCGCGATCAAAGCCGCGCGCGCCGCCTCGGGGCCGTCGGCCTCCTCCGCGGCGAGCATGTCGGCCGACGTCAGGGCGCGGACCGGATGGCGCCGGCGGCCGAGGACGAGGATTCCCCGCGGCGGCTCCGGGAAATCCCCCTCCGCCTCCCCCGCGGGCGAAAAGCCGAGCTGCGCGGCGGTGAAGCTGAGCTCGAACGCTTCGGCGCAGGCGATGCAGGCCTGGCGGGCGGTCAGCGCCTCGCCGAACAATGCGGCGCGGACCCGCATCAGCAGGCCGTCGCGCGCGCCGAGCGGGAGGCCGAGCAGGCGGGTTTCCGGAACGTCCGGGAAGGCGGCGGCCAGCACCAGCAAGGCGCGGCGGCTCGGGCTAAGGGCGGCGCCCCGCTCGCTCAGCTCCAGGATGCGGGCTGCGTCGAGCCGATGCATTCACGCCTCCTCATGGCTGTGGCTCTTCGAAGCTCGGCTCGGTGGGCTCGGACACGTCGTAATCGCGCTCGAAGCCTTCATTTTCGAGCTTCAGCGTCTGGATGGCGATCGCGCTGGCCGAGGCGTCGAGATCGGGGAAGGCGACGAACTCGGAAGGCCAGCAGCGATAGAGCTTGTAGGCCAGAGCGAGCTGCCCGGCCTCGTTGTAGATTTCGAGCACCAGATCCTTGCGGAAGTCCTTGAGGGACACCTCCGCGCCGAGCCCGGAACCGTAATTCCACACCTTGTTCGCCCAGCGTTCGAACTCGGTGTCGTGGGTGACTCCGCGCTCGAGCGTGATCGCCTCATATTTGGTCTGGCCGGGCGATTTGTGGGTCGAGGACGGGTCGCCGCCCTCGCGATGCTCGACGACCTCGGTGCTCCGCTTCAGCGCGCTCACCTTGCTCACCCCCGCGACATAGGCGCCATCGGGGAGCTTCAGGCGGAACTTGTAGGTCTTGTAGGGATCGACCCGGTCGGCGTTGGTGGTGAACTTGGGCATGGCTGCGCTCCCCCGTCAGGCCGCGTTGCGGATTTGCTGGATGGAGATGATCACGAATTCCGCCGGCTGGAGCGGCGCGAAGCCGACCACGATGTTGACGATCCCCCGGTTGATGTCGTCCTGGGTGGTCGTCTCGGAATCGCATTTGACGAAATAGGCGTCGCGCGGCGCCGTGCCCTGGAAGGCGCCCTGGCGGAACAGGCGCTGCATGAACGCGCCGACCGACAGCCGGACCTGCGCCCACAAAGGCTCGTCATTGCCTTCGAACACGACCCATTGGGTGCCCCGGTACAGGCTCTCCTCGATGAACAGAGCGAGCCGCCGCACCGGCACATATTTATAATCGTCGGAGAGCTGATCGGAGCCCTTGAGCGTGCGCGAGCCCCAGACGACGCGGCCGATATTGGGGAAGGTGCGCAGGCAGTTGATCGCGATCGGGTTGAGCAGCCCGTTCTCCTCGTCGGTCAGCTTGACGGTGAGGCCGTCGGTATTGGCGAGCGTCGCGGCGATCCCGGCCGGCGCCTTCCAGACGCCGCGGTTGACGTCGGTCCGCGCCATCACGCCGGCGACGGCGCCGCAAGGCGGGAAGATGTCGACCTGGCCGCCGCGCAGCGGATCGCGCTTGAGCAGGCGCGGGAAGAACAAAGCCGCATAATCGGCATCGGCGAGCGGCAGGATCGGGTTGGCGAGCTGGGCCGCCTGCGCGGTCGCCGCCGCATTGGCGGGATTGGCGTCCCACAGCACGGGCGGATCGACGACGAACAAGGCCCGTTCCGCCTTGCACAGGCCGAGCGCCGCCTCGCGGACGCCCTGCGGCAGATCGCCGCCGCGCACGTCGGGCGGGACGCAGAGCAGGTTGAAGATGTCGGTCTTCTTCAGCGCATAGAGCCCGGTCTTGAGGTCGCTGTCGCCGATGAAGGTCAGATCGGCGAGGCCGTCGCCGTCATTGCCGTCGACGAAGGGCGCCGGGCCGTTCGCCGGCTGGCCGCCGGGCACGGTGGAGCGGATCAGGGAGGATTGGTCGGCCAGCACGCGGTCGATCCGGCGCTCGCTGGCGATGACGTCGGTGAGGTTGCGGAACGTCTCCACGGCGCCGGTCGCCGCGTCGGTCACGACCAGGTCGAACAGGTCGCCGGGCTCGAGCTCATATTTCGCCGCCGCCTGTTTGGTGCCTTCCTGGTTGACGTCGGGATGGGAGATGGTCGCGATGAGCTGGTTGCCCCAGCCTCCCGGGCTGGCGGCGCTGAGCGTGAAGGCGGGCGCCAGATCGGCGACCGCGACGCCGTCGGGCCTGGTCTGGCCGCCATCCTCCTCGAACAGGCGAACGACCACGCACTGGCCGCCGCCATTGGCGAAGAAATCGTCGACCGCATAGGAAACCGCGCCGTCGCTCCACAGGCCGCCGAAGCGGCGCTTGAACTCGCCGAAGTTGAAGCAGGTGGTGGGCTCGTTGACCGGGCCCCTTTTCGCCCTGCCGACGAAGGCCGCCACGGAGGTCGGCACGCCCGCGACGGTGCGGACCCCCGAGCTGATCTCCTGGACATAGACGCCGGGATAGGTCGGACTTACGGGCATGGCAGGGCTCCCTTCAGGCCTCTAACTTACTCCTCGAGACGGTCTGGCGATCACACGAGATTCAGGCCGACCAGGATCGACAGCTCGGCGGCTTCCGTCCCCGTGTTCTTGACCGTGAGCGTGGTGAGATCGGTGGCGAACAGGCCGATGGCGTCGCCGTAGAGGATCAGCGGCCCCTTCATCGCGACCTCGGTGCCGGTCGCCTTGATCTTGACCGTGCCGTCATTGGCCGAGCTGGTGATCGCCAGGAAGGCGACCTTCGCCGGCGTGTCGAGCTGCAGCTTGAGGCCTTCGGCCGCGGCCGGCGCCTTCGCGACGGTGCGGTGAGCGGTGAGGATCGCGTCGACGGCGACCTTGCCGGTGTCCTTGCTGGTGCCTCCGGAGGAACCCGCCGCGTTGAATGACCATGAGATTGAATCGGGCATGAAGAGTCCTCCATCCACGTCGGAAAACTATTCGGATGGATAACATTCCCCTCTAATTCAGGCAACGGCTATCCCGCGGTAAATTCGTCTCGGAACCGCTTGAATATTGGTCGGTTCTGTCTTTGGAATCGATTGCTGCTTTGGAATCATCGGCTTAGGCTGACAGGCGCCAGGCTATACTATCGCCCATTCCACGAACGTTCCGGCGTGCGGTCTGAACAGAACCTTTTAAGAACCTTTACTTAAGGCGTTGAAGTTGGCTGCATTGTCGGGTCGGAGCCGGATTGCCCCCCTTCTGGCTGTCCGGTCCCGCTTTCGGCCCACGACTCGGGCCGCTAGTAAAGCGGCAGGTGCGCCAGCTCGTCGCTGGTGTCGCCCGCCTGCGACAACAGGATCGCATCGGCGTCGATTGCCGAAAGATCCCGGCGGTAGCGCATCCTCAGCCGATAGGCGCCCGGCGCGACCGGCTGGCCCGCGCCGGGCAGGACGATCAGCCCGGTCGCGTCGGCCTTGCGCAGCAGGCGCGGCGCGGGCGAGACCGGCGCGAAGGCCGTATCCGGCAATATCCGCACCGCGCATGCCGTCCGCCCCGACGCGTCGAGCAGGCGGAGGTCGGCGCCGACGCCCGGCAGCCGGGCGACGCCCGGATCGCCGGCCGGGGCGATGTTCATCGTCCGCCAGGTGTGATTGGCGGCCGGCTGGACCGTGCCGCCGGAATAGAGGCGAAGCATCAGGCCGGCACCGATCGAGGCCTGGGCGGGGAACAGGTGGAGGTCCGACCAGATCGAGGCCGGATCGTCGAACGGCGCGCTGACCAGCCCGGTCGAGGACGTGGTGGCGTCGCGCAGCTGCAGGCGCCAGCCGGCCAGCGCCACATCGTCCAGCCCCAGCAGGTCGACATATTCGTCGTCGCCATTGGCATGGCCCAGCGCCGCGCCGACGATCTTCGCCGGGCCGAGCATCTGGCTGAGCGGCGCCGGCTGGGCGGCGCGCCACAGGCCCAGCTCGCTTCGCGCCCAATCCCACGGCTCCGGGCTGCGGACCAGCCAGCCCACCGCCTCGCCGCCGCGCAGGATGACGTTGACCTCGGGCACGGCCGGATCGCGGACCATGAAGGGGCCGAGCCAGAGCTTGGCCAGATCCTCATATTGCCGCATCTCGGTCGCGCCCAGCGCCGCATCCGATTGCTGGACCGACGCGCTGCTGAGCGCGGCGAGCGCGGCGGCGCTGCGCTCTTTGTCCCCGCCCGCCGTCTCGATGTCCCAGACCGGCGTGCGCCGGCCATGCGCGAGATGCGCGTAATTGACATAGGCCGAGGTGACGAAATCGAAGCCGAACGAGGCGAGCGCGCCGGCCGACTGGTCCTCGACCCGCACGTCCTTGAACCGCGCCGCGCCATCGTTCCAGCACCACAGGCCGATGGTGCCGCCGGGCTCGGCCTTGAGGTCGATCGCGTGGGTCAGCACGGCCGCCCCGTCGACGAACAGGCGGATCGCATTGTCCGACGCTTCGATCACCAGCTCGGCGTCGGTGCCGGCGGCGAAGGCGACCTGCGCTTGGGCGAGCTTGACCGCGCCGGCATTGGTCCGGCGCACCAGCCGGCACACTCCGTTCGGGCGCAGCGCGACCGCGAAATAATTGCTGGCGTCCCGGTAGAGGAAGACGAGGCCGACCGCACCGCCGGCGCCGGCCTGGACAAAGGCCGCGAGCCGCTGGCGTTTCCATGCCGGCATCGTCGCCGGCGCCCACACCAGCGCAGAGCCGGGCGGGCAGTCGCTCGCGGCGGTGCCGGTGCCGGCCAAAGCGAGATCCTGCTCGACGTAGATGCCGTTGGCCGAGGCGCTGTTGTGCACCGTCCAGTGGCTGCCCGGCGGCGGGCTGTCGAGCTCGACCGCCAGCCAGTCGCCGATCCGGCCGCCGGCGCCCGCAACCGCCCCGTCGGCACGATGCGGCGCCGCGAAATCCTCGTGCAGCAGCAGCGGCGTCAGCCGCGCCCGGTAGCGCGTCGCCGGCGCGAGCAGCAGCGGCGTCGCCGAGGTGCCGAGCGTCTTGTTGTGAGCGATCGTCGCCCGGTCGATCGGCACGCAAAGGGGATCGACCGCCGCCAGCCAGGCGACGGAGGCGTCGTCGAGCTCGAGGCCGCTGGTGACGCCCCAGGGATTTTCGAAGGCGAGCGCGGCGCCGATCGCGTCGCGGGCCGGCTCGCCGTTGCTGTCGAGGATCTGCAGCCGAAGATCGCGGCGCGCCATCTTGTAGAGCAGGTCGGCATGATTGGCGTTGAACTTGACGCCCTTGTCGTAGGCACGAAACACCGGCCGCGGCATGGCCGGCGCGTCGTCGCCCCGGCCGATCGTCGCCGGGATGGTCTGCGCGACATAATTGGCGAGATTGTCGGGGCCGCCGGCGATCGTGTCCGCGGTCTGGCCGGCGGGCGTGGTGAAGCCGCCGAGGCCGGGCGGCCCGCCGGTCCGGAAATAAGCGAAGCTGGTCTGGTGCCGGGGGGTCGTCGGCCCCAGCTCCTCGATCACCAGCGCCTCGGTCGCGATCGCGAGCCGGTAGTCGGTAAAGGGTTCGAGCACATTGTCCTCGTCCTGCCAGTGCGAGGTCGCCGACTTGAGGTTCGCCGCCAGCGCCTGGAGGTATTGGTCGTCGGCGCCGCCGCTCCCCAGGCAGACCTCGACGATGCCGAGACGCTCGACCATCTTGGAGAAATCGTCCCGAGGAACCGCCAGCATGAAAATGAAGACGGCCTGTATCCAACCCTCGGCGCGCAGCTCCACCTGGGCCGAGCGGTCGGTGAATTGCCTGTCGCTGCGGACGCCGGCTGGATCGAACTCGACGACTGAGATGATCCGCTCGGCAATCCCGTCGAAGATGATGCGGACGTAGCGCGCGCCCGGCGGGCCGATCCCGACGCCTAGAAATTCCGCCGCGACCGCCGTCTGGATGGGCCGCAATACGTGGGTCCGGCCGTTCACTGGCGAGGCGAGCGCCTCGACCGTCAGCGGGCCGTTGCTGCCGAAGGCGAGATTCGGATTGCTTCGATGAAATATCGATTCGGCGGCGTTGCCGTCGGCGTCCCGGAGGGGAAGCACGTCATAGCCTTCGAAATCGTAGCAGCGCAGCGGCGGCGCCTCGACGCAGGGATAATTGGGATGGTTGGCGGCGAACCAGTCGTTCCAGGCGTCGCCGGTCAGCCGGGTCTGGTGGAAGGCCGTCTTCGACCACAGCATCAAATTGGTCTGGGCGATCGGCCCGGGCACGGGGCCGGCCGGGATCGCGCCCCAGGCGCCGTAAATCTTGGGCAGGCCCTCGGCGCCCGGCCCCTTGCCGGCGACGCCGACCCAGGTCGCCGAGGCCGGATCCAGCTTTTCGAGCACCATCGCCTTGAGCGCGAAGCGGACCTGGGCGGGACCCTGATTCTTCGCCGGATCGCCGATCCGCTCAAAATCGGGGCTGGGCATGACCGCATTGACCCCGATCTGGGAATCGTCGTGGACCGAGCGGGCGAAGGCGACCGAGATCACCGCGTCCATCGGCACGATGGGGATAATCGCCGCCGGCGGCGGCGTTGGCAGCGGCGGAGCCGCGGCGAGGAAGCCGTCGGCGTCGCCATAATCGGGGACGACGGTTTGGCCGATCGCCAGCGGCCAGACCGCGCTCGATTTCAGATGCTCGATGCCCACTCCCTTGAGCACGATCGGAACCGGCGGCGCGGTCTTCCTTGGCCCCCATTCGAGCTCGAGCGTTTTGGTGATGCCTTTCTTGAACGGCTTGGGCAGGTTGAGCGAGACCGTCAGCTCGCCCCTGATGTGAAACGGATCGACGACGTCGGCGGCGAGCAGAGCATCGGCGGAGAGGCCCACGCCAAAGCCGAAGGCCGAGAGCTTGAGCGCGGCGTGCATCCACAAATCGGTGTGGAAATGGGGCGGCTTGAACGAGATTCCCGCATTGGCGTCGAGCCAGGCCTGCAGCGTCACCGACAGCGGCGACAGGTTCCAGCTCTTGTCGTAACCGACCCAGCAGCCCGTCTTGATCCCGCCGGCGCCGATCATGAAATAGGCGTTGGCCTCGAACAAGGAGACGATCCTGGCATGGACGCGGCTGGCGATCGGCTCGTCCTTGCCGACCCACAAATGCCAGGCGAGGGGATTGGCCTGGCTGAAAAAGGCCTCGGCCGAGCCGCGTATGTCGACGACGCCGCCGCTCGAATCATATTTGTAGGCGGCGTCGAGGCCGAAGGTGAATTCGCCGGCCTCGAAATCGAGGATCGCGATCGACCGGAACAAGGGCTCGTCGCCGGCGGCCAGCGCCTTGCGCTCCTTGCAGATATTGCCCAGCGCCTCGAGGAAGACGACGATTCCGGGGAAGGAGATGACCAGCAGGCCCTTCATGTTGAAGGGATAGCCGCCGCCGCTGGTGCCGAGCGTGGCACCGATGCCGATCGCCTTGGCGTCCTTCTTCGGCGCCCATTTGACAAGCTCGGCGACCCCGACCGGATGCTTGTTGTACCAGCCCTCGTCCGGCGGCAGCGAATACCAGGCCTGCCCGGGCGTACGGCCCGGCCGCATGTGCAGCGCGAACATCAAGGCGAAGCCGTAGAGGCTGAACGGCAGCGAGCCGATCGGGATGCCGAACGGCAGCTCGAGCCCCGCATAGACGCCGAAATACGGGAATCTCCCCAGAATGGGATCGTCCATGCGGCCGATCGTGAGCTGGGTGTCGAAGGCCAGCTCCGGCTTCTTCAGCGCCAGCATCGCCGCGCCGTCGAAGCGCTTGTTGCCGGCCTCGTCGATGAACCGGCCCGACCCCTTGAGATCGAACGCGCCGCCCATCTTCATCTCGACCGCGATGCCCTCGAACGAAAAGCCCGGCGGCCTGCCGTCGTCGTAGAGGAAGAGGCGCAGCCCCTCGACCGAGCCCTTGCCCTGGACGCCCTTGATCAGATTGACCGTGCACGAACAGCCGAACCATTTGGCATTGTCCTTCTTGCCCATGCCGAACTTGGTGATCTGGACGGTGAAGGCGTGGAAATTGAGCGCCACCTGCTTGGGCAGGTCGATCCAGCCGTCCTTCAGCGCGACATGGCCTTCGCTGTCGATCGATAGCTCGCGCACCTCGAAGCTCGGCCAGTCGAGCGCTCCGAACAGAGGCGTGATCTCGCCCGAGAGGGCGATCTTCGCCTTCTTGTCGTGGACCGTGATCGCGAGGCTCTCGACCGCGACCTTGAGGAAGCCCGGCTTGGTGAGCGTGAAGATGCCGCCGGCCGCGGTGACGCCGACGGTGAACCCGTTCTTGGCGTCATAGCCGACCTCGACGTCCAGCGCCTCGTCGAAGAAAGGCAGCGTCAGCGCGCCCTTGAGGCTCATCCCGATGAGCTTGTTCTGGGCGAAGTCGATGCCGATTTCAGTGGGCGTGAACGGGAGGCCCAGCAGCTTGCCGGCGGGCGGGGTCTGCCACTCCGCCGCGATCGTTCCGCTGAAGCCCGACGAACCGATGAACAGATCGTCGGCGGTGATCGTATCGGGGCCGCCTATGTCCTCGAACGTATCGCCGAGATGGACCGCGATCTGGCCGATCGCCACCCCCTTGAAACCGGGCGGAGCGTTGGCTGGCGGCGTCGCCTGGTCGGAAAGGTGGAGGGTGACCTTGTTCACCTCGACGACGATGCCGCTGTCGCCGATCGCGATCGGAGTCATCGTGATCGCCGGCGTGCCCAAAATCTCGATATCGCCGTCGCCGGAGACCTTCGCGTCGGCGCCCGATACCTTGACCGCGACCGGCTTGGGATTGTTCTGGGCGTTGGTCAGCGGCACCCATTTCCCGCTGCCGTCCTGCTTGACGGCGCGGAGCAGGTCGGACTCGACGCGTAGCTCGACGGTCAAATTCTTGAGCGTCACCGCGAAGTCGGGCTCGAGATCGACCGACCACTGGACTTCGGTGAAGCTGCCGGTCGCGTCGGGGAAAAAGGCGACGCTGACCTTGTCGAGCGCCGGCAGCTTGGTCTCGAGCTTGTCGAGAATGTTGAGCGTGCCCGACATGGCGAGCGATCCCGGCGCCTGCTCCACCTCGAACGCGCTGATGCCGACGCGGTCGAGAAAGGCGGGATGGCCGAAGAGATGCTCGGGCCAATAAGGCAGCGTGTAGCTCAAGGGCGCGAAGGCGAAGGTCATCGGCGCGTCGCCTTGACGAGACGGGACGGGAAACCGGGATGAGGCGCCGATTCAGACATATTGGAGCGCCCCGTGCAAAACGTCTTCGCCCTCGGCGGTCGCCACCTTCGCGTCCACCTTCGTCCCCGCGCTTCCGGCGGGGGCGGTACAGGTGATCGTTTTGGCGTCGACGACGATTGCCGTCGAGGTCACGTCGTCGGAGTCGATGTAGACCTGCGCGCCCGCAATGAAGTGGCGGCCGGTGAGCGTGACCGCTCCACCCGCTGTGGAGATCTGGGCCGGAGCCACCTTCTCGACCTCCGGGAAGGCCGTGAAGAATTTCTGCAGGATCGGCAGCATTTGCGGCCAATCCCCGGCGGCGGATGATCTCATTTTCTCTATGAAGTCGGTCATCGAGGGATCGGAAGGTCCGGCCAAGGCCTGCGCCGGATAGACGAAGACCCTCCTGAACCTCTCTCGCGCGGCAAGATCGGCGGCCGTTTGTCCCGTGAGCCACGCCAGGTGCGGATGCTTGCTGATATCGCCCTGGGGCGCCTCGGGCACCAATGGCGTCGGGAAAGGATTTCCGCCCTGTGGCATTACATAATCGCGGAACAGCTCGTACAGCGCGCCGCCGACCATGGCCTCGACGCTTTCTCCCCAATTTGGCATGTCATCGAGAGCCCCGGCAGGGAACGGATTCTTGCTGCTGTCCAACACGAAGTTGTACACCCCAACATCAAACGACGTTCCGTCATCGTCAAGCTCAGCCATTCGCATGTCTAACTTAAACTTCCCGTATTCCTTTGTATATCCTATAGTATGTGCGCCAAATATATTACCAAAACCTTCAGCCCAACCTTCCAGGAATGCGCTTACCGGGTTCGACATGCGATTTAGCCTGTGATTCATTTTAGCATGACCAAAACAGTACTCACCAACTATATCGGCAAGCGAGAGATTAGCCAGTTTATATAGAATCTGATGGGAAAACTCGTGGGCCTGATCACCCCGCACGCGTTCGAAGCTTCGAGGGAAATTCACAAGCCCGCCAGGAAGAGAAAGTCCCCCCAGCAAGAGAGCCCTCATATTGACAATGGCGTTGTGATAATCGTCCCAATTAGAAGTCATGATGTGATGCCAGAGGCAATTGATTTCCGTTAAATTGTGCAGATAGGTGAAGGCTGCACAGAGTCTCTCATCGACAAGCCATATTATGGAAACGACATGGCTATCGACTGCTCCGCTGACGGAATAACCGATTGATGTTGAATCAATATCGATCAAACCAACGGACTCTTTGTTGACCTTGAATTTCAATGGCATGGTAGGCTGTAATAGGACGTTGTTAACAAGCACTTTTTCGTCGACGGTGATGTTTCTCAAGAATGGAAATTGTCCGCTGGTGGAATTATGTTCGGCAACCAGATGAAGCTCTATTGATGATCCTGGCTTGATATCGAAGGAAAACAATCTGCAGAAGCCGGAATTGTCTACTTCTGCATCGACAGACACGGGTAAGGTCAAACCCTTGCGAGCGCGAAACTCTACCTTGGCGCCGGGAAGCGGGCTGATCCAGGAGCCGGTAGTCGTAGAAACCATCCGCGGGGTAACGTGCAACCGCACCCCGATCTCGAACTCGATCGGCTTCGCGCTTGTGCCGAACGTGGATAGGGCGAAAGCCTTCTGGAGGCCGGCTTCGGCACCATCGCGGGAGCGCCAGCCCTTCGTCGACCATTTGGCGGGTATGCTGCTCGCCTGCTTCGCGAAGTTGGCGGGAAGATCCGACGTCTTGACGACGAAGTAGACGTCTGGAAATTCCGGTACCAGATTCGGGATGTTGAAATGGGCGATGCCGTTGGTGTCGGTCGGCACGGTCAGGATCGGCTGATCGTTGGCGTCGTTGACGATCGAGACGTCGATGTTCGCCGGCATCGGCTCGAACTTATTGTCCTGCTGGTTCCACATCCAGAACTTCAGACAGGAGTCGAGATGACGCGGGACGGCGGGCAGGCCGGCGACCAGGGGATGGGGATCCCAGCGCGCGCCGGCGACGCTAGAAGTCATAAGCCAGGGCTCCCGCGAGCAAGGGGGTCGGAACGATGAAGGCCGGCGGCGTCGCGTTGTCGAGGAACCAGAGTTCGACGCGGCCGATCATCTGGGACGAGTTGGCGGGATCGGGGATCCGCACCGCCTCGCCGATCGCGGAGCCACCTTTGACGAGCAGGTTCGTGTCGCCATCGAACAGGGCGTCGAGAAAGTCGTCGATCAGGACGGCGTAGGACGGCGAGCCGGTGTAAGGCTGGCCCTTTATTCCCTCCATCACGTCCCGAAGGACCGGCTTCTCCGGCACCGCGAGCGAGGCGTCATAGGCCGCGAGCGGGAAGTGGAGCTTGACCAGCGGAGCGAGAGCAGTCCGGGCCGAAGCCTCGTCCACCCCGAGATAGCAGACGGCGCTGCAGGCGGGAGAGTCGGGCAACGCCGCGACGAGCTTCTGGAAATCGACGCCCCAAAGCCGCAGCAGGAACGCGCCCCAGGAGGTCGCCGGGGCGAGGCCGGCCGGCGCCGGATATTGCGGCGCGGGCGTGAGCGCGTCGAACGGCGGCGGGAGGATAGGCACGAGGTCGACGGCGGAGCCGGCGGTCGTTGACGGAACGGCCCGGACGAATGACAGCCATCCCCCCATCAGCGCGAACAAGGTTCCGAAAGGCGCGGGCGGCGGGAGTGGCGGTGCGTCCGGATCGGCCGGCGGAGACAAGGGCACCGCGGGCACGAAGGCTGCGCCCGGATTGGTGATCGAAATGCGCAATCCCTTGTCGTCCAGCGGATTGGCCGGAAGCTGCTGCTCGGGGCCAATCTTCACCAGGACGGGCGTGACCGCGGTCTGCGTGGAAATCTCCACATAATAGTTCGCGACCGTGTCCGAATAGCCTCGCGGGGACGGCGCGATCACCGGCATCGCGAAAACCGGCTGGAAGCCCGAGGCGGGGGAAGGATCGGCCATGCGCCCTACGCCTCTTCCGCCGCGAGCGGCGCCCCGGCGCTCAGCACGTGGTAATCCGTCGACCACACGCCCGTGGGCGCGCGGACCCTGAGCCTATATTCCCAAGGCTTGGCCGGATCGGCGCTGCGGTCGATCCAGCTGTAGCGGCCGGCCTCGGTGACGGACGGCGTGATCTGATCGATGCCTGGTGGCGCGCTCCAGACCTGGCCGTACCGTTGGCGCCGCGTCAGCACGAAGGCCGGCCGCTCCAATGCAGTCGCCCAGGTCAGGCGCAGCACGGGCCTGTGATCCACCGGCACGACATCGTCGTCCGGCCAATCGACGAGGACATTGTCGCCGGCATGTTCCAGCAGCCAGATCTGGTCCACCCAGGCCGGCGGATCGGGAACGCGCAGGTCGACGACATTGACTGGCCTGGATTTGGAAGGGACGGATGCGTTGCCGTCCATGTCCTCGAAGACGAGGCAGTAATAATAGACCTTGCCGCCCTCCAGCCCGGCGTCCGTCCACTCCGCCTCCGCAGTGTTGGCAGCAAGATCGGCGGAGAAGATCATCGCCGCCTCCTCCATCAGCCTGACGTCCCGCAGCCGGTAGTCATTGTCCGTCCGATACAGCAGATACCGCCCTCCGGCCTCGGCATTGGCGGTGGTCCAGGCGATCGTCGCCTGGCGGTCGCCGCCGGTCACCCGGGTGATCACCGGGGTGCGGGGCGGCACCGCGGGGGGCAGATAGATGGGCGGGCTCGGCGGGCCCATCGGGCCTTCATTGTGGGCGGCGTCGATATAAGCGGCGCGCAGGAAATAGCGGTTGCGGGCGCGGCCGTCGAAGGTCGCCCGCCAGGCGCGCCAGGCCGCCGTCGGGGCGTAGCCGGCGGGATCGTCGGGGCCGGCGGCGTCGGGCGGATCGACCGGCTCGACGGTCTGGCGCATGTAGCTGTCCTCGTGCAGCGGCAGCGCCGCGAGCCCGCGCAGCGCGCCGTCGCCCAGCGCGAGGCAGGCGGCCTCCCAGGCCGGCTTGCCCGCGCCCGGCTTCAGCGCCCGCAGCGCGGTCAGCTCGGCGATCACGTTCGGCGGGACCGAGGCCCAGATTGTGCCGAGCGCATTCATGTCGTCGGTCGTCAGCGCCGTGGCGGCGCCGTTCATCCGCTCCACCATGAACAGCGTCGAATCCATCACCGCATAGACGTGCGCCTTCATCCCGGCGCTCGCCGGCCAGCGGTGCGTGTAGAAGCTCATCGAATGATAATCGGCCCGGGTCGCCCAGACCCGCGCATCGTCGTTCAGCGCCGCCGGCGCCGGCGGCAGGGTGCGCCAGACCCGGTAGATCGTCGCCGCCGCCGCCTTGCCCTCGATGCCGATGCGGCCGCCCCAGGGGCCGGCCGCCCATTTGGGATGATCGACGCCGAACGGCTTGCTGTTGGCGGCGGTGACCGCGATATTGGCGTAGACCACGGGCGTGGCGAGGCTCGGCTGGAGCGGGACGCCGGGGAAGGCCGGCGCGCCCGGCGGCGGGACGAGCGGCAGCAGCACCTCATATTGGCGATAGGCCGGATCGGTGCCGGTGGCCGCGACCGATTTGAAATGGCCGGCATAGGGGCACACGAAGATCCGGTCCTGCCAGCTCGCCGGATCGGCGCTGTCGGGCCCGGGCGGCGTCGAGCCCGGGTTGAAATAGAGGCGGAAATGGGTCGTGCCCGGATGCAGCGCCGCCTGCGTCGGATACCAGCGCCAGCGCACCCTGAGCGGCACCGCGGCGGCGCGCTGGGCGGCGGTGAGGCCGTCCCACCAGGCCTCGACGCCGCCGTGCCACCAGGCATTGTAATCGCCGTCGCGGACATAAGTGTCTTCGTCGGCGGGATCGAGCGCGCTGGCCTCCACCATCGCCGGCGCCGGCGGCGGCTGCATGTCGCGGATCTCGACGGCGAAGCCGTGCAGCTGCTTGTCCGCCGCCGGCAGCTGGTAATACCAGGGCGCCGGATCGGGCGTCTGCCATTGCCACCAGGAGCCGTCGCCGCTGCGGTCGCTGTGCCGGCCGAACAGGCAGATCGACGACAGGCGAAAGCCGTACCAGCCGTCGGCGAGCCGCCGCTCGACCGCCTGCAGCGGCATGGGCGGCCAATTGGCCGGCATCTTGGCTGCGGCGGCCGCCGCCGACGCGCCGCCGCCGCCGGCGCCGGCCAGATAGGGCATTTTCGGGTCGAGCGGGGTGAACGGGCCGGCCGGCGCGCCCGGCGCCGCGGCGCCGTAATCGCGGCGCCAGAGGTGGTAGCGCACCGCGGCGTCGGCGCCGGCCAGGCCCGGGTCCGGCGGCGCGGCCCAGCCGAGCCCGACCGCGCCGCGGGCGGCGCTCATGTCGCCGCTCAATGCGGCCTCGGGCAGGACATAGGCGCGCGGCGCCGGCGGCGGCGGCAAAGGCGGGCGCGGCTTGGCGGCGTGGTTGAAGGTGATCCAGGCATCGACCCCGGCCGGAATCGCATTGCCGTTGGCGGCGTCGAGCGCGGCCTGCGCCTGGCCGTGGAAGGCGTCGGCGTGGTCGGCCAGGACCAGATAGTCGTAGGCCTGGCCCGGCGCGACCTGATCGTCGACCCAATAGAGGCCCAGCATCTGCGCCATCGCCGGATCGAGCGAGGCGAGGGTCAGCAGCTCCAGCAAATTCTCGTCGACCGCCTTGGGCGTGCCGTCCGGGTCGGCGGCGGCGGCGACGGCGTCGACGAAGGTCGCCTTGCGCTGGTTCATCGCGCCGCCGCCCGGCCCGCCGGCAACCAGCTGGGCGAGGATGGCGTGAAGCTCGGGGAAGCGCGGGGCCCAATTGGCGGCGGCGTCGTAGCGGATGCGGGCCATGGCGGCGCTCTGGGCGGCGGCCTGGCCGGACGGCCTGGTGACGCAGGGATAGGCGCTTTCCGCGACCGGCAGCGGCATCGGCGTCGGATAGTTCGGCACGTGGTCCCAACGCCCCGGCAAAGCGTGCGCGACGCTGTCCCAGCACAGGTCGATCAGCGCCGCCGGGGGCGCCGCCGCGGGGCCGGTGCCGGCTGCAGGATGGAATTCAACGGTGTCGATGCGGTCGCCATTGACCTCTCCTTTGACCGTGTCCCCAGGCCGGCCGGCGATCAGCGTCTGGGCGATGATGTCAGCGCCGTCCCTGGCGATCATCCGCACCGTGCCTGGCGGCGCGGCCGAACGCCCGCGAAAGCCATGGAAGACCAGGTAGACGCCCAATTCGCCCCGTTCGCTTTCGAGCCGCAGCCCAGTCAGGCCGGGTCGCGAAAAGGTCAGCAGCGAAAAGCTGCTCGCTTCTTGGCTGGAGCCCTCTTCCTCCATTTCGGCGCCAAGCGCATCATAGCCGGTGACCCTCAGCGTTCCGGATGGATGGGCCACCGCCACGATCAGCAGCTCCGAAGCCACCGGCAGCGTGATGTCGAGCCGCGCCCCCTTCCCCTCCGCCGGCCCGGCGATGAGCGCATTCAGCAAGCCGACGCGGCCGCGGCGCAGCAGCGGCGGCGCCCGCTGCCTGCTCGCGGCCGGGGCGCTGCTGAAGGCGATCTGCGATTCGATCAGGCGCGCGGCGGGCTCGCTCTTGCCGGTCAGGAACTGCGCCAGGCCGTAGACCGGCTCTTCGCGCGCCGGCTCTCCGCGAAAGCCGATCGTGGCGACGACGCGGTGTACCGGCGCAGCGTCGAAGCGCGCCTCGAGCGGCGCCGCGGGCAGCGCGATCTCCGCGACGCCGGCAGTGGGAAACTCGTCGATGAACGCGATCGCGGCGGACGAATGGAGCGACACGCCCGAAAAAGGCCAGGACGTCTTGCCGGCCTGCCGCTCGGGCAGCTTGGAGAGCTGGCGGGCCAGGCACATCTCCACCCCGGGCTCGTGCCGGCGCCGGAGCAGGTAGAAACCATACCAGGGGAAACCCTTGTCCGGGGACGTCCGGTACTGGATGTGGATTCCGTCGACCAGGGCCGTCGGCTGCAGGCTGCCAGCCGGCGGCAGGTTGCCGGTGATCCCCAGGCCCAAAGCGGCAAGATCGTCCGATTGTATCGGCATGGAAACGAACCGTCCCCCGATGATTCCGTGGCACGATAATTGAAGTACCGGGGATAGGCCAGCCTAACGTCCTCCGAAATGGCGGACGTAAAGCATGCGAGTAATTCAATCATTTGTTCGGCAACGAAAATCAAACGGCGCGGAAACGGTTGTCGAGGACCACGGCCGCAAGATCGACGATTGCACGCGCCCGCTGGTTGGGACCGTCGGTGACTCGGCGCGAACGCCGCGCAATGCCTGTATCTTGCGGCGCGGCCGCGAGCCGGGCGAGGCAAGCGGGACGCGCCGCCCAAAAAATTAATTGGACCTTAGTTAATTACCGTGTAACTACGGTAGCGTGACCGAGGGGGGACCTTACGGTAGCCGAGCCGGGCGGGAAACCGCTCGGCTTGTTACTTTCCGGCACTATGGGCGGCGATTGCGTCCACGCTGGAGCACGACGTCCGGGAGGGCGTCGGCGGGAGAAATCCAGCGGACATGCTCCGCCAGGCCGAAGTGTATCGGCCCCGTGTCTCACTCCCCCCAGCGCCGCGCCACGATCCGCGAGGGCTGGAGCCGGGAGTCGACGAGCACCGTCTCGCTATACTCCCCGCCCATCAGCTGGACCCGCACGTCGAGGGCGAACCAGTTGGTCTTGAGCTGGGGCTGGAGCTGGACGTCGAGGGGAACGTTGACCTCGCTCATCGCCTCGAGCCGCCAGAATTCGATCTGGTTGCCCCAGCCGTTCGACGGCCGCTGCGCCAGCACGCGGCGCGCGCGCGGCACGTCGAGCTGCCCGGGCGCGAGCATCGCCAGCAAAGGCGCCTGATCCATGCCCAAGGTGTTGATGTTGATCGGCGACAAATCGGTGGTCGGCAAAGCGCACAGCCAGGGCCCGAGCCGCGCAAAGATTGCCGGCGTCATCCCGGCGAGCGCCCGCAGCTCGCCCGGATCGGCGAACAAGGTGTTGCCGGTGCGGTAGGGGGCGGCGCCCGCCGCATAGGTCTCGTCCTCGGCGCCGCCCGGGCCGGGCAGCGTGTCGCTGTCGACCCAGTCCGCCGCCGCCTCGGCGATCCGCATCGCGTCCTGCTGGGAGATGTCCAGCGCCATCATCAGGCCGGTGAACTGGAGCACGCCCGAGGGCCGCCGGGTCAGGCGCTCGCCCGGCCGGCCGTCGGCGACGCTGTTGACGTTGAAGCAATTGCCGCCGTCGCGGACCCTGATTTCGGCGGTGCCGCCGCCCGGCAGCAGCACCCGCCGGGTCGCGCCGTTCCAGCCGCCGGTCAGATCGGTGCGCTCCGGGCTCGCCGCGATGCGGTCGTCGATGGCGAGCAGAGCGAGCTGCTCGGCGCCGTCGGCGAACAGGCGGCCCTGGTCGCGCGCGGTGGCGTTGACCGCGATCGTCCGCGACAGCCTGAGGCCCTCGACCGCCGCCGCCGCGATCGCGCCGGTCACCGCGACCAGCAGCAGCACCGCGAGCAAAGCCGCGCCGCGTTCGCATTCCCCCGCGCGCCTCATCGCCCGCTCCCGACCAGGAAGAGCATGCGGACCTCGCCCTGGCCGGCGCCGTCGCTGACCATTTCGACGGCGGTCGGCAGCCGGGCGGGATCGGTCGGCTCCCAGGCGTCGCGCCAAACGCCCTCGCGGTCGCGGTAGCGCAGGCGGATTTGGCGGACATTGTCGAGCAGGGTCATGGCGGTCGCCCTGCCCTCGCCGTCGACCGCGTCGTAGCGCCAGCGTTCGAGGCGGCCGTCGCGGAGCCGATATTCGACCCGCTGCAGCGACGAGCGGAACGCGCTTTCGTCCTCCCAGCCCCGGCGCACCAGCCCGAGCAGCACCGGGTCAGCGCCGTTGCCGCCGGCAAAGGCGGGCAGCGGCCGGCCGTCGCGGTCGCGATGGATGCGCGGCGCCGCCTGGCCGAGATCGGCGCCGAGCAAAGCGCCGGTCCGCCGCAGCGCGCCCAGCGAATCGAGCAGCCGCGCAGAGCTTTCCTGGGTGCGCACGGTGAGGCTGAGCAGCGCAACGCCGGCCGCGGTGATCATCCCGAAGATCGCCAGCGCGATCAGCATCTCGACAAGAGTAAAACCGTGTTGCTTCCTCATGCCGGCCCCCGGCGGAAGATGGTGAGGCGGGCGCGGCCGGGGCCGCCGGCTTCGGGCTCGACCGCTATCTCGATCTGCTGGATGCGCGCCTCGGGCGAGCGGCCGACATTGCGAGTCCAGCGCCAGCGCCGGCCGGCATTGGCGGTTTCGCCCGCGCTGGTGCCGAAGGCCGGCGGCTGCGGGTCGGTCAGCGCCTCGACGGCGAGGTTGCGCGCCACCATCATCGCGATCGCCTGGTCGTTCAGCCGCGCGCTGTTGGTCGCGGTCGCGCCGCCGAGCCTCAGCAGCGCCAGCGCCGCCAGGCTGAAGATGGCGAGCGCGACCAGCATTTCGATCAATGTGAAGCCGTTTTCGTGCGGAACGCCCACGAACGACCTGAAGCCTTCGACTCGCATGCGTTCCCCGGCGAAAGCCGGGGCCCAGTCCGTCTTCCGCGCCGCTGGACCCCGGCTTTCGCCGGGGAACGGGGAGGTGCGCCTACCGACGGACATGGACGGTTCCGTCGCCGGCAATGTCGATCACCGCCTGGTCGTCCCCGCGCCGGAGCACGACCCGCGCCGGCTCGGCGAAACCGGTCGAATCGAAGCGGATGCTGGCCGCGCCGCCGCCGGGCAGCTCGGGCGCGGTCCGCTCGGCCCAGTCGTAGCGCGCCTCGGTCTGCCAGGCGCCCGCGCGGCGGCGCGCCACTTCATAGCCGCCGCGCCCGATCTGCAGCGCCACCGCGCGCGATTCGAGGATGGCGGTGTCGCGCGCCGCCTTGGCCCGCGCCGCGAAGCGCTCCGCCTCGCCCGCCAGGCTGCCGCCGGGCTCGGGCATGGCGAAGACCACCGCCGCTGCCGCCAGCCCGATGATGACCAGCACCACCATCAGCTCGATGAGGGTGAAGCCCTGCTGGCTTTTGCCCCGCTCAGCCACTTTTGCCTCCGGCCTTCAGCGCGGCGCGGGCGGCGAGCAAGGCGGCATGGAGCCGGTCCGCGCCGGCATCGGCCTCGCTCGAGTCGAGATGGGCCATGCGGATGCCGCGCATGGGCTGGGCGCCGGCCGTGTCGACGGCGATGGTGGCCAGGGCAAGCCCGCGCTGCAGCGGCCCGCGCGAGACGGCGATGATCTGGGTCTTCTCATAAGGCAGGATCGCGAGCCGGCGCTTCAGGAGGCCGTGGCTGACATAGAGCGCGTCGGCGTCAGCCGAGTGACGGTGCACGCGCCAGTGCAGCATCGCGGCGAGGCCGAGCAGGACGAAGGCGATCGCGGCGAAGGCGGCGCGAAGATCGAACAGCCAGGCGCCCGCCGCCGCGGCCAGCGCCAGCGCGAGCCAGGGCGCGGCCCAGCGCAGCAGCGCCCGGCGCGGGCCGCCGCGGAAATCCTCGCGCGGCGGCGGCGCGGGAAAGCCGGCCTCGGCGAGGATGGCGAGGATCTCGTCCATCCGCGCGAACGGCGCGGCGATCTGCACGCCGCCTTCCTTGCGGTCCGCGCCCAGGGTCTGGAAGGAGAGCCGGTGCCAGCCCAAGGCGCGGCCGATGAGGCCGCTTTCGATCAAGGCGGCCTGGGTGCGGCGCAGCGGGATCACCACTTCCGACAAAGTGAAGAGCCCGCGCCGCCGCCGCAGGCCGGCCTCGGTCCGGGTCAGCCGGAAGCCGAAATCCCGCAGCACGGTGCGCACCACCCCCGCGACCGTGCCGGCCAGCACGATCAGCACGCCGAGGATCAGAACAATCTGCAACGTCACCAGATGGCTGGCCGCCTCGGCGCGCTCGGCGGTGAACCATTGGTCCCAGTCGACCAGGTTGAATTGGTCGAGCTGCTGGACCACGGCCGCGATCGCCGCGAGGAAGACGAGCGAAAAGCCGAACAGGCCGGAGAGGAGCAGCCTGGGCACATCCAGGGCGAACAGAACCGGCTCCGCGACGGGAGTCGCGATCTCCGCGGCCTCGGAGCGGGCGCCGTGGCGGACGCGGTCGCGCAGCGCATGCGCGTCGCCGAGCGCGACCATATCGAGCTCGCCCTCGTCCTTGGCGGCGCCGCCGGTCTCGATCCTCACCCGGGCGGTGCCGAACAGGCGGGCGATGAGGCCGCGCTCGATGGCGACGTCCTGGACGCGGTCGAACGGGATCACGCGGCGCTGGCGCCGGATCACGCCCTTCTCGATCGCGATCTCGCCCGGGCCGATCGTGTAGAGGAAGCGCCACCAGGAGAGCAAGGCGAACAGCGCGCCGACCAGAGCCGCGAACATCGCGAACAGGATGAAGCGCCTGATCCCTTCATGGCTGGCGGTCGCGGCGAGGCCGATGCCGCCGGCCAGCATCTGCGGCACGATCTTCAGCCAGCGGACGATCAGCGACGCCGGGTGGAGCCTTTTCGCTTCGGGCGCGGGCGCGCTCACACCAGATCCTGGCGGATCTTGGCGCGGATGCGGTCGCGCATCGATTCGGCCCGCGCGACCGGCAGGCCGGGCAGGGGCACCGAGGCGCCCTGGGTGCCGGCGGTGTGCAGGATCAGGGTGCCGAGCCCGAACATGCGCTGGATCGGCCCCTGGGCGACGTCGATATGCTGGACCCGACCGAACGGAACGATGGTGCGCACGCGGACCAGGCGGCCGCGGCGGATCTCGATCTCGTCCTCGCCTTCGCGATAGCCCCAGCCGCGATAGCGGCGGACGGGGACGATCAGGGTCGCGATCAGCCCGGCCAGCAGGATTGCCGCGGGGAGCAGCCAGGCCGGCCCGGGCAGCACCGCGAGCGCCCGCGCGTTCATCGCGGCCAGCGCCGCGAGGGCCGCCGCGGCCGCGATCAGGGCGAAGCGGATCCTCAGCACCGCGACATGGGCCGGGTCCAGAGGCGTCATCGCGCTCGATTCATCCCGTATCCCGTCCGGCTGCACGCTTCGTCTCCCGATTTTCCTTGAGCTTTTGTGGTGACATTCCTTCGCGAAGAGGGAAAGGGGGATCGCTAGCATGGAGCCCCAAATGCTCAAACGCCCGTTCGTCCGCGCGCTGCTCTTCGGCGCCGGGACGGCTTTCCTTCTGTTGATCTTCTATTTCCGCCCGTGGCAACCGTCCGCGCCGCCCCGGCCGCGGGACAATGGCTTCAACCCGGCCGCCTTCGTCGGGCCGGCGCCCAGGCTAGACGCGCCTTATGTGGCGTCCTCCGGCGAGGTCGTCGACGCCATGCTCGGCCTCGCCGGCCTTCAGCCCGACGATTATGTCATCGACTTGGGCTCGGGCGACGGCCGAATCCTGATCGCCGCCGCGCGCAGCAACGGTGCCCACGGCCTCGGCGTCGACATCGATCCGGCCCGGATCGCCGAAGCCAATGCCAATGCCCGCGCCGCCGGCGTCACCGGGCTGGTCAGCTTTCGCCGCGAGGATCTGTTCCAGACGCCGCTCGCCGAGGCCGACATCGTCACCCTCTATCTGACCCAGGAGGTGAACCTCCGCCTGCGCCCGCGCCTCCTCGGCCAGATGCGGCCGGGCACGCGCGTGGTCAGCAACGAGTTCAACATGGGCGACTGGCGCTGGGACGCGCGCCGGCGAATCGGCACGGCCAATGTCTATCTGTGGATCGTGCCGGCGCGGGTCGCGGGCCATTGGACGCTGACCCAGAACGGGCGCAGCGTCCCGCTCGTCCTCGAGCAGCTTTATCAGCAGGTGACCGGGACCGCCGGCGAAGCCCGCGTCGAGCAGGGCCGCCTCAATGGCGCCGACATCCGCTTCATCACCAATCTCGGCGACGGCCGGAAGGTCTTCGAAGGGCGCGTTTCGGGCGACACGATCACGCCGACCGACCCCAATGCCGGGTGGCGCGCCGTCCGCGCCGGCTGATGAAGGCGGTCCTCGCGGCGCTGGCCCTGCTCTGGGCGGCGATGCTCTGGCTGGGCGGCGCCGGGCTCGACCGGGCCCTACTCGCCCATCTCTATGCGGGCGACAGCCCGTGGGGCCGGGCGGCGCAGACGGTCACCGAGCTCGGCTCCTTCCCGGTGGTCATGGCGCTCGCCGCGATCGGCGCCTTGCTGCTCGTCCGGCGGAGCCGGATTCGGGCAGCATTGTTGCTGCTCGCCTTGCCGATGTCCGGCGGCCTCGTCGTCGAGCTTCTGAAGCGCTGGATCGGACGGCTGCGGCCGCACGATCAGGAGCATCTGCTGGTCCAGGTGCAATCCTATGCCTTTCCGAGCGGGCATACGACCAACGCGACAATGGTCTGGCTCGGCCTTGCCCTGCTGCTCGTGAGCGGACCCCGCGCCCGCCCCATCGCCATCGCCGCCGCGGCGATGCTGGCGGTGGCGATCGGGCTCAGCCGCAACCTGCTCGGAGTCCACTGGCCGAGCGACGTGGTCGGGGGCTGGGCGTTCGGCCTGTTCTGGATCCTGCTGCTGGCGCGCCTGTCGCGGGTGCCGCTCAGCGCTTCCTGAAGATGACCGACAGATTGTTGGCGGGCATCTCGATCACGCTCTCGAGCCGAAGGCCGTTCTTCTCCGCTTCCGCGACCACGTCGTCGAGGTCGCGCAGGCCCCAGTCGGGATCGCGCGCCTTCAGGCTGTCGTCGAACGCCTCGTTGCTCGGCGCGGTTTCGACCCCGGCCCGGCGATAGGCGCCGTAGAGATAGAGCAAGGCGCCAGCATCGAGCAGCCGCGCCGCGCCGCGCATCAGCCCGCTTGTCGCCGCCCACGGGCTGATATGGACCATGTTGATGGCGACGAGCGCGTCGGCGCGGGCCACCGGCCATTCCGTCGCGCGTGCGTCGAGCGAGACGGCGGGCAGCAGGTTCAACAACCCCGCCTCGGCCCGCCACGCCTCGATCGAGCGGACCGCTGCCGGATCGGGATCGCTCGGCTGCCAGAGCAATTCGGGAAAGTCCCGCGCGAAACGGAGCACATGCTCGCCGGTGCCGCTCGCCAGTTCGAGCACGAACCCGCGCTCGGGCAGCACATCCCGCAGCGCGTCCGCGATCGGCCCGGCGTTGCGCGCGACATGGGGGGCCGAGCGGCGATGGTCGGTCATTCCGCCGCCTCGGCCGCCTCCGCTTCGCGATAGACCAGAACCGGCTTGCGCGCCGCCAGCGTCTCGTCCAGCCGCCGCCGCGGCGCGTGGATGGGGGCGGCCTTGAGGCTCTGGTCGCCCGCCCGCGCGCGTTCGGCGACGCTGCGCAGCGCGCCGATGAACTCGTCCAATGCCGCCTTGCTCTCGGTCTCGGTCGGCTCGACCAGCATCGCACCGTGGACGACCAGCGGGAAGTACATGGTCATCGGATGATAGCCTTCGTCGATCAAAGCCTTGGCGAGATCGAGGGTGGTCAGGCCGCCGGCGAAGCCTTTGTCGCTGAACAGGGCTTCGTGCATGCACGGCCCGCTCGTCCCGAACGGCGCGTCGAGCACGTCCTCGAGGCTTCTGAGCAGATAATTGGCGTTGAGCACCGCATCCTCGGCGACCTGCCTGAGGCCGTCCGCGCCATGGCTCAATATGTAGCTCAGCGCGCGGGTGAACATCCCCATCTGGCCGTGGAAGGCGGTCATCCTCCCGAAGCTCTGGCCGTGATGGTCGCCTGCGGTCTCCTCCTCGACGAGAATATATTGATCCCCTTGCTTCTCGACGAACGGCAAGGGCGCGAACGGCGCCAGCGCTTCGGAGAAGACCACCGGTCCCGAGCCCGGCCCGCCGCCGCCATGGGGCGTCGAGAAGGTCTTGTGGAGGTTGATGTGCATGGCATCGATGCCGAGGTCGCCGGGCCGGACGCGGCCGACGATGGCGTTGAAATTGGCGCCGTCGCAATAGACCAGGCCGCCCGCCTCGTGCACGGCGCGGGAGATCTCGATCATGTCGGGCTCGAACAGGCCGCACGTATTGGGGTTGGTGATCATCACCCCGGCGACGTCCGGCCCGAGCCGGGCCTTCAGCGCGTCGAGATCGACCCGGCCGCGCGCAGTCGCGGGGATGTTCTCGACCCGGTAGCCGGCGAAGGCGGCGGTGGCGGGATTGGTGCCGTGCGCGCTTTCAGGCACGAGGATCACCGCGCGCGCGTCGCCCCGCGCCTCGAGCGCCGAGCGGATCGCGAGCAGGCCGCACAATTCGCCATGCGCGCCGGCCTTCGGGCTCATCGCGACGCTGTGCATGCCGGTCAGCTTCACCAGCCACCCGGCCAGCGCGTGGATCAGGGCATAAGCACCCTGCACCGTGTCGGCGGGCTGGAGCGGGTGGATGTCGGCGAAGCCCGCCATCCGCGCCACTTTCTCGTTGAGCCGCGGATTGTGCTTCATCGTGCACGAGCCCAGGGGAAAAAGACCGAGGTCGATGGCGTAATTCTGGCGGCTGAGGCGGGTATAATGGCGCACCGTCTCGGGCTCGGAGAGGCCGGCGAGGCCGATCGCGGCGCTCCGTTCGAGACCCGCCAATCCGTTCCCCGGCGAAAGCCGGGGCCCGGTTTCGGCCCCAGCCTGGACCCCGGCTTTCGCGGGGGAACCAAATTCCTCGAAATCCACCCCCGTGGTCTCGGTGTCGCCGATCTCGAAGATCAGCGCCTCTTCCAGCATCAGCGCGCGATTGCCGGTGAAGGTCCGGGGCGCGTCGGCGGAAGCTTCGGGGCGCTCGGGGCGCCAGCCGCTCTGGTTGATCGTCATGCCAGCACCTCCTCGAGCCCCGCGGCAAGGGTCTCGACATCCTCCTCCGTCACCGTCTCGGTGACCGCGACGACGAGCCCGTTCTCCAGGCCCGCAGCCCTCGGATAGAGCCGCCCGAGCGAAACGCCGGCGAGGATTCGGCGCTCGGCGAGGGTGCGGACGATGGGCCGCGCCTCCCGCGGCAGCCGCAACGTGAATTCGTTGAAGAAGCTATCGTTGACCAAAAAGACGCCCGGCACCTTCGCCAGCCGCTCCGCCGCCGCCACCGCCTTGGCGTGGTTGAGCGCGGCCAATTGCCGCAGCCCCTTCTCGCCGAGCAGGGTCATGTGCATCGTCCAGGCGAGCGCGCACAGCACCGAGCTGGTGCAGATGTTCGAGGTCGCCTTCTCGCGGCGGATATGCTGCTCGCGGGTCGACAGGGTGAGCACGAAGCCGCGCTTGCCTTCGGCGTCCACCGTCTCGCCAGCGAGGCGGCCCGGCATCTGCCGCACATATTTCTCGCGGGTGGCGAAGAGGCCGACATAGGGCCCGCCGAACTGGAGGCCGACGCCGATCGACTGGCCCTCGCCGACGACGATGTCGGCGCCCATCTCGCCCGGCGATCTGATCGCCCCGAGCGCGACCGGCTCCGTCACCACCGCGATCAGCATGGCGCCGGCCGCCTGCGCCCTGGCCGCCAGCGCGGACAGATCGGAGATACGGCCGAGGATGTCGGGATATTGGACGACGACGCAGGAGGTTTCGCCGTCGATCTCGAGCGCATCGACGTCGGTTCCCGACTCCAGGCCCGGCGGCCCATGGCGCAGGTCGTCGCCGGTGAACTTCGCCATCGTCTTCGCCACCGAGACGTAATGCGGGTGCAGCCCGCCCGAGAGGATCGCCTTGCCGCGCCGCGTGAGCCGCCGCGCCATCGCGATCGCCTCCCAGCAGGCGGTCGAGCCGTCATACATCGAAGCGTTGGCGACGTCGCAGCCGTAGAGCCGCGCCACCTGGGTCTGGAATTCGAACAGGCATTGGAGCGTGCCCTGGGCGATTTCGGGCTGGTAAGGCGTGTAGCTGGTCAGGAATTCGCCGCGCTGGATGAGATGATCGACGCTGGCCGGAATGTGATGGCGATAGGCGCCGCAGCCGAGGAAGAAGGGCACCTCGCCCGCCGCGACGTTTGCACGGGCGAAGGCGCCGAGCTGGCGCTCGACCGAAAGCTCGGAGGCGTGATCCGGCAGCCCCTCGATCGCGCCGGCCAGCCGCGCCGCCTCGGGTACGTCGACGAACAGATCGTCGACCGAGGAGGCGCCGACCATTGCGAGCATCTCGCGCCGGTCGGCGTCGGATAAAGGCAGGTAACGCATTCACTTCTCCCCAACCTCGTCATTCCCGCGAAAGCGGGAATCCAGACCGGCCTCGTTGCCAGTCTTCAGCTCGTCTGGACTCCCGCTTTCGCGGGAGTGACGATTGTTCCTTCGTCCCGGCCCTAACCCGGCTTCCGCATCGTAAAGCGGAGCCGCACATAATCGGCGCAATAGCTGCCGTCGGCCGTGCGCAGCGCCGGCGCGGCGCGAGCCTCGACGGCGGCGGCGACGTCGTCGCGCTCCCATTCGGGCACCATCGCCACGTCCATCAGGCCGGCGCGGAAGGTCTTGACCCAGGCGGCGATGCCGCCGGGCAAAGGCGTCGGCCGCGCGATCAGTTCGGCGCGGATGTCGTCGAAGCCGGCCAGGCAATAGAGCCGGGTGAAATCCTGGACGCCCGCATACCAGGCCGGGTCCTGCTCCGGCATGGCATAGCCGCGCGCAATGAGCTCGTCGCGCAGCACCCGGCGCAACGTCGCCAGATTGCCCGCGCCGCCCATCTCGCCGACGAACCGGCCGCCGCCGCGCAGCGCCCGGAAGATGCCGCTCGCCACCGCGTCGGGATCGAGCATCCAGTGCAAAGCGGCGTTGGAGAAGACCGCGTCGAACTGGCCGAACCGTTCGAGGTCCATGGCCTCGGCGTCGGCGACGAAGGCGTCGATGCCCCGCGCCCGCGCCGCCTCGACCATCCCGGGCGAGCTGTCGAGCCCGATCACCCGCGCCCCGGCGGCGAGGATCCGCTGGGACAAGGCGCCGTCGCCGCAGCCGACGTCGAGGATCAATTCGGCCGGCCGGGGTGCCAGCATCTGCAGCACCGCATCGCCGAGCGCCGGCACGAAGGCGGCGTTCTGGGCATAATCGGCCGGCGACCAGCGGGAGGCGGTGTTCACCATTTCGGTTCCCCGGCGAAGGCGGGGGCCCAGCGGCACGGGCCGTGGACCTGGGCCCCGACCTTAGCGGTCCCCCCAAAGTAGTACTTTGCGGGGTGCCCCTTCGCCGGGGAACAGGAACGCGCTATCCTCACAGCTCCTCGCAATAGCTCTTATACTGGTCGGCGCTCATCAGCTCGGAGAGCTCATGATTGTCGCTGAGCGTGAGCCTGAAGAACCAGCCCTCGCCTTCGGAGTCGGTGTTGACCAGGCTGGGCTCGTCGACCACCGCCTGATTGCCTTCGACGACCGTCCCGGAGACCGGGGCGTAGACGTCGGACGCCGCCTTGACCGATTCGACCACCGCCGCCTCGCCGCCGCGGGCGACCACGCGGCCCGGCTCGGGCACCTCGACGAAGACGACGTCACCCAATTGCCCCTGCGCGAAATCGGTGATGCCGACGGTGGCGGCGTCCCCTTCGACCCGGACCCACTCATGCTCCTTCGTATAATAGACGCTCATCAGGCGGCTCCCTTGCGCTGGTAGCGATGCGGAACGAACGGCATCGGCGTGACGATCCCGGTGAAGATCTTGCCGCGCGCGGCCAGCGAGACTTTGGTGCCCGGCGCGGCGGAGGCGAGCGGCACATAGGCCATGGCGATCGGCGCCTCGAGGCTCGGCGAGAAGCCGCCGGAAGTGACCTTGCCGACCTCGTTGCCCTCGGCATCGACCACGATCGCGCCCTCGCGGACGGGCTGGCGGCCCTCGATCGCCAAGCCGACGCGCTTGCGGATCGGCCCGTCGGCCAGCTCCTGGGCGATACGGTGCCAGCCAGGATAGCCGCCCTCGGCGCGGCGGCGCTTGGAGAGAGCGAAGGTCAGGTCCGCCTCGACCGGGGTGGTGTCGTGGCCGAGATCGTGGCCGTAGAGCGGCAGGCCGGCCTCGAGCCGCAGCGAATCGCGCGCGCCGAGCCCGATCGGCTTCACTTCGGGCTGCGCGGCGAGGAGATCGGCGACCTTGTCGGCGTCGCGGGCGAGGATCGAGACTTCGAAGCCGTCCTCGCCGGTATAGCCCGAGCGGCTGATCCAGGCGCGGGCGCCGCCAATCTCGAACGCGGCCCCGGTCATGAAGCCCAGATTGTCCACCCCGGGCGCCAGCCGGATGAGCGCATCGACCGCTTTGGGGCCCTGCAGCGCGAGCAAAGCCTGCTCCTTCATATGATCGACCACGATCGGGCGCGGCAGCCGCGCCTCGAGATGGGCGATGTCGCCCGCCTTGGTGGCGCCGTTGACGACGACGTAGAAATGGTCGTCGCGGCGGGTGACCATGAGATCGTCGATGATCCCGCCTTCCTCGTTGAGCAGCAGCGAATAGCGCAGCTTGCCGTCCTTCAGGAGAGCGAGGTCGGCGGGGAGCAGGCTTTCGAGACCCTTTTGCGGGTCGCCGCCGGCGACGATGAGCTGGCCCATATGGCTGACGTCGAACAGGCCGGCCGAGGCGCGGGTCCAGAGGTGCTCGGCGATGATGCCTTCATATTGGATCGGCATCGCATAGCCGGCGAATTCGACCATGCGGGCGCCGCGGGCGCGATGCCAGCCGTCGAGGGGAAGGAGGTGTTCCGAGTCACTCATGGCCAGCTCCGGACGTATCGGGCCCGAGCGCTCGCGCGGCCGGACGGTTCCAATACCCCCTCTGTCACTGGGACCTGAGAGCTTTCCCCGCTTTGCCTTGGCGACGGCGGGTTACCCCTTCGGTGGCCCACCGTGGCCGAGGCTGTGGCGGGCGCTTTCCAGAGTGTCATAAACCGCGCGGTCCTGGGACCTGAGAGATTCCGGGGTGGTTGCTCCTTCGGCGGCGACGGATATCCGTCACGCTCTCCCGCGCGGTCACCCGGCGGTTGCCCGCCGGCGACGCCCCGCTCTGGAGGCTCGGGCCTTGCGAGTCAACGCCGAGGCCCGAAGGGAACAGTCACTTTTCGCACCGCCTTGGCGGATTCGCGCGGCGGCGCGCGAAAGTGACCGTCCCGATTAGCGCGTTGCGTTGTAGCGCAATTGCTCCGGGGTCAGCTCGAAGCCGAGCAGCAGCTCGAAATGGGCCCGGTCGACGGCGGCGCGGACGGCGGGATCGGCCATCGGGTCGACCGCCGCATTGGGATCGCCGGCCCGGCGCTCGCGGGTGATCTGGCGGCGGATGTCCTCGGGGAGCGTGGCCGCCGCGCGCAGCAGCCGCGAGGAGGCGGCGCCGGTCGTCGCCGCGCGATACTGGCCGTCGGCGAAATGCAGATTGACCTGGCGGACGCGCTTGGCGACGACGTTGGTGTTGCCCTGCACGACAGTGGCGAAATAGGGCAGAGCGACGTCGCGGGCGCCGCGATTGTCGCGGCGCTGCGCCTGCACCTCGAAGCTGGCCTCGGTGACGATATGCTCGCCCGCCTCGGTGCAGGTCGAGCGCAAGTTGGTGATATGGGCGACGACGTCGATCGCGCGCGCGTCGCGGCTGTCGGCCGGGTTGAACATGGTGACGTCGCCGGCGGGCGCGACGATCGCGACCGGCGGGCAGGCCGTGTAGCTGGTCAGGATTCCGGTTTGCTGGATGTCGCCCTCGCGGGCGCAGCCGAGGAGGGCGAGGCTTAGGATGGCGGCGGCCGCCGCTTTGGACATGTACAGGCGCAAGGCGAAATCCTCGAAATATCTGGTGACGTGCCCTAATGCCGTAAGGGTTTGGTGCAGGCAAGCAATGGTGTAGAGCGCGGCCCGAGTGAACCCAGCATGACCGCCAAGCCCCCCCTCACCCTGCTGATCGCGGCGCCGCGCGGCTTTTGCGCCGGCGTCGACCGCGCGATCCGCATCGTCGAGCTCGCGCTCGACCGCTACGGCGCGCCCGTCTACGTCCGCCACGAGATCGTCCACAACAAGTTCGTGGTCGATTCGCTGAAGGCCAAGGGCGCGATCTTCGTGCCCGAGCTCGATAAGGTGCCGGACGGCGCGCCGGTGGTCTTCTCCGCGCACGGCGTGCCCAAGGCGGTGCCCGCAAAGGCGCAGGCGCGCGGCCTCAACTATCTCGACGCCACCTGCCCGCTCGTCTCTAAGGTCCATCGCCAGGCCGAGCGGCTGATCGAGCGCGGCCGCCACATCCTCTTCGTCGGCCATGCCGGCCACCCCGAGGTGATCGGCACGTTCGGCCAGGTGCCCGAAGGCATGATGAGCCTGGTCGAGACCGCGCGCGACGCCGAGACGATCCAGCCCGCCGATCCGAACGCGCTCGCCTTCCTGACCCAGACCACGCTCTCGGTCGACGACACCGCCGAGATCGTCGCCATCCTGCGCCGCCGCTTCCCCGCCATCCAGGGCCCGCGCAGCGAGGACATTTGCTATGCCACCTCGAACCGCCAGGGGGCTGTCAAGGCGATCGCCGCGCGCTGCGACGCCCTGCTGGTGATCGGATCGCCGAACAGCTCCAATTCGCTGCGGCTGGTCGAGGTCGCCGAGCGCGAGGGGACCAAGGCGCGGCTGGTCGGGCGCGGCAGGGACCTCGACTTCGCCTGGCTCGACGGCGTCGCGACGCTCGGCATCACCGCCGGCGCCTCCGCGCCCGAATTGCTGGTGCGCGAGGTCGTCGACGCGCTCAGGGATCGCTTCGAGGTGACCGAGGAGCCGGTCGAAGGCGTCGAGGAGCGGATGATCTTCAAGCTGCCGGCGGGGCTCGAAGCGGCGTGAGCGAGCTCAGTGAGGTCGAGATCTTCACCGACGGCGCGTGCAAGGGCAATCCCGGGCCCGGCGGCTGGGGCGTCGTCATCCGCGCGGGCGCGCGCGAGAAGGAGCTCAACGGCGGCGAGCCGCTGACCACCAACAACCGGATGGAGCTGCTCGCCGCGATCCGCGGACTGGAGGCGCTGAAGCGGCCCTGCCGGGTCCAGCTCTATACGGATTCGACCTATGTCCGCGACGGCATCACCAAATGGATTCACGGCTGGCGCAGGAACGGTTGGCGCACGGCCGACAAGAAGCCGGTCAAGAATGCCGAGCTCTGGCAGGAGCTGGTCGAGGCGGCGGCGCCGCACCGCGTCGAATGGCATTGGGTGAAGGGCCATAGCGGCCATGCCGAAAACGACCGCGCCGACGCGCTCGCCTGCGACGGCGCGCTGCGCTTCGCGCGTTAGCATCTATGACCCACTGAACCGTCACCCCGGACTTGATCCGGGGTCCACCTTCTTTCGGGAAAGGGGGATATAAAGGTGGATTCCGGATCAGGTCCGGGATGACATTAAAGGGAGAACCGCGCCGCCAGGTAGGGCGCCGGGTCGATGTCGCCGGGCGGGCGGCCGAGCAGCAGGCGCCCCGCCAGAGCGGCGGCTGCGGGCGCGGTCTGGATGCCGAAGCCGCCCTGCCCCGCGCACCAGAAGAAGCCGCGCCCCGACCCGCTAAAGCCGTAGACCGGCAGCCGGTCCGGCGCGAAGCTCCTTAGGCCCGCCCACTTATGCTCGACGCGCTGGACCCGCCAGTCGACCACCCGCTCCAGCCGGTCGATCGCCATGGCGATGTCGATCTCCTCGGGCGCGCAGTCGCAGGGGTCGGACGGGGTCTCGTCGTGCGGGCTGAGCCACAGCCGCCCGCCCGCCTCCGGCTTGAAATAGAAGCGGCCCGCCGCGTCGACCACCAGCGGCAGGTCCGCGGCCGGCGGCGGCTCGACGCGCAGCTGGGCGATGGTCCGGCGATAAGGCGCGATGCCGATCGGCCGCTCGCCGGCCAGCGCCGCGACCTCGTCCGCCCAGGCGCCGGCGGCATCGACCAGGATGTCCGCCTCGAACCGCCCGTCGATCCGCCAGCGCGACGCGGTGCGTTCGATCCGGGCGACCCGCGCGTCGGTGACGAGCGTGGCGCCGGCCTGGCGCGCCTTGGCGAGACAGGAGCCGTGGAGGCCCGCGACGTCGATATCGGCGCAGGTCGGTTCATAGAGGCCTTCGTCCCAGCCCGGCCGCAGCCCCGGCAGCCGCGCTTCGAGCGCGCTCCGGTCGAGCCGCTCGAGCGCGACCTGGCCGCCGGCGAACTTCCCCGCGAGCGCGGCAAGCGCCTCCCGCCCGGCTTCATCGGCGATATGGATCGCGCCGCGCGGGCTGAGATAAGGGGCGAGTGCCGGCCGCGACGCGCTGGTCAGCGGCTGGATCAGCGGCCCGCCATAGGTTTCCGACCAGAAGGCGGCGGAGCGGCCGGTGGCGTGATAGCCGGGCCGCGCCTCCGCCTCGAGGATCAGCACCGAGGCGGCGCCAGCGATTTCGGCGGCGAGGCTCGCCCCGGCCATGCCCGCGCCGACGATGGCGACGTCGAAGCCTTGGCTCACGCCGCATGCTCGGCGAGGAATGCGTCGATCCGCGCCAGCGCGCGCAGGCGAACCGGATCGGCGTCGCGCAATATCTCGTGCGCGGCATCGTCCATCATCTCGAGCGCCGCGCGGGGCAGCTCGGCCGCGACGCGCCGGATCGCGGGCGCGCTGACCAGCCGGTCATGCTCGGCGGCGATGATCAGGATCGGCAGGTCGACCCGTTTCAGCCGCTCCGGCGTGAAGGCGGCGGCGCCCGAGCGGAAGGCGGCGCGGATCCAGCCCCAGTTCGGCAGGCCGAGGTCGAAGGACGGCTGCTTCGCCCACCACCACAATTCGTCCTCATAGCGTTCGCGCGAGGCGGTGAGGTTGCGGTGCCGGCGGCCGTCGACGGCGCTGAAGCCGGGCCCCGGCTTCCAGATCGGCAGCCCGCCCAGGCCGAGCCGGTAGAAGAGGTCGGCGATGTCGGGGGCGAGCCGGCTCGGGATCGGCGCGCTGTTGACCTCGATCATCGGCGCGATCAGCACCGCGGCGTCGAGCGCCGGCCGATGCTCGATCAGGGTCCTGAGCAGCAGATGGCCGCCCATCGAATGGGCGACGGCGACATGGGGGCCCGGGCCGGCGGCGCGCCAATCCTCGATCAAGGCGGCGAGATCCGCGATCATCGGATCGAAGCTCGCCGCGGCCGCCTGCGCGCCCTCGCCCTGCGATCCGCCCTGGCCGCGCCAGTCGAAGCTGGTGACGTTCCAGCCGGCGGCGTGCCAATGCCCGGACGCCTCCAGATATTTCTCCATGAAATCGCTGCGGCCGTTGGCGAAGAGCAGGCTGCCGCGCGGCTTGCGCCCTTTGGCGGCCGGCCAGTCCATCCGGCGCAGCTCCATCCCGTCGGGTGCCGTCCAGTTCCGGACGACGGCGCCTTTGGGGTAAGCGCGCCGCTCTGTGGCTTCATTTACCATGCGCCACGGTTACGGTTTAGAAAGCAACGCCGTCTAGAGCCTTGACCCATGGTTATGGGGCTTTCCTGGATTTTGCTCGCGGTTCTGGCCGCGATGCTGCTCGTCGCCTGCTGGTCAGACCTCAGGACGCGCACCATTCCCAATGGGCTCAACCTCGCCATCGCCTTGCTGGCCATCCCCTTCTGGTGGTCGATCGGCCTGCCGCTCTGGCCGGACGTCGCGATCCAGATCGGCGTCGCTTTGGCCGTGTTCGCTTTCTTCGCCGGCGCCTTCGCGCTCGGCGCGATGGGCGGCGGCGACGTCAAGCTGGTGGCGGCGATCGCTCTGTGGCTGCCATGGCTGGCGGTGATCGCGTTGCTCGTCATCATGTCGGTCGCGGGCGGGCTGCTGACGCTCGCCATGCTGATCCGGCACAAGCTCGCCAAGCACAAAGGCAGGCTCGAAATTCCTTATGGGGTCGCGATCGCGTTCGGCGGTTTGTGGCTGATTAGCGAACGTTTTCTTAACCAGTTTGGATGAAGAGTAAGGGCTGAAATTTTCTCAGTCCCGAAAGGGGGGCGACTGTCGCCATGGACGTCAAGAAAATCGTGCTGCTCGTAGGCGCACTGCTCATCGCCGGCGTAACCGCCATCATGGCCAAGAACATGTTCTCCGGCGCCTCCGCGCCGGTGGCGCAGGCCGGACCCGCGCAGCCGGCGCCCCAGGGCCCCGAAGTTCTGGTCGCGACCCGCACCCTTCCCGTCGGCACGATCATCGATGCCGAATCCTTCCGCTACCAGCCCTGGCCGCAGGGCCTGGTCCAGGACGCCTATTTCACGCGCGGCGAGAGCGGCGCCGACCCGCAGAGCCTGGTCGGCACCGTCGTCCGCAACGAGATCAGCGCCGGCCAACCGCTCAGCTCCGGCGCCATCGTCCGTCCCGGCGAGCGCGGCTTCCTTGCCGCGGCCCTGGGCCCGGGCATGCGCGCCGTCACCGTCCCCGTTTCCGCCACCAGCGGCGTCGCCGGCTTCGTCTTCCCGGGCGACCGCGTCGACCTCGTCCTGACCCAGGAAGTCCCGGGCGGCGGCGACGGAGCGCCGTTGCGCGCCTCCGAGACGATCATCCGCAACATCCGCGTGCTCGCGGTCGATCAGCGCCTCGACGCGCGCGGCCCCGACGGCAGCCAGGTCGCCACGCCCTCCGCCACGGTGACCTTCGAGGCGACGCCCAAGATCGCCGAGAAGATCGCGGTCGCGCAGACCATCGGCCAGCTCTCGCTGTCGCTGCGGTCGCTCGCCGACAACAATGCCGAGCTCGAGCGCGCCATCGCCTCGGGCGAGGTCCAGGTCCCGGCCAACGGCGATTCCCGCGCCGAGCGGCAGATGCTGCTCCAGGTCGCGACCCGGCCGATGGACAACAGCCCGACCTATACGGTGGGCGCCGACGTATCCCGTTTCCAGCGCAGCAGCGTGCCCGGAAGGGCAGGCGGCCAGAGCAATAATGCCGCGGCTGGAAGCGGTGCGCCTGCCGCGAGCGCCCCCGCCGTGCCGATTGGCCCGGTCGTCCGGATCGCCCGCGGCAACAATGTCACGATCGTTCCGGTGGGAGCACGTTGAGATGACCAAGATGAGCAAGATCAGGCGGGCCGGTATCGGCACTGCCCTCGCGGCTGCCCTGGCGATCGGCCTGGCGGTGGCCGCGGCGGGGCCCGCCCTCGCGCAGCCCGTCGCCGCGCTGGCGCCGACCAACGACATCACGCTCTCGGTCGGCACCGGGCGCATGGTCCGGCCCAACGGGACGGTCTTCGAGGTCTTCGTCGCCGACGAGGCCATCGCCGACGTCCATGCCAGCTCGCCCAGCCAGATCTACATCTTCGGCAAGGCGGCGGGCACCACCACCGTCTACGCGACCGACCGGTCCGGCCGGGTCGTCTATTCGGCCAACGTCCGCGTCGGCCAGAATCTTGCCTCGGTGTCGCAGATGCTCGATCTCGCCATGCCCGAGGCGGACATCACGGCGACGCCGATGAACGGCATGGTCCTGCTGACCGGCACGGTCGCCCAGCCCACCGACGCGGCCGAGGCCGAGCGCCTCGTCCAGGCCTTTGTCGGCGCCAACGTCCAGGTGGTCAGCCGCCTGCGCACCGCGACGCCGCAGCAGGTCTATCTGCAGGTGCGGATCGCCGAGGTCAGCCGCTCGCTGGCCCGCGACATCAACGCCAACCTGCTCTCGAACGACCAGTCCGGCGGCTTCCGCTTCGGCATCGCCCAGGGCGGCGGCATCGACACCACCACCGGCCAGGTCATCCGCGCCGCGATCGGCACCACGATCGCGGGCACCGGCAATATCTTCGGCATGGGCCTGACCGGCGCGCTGAACCTCGGCGAGACGACCGGCCAGGTCACCACGCTCGCCGAGCCGACCTTGGTCGCTTTGTCGGGCGAAACCGCCACCTTCCTCGCCGGCGGCGAGTTCCCGGTGCCGATCCCGCAGTCGCTGGGCACGGTGACGATCGAATATAAGCAATATGGCGTCGGCCTCGCTTTCTCGCCGACCGTGCTCGAGGACGGCCGGATCTCGATCCGGGTCCGCCCCGAGGTTTCGGAGCTGTCCTCGTCGGGCAGCGTCCGCTTCAACGGCTTCGAGGTCCCGGCGCTGACCACCCGCCGCGTCGAGACGACGGTCGAGCTCGGCTCCGGCCAGAGCTTCGTGATCGGCGGCCTCTTGCGCAACCACAACACCAACTCGATCGACCGGGCGCCGTTCCTGGGCAACATCCCCATCCTCGGCGCCCTGTTCCGCTCGACGCGCTACCGGCGCGAAGAGACCGAGCTGGTGATCGTGGTCACGCCCTATCTGGTCCGCCCGGTTTCGGCCAACCGCGTCGCCCTGCCGACGGACGGCCACCGCAACCCGGACGAGGCGCAGCGCCTGCTGATCGGCCAGACCAACGACAGCCGCAGCGGCGAGCAGCGGCCGGGGCCGGTCGCCGCCGAGCCGCGCACCGTCGCGCCGGGTGTCGGCACGGTCGGCGCCGCAGCCGTGCCGGCGCAGACGCGGGGATCGAGCAGCGCTTCGGTGCAGCCCGGCTTCGACCTGAGATGACCGCCCGAGATCGAAAGGACGCCAAGACCATGTCTCGTTTCATCAAGCTCGCCGCGGTTTCCGCTCTCGGCCTGGCCGTCTGCGGCTGCACGGCCCAGCCGCGCCACCTGACCCCGGCCAACAATACCAGCCTCTATTCGCTCCATCAGCCGGTGGTCGAGCACACCAATTATGTCTTCGATCTGCGCGTCGAGGGCGACCGGATCTCGGAGGCCGAGCTGGAGCGGCTCGCCGCCTGGTTCCAGTCGATCGGCGCCCGCTATGGCGACCGCCTCGCCGTCGATGAGCCGCGCGGCTCCGAATCGGCGAGCGTGCGCGGCGACGTCGCCCGGGTCGCGGCCGATTTCGGCCTGCTGCTCGGCGAAAGCGCGGCGCCGGTGACCGAAGGCCGGGTCGAGGCGGGCACCGTCCGAATCGTCGCCAGCCGCGCCAGCGCCCATGTCGACGGCTGTCCGGACTGGACGGATCCGGGCATCGAATCGCCCGTCCGCACCGGCACCAATTATGGCTGCGCGACCAATTCCAACCTTGCCGCGATGATCGCCGATCCCGACGATCTCGTCCGCGGTCGCGACGGCTCCGGGCAGGACACCGCGGTTGTCGCCGGCCGCGCCATCCGGACCTACCGCGAACGTACGCCGTCCGGCAGCCAGCCGCTGCCCTCCGTTACCACGAGAGGTCAATAATGAACGCGCCCTTTCACCGCGGCAGCGGTCTTCGCGATCCCTTCACCGCCTTCGTCGCCGACGAGGCCACGGCCGAATTGCTCCGCCCGATCGCGGTCGAGCACGGCTGGTCGCCGGAAAAGGTCAACAAGGGCGGCCTCAGGAACGCCGTGCAGACCTTGTCGGTCGCGGCCAGCCCGTCGATCCTGTTCGTCGACCTTTCGGAAAGCGGCGACCCGCTGAACGACATCAACGCGCTCGCCGAAGTGTGCGAGCCGGGCACGGTGGTGATCGCCGCCGGCCAGGTCAACGACGTCCGCCTCTATCGCGACCTCGTCGCCTCGGGCATCCAGGATTATCTGCTCAAGCCGTTCTCGGCCGATCAGCTGCGCGACGCCTTCGCCAATGCCCAGATGACCATTTCGGGCCCGCGGCTGATGGAATCGACCAACGAGAAGCCCAACGTCATGGCCGCCGTGATCGGCGTCCGCGGCGGCGTCGGCGCCTCGACCGTGGCGACCTCCTTGGCCTGGCTGATGGGCGACAAGGGCGGCCGCTCGACGGCCTTGCTCGACCTCGACGTCCATTTCGGCACCGGTGCGCTGGCGCTCGACCTCGAGCCCGGCCGCGGCCTCACCGACGCGATCGAGAATCCGAGCCGCATCGACGGCCTGTTCATCGAGCGCGCCATGGTCCGCGCCAACGACAAGCTCTGCGTCCTCTCCGCCGAGGCGCCGATCAACCAGTCGATGCTGACCGACGGCTCGGCCTTCTACCAGCTGCAGGAAGAGATCCGCCACGCCTTCGAAGGCATGGTGATCGATCTGCCGCGCAACATGATGGTGCAGTTCCCGCACCTGCTCAACGACGTTCACGTCGTCGTTGTAGTGTGCGAGTTCACCCTTGCCGGCACCCGCGACGCGATCCGCATCCTGTCCTGGCTCAAGGCCAATGCGCCGCAGGCCCGGGTGATCGTGGTCGCCAACCGCGTCCAGGCCGCCGTGCAGGAGGTCAGCCGCAAGGATTTCGAGCATTCGATCGAGCGCAAGGTCGACATCGCGCTGCCGTTCGACGCCAAGGCCGCCTCGCAGGCGGCCAAGCTCGGCCAGCCGCTCGCCAAGGTCACCAAATCGGCCAAGCTGACCCAGCCGCTCGCGCAGCTGCTCAGCCTGACCGTCGAGCAGAGCCCGGTCGAAGCCGCGCCCGAAAAGCCGGCGCGCGGCGGCGGCGGCTCGCTGCTCGGCAAGCTTGGCAATTTCAAGGCGTCCTTCGCGAAGAAGCCGAAGGAGGCGTCGTCGCAGGCGGCCTGACGGCCGACCCGCTTATCGCGACGAGACGAGGGAGGCGAAATGCCGTCTGTGAGTTTGATCCTGTTGGTGGCCGGCGCAGCCGGCACGCTGCTGCTGCTCTTCGCCGCCCTGTCGGGGCCGGCGACGGGCAAGCTGGTGGCGCGCCGGCTCGAAGTGCTGCGCGAGCGCCACAGCCGCTCGTCGGACGCGGTCGCCCAGGCTCAGCTCCGCAAGATCTTCGCGCAGCGCCAGAGCAAGAGCGAGAGCTTCGCCAAGCGCTTCATCCCCAATCCGGCCCTGCTCCAGCTCAGGCTGAGCCAGACCGGCAAGACCTGGACGCTGGCGCAATATGTGATGGTCTCGATCGGCCTCGCCGTCGGGATGATCACGCTGCTCCTGGTCAAGGGGCTGCCGATCCTGCTCGCGCTCACCGTCGGCCTGCTGATCGGCGTCGCCTTGCCGCACATGGTGATCAGCAAGCTCATCAAGCGCCGGGTCCAGAAGTTCACCTCCAAATTCCCCGACGCGATCGAGCTGATCGTGCGCGGCCTGCGCTCGGGCCTGCCGATCTCCGAGACGATCGGCATCGTCGCCGACGAGCTGCCCGAGCCGATCAACATCGAGTTCCGCTCCGTCTCCGACAAGATGCGGATCGGCCGGACGCTGGACGCGGCGCTGCAGGACACGGCGGCGCGCCTCGGCACGCCCGAATTCCAGTTCTTCGTGATCAGCCTGGCCATCCAGCGCGAGACCGGCGGCAATCTCGCCGAGACCCTGTCGAACCTCGCCGAGGTGCTCAGGAAGCGTTCGCAGATGAAGCTCAAGATCCGCGCCATGTCGTCCGAATCCAAGGCCTCGGCCTATATCATCGGCGCCCTGCCCTTCATCGTCTTCGGGCTGATCTGGTGGATCAACGGCACCTATATGCAGACCTTCTTCACCGACGAGCGGCTGATGATCGCCGGCGGCGTCGGCATCATCTGGATGGGCATCGGCGCCTTCATCATGGCCAAGATGATCAATTTCGAAATCTGAGCGAGAGGACTTAAGGCAAGATGGACACCCCGCAGGGCCCGACGATCATGGGGATCGACGTCGTCATGGTGGCGAGCATTCTCGCCGCGGTGGCGACGCTCGCCGTGCTGGTCGCCATCTATGCCGCCACCACCGTCCGCGACCCGATGGGCAAGAGGGTCAAGGCGCTCAACGAGCGGCGCGAGCAATTGAAGGCCGGCATCGTCGCCTCGACCAGCAAGCGCCGCAAGGCGATCACCAACAAGAACGAGATGGCGGACAAGGTCCGCGGCATCCTGTCGTCGCTGAAGATGCTCCAGGAGGAGCAGGTGCTGAAGGCGCAGGCGCGGCTGATGCAGGCCGGCATCCGCTCCAAGGACCTCGCCTTCGTCGTCATCTTCGCGCGCTTCGTGCTGCCGGTGGTGATCGGCGGGTTCGCGCTCTTCGTGGTCTACGGCATCGATTATTTCCCGGACTGGGGCTCGTTCAAGAAATACGGCCTGGTCGCGGGCAGCTTCATCCTCGCCTACAAGGCGCCGGACCTGTGGCTCAAGAACAAGGTCCAGAAGCGCACCTCGGCGATCCGCAAGGGCCTGCCCGACGCGCTCGATCTGCTCGTCATCTGCGCCGAGGCCGGTCTCACCGTCGACGCCGCCTTCTCTCGGGTCTCGCGCGAGCTCGGCCGCGCCTATCCCGAGCTCGGCGACGAATTCGCTTTGACCTCGATCGAGCTCGGCTTCCTCACCGACCGCCGGCTCGCCTTCGAGAATCTCGCCAAGCGCATCGACTTGGATTCGGTGCGCGGCGTGGTCACGACCATGATCCAGACCGAGAAATACGGCACCCCGCTCGCCAGCGCGCTGCGCGTCCTTTCCGCCGAATTCCGCAACGAGCGGATGATGCGGGCCGAGGAGAAAGCGGCCAGGCTTCCGGCGATCATGACGGTGCCGCTGATCCTGTTCATCCTGCCGGTGCTGTTCATCGTCATCCTCGGTCCGGCCGCCTGCTCGATCAACGACTCGCTGATCACCTGATCGTCTCGACAAGCGGAACAATCGCGCCCCAGGCGCGGTTGACCCCGGCGAACGATCGACGGAGCAGCGGCGCATGACGACCTTCACGCTCGACCAATGGCTGATCCTGACGCTTGCCTTCGCGCTCGGCCTCGTGCTCGGCATGGCGTTGCTCGCCAGCCCGAAATGGAAGCAGCGCTACCGCGAGGAGGTGGTTCGCCGCGAGGCGGTCGAAGCCGACAATGCCCAGCTGCGCCGCGAGGCCGGCGAGATGGATTCGCTGCGCCAGGCCGCGGCCCGCGACGAGGCAAGGCGCCGCGACGCCGACGAGCCGGGGCCGCTCTAATCTGCCCTCCGCAGCGCCGCCTGCGCCGCCGCGAGCCGGGCGATCGGGACGCGATAGGGTGAGCAGCTGACATAATCCAGGCCGGTCGCCTCGCAGAAGGCGATGCTGGCGGGATCGCCGCCATGCTCGCCGCAGATGCCGAGCTTGAGCCCGGGCTTGGCCGCCCTTCCCCGCTCGGCGGCGATGGCGATCAATTCGCCGACGCCCTCGACGTCGATGGTGACGAAGGGGTCGCGGGCGAAGATGCCCTTTTCGACATAGGCCGTGAGGAAACGCCCGGCATCGTCGCGGCTGACGCCCAGGGCGGTCTGGGTGAGGTCGTTGGTGCCGAAGCTGAAGAATTCCGCCTCCTCGGCGATCGCGCCCGCGGCCAGAGCAGCGCGCGGCAGCTCGATCATCGTGCCGACCAGATAATCGACGCGGGCGCCCTTTTCGGCGAACACCGCCTCGGCGGTGCGGTCGATCAAGGCGCGGATGATGGCGAGCTCGGCTTTGGTCGCGACGAGCGGGACCATCACCTCGGGGATCGGCGCTTCCGCGACCTCCAGCGCGGCCTCGAAGATCGCGCGGGCCTGCATCTCGTATATCTCGGGATAGGTGATTCCGAGCCGGCAGCCGCGATGGCCGAGCATCGGATTGAATTCGTGCAGCTCGGCGATCCGGCGCCGGAGCGTATCGACCGTGACCTCTGCCGCCGCGGCGACTTCGGCTATGTCGTCTTCCGCCTGCGGCAGGAATTCGTGCAAAGGCGGATCGAGCAGGCGGATGGTGACCGGCAGGCCCGCCATGATCCGGAAGATCTCGGCGAAATCGGCGCGCTGGGCCGGCAGCAGGTCGGCCAGAGCGGCGCGGCGGCCGGCCTCGTCCTCGGCGACGATCATCCGGCGCACGTTCAGGATCCGCTCGGAATCGAAGAACATATGCTCGGTGCGGCAGAGGCCGATCCCCTCAGCGCCGAACTCGCGGGCGGTGCGGCAATCGAGCGGGGTTTCGGCATTGGCGCGCACCTTGAGGCGGCGCTTGCCGTCCGCCCAGGCCATGAGCGTGGCGAAATCGCCGACCAATTCGGGCTGGACGGTCGGCACGGCGCCGAGCATGACCTCGCCCGAGGCGCCGTCGATGGTGATCACCTCGCCTTCCTCGATGACATGGCCGCCGACGCGCATGCGCCGCGCCTTGTAATCGATGGCGAGCATGCCGGCGCCGGACACGCAGGGCCGGCCCATGCCGCGGGCCACGACCGCGGCGTGGCTGGTCATGCCGCCGCGCGCGGTGAGGATGCCCTCGGCGGCGTGCATGCCGTGAATGTCCTCGGGGCTGGTCTCGGTGCGGACGAGGATCACCTTCTCGCCGGCGGCGGCCCATTTCTCGGCGGTGTCGGCGTCGAACACCGCCTTGCCGCCGGCGGCGCCGGGCGAGGCAGGCAGGCCCTTGGCGATGACCTTGCGATCGGCCTTGGAATCGAGCGTCGGATGGAGCAATTGGTCGAGCGCGGCGGGATCGATGCGCAGCACCGCCTCCTCCTCGCCGATCAGCCCCTCATGCGCCATATCGACGGCGATGCGCAGGGCCGCCTTGCCGGTGCGCTTGCCCGAGCGGGTCTGCAGCATCCAAAGTGTGCCGCGCTCGACGGTGAACTCGATATCCTGCATGTCGCGATAATGGCGCTCGAGCAGGTCGAAGACCCGCGCCAGCTCGCCGAACACCGCCGGCATCGTCTCTTCCATCGACGGCGCCTTGGCGCCGGCCCGCTCGCGCGCGGCGCGGGTCAGATATTGCGGCGTGCGGATGCCGGCGACGACGTCCTCGCCTTGGGCGTTGATCAGATATTCGCCGTAATGCGCGCGCTCGCCGGTCGAGGGGTCGCGGGTGAAGGCGACCCCGGTGGCGCTGGTCTCGCCCATATTGCCGAACACCATCGCCTGAACGTTGACCGCGGTGCCCCAGTCGCCGGGGATATGGTGGATGCGGCGATAGGTGCGGGCGCGCTCCGACTGCCACGAGCCGAACACCGCGCCGACCGCGCCCCAGAGCTGCTCGTGAACGTCCTGCGGGAAGGGCCTGCCCCACAATTCCTCGACCAACTCATGATAGCGCCCGGTCAGCCGCTCCCAGTCGGCGGCTTCCAGCTCGGTGTCGAGATGGACGCCCTTATCCTCCTTGGCGATCTCCAGCGCTTCCTCGAAGGCGCCGTGATCGAGGCCGAGGACGACGTCTGCATACATCTGGATGAAGCGGCGATAGCTGTCCCAGGCGAAGCGGGCGTCGCCCGAAGCGGCGGCGAGGCCCCTCACCGTCTCGTCGTTGAGGCCGAGGTTGAGGACCGTGTCCATCATCCCCGGCATCGAGACGCGCGCGCCCGAGCGGACCGAGACCAGCAAAGGATCGGCGGCGTCGCCGAAGCTCTTGCCGGTCACCTGCTCGACATGAGCGATCCCCTCGGCGACCCCGGCGGCGAGCCGGTCGCGGAAGCCGGCGCCCTGCGCGTCGTAGATCGCGCAGGCGGAGGTCGCGATGGTGAAGCCGGGCGGCACCGGCAGGCCGATCGACGCCATCTCGGCAAGGTTCGCGCCCTTGCCGCCGAGCAATTCCTTGTTGCCCGCCTCGCCATCGGCGATGCCGCCGCCGAAGCGGTAGACGAAGCCGGTCATCGAGCGCGTTCCGCTGAAAATCGAGGGATGAAGTTGACGAAGATTACACTTGCCATCTGTGCCGTCACCCCCCCGCCTAGAAAGCGCGCGGCCGCCAATGCGCGGCAGCCGGAGCGAGCGCGGACTGCTCCCTCCCCTTGATGGGGAGGGTTGAGGTGGGGTGAACTTATGAGACCCACCGATCGGGCGGAGACGTTCAGCCCCACCCTGCCCTCCCCCATCGAGGGGGAGGGTTCCAGGTCCGGAAGTTTCATAAGTTTCAGGTCCCCTGGGGCAAAAAAGTCAGCCCTCGATCCGCGAGAAATCGGCGACGCGGTGGACCGCATCGCGCATCCGCGCGAGCAGGTTGAGGCGGACTTCGCGCTTGGCCGGATCGGGATCATTGACGGTCACCTTGTCGAAAAATGCGTCCACCGGCGCGCGCAGGCTGGCGAGCGCCGCCATCGCCCGCTCATATTCCTCGTCCTCGAGCGCGGCGGCGACGCGCGGCTCGGCCGAATCGAGCGCGTCGTCGAGCTCGGTTTCCTCTATTTGAGGCGTGTAGGACAGGATTTTGTTCCGGCCCTGTTCTCCCGCCCATTCCTCCTTCTTGAGGATGTTGGCGGCGCGCTTGTAGCCGGCGAGGAGATCGGCGCCCTGCGGCGATTCGACGAAGGCCTGGAGCGCCTTCACCCGCGCCAGCAGCCGGACGAGGTCGTCCTCGCCGCCGAGAGCGAACACCGCGTCGATGAGGTCGTGGCGTACGCCCGCCTCGCGCTGCTGCACCTTGAGCCGGTCCTCGAGGAAATCGAGGATCGCCTCGGCCAGATCCTCGACCTCCTCGATGATCCTGCCGCGCTCGATATTGGGGGTGAGCGCCGCCTTCCAGCGGACGACGACGCGGTCGCCATGGCGATAGGTGAAGCTGCCGACCTCGGCGGTGATTTCATGCTCGTGATCGTCGGAATCGAGCAGGTCCGGGAAGGTCACCGAGGAAAGCGCGCCCAGCCGCGAGACGATGTTGAGCACGGCGGCCTGGACCAGCACGTCGGAGAGCGGCAGGCGAAGGCCCGATTTGGTCAGGATCTGCAGGAAGCCCAGAGCGGCGCGGCGCAGCGCGAAGGGATCGCGCGAGCCGGTCGGCTTCTCGCCGATCGAGAAGAAGGCGACGAGCGTATCGAGCTTGTCGGCGATGTTGACCGCCACGGTAACCGGCGCGGTCGGCACGTCGTCGCTTTGCCCCGCCGGCTTGTAATGGTCGCGGATCGCATCGGCGACGGCGGCGCTCTGCCCTTGCGCGCGGGCATAATAGCCGCCGATCACCCCCTGCAATTCGGGAAACTCGCCGACCATCTCGGTGACCAGGTCGGCCTTGGCGAGACGCGCGGCGGCCTGCACGTCGGCAAGCTCGGCGCCCTTGATCAACCGCTCCTGGACCAGCCACGAAGCGAGCTTCGCCACCCGCTCCGCCTTGCCGGCGACCGTGCCGAGCTTTTCGTGGAAGACGATCTGGTCGAGCCTGGCGGCCTGCTCGGCGAGCGGGATCTTCAGATCCTGGTCCCAGAAGAATTTGGCGTCGGAGAGGCGGGCGGCGAGCACCTTCTCGTTGCCGGCGACGACAATGGCGGGATCGCTGGAGTCGATGTTCGAGACGCAGACGAAGCGGTTCGAGAGCTTGCCCTCGCCGTCCTGACAGGCGAAATATTTCTGGTTCACCCGCATCGTCAGCTGGATCAGCTCGGGCGGGAGCGCGAGATAGGCCTCGTCGAAATTGCCCTTGAGCGGGACCGGCCACTCCGTGAGCCCGGCATTCTCCGCGACCAGCGCTTCGTCGGGGACGACGCTCGTCTTGCGCTGCAGCTTCGCGGAATCCTTGCGGATGATCGCCTTGCGCTCCTCGGCATCGACGACGACGTGGCAGGCGCGCAATTTCTCGACATAGTCATTGGCGCCGCCGAGCGTGATCGGGCCCGGATGGTGGAAGCGGTGACCGACCGTCGCCGCGCCGGAACGAATGCCGGCAATCTCGAAATCGACGATGCGCTCGCCGAGCAGGGCGACGATGCCCTGGAGGGGCCGAACCCATCGAAGGCTCTCGGTGGAGACCGAGGCGCCGCCCCAGCGCATCGACTTGGGCCAGGGAAAGCCGCGGACGATGGCGGGGATCGCCTCGGCGAGCAGGTCGGCGGTGGCGCGGCCGGGGCGCTCCACGCTTGCGAACCAGATGCCGTCGCGTTCGGTGAGCCGGTCCCGGGTCAGGCCGGTCTTGCGCAGGAAGCCCTCCAGCGCCTGCGGCGGCGCGGCGGTGCGCGGGCCCTTCAACTCCTCGCTGACCGCCTCGGTCCGCTCGGGCAGCCCGCGCGCGATGAGCGCGAGCCGGCGCGGCGTGGCGTAGGTCTCGACGGCCTCGGCCTTCAGCCCGGCTTCGGCGAGCTGCTCGGCGAACAGGCGGGCGAGATCGGCGCGCGCCTTCTCCTGCATGCGCGCGGGGATTTCCTCGGAGAGGAGCTCGAGCAGGAAATCGCTCACTGGAGATCCTCCCCGGGACGGGGAGGATTGGGCCTGCGCAGGGTCTCGCCGCCCCCTTCACCACCGGCCTGCGGCCGGCGGTCCCCCTCCCCGTCCCGGGGAGGATTTGCGGGGACCCTCATGCCGCCCATCCGTTCTTCTCCATCCAGGCCGCGCAGGCGCCTTTCGCCAGGTCGCGCACCCGGCCGATATAGGCCTGGCGCTCGGCGACCGAGATGACGCCGCGGGCCTGCAGCGTGTTGAAGATGTGGCTGGCCTTGATCGCCTGGTCGTAGGCGGGGAGCGGCAGCTTCGCCTCGAGGCAGCGGCGGCATTCCTCGGCCGCCTGCCGGAAGCGGTCGAACAGGCTCTCGGTGTCGGCGACCTCGAAATTATAGGCGCTGAACTCGACCTCGTTCTCGAGGAAGACGTCGCCATAGGTGACGCCCTCCTCGTTGAACCTCAGGTCATAGACGGAATCCTTGCCCTGGATGTACATGGCGAGCCGCTCCAGCCCGTAGGTGAGCTCGCCCGCCACCGGCTTGCAGTCATAGCCGCCGATCTGCTGGAAATAGGTGAATTGGGTGACCTCCATGCCATCGCACCAGACCTCCCAGCCCAGGCCCCAGGCGCCGAGCGTCGGCGATTCCCAATCGTCCTCGACGAAGCGGATGTCGTGCTTGAGCGGATCGACGCCGATCGCGGCCAGCGAGCCCAGATAGAGCGCCTGCAGGTCCGGCGGGCTCGGCTTCAGGATCACCTGATATTGGTAATAATGCTGGAGCCGGTTCGGATTCTCGCCGTAGCGGCCGTCGGTCGGGCGGCGGCAGGGCTGGACGAAGGCGGCCTTCCACGGATCGGGGCCGAGCGCGCGCAGGCTCGTGGCGGGATGGAAGGTGCCGGCGCCCATTTCCAGATCGTAGGGCTGGAGGATGACGCAGCCCTGCCGGCTCCAATATTCGTGGAGGGTCAGGATCAGCCGCTGGAATGACAAGGGAGCGCCCAAATTTTCGCCCCTTCGACTGGCTCAGGACAGGCTTCGCGTTGCAACAAAAGGTCGCTTCGCTTTGGCGCATGGGGCAGGATGGGTCAAGGAAGCCGGATATGAGAGGGATTTTGAAGGACATGGCGACGCGCTGGAGCAGGGTGAAGCTGGCCGGATTGCTGGCGGGATTGTGGCTCGCCGCACCTTCTTTGGCCAATATGGCGCCCGCGCCGGCCGCCGCGCGCCAGCCCGCCGCGCAGCGCGGCGAGCCGCGGCCGGCAATGTGGCTGCTCGCCGACGCCGATACGCGCATCTATCTGTTCGGCACCGTCCATCTGCTCCATCCCGGGCTGCGCTGGCGCTCGGCGGCGCTGAACCGCGTCGTCCGCGAGGCGCAGGAGCTGGTGCTCGAGCTCGACGACGCCGAAATGGCCGCGAGCGGGCCCGAGGTGATCGGGCCGATGCAGCTCGGCAAGTCGGTGCCGGTGCTGCAGCGGGTGACGCCCGACCGGCGCGCCGCCCTCGCCCGCCTGCTCACCGAGCTCCAGATCCCCGCCGGCAGCCTCGACGGGCTCGAAACCTGGGCGGTGGCGGTGATCCTGGGCGTCGGCCAGATGGCGCGCGAATATGCGGGCGAGGGTCAGACCGACCTGGCGGCGGCCGCGGCGGCCCTGCCCGGCGTCGAGGAGGTGCTGACCGCCGAATTCCGCGCCAACGGCCGGCCGATAACGGGCATCGAGACCGCCGCCGACCAGATCGGCGCCTTTCGCGGCATGCCGCCTTTGGTGCAGCAGGCGATGCTCGACGAGACGGTCGACGCCTTTGCGCGCGGCGACGAGGCCGGCGACCCCGACGAGAGCGACTGGATCAACGGCAATCTCGACGGCATCGCCGCCGAGATGGAAGCGATGCCGCCCGAATTGTTCGAGGCGCTGGTGACCCGGCGCAACCGCCACTTCGCCGACTGGCTGGCGGCGCGGCTCGACCGGCCCGGCACGGTCTTGTTCGCGGTCGGCGCCGGCCATCTCGCCGGCCGGGTCTCGATCCAGTCGATGCTCGAAAGCCGCGGCCTGACGGTGACGCGGCTGAACTGAGCCCTTCCTCCGTCATTCCCGCGAAAGCGGGAATCCAGGCTGCCTTCGTGCAGGGAAGAAGAAGCTGGATGCCCGCTTTTTCGCGGGCATGACGAATGGAGAGGTGTGTCGCGTGTGCCTAGCTATTTGTCAGGCTGACTTGACATCCCGACGAATCGCTTTAGTCAGGTCTCCATGACACATCGTCAGCATGAGCTGACATGGGAGCGCATGTGAAGAATCGATTGCGGGTGCTGCGGGCCGAGCGCGGCTGGAGCCAGGCGGAGCTTGGCGGCCGGATCGGCGTCTCGCGCCAGGCGGTGAACGCGATCGAGACCGGCAGGCACGACCCCTCGCTGCCTCTGGCCTTCCGGCTGGCGCGGCTGTTCGGGGCGAGCATCGAGGAGATTTTCGACGATGGCGAACCGCAAGAGCAGTGGCGTGTCTGAGGCGCTCGGCCCCGGCGAGAAGATGGAGCGCGACCGGCGCCAGCGCCGGACCTTCGTCCTGTGCGTGCTGATGGCGGCCGGCGGCGCCTGCGGCCTGGCGCTCGCCATCGCCGAGCCGAAGGGCGCGGGCATCCTCCAGGGCATGATCCCGGCCTGGGCCGCGGTCGCGCTGGCGGCGGCCTGGCTGGTCTCGGTCGTCGGCGGCTCGCTCTGGTACAAGAAGCATGCCGACGAGATCGATCTGGCCGCCCCGATCTGGGGCCAGGCCGTGGGCGGCGCGACGATCATCCTGCTCTATCCAATCTGGTATCTGCTGTGGCGCGCCGCCCTCGTCCCGGCGCCCGACGCGAACGTCGTCTTCGTCGCCCTTTATGTCGTCATGGCCTGCGCCTATCTGTGGAAGAAGTCTCGTTGACCCCTCGCCCGAGAAGGAACAATCGCTTGAACAAGCTGCTTCTGGCGGCCGTGCTGGCCCTGACCGGCACCGCCGCCCTCGCCCAGGACGACCCCAATGTCGCCGGCGCCGCGACCTCGCCCCCCGCCGCCGCGGCGCCGGCCGCCCCGGCCGTGGCGGCCGTGGCGGCGCTGCCCGACGCCAACCCCGCTTTGTGGGTGGTGCGCGACGCGGACACGACCATCTACCTGTTCGGCACCTTCCACCTGCTCGACAGCCGGCCCTGGTTCAACGACGAGGTCAAGACCGCCTTCGACGCCTCGAGCGAGCTGGTGATGGAAGCGATCCTGCCCGAGGACCAGATGGCGCTGATCCCGATGATCATGCGCTATGCGGTCGATCAAACCGGGCGCCCCCTGTCGAGCCGGCTGACCGCGGCCGAGAATGAGGCTTTGACCCGCGCGATCGCGCCGATCGGCATCCCCGCCGCCGCGATCGAGCGGTTCGAGCCCTGGTTCGCCTCGATGATGCTGTCGGTGACCGCCGCGCAGCGCGCCGGCCTCGACGCCGCCAACGGCCCCGAGACGGTGCTCACCCGCGCCGCCGCCGCGCGCCGGATGCCGGTGGGCGAGCTCGAAGGGTTCGAATGGCAGATCCGCCTGTTCGACAACATGCCCGAGCCGCTGCAGCTGGCCGCGTTGCGCGCCAGCCTGCGCGAGGTGAATGCCGATGCCGGCGCGCTGGCGGCGATGCTCGATTCCTGGTCGAGCGGCGACGTCGAGGCCGTGGCGCGGGCGATGGACGAGCTCGACAGCGGGCCGCCGGTCATGCGCCGGATCATGCTCACCAACCGCAACGCCGCCTGGGCGCGCTGGATCCACGACCGGCTCGCCCGGCCCGGCACCGTGTTCATCGCCGTCGGCGCCGCCCACCTCGCCGGCCGCGACAGCGTCCAGGCCGTGCTCGCGGCGCACGGCATCAGCAGCGAGCGGGTGCCGCACGCCACGGCGCGATAGGGAAATAGCGGCATTCGGTCCCGCTGACCGACCTTCGTCATGCCGGACTTGATCCGGCATCCACCTTTGTCTTTTCTGCCGGTGCACAAGAAGGTGGACCCCGGATCAAGTCCGGGGCGACGATCTTTCCGGCGACAAGTCCGGGTGACGATCTTTCCGGTGACGGGTACGTATCCGCCGCGGTCGCGCGCCCTTGCCACCCCCCGCCCCTTCGCCTATAGGCGCGCCTCCCCGTTCATGGTCATCCCTGGAGGCGTGAGCGGGATTTTTTATGAACCCGCATTTTGGAGACATGCAATGAGCGAACAGCTTACGCTGTCGGCCGAGACGCGCGAACGGGCTGGCAAGGGAGCCTCCCGTGTGCTGCGTCGCGAAGGCCGCGTCCCCGCCGTCGTCTACGGCAACAATGAAGATCCCCTCTCGATCCACCTCGAGGAGAAGCTGCTGGTCAAGGCGCTGTCCACCGGCCACTTCATGAACTCGGTGGTGATGATCGACGCCGGCGGCGCGCCCGTGCGCACGCTTCCCAAGGACGTCCAGTTCCATCCGGTCACCGACCGGCCGCTGCATGTCGATTTCCTGCGCATCTCCGAACATGCCAAGGTCCATGTCGCGGTGCCGATCCACTTCACCGACGAGGACAAGTCGAAGGGCCTGAAGCGCGGCGGCGTGCTCAACACGGTCCGCCACGAGCTCGAGCTGGTCTGCGACGCGGCCGAGATCCCCGAGGAGATCGAGATCAGCCTCGCCGGCCTCGACATCGGCGATTCGCTGCACATCAGCGCGGTCACCTTGCCCAAGGGCACCGAATCCGCGATCACCGACCGCGACTTCACCATCGCCACCATCGTCGCCCCGTCCGGCCTCAAGATGGACGCCGAGGACGCCGCGGCCGAAGCCGCCGCTCCCGAAGCGGCCGACGTGCCGCTGGTCGGCGAGGACGGCGAAGCCTCTGCCGAAGGCGGCGAGGAGTGATGACGCCGCCCGGTCCCCCGGACCGGGCTGCGAATGTCCGGGGGACATTCGCGCGTCGTTCACGCCTCCTGTCGTCATTCCAGCGAAAGCTGGAATCTCTCTTCAGCTTCTTTAAGCGAAGGGAGATTCCGGCTTTCGCTGGAATGACGGATATCTCCGAGGAATTGACGGAGGGAGAGGAAACCCCCGTGCAGATCTGGGTCGGCCTCGGCAATCCCGGCGCGTCCTACGCGATGCAGCGGCACAATGTCGGCTTCATGGCGGTGGACGCGATCGCCGAGGTGCACGGCTTCGATCCGCCGAAAAAGGCGTTTTCGGGCTGGGCCCAGCAGGGCCGGATCGGCGGCCAGCGCATCCTGCTGCTCAAGCCCGCCACCTTCATGAACGATTCCGGCCGCTCGGTCCGCGCCGCGATGGACTATTTCAAGAAGGACATCGCCGACATCACGATCTTCCACGACGAGCTCGACCTCGCCCCGTTCAAGGTCAAGGTGAAGACCGGCGGCGGCACCGCCGGCCATAACGGCCTGCGCTCGACCGAGGCCCATATCGGCAATCCGTTCCGCCGCGTCCGCATCGGCATCGGCCACCCGGGCCACAAGGACAAGGTGACCAGGCACGTCCTCGGCAATTACGCCAAGGCCGAGCTGGATCCGCTCGCCGACATGCTCGGCGCCATCGCCGCGGAAGCTTCATGGCTGGCCAAGGGCGACGATGCCCGCTTCATGAGCGACGTCGCGCTGCGGCTCCAGGACTCGGAATGAAGCTGAACCAGGTCACCGTGAGCGTCACCGATTATGGCGCGGCGGTGGATTTCTACACGCGGCTCGGGCTCAGGCAGATCGTCGATGCGCCGCCGCGTTATGCGCGGTTCGAGACGCCTTCGGGCGAGACCTTCTCCATCCATATCGCGGATGAGGTTCACTCGACGACGACCATTTGTTTCGAAGTCGACGATGTCGACGCGTACGTCGCTTCGCTCGATCTGCCGCTCGCCGCGGCGCCGGCCGACCGCGACTGGCTGTGGCGCGAGGCGCGGCTTGCCGATCCGTCCGGCAACATCATCTGCATCTACCATGCCGGCGAAAACCGGCGCTTCCCGCCCTGGCGGATCGGAGACTGATATGAGCCTGCTCCTCATCGCCCTGCTCGCCGCCGCGCCGCACAGCCGGCCGGAGCAACGTTGCGGCTGGCTGGACAATTCGACGCCGGCCAACTGGCTGCTGACCGACCGCGACGGCGAATGGCTGCTCGGGTCGCAGGGCGGCTATCAGGCGCCGGGCCTGGACGAGATGCCAGACATGACGGCGCGCGGCTGGGTCGAGACCAACGGCCCCCACGGCCATGGCTGCGCCTGCATGAGCGTGACCACCGACCGCCGCACCCACCGGGTGACTCGGATCTTCTCCGCCAGGCCGGTGCCGCTACGCCAGTGCCGCGCCGATCCGCGCCTGCCGCGGCTTTAGGACTTATCGAGCTCAGCTTTTTTCAAGCCCTCCCCTCTTGAGGGGGAGGGTTGGGTGGGGGTGTCGGGTGTTTGAGAATATCCTTCAGACGCCGGACCCCCTCACCCCAACCCTCTCCCCGCCGGGGAGAGGGAGTCTTAGGCATTGTCGACGACGATGCGTCCCCAGGCTCTAAAGCCCCGGCCAGTCCTCGCCTTCGCCGCCGATCGGCATGCCCGGCGGGATGCGCGGCAGGCGGCGCTGGTCGGCGAGCGCGGCGGTCAGCGCCTCGCGGTCGCCGAGCAGCCGGCCGAGGCCGCGGCCCCAGTCGTCCGGCGCGCGGCCAAGCTGGGCGGAGAGCCGGCTGAGCCGCTCCGAGAGCGCCAGCCCTATGGTCGGCGACAAAGCGGGATCGCGCTGGAGGCGGGCGAGCGCGAGCGCGGTGGTGGTCGCGATCCGGCGCTGGACCGCCGCGGCGGAGGCATCGAGCCCGGCAAAGGCGAAGACGCGCGCGATCAGCCGGTCGATCGTCTCGCCCGCCGAGGGCGAAGCGGGATCGGCCTGGTTCTGGATTTCGAGCCGGTTGAGCCGCTGCGGCGCGAGCAGGTCGGTCAAGGTGACCATCGCTCCGACCTCGGACGCGGCGAGCGGATCG
>JAXDPD010000019.1:0-17680 GCA_034668505.1 Sphingomonadales bacterium
TCGAGACCGGCCAGGCCGGGCTGGCGCAACTTGAGGCGGAACTGGCTTCGGCCCGCACCGACTATCAGCAGGCGGCTGCGGCCGTCGGCGTCCGCCGCCGCGATGCGGCCGCCCGGCTCGACAGAGCGGTCGCCGCCGAGCTGGCACCCTTGAAGCTCGATCTTGCCCGCTTCCGTACCGTGATTGTCGAGGCCGAGCCTTCTGCGACCGGAACCGATCGGGTCGAGTTCGAGGTCGCGACCAATCCCGGCTCGCCGTTCGGACCGCTGGTGCGGATCGCGTCGGGCGGCGAACTCTCGCGGTTCATCCTGGCCCTGAAGGTGGCGCTCCACGAGGAGGCCGGCGGCCGCACGATCGTGTTCGACGAGGTCGACCGCGGCGTCGGCGGCGCCGTCGCCAGCGCGGTCGGCGAGCGGCTGCACCGGCTGGCCGAGGCCGGCCAGGTCCTCGTCGTCACCCATTCGCCGCAGGTGGCGGCCCGTGGCGCCATGCATTTGCTGATCGAGAAGAGCCATGACGGCGTGGTCACGCGCACCGGCGTCCACCGGCTCGACGAAGGCCGCCGCCGCGAGGAGATCGCCCGCATGCTCTCGGGCGCGCAGGTCACCGACGAGGCGCGCGCGCAGGCGGTGCGGCTGCTGGAGGCGGCGTGAGCGAGGCGGCGCCGCATCCATCGGCCGGCCCCGGCGGCGCCGGGGCGCTGTTGCTGAGACTCCTCGCCGGCCTGTTGGTCGTGCTCGCGGGCGGGTGCGCATTGCTCCTGGTGCCGTTCACCCTGCTGATCGCGGCGACGTCGAAACCCGGGGAATTGGCGCCGGGGATCGAGCCCTGGATGATCTACCTGTGGTGCCTGTTCGCTTTCGTGGCATCGGTCGGAATGGTCATCGCGGGCGTCGGCGCGATGGAGAGGCCGCGCCTCCGCCGCGTCTTCATTCTGTTCGGCGTGGCCGCGGCAATATTCGTCTTATTCCCTCCCTTCGTGCCGGTGCCCGCGTGACGACGCGTCAGTCGAGCAGCACCGTGGTCAGGGTCTGGCCGCGATCGGGGCCGCGCGCGACCGCGACCGCGAAGATGTAGCCGCCCGCCTTCCAGGTCTCGGTGCGGATCGGCACGACCTGGAGGATGTAGGTGCCCGGCAGCCGCCCGGCCGTGCACGAGGTGATGCTGATCAGCGCGCCGCCCGGCCCGACGATCATCGCATCGACCTTGAAATTGTCGGCCGCGAGACCGGTGACGCCATTGCCGACCGAATCGGTGACCGACACGCAGACATAATTGGGCTGCCGGTTGCCCGGTGAGGCGATCGTGTCCTCGGACGCTGCTGCGACATAAAAGCCGGCCATGACTTACCCTTTCTGTGTCGGATCGAGTTTCCGCGCGGACGCGAACCGGTGAACTCAAGAGGAAAGCTCAAGCAAGCGCCTTCGCGAGTCAAGGGACGGCGGCGTGCCGGGACGCGGGGCTTTCGCGCGCGCCATTTCTGGGCAATGACGGCCGCGGACATGGACGACGCGCTTCAGATTCCGGCCGAGACCGACGCCAAAGCGGAGCTCGAACGCCTCGCGCATGCGATTGCGCGGCACAACCGGCTCTATCACACCGACGACGCGCCCGAGATTTCGGACGCGGACTATGACGCGCTCGTCCGGCGCAATGCCGAGCTGGAGGCCGAATTCCCGCATCTGGTCCGCGACGACAGCCCGTCGCGCCAGGTCGGCGCGGCGCCGGCGGGGCATCTCGCCAAGGTCCGGCATGCTTTGCCGATGCTCAGCCTCGACAATGCCTTCTCGCAAGAGGAGGTGGCGGAGTTCATCGGGCGGGTGCGGCGGTTCCTGAGGTTGGGCGAGGCGGCCGACGTGGCGCTGACCGCCGAGCCCAAGATCGACGGGCTCTCCTGCTCCCTGCGTTACGAGAAAGGCGTGCTGGTCCTCGCCGCGACGCGGGGCGACGGCACGACCGGCGAGGATGTGACGCCCAATGCCCGCACGATCTCGGACATCCCGCAACGCCTTCCGGCCGGGGCGCCCGACCTCTTCGAGATTCGCGGCGAGGTCTATATGGCCAAGGCGGATTTCGCGGCCTTGAACGCGCGGCTGCTCGCCGAGGCGGAGGATCCGGACAAGGCGCGCCAATTCGCCAATCCGCGCAACGCCGCCGCCGGCTCGCTGCGCCAGAAGGACGCGGGCGTGACCCAGTCGCGGCCGCTCAGATTCTACGCCCATGGCTGGGGCGAGGTCTCGGCGCTCCCCGCCGAGAGCCAGTTCGGCGTGATGCGGGCGATCGAAGGCTGGGGCGTGCCGATCGCCGGGGATGTCGGCCTGTTCGCCGGCCTCGACGGCCTCATTGCCCATTATCGCGCGATCGAGGCGAAGCGCGCCGATTTGCCGTTCGACATCGACGGCGTCGTCTACAAGGTCGACCGGCTCGACTGGCAAAAGCGCCTCGGCCAGGTCGCCCGCGCCCCGCGCTGGGCGCTCGCCCATAAATTCCCCGCCGAAAAGGCCGAGACCGTGCTCGAGGCGATCGACATCCAGGTCGGCCGCACCGGCAAGCTGACCCCGGTCGCGCGCTTGCGCCCCGTGAGCGTCGGCGGCGTCACCGTCACCAACGCCACTTTGCACAATGCCGACGAAATCGCGCGGCTCGGCGTGCGGGTGGGGGACAGGGTGCGGATTCAGCGCGCCGGCGACGTCATTCCGCAGATTCTGGAAAACCTCACCCCCGGCGAGGACCGCCCGGCCTTCGTCTTCCCCAGCCTCTGCCCGCAATGCGGCTCGGACGCGGTGCGCGAGGAGGGCGAGGTCGATGTCCGCTGCACCGGCGGCCTGATCTGCCCGGCCCAGCGCGTCGAGCGGCTGCGCCATTTCGTCAGCCGCCACGCGCTCGACATCGAAGGGCTCGGAATCACCCATATCGAGAGCTTCTTCAAAGACGGGCTGCTGCAATCGCCCGCCGACATCTTCACGCTCACCAAGGAGGATTTGCTCTCCCGCGAGCGCTGGGCCGAAATTTCGGCGGCCAATCTGATCGCGGCGATCGACGCCAGGAGAAAGCCGCCGCTCGACCGCTTCCTCTACGCGCTCGGCATCCGCCATGTCGGCGAGGTGACCGCGCGCGACCTCGCCCGCCGCTCCCGAAGCTGGGACAGCTTCATCGAGATGATCGACGCGGCGGTCGCCCTTCGCGCCCTGATGCAACCCGTGCCCGGCGAGGAGGACAGGAAGTTCGTCCAGCGCCGCAACAAGGCGGTGGTCGAGGCGGTCGGCACCCAGAATATCGGCCCCGAAGTGGCGAACGCGCTGCTCGATTTCTTCGAGGAAGCGCACAATCGCGAAACCCTGGAGGCGATCTTCGAGGCGGGTGTCGAGATTGCCGACCTCGTCCACGAGGTTCGCGAGTCGCCCGTCACCGGCAAGACCATCGTCTTCACCGGCGGCCTCGAGGCGCTGTCGCGCGACGAGGCCAAGGCGCAGGCCGAGGCGCTCGGCGCCAAGGCGGCCGGCGACGTCTCGAAGAAGACCGACCTGGTCGTCGCCGGCCCCGGCGCCGGCTCGAAATTGAAGAAAGCGGCCGAGCTTGGCATCGAGGTGATCGACGAGGCGCAATGGCTGGAGATCGTCCGCGCCGCCCAGTCCCGGTAGCGCGGGTGCGCAGGGCGCGGGCGCGCGCCGGCGTTTCCAGCGCCATGTTGATCCGCGCCATCGTCCGACCGCATTGCGCCAGATAGAGCTCCTCGGCGGTGCCCTTACCGGCGCCAGCAACGGCCAGACCGTCGCCGGCATGATCGGCACCGGCACGACGGCTCGGCGCTCGATACGGGCGCGATCGAGAGCCAGGTCGCGGGCGTGCAGCTGCTCACCGCGACCCGCAACCTGTGGGTCGAGCGGCCGGGCGATCCCGTGCTCAACGAGGCCTTCGCCGCCAAGCTCGGCGCGACGCTGGTCCGCGACGACGCTCTGTTCCGCGCCGTCCTGGTCAATCTCGGCGCGCTCGGCGTCGTCCATGCCGTCTTGCTGCGCACCACCGGCCGCTACAAATTGCTCTCCTCGCTCGCCAGGATGCGGACCGCGGATGTGGAGCGGGCGATGAACACGCTCGATTTCACCGGCGTGCCGCTGCCGCAGCCGGCGCGGCGGCCCTATTTCTTCCTCGCGGTGCTCGAGCCGTCGACGCCCGACGATCTCTATGTCACGGTCCGCTACAAGGAGCCCTGCCCGCCCGATTACGTGCCCGATTATTCGCTGAAGAGCGGCTATGAGCCGGGCAACGATCTGCCCGGGCTGGTCGGCAAGCTGCTCGACGTCGCGCCCGCTCTGCGCCCGGCGATCGCGCCCTTGCTGATCAAGGTCGAGCTCGAGGAATTTTCCGGCCGGCTCAAGACGCCCGGCGAGACCTATAATTATACCAGCTCCAAATCCGGCGTGGCGGGCTCCGCGACCGCTGTGCCGGCCGCTTACACATCGCGCGCGCTGGCGATCGCGCGGGAGGTGTTCGCGCGCAATCCGGGCGCGCCGGTCGCCTTCGCCTGCCGCTATGCGCAGAAATCGCCGGCGCTGATCGGCTTCACCCGCTTCGATCCGACCTGCGTGATGGATGTGGACGGCGTCGATACCAAGGCGACGCGCAAGATCATGGAGGGAATCCGCGAGCGGTTCGACGCGGAGGGCATTCCCTATGCGCAGCATTGGGGCAAATTGCTCGGCCTAACCCGCGCGCGGGTGCGGGCCAGCTATGGCAGCGCGGTCGACGACTGGAACAAGGTCCGCCGGGCGCTGATGCCGGACAAGGCCGAGCGCGACACCTTCTCCTCACCGCTGCTCGATTCGGCCGGGCTTAACGATTGAGGCCCGCGGCGCGGGTGAAGGCGCGCCGGTTTCATGCTATGACGTAGGGTCTCGAATGGGAGAGTCGCCATGCGTAACCTGGCCATCGTTCCTTTGGCGTTGCTGGCCTTCGCGTCTGCGGCCGGCGCCCCCGCGGCGCCCTCCTCCGCCCCGCGAAACGGCGCCATCCGGCTGACGCCTGCGGATCGCTGCCGTTCGGACGCGCCCCGGGTCGCCGACTCGCCGGGGACGGTCGCGGCGCAGCGGCTCGACCAATTGCCGGCCGGAAATCTCGATCTGGCCGTGATGCGCGAGGTCGACGGCTGCCCAGAGCCGGTGACGATCCGCGAGGGCTATGGCGCGATGGGCGCGCGCCCGCGCCCGGCGAAGCGCGAAGAGCGGCCCGCTTTGCCCCGCGCCCGCTTGCTCGGCCGCTAGCGCCAGCCCGTCGCCCTGCGCTTGCGCATGACCAGGGTCGGCCAGTCGCCGCGGTCGATGCGCATTCCCGCCATCATCGACTGGCGCCGAAACGCCGCGGCCACCTTTTCGGCCTGATGATCGAGCAGGCCGGCGAGCACCAGCCGGCCGCCCGGCGCCAGCGCCCCGGCGAGAGCGGGGGCGAGGTCGATCAGCGGTCCGGCGAGGATGTTGGCGACGAGCAGATCGTAGGGCGCGCGCGCCTTGAGCCTGAGATGATCGAGGCCGGGCGCGACGATCAGCTCGAGCTGGCCGCGCGCGCGGCCGAGCCGGACATGGTTGAGCGCGGCATTCTCGGCCGCCACGGCGATGGCCACGGGATCGATGTCGGAGGCCGCCGCCCGGGCCGCCGGCCACAAATGCATGGCGGCGAAGGCGAGCAGGCCGGTGCCGGTGCCGATATCGGCGAGATTGTGGACGCTGGCGCCGGTCGCCTTGAGCCGGTCGAGCGCGATCAGGCAGCCGGTCGTGGTCTCGTGCTGGCCGGTGCCGAAGGCGCGGCCGGCGTCGATCTCGAACGGGACCGCGCCCGGCGGAACCTGGTCGCGGTGCGCGGGCGTATGCACGAAGAAGCGGCCGGCGCGGATCGGCTCGAGCCCGGCCTGGCTCAGCGTCACCCAATCCTCGTCGCCGAGCCTTTCGACCGTCGGCTCGGCGCCCGCCGCGCTCGGCGCGAGGCCGCGCAGCAGATCCATGTCCCCGCGCCCCGGTTCCACCTCGAAATAGGCGTGCATCCGCCACGCCTCCCCGTCCGCCTCGCTGGTCATCAGCACGGGCGGCGAATCGAGCGCCGCGAATTGGGCAATATCCTCCTTGAGCGCCTCCGCCTCGGCGCGGGTGCAGGGCAGGGTGACCTTCCAGGAATCAGCCACGCGCCCGCCATCCGTCATTGCGAGCGAAGCGAAGCAATCCAGAGCGGCCGACGAGCCCAGGCTGGATTGCCGCGTCGCTTCGCTCCTCGCAATGACGGCTATCGGACATAGCTGGCGCCATTGACGTCGATCACCGCGCCGGTCGCCGAAGCCGGCGCGTCGATTGCGAGCCAGCGCACCGTCTCGGCAATCTCTTCGGGCGTGGCGGGGCGGCCGAGCGGGAGGTCGCCGAGCGCGGCGAGGCCGCCGCGGCTTTCGATATACTCCTCGACCATGCCGGTGGCGGTGAAGCCCGGCGTCACCGCGAAGGCGAATATGCCTTCGCCGGCATAGGAACGGGCGATGGTCTTGGTCATCGCGACCATGCCGGCCTTGGAGGCCGCATAATGCCAGTGATCCGGGCTGTCGCCGCGATAGGCGGCGCGGCTGGCGACGTTGACGATGCGGCCGCCTTCGCCGCGCTCCCGGTAATGAAGGACGGCGAGCCGGCTGAGCTCGGCCGCGGCGGTCAAATTGACCCTCAGGGTCCGCTCCCATTGCGCGGTCCAGTCCGCGGCCGCGATCGGATTGGCCTCGAACATGCCGGCATTGTTGACCAGCACGTCGATGCGGCCGTCGAGCCGCTCCAGCGCCTCGTTCCACAGCCCCCCGGCGGCGCCCGCCTGCGCGAAGTCCGCCGGGATCCGCCCGCCGCCGCCTTTGGTGCTGTGGCCGACGGCGCGGTGGCCGTCGCAGGCGGCCAGGATCGCCTCGCCGATGCCGCGGCTCGCGCCGGTGACGAGGATGTGGAGGGTTGTGGTCATGCGCGGCGGATAGAGCCGCGCCGCGCTGAGGGAAAGCCCCGCCGTCACCCCGACGAAGGCCGGGGTCTCAGGGTCGGGAAGTCCCGGTGTGTCTCGACGAGATCCCGGCCTTCGCCGGGATGACGGCCTGTGGGGCCGTCAGGCCGCGAAGCTCTGGACGAACTTGCCGGCGCTGACCTTGAACTTGGCCATCTGCTCGTCGACCTCGCCGAAGCTCTTCTCGACCTCGTCGATCTCGCTGGCGACATTCTCGGTGTCGGCGCGGATCGCGGCGATGGTCGACGACATCGAATCGGCGGCGAGCGCGGTCTCGTCGACGGCCGCGGTGATCATGGTGACGGTCTGCGCCTGCATCTCCATCGCCTTGCGGATGCGGTCGGCGCTGACCTGGACCTCCTCGACGGTGGACTGGATCGAATCATTGGCCTCGACGGTCTGCTTGGTGGCGCTCTGGATGGCGGAGATTTTGGCGGTGATGTCGTCGGTCGCGCGCGCCGTCTGGCTGGCGAGGCTCTTCACCTCCTGCGCGACCACGGCGAAGCCGCGGCCGGCATCGCCGGCGCGGGCCGCCTCGATGGTCGCGTTCAATGCGAGAAGGTTGGTCTGGCCGGCAATGTCGCGGATCAGGCCGAGGATCGATTCGATCGCCTCGACCTGGGCGGAAAGCGCCTGGCTGACCATGACGGCCTGGCTGGCCTGATCGCCGGCGCGGACGGCGACGCCGGCGGCGACCTCGACCTCGCTCCTGGCTTCCTCGATCGCCATGATCAGGCCGGCGGCGGTCTGCGCGGCCTCGCGCATCGCCACCGCGCTCTGCTCGGCGGCGGCGGCGACCTCGCTGGTCTTGCCGAGCATGCCGCGCGCCGCCGCGCTGGCGTCGGCGGCCTGGCCGCGGACCTTGCGGCTGCCCGTCGCCGTATGCTCGACGACGCTCATGATCTCCTTGTTGAAATCGGCGCCCTGGCTGGCGCGGCGCTCCTGCTCGGCGCGCTTGCGAAGCCCGTCATAATGGGCGGAGAAGACGTCGACCTCGAGGATCGTCGCCTGGGTCAGCGCCTTGCCGAGCCGGATCATCCGCTCGGGATCGCCGGCGAGCGCGTGGATGAGGATGTCGTGCGCCGCCTGCGCGCCCGCCGAAATGCCGGCGAAGAGCGTGGTCAGGGAGACGCCGGAGGCGGCGGCGGCGGCGACATAATGGCCGGCGGTCGCGGCCCAGGCCGGATTGCTCAGGTTCGAATATTTGGTCTCGATATAGGGGGTGACGCGGCGGGTCAGCTCGTCGAGCTTGTCGGCGCCGATCTCGCGGCCGACCTCGCCCGAGCGGGCATATTGGACCCAGAACTGGCGCGAGATGCGGTCGGCCTCCGGGCCGATCAGCGACCAGATTTCGCGGCAGTCGGCGATGAGGTCGCCATCCTGGGCGAACAGGGCGATCCGCTCCTCGAGCCCGACGTCACCGCCCGCAACCGACGCACCTGTCATTGAACCCTGTCCCTCTTGCGCAAAAGCCATGAGGCGCAATTAGGGCCGAATTGGTTAAGATGATGTTAGCCAAAGGGCCGCGCGGAATAGCGGCAAATACCGTGGCCAGGCTCGGCGAGGCGGAAGTCGCGCGGTTTTTGCGAGGTTTTTGTATATACGCACCGCGTCGCGGCCCGGCGCCCGGACGCGATGCCTCCACCCCCGCCCTTGCAACCTCCGCCGCCAGGCCTAAAAGCGGGAGCACGTGCAGGGGCCCCCGCAAAGCACCGCTTTGCGGGGATGGCCAGCAGGGGAGAGTTGGTTTCAAATGCACCGCAATCCATCCCGCCCGATGTCCCCCCATCTCACCATCTGGAAATGGGGCCCGCACATGGCGGTCTCGATCCTTCACCGAGTCACCGGCACTGGGCTTGCCACCTTGGGCGCGGCCTTGTTCGTGTGGTGGCTGGTCGCGCTGGCGGGCGGGCCGGAGGCCTATGCGGGGTTCACCGCCTGGGTGGGATCGTTCACCGGCACCGGCTTCACGGTCGAGAAGAGCGCCTGGGAATGGGTCAAATATCTGTTCTGGGCGGCGATCGGGGTGGGGCTGACCTGGGCCCTGTTCCAGCACATGCTCTCCGGCATCCGCCACCTCGTCATGGACATCGGCGCCGGCTACGAGCTTCGGGCCAACCGGATGTGGGCGGTGATCACCCTGGTCGGGGCGCTGCTGCTGACCGCCCTGGCCTGGGGCGCGATCATCCTGGGGAGGATGGCGGTATGAAGATGGAAACGCCGCTCGGGCGGGTGCGCGGGCTCGGCTCGGCCAGATCGGGCGCGCATCATTGGTGGCTCGAGCGGCTGACCGCCGTGGCGACCCTGGTGCTGCTGGTCTGGCTGGTCGTGTCGCTGGCGCGGCTGCCCGATCTCGAGCACCGCACCGTCGCCGAATGGCTCGCCGCGCCGTTCGCCGCGGTGCCGATGCTGCTGCTGATCCTCGGCATGTTCTGGCACCTCAAGCTCGGCCTCCAGGTCGTCGTCGAGGATTATGTCCATACCGACGGCCCCAGGCTGGCCTGGATCGTCCTGATCAACTTCCTCAGCCTGTTCGGCGCCGGCCTGGCGATCTTCGCGGTGCTGAAGATCGCTTTGGGGGCCGGGGCGGGCTGAGGCGGGGCGGCCGGGCGGATCATGCTTCTTGCCGTCCACCTGCGGGCCGCCGCTTCGCTCTCGGATCCGGCGGGATCGAGCGTCCTGGTCGCGGCGGTCTCGTGGCTCCAGGGGACCTTTCTCGGCACGCTCGCCACCACCGTCGCGATCATCGCCGTCGCCTCCGTCGGCCTGATGATGCTCGCGGGGCGGATGAACCTGCGCTACGGCCTGACGGTCATTGTCGGCAGCTTCATCCTGTTCGGGGCGCCGGCGATCGTCGCGGGCATCCAATCGATGGCCGGCACCGGCTATGCGGGCGGATATGCGCCGCCGCCGCCGGTCGCCCCGCCCCCGGCGCTGCCGCCGCTCCCGCCCGCAAATCCCGATCCTTATGCCGGCGCCTCGGTCCCGGCGCGCTGAATCCGCCGCGCTGCTCCTGCGCGCTGTCTTCCCAATCCCGAAAGAGGATCAATCGCCTCGACCCGAAGGCCGGAAAGAGAGCAGAATCCGAAAACGACGCCGCGTCCCGCAAGATCGACGATCGCGCCCTGGCGGCCGGCGTGGAGATAGGTGGGCTGACCGATGCCGGAGCCCGCACAGCTCGGCAGCGGCATCGAAGACACGATGCCAGGCCATGGCTGCGGCCGGAGCGTCCAAACTATCACCGTAATTACTCAGTTAATGCCTGCAGTCTTTCCAAAACTATATTGGGACTCTCTCCTAGAAAGTGCGTCTTTATTTTGGTCTTCCTCCCCCCGCCTGTGGAAATGACTATATTCTTGGAGAAAAATCCATTGGCCAGGTATATGTCTGAGATTTCCGATATCTTTATTGGACGATGGTGGAGAATGTATATACTGCCTCCCTCGCTGGATATATATTCCTTCCTCTTAAATATCGTATCCACAAATTCATATGTGGCGTAAAGTAAACCTCCATAGAGCACTATACCAACAATGGACCCAAATGCCCTATAGTACATACTCTCTTCGGGACTCCGTCCGCTCAACAACGCTATAGTCACCGCCAGCATCAAAATTACTGGAACGCACGTCAGCGCGACCAGAGACGACAGCCTGGCTTCCGAGATGACAGTGCGTTCGTAATTCATCGGATTTCTTGGCAGTGCCTATGGGTTTACAGGCCTCTCTGTCTGCGGGCGCGCATCTCTTATGGAGACATACCAAGCCTCGGCAAAGTCGCCCACTTTGCCGCCGAATAAATAGTCGGCCGCTAGAATGGCTCCACCGAGAAGAAGGCTTCCGCCCAGCGACTCCGGAGCAGCTGCTAGTGCGCCGGCACCCAAGAGTGTCGTAAATCCAAGACGACCGCCTGCGTTCGCCAATGCTTGATCAATGGGCTTTCCAGCTTGAATTTGTGCGGCCGCGTCCAATCCGGCGGCGACCACAGACAGAGGACCCGCTACTCGTGCTGACGATGGTCCTACCGATCGAGCGCGTACGTGCTGATTGCCGCGGAAGGGAGTGCCAGTTCGCCCACCGGCCCGGAACCGTCCCCTGCTATTGATGGTGATTCTCTCTGGAAGTAGGGAACCAACGGCAAGCACCTTCCCTACCGCGCTGGCCGTCTCGTATAGTGAGGACAGCACGGAAGCTCCTTCGCGTTCCCGCCCCGCGTTCGAATCTATTTCGTCGTTGCGGTGGTGCTGGGTACCGGTGGGATCCGTATGGTTGATCGGATCGTTCCCGATATAGGCGTAGAGATTGAACTGATCCTGATAGCCGATGGGATCGGTCTGCAGGAACCGGCCCAGGGTCGGCGAGTAGATCCGGGCCTTATAATGATACATGCCGAGCTCAGGGAGCCAGATCTGGCCGGTATATTGGAACCGCCCGACATTGGTTGTCCCGGGTATCCCATATTCGTCATAGGCGTTGACCGTCCCCGCGCCGGCCGAGTCGCTGACGGCGACGATCGAGCCCTGATGGTCGGCGTGGAGGTAGGTCGGCTGGCCGATGCCGGGGCCCGCATAGCTCAGCAGCGGCACATCCGCGCCCACATTGTGGACATAGCGCCGTGTCATCGCGCCGGCGGCGTTATACTCCGCCACCAGGGCGTCGCCGTCGTAGAGGAACCGCGTCGTGCTGGCGCCCAGCGTCACCTCGTAGAGCCGCCCGAGCGGGTCATAGCTCAGGGTCGCGTTGCCCGTTGAAGCGGACCGGCCGACCAGCCGGTTCTCGATGTCGTAGCTGTAGCCGGTCGTCGCGCCGCCCCAGGGCGTCTCCGAGGCCAGGTTGCCGTTGGCGTCGTAGGTGAACGCCACGCTTCCGAGCGTGCTGGGCTGTCCCGTGACGCTATACTGGTTGAGGCCGTTGGCCGCATAGGGCCGGGCGGCGTTGTAGGCGCCGGTCCACGCATAAGCGTCGTTGTCGCGCCAGACGCTGGCGATCCGGGGCGCCGCATCGTGCGTGTAGAGCCAGACCGCCGTCGAGGCCGCGTAAGGGGCGTTGAAGTAGAGCCCGTGGCTGTAGAGCCGCTGGGCGCCGTCATATTCCCAGAAATCGTTGACCGCGTTGGCCCGGATCGTCGCATAGAGCGCGCCATGATGCTTGTAGGCGAACCAGGCCCGCCAGGCCGAGGCCTGGTCGTAGAGGATGTAGGGGCGGTTCAGACCGTCATAAACGCTCGTGAAATAAACCCCGTCCGGATGCGTGATTTGGGTGCGGTTGGCGTTGCGGTCATGCTGATAGCCGAGCGTGCGGGTCGTCCCACCCATGTTGGTGCTGCTCGAGGTCAGGCGGCCGAACCCGTCATAGACGTTGGTGATGCCCTCGCCCGACTGGCTGGTGAACCGCGCCGAGAGCTGGAGGTTGCGAAGGTCGTAGCTGAAATAGACCGCAGTGGCGCCGCCGTCCGGATAGGTCTTCGCCGTCACCCGGTTGAGCCCGTCATAGGCGAAGGCGATGCTGCGCCCGTCGCGCTTGCGCAGGTTCGTGCGGTTGCCGTTGGCGTCGTAGCCATAGGCCTCATAGTCCGCCGCGTTGACCGCATTTGCGCTGGCCAAGGCCGTTGCCGGGGTGGAGTCGTTGAACGAGGCCGCGCGCGTCGCCGACGGGAAGGTCCAGCGGTCCTGCCGGCCATGTCCGTCATAGCGAAGCTCGGCCCGGTTGCCGTTGCCGTCGATGACGGCCGTCACCTGGCCGTTCAGGTCATAGGCCCAGGTCGCCTGCGTGCCCTCGACACTCGTGCCGACGCCGACGCGGACCTGCAGCCGCTGGCTGGCCAGGTCGTAGACGTTGCGGCTGATCCGGTCGGCGCCGCCCGTCCCTTGCGTGCAGGCCGAGGCGGGCGGTGAAGCGAAATCGGCCGGGTTCATCCGCACCGCGGTGCAGTCGGGCCGGCCGAAGGCGTCGTAGCTATATTGGGTCATCGACCGCAACGTCCCCGCCGCGCCGTCGCGCAATGTGTCGCGCAGCTTGCGGCCCAAGACATCGTAGAGCGCCTCGGCCGTGCGATCGACGGCGAACCCGGTCCACAAAGCGGGCGCCACGCTCTCGGACTGCCAGGCGGCGAGCGTGCCGGTCTCGATCTTGGTCAGCCGGCCGGCGGCATCGTAGCTGTTGCGGACCGCGAGGAACGGATTGCCGCTCCCCACCCCGTCCGGATCCGCCGAGATCGTCCCGGTCACCCGTCCGACCCCGTCGTAGCGCGTCGCGCTGGTGAAAGGCGAGGCGGCGGCCTGCGCGAAAGCGGCGGACGGCGCCAGCAGCGCCGCCGCTGCGAGAGGCGCTGCGAGGGCCGCCGCGGCGGCGAAGTCGCGGAGCCGGCTCACGGGCAGCTCGCCAGATTGGCTTGCGGCTGGGTCTCGCTGATCCGCCGGCCGTCGCGGTCATAGCCGTAGCAGCTGCGCAAGGTGGTGGTGACGCCGCCGTCGGTCGAGGTTACCGTCTGGCCGCGCAGCAGCAAGGTGTTGGGCCCGGAATTGGGGCCGTAATCATATTGGGTCAGCACTTCGTCGCCGGCGGTCGCGCAGGGGCTGGCTGGATTGCCGGTCGCCGCGCTCGTCCGGCACGAGCTGGTTGCCGTCCGTACCCAGACCGGCGTCGCGGCCTGCGCATAGCCGCCGCCACTCGCCAAAATCCAGGCATAACGCTGCGCATAAGCATGGCGCGTCTGCGGCCGGACGCCGCCCGGCGCCGGCGCCGGCCCGGTCTCGGTCAGCACCCCGCCATGGACGGCATCGTAGGTGTAATCCGTGACGTTGCCGTTGGCGTCGGTCACCGAGGTCGGCTTGTTGCAGATCCGCCGGTTGGTCGGGCCGCAGCTCGACGGGAACACCGCCGTCGTCGTGCGGGCGGCAAGGCCGGAGCCGGGGATCGCGGTCAGCGTCTGCTGATAGATGTTGCCGCGGGCATCGTTATAGCTGTCGGTCGCATTGCCCAGGGGAGAGGTCACGCCGACCAGCTGCCCCGGCTCGGCCGCCCAGCTCTCGCCGATCATGTAGCGGAAAGACGTCGTCCTGCCCAAAGGATCGACGATGCTGCCCGGCACGTTGCCGACGGGGTAGACGTTGGTCGCGACAGTGCCGTTGACCGTCATCGTCGTGTAGTTGCTGAAGACGCCCTCGCATTTTTCGGGCTCGGCGAAGCCATAGCTATAAGCATAGGTTTCGCCGGTCGCGGTGTGTTGCGCGGTGACATGGGCGCCGCCCCATTCCATCTGCTCGGTGAGCGGGTTCCGTTGGAAGCATGGCGAATAGTCATTGTCGACCTGGCAGGCCGATTGTCCCGGCAGGGTGATGCAGGTCAGGCGGGGCTGGCCGGTGGAGTTGCCGGCGCCTTCATAGGCATAGGCCGTCGTCTGCCCGTCGGCGTCGGTGGCGCCGGCAAGCTGGGGCACGATATTGGCCGAGGACAGAGTATAGGTATAAGTGACGCTCTGAACGCCGGCTGGGCAGGCCGAGGTCGCGGTGACGACATGCTGGGTCAGATTGACCGCGCAGGCCTTCCAGGGGCCGGGCGGCGTCGTGGGCCCCTGCGGCGTGCCGCGCTCGATCAGGATCGCATAGCCGCGATTGCTGATCACGCTGCGCAGGGTTCCCGTCGTGTCATAGCCATAGACCAGCCTGGTGCCGTCCGGCAGAATCTGGTCCTGGATGCGCATGGGCTGGCCGCCGGTGGCGAAATTGATCACCGTGCCGTCTGAATCGGTGAAGATGTAATAGCCGTTGGTCGAGTTGGTGCCGGTATAGACCAAAGTGGCGCCGCTCGGCGTGATGGCCTCGTAGGTGCCCTGGGGGAGTCCGGTCGTGGGCGGGAAATGGCTGCCGCCGATGAAGCCGGCCGAGCGCCCACTGACCGTGACGTTGTAGATATAGGGAATGCGCTGCGGATCGGCCAGCGGGCTGCCCGGATCCAGCGGCACCGGCTGCAGGCTGATCCGGCCCGACCAATTGTGGGTCCAGCCGATGCCGCCGAGCGAGGTGTAGGGGACGTTGCTGATATAGGTGCGATTCAGCGTCAGGCCCTGCTCGCCGCCGATCGCGAGGTCGCGCGCCTCGTAGGTGAAGCTGCCGCTGCCGTAGCTCACGCCGGTGGGGCTGCGCGCATCCTGGCGCGGCGGGATCGACAGTCCCTGGGCGAAGGCCGGCGTCGCCGGCGACAGGACGGCGAGCCCGCTCGCGGCGGCGGCCGCGATCAGTCCGCGGGCAAGGTTCTTATTCAATTGGGCGAGATCACGTTGACGTTGGTGCGGTTGTCGCCCTTGTCATATCGATACTCGGCCTTGACCCCGTTATTGACCGTGCCGCTCCGCTCGACCTTCACCAGGCGCCCGCGCGCATCGTAGGTGTAGGTGACGGTTTCGCTGGCCCAGGCCGCGGCGCCGGCAAGGCCCGCTATCGCCAGCGCCCCCGCGGCGATCCTGTGGATATTTTTCATGGATCAGCGCCCCCTGCCCGGAGCGTTGGTCGCCTTCGCCCTGCGGCTGAATAGATACCATGGCGACAGCCTATGCAAGCTACTTTCCGACCGGAGATTCTTTACGGATATTCGATGTCGGGATTTTTAGTCCGAAATGCGTATAAATGGGCATTTCTTATATTCGACATGGCAAGTACTTCTTGTTCAACCAGTCTTCCCGTGCAGTTCGCCTTGTCGCGCCGGCGCTGGCTTCGCCCGCCACCCCGCCCTTGCACCTCCCGCGCCGGGCCTAAAAGCGGGGCAGCGCATCGCTGGGGCCGCCATGACCGCCAAGTCGCCTACAAAGGTTCGGCGAGGCGGGTTCAAAAGTTACGGTAAGGTTGGGCCAAGAGCGCGGATCAGGCCCCTGGCTCCGGCGGGGACCGAATTTCCCAAGCGCGCCAAAATCACCGATGGCCCACGGTCAGCCGCCCCAGCGGATCGTAAGCGTAGGTGGTGTAATACCGTCCGGATGGGCGACCCGCGTCCGGCGCCCGCCTGCGTCCCACTGATAGGAGAGCGGCCGGCTCACGCCGTCCATCGAGAGCGTGCTCGAGGCCAGCCGCCCGAACCCGTCATAGGCGTTGGTCACGCCCAGGGAAGGGACCGGCTGCTCTGGCATGTGCGATGCGCGGAAGGCGATTGCTTCCTGAATGAGTGCTCTATCGCTGTAATGGGGTCGCAGCTAGCGGCAGGCCATGAAGGGAGGGCCACTCGATCGCGTGAACCTGTGCCGATCCAGACTCAAAAGGTCGAGCCCATCTGCCAGCGTCGTCCCCAAGCCCTCCGGAGAATAATAGATTGCCGTGATGCCGGCGCGATCGGAATATTCGTAGACGATCTGGGGGGAATTGCGGCGCCCAAGGAGAGGCGAGAAATGAATGATGGCCCAAATCACCATCTCATGATCGTCCACGCGCAGGGGTGACGCATCGCCGCACATCCGGTTGACTGCCAGGTTGATCGGACCGTCACTTTCAACACAGAGCGTGTCCGATGTGGAACAATCTCGAATTAGGTACGAATTTCCACCGACATGAGCCGTGCCGTCAGCGACGATAATCGTCTCCCCTGTTTCCTCGTTTGTCCAAACATGGCGGATATCGTTCACCCTCGTAGGGGTCGTTCTTGCCGGGCCGGCACAGGACGTAAGGAGCAGCGATGCGATAAGGAGATATTTCATTGGCACACCACCATCCCGCACATGAAATCCGCGCCGACACTTCTTGCCATTGCCTCGCCGATTGAGCTGGTTGGCCGCTCCCGGCGAGGATCGGGAGTCGAGCGGACAGGGTATCTATTCGTAAGCCGGTTTCCCATGTGCGTTTCGTGACCCAAATCGTGAAACACAAGAGTAGCCACGCCGGCTTGTCGCCCCCGCCCCGACTGCTCGGCGGCACCCGCGTACCTATCAACTGCGTTGGGCGTGAAGCGAGCCCATCCCTCGAAACGGTTTCCCGTCCAAGTGCCGCTTATTCCACCACCTGCTCCGCCATTGTTCGGGGCTCGGGACGTGATGCTGAAGTGGGTTCCGTTCCAAACGGCCTTTATCTCCTGGCCCGTTACATTACCAATGACATTGCCTCGGCGGTCATAGACTGAATGTTGGCTGTCTGGATCCAGGGCATTGATTTGGCGATCATGGCGATTGAGTACGCCCTCTAATTCACGGCCGGCGCGAATGCCGGCTTCTCCGGTACGTCGATCCACCTTCACCCGGCACCCGCCATCCTCATAACGATCTGCGCACATGCCACTCGGGTCTGTCAAGTTTATCGGATCGTTTCCAACATAAGCATAGAGGTTGAACTGATCCTCATAGCCCGCCGGATCGGTTTGCAGGAACCGCCCCAGCGTCGGCGAGTAGATCCGGGCCTTGTAATGGTACATGCCGAGCTCGGCGAGCCAGATCTGCCCGGTATATTGGAACCGGCCGCTATTGCCGGCGGCGGGGATGCCGTATTCGTCATAGCTGTTCACGCCCACGACCGAGTTGTTGAGGAGGCTGGAGACCGCGACGATCGAGCCCTGCTGGTCGGCGTGGAGGAACCTGATGTCGGCGGGCGTGTACCAGATCAACGGCGTGTCCGCGCCGCCGGCGTGGACGTAGAGGTGCTGGCGGACGCCGGCGGCGTCATATTCGGCGACCAGCGCGTCGCCGTCGTAGAGGA
>JAXDPD010000020.1:0-19557 GCA_034668505.1 Sphingomonadales bacterium
GGGAACAGGATGACTCCCGGGCGGCGGGCGCTGTCGCGCCGCGAGACGAGCACGCCTTCCAGCTCTTCATCGCCGAACTTGAGGCCAACCGGTGTCTCGCGTGTCATGTTGCTAAGCAGCCTCCAGCAGCCGGGCCGCCTGGGCGCGGGCCTCGTCGGTGACGGCGGCGCCGGACAGCATTCGGGCGATCTCCTCGCGACGCTCGGTCGCGTCGAGGCGCCGGACCAAAGTACGGGCGCCGTCGGGGGCCTGCAGTTTCTCGATCCGGTAATGATGGGTGGCGCGGGCGGCGACCTGGGGCGAGTGGGTGACGACCAGCACCTGTGAATCGCGCGCGAGGCGGGCGAGGCGCTCGCCGATGGCGCTCGCGACCGCTCCGCCGACGCCGCGGTCGATTTCGTCGAAGATCATCGTCGTCGCTCCGCCTTCCTCGGCGAGCGCGACCTTGAGCGCGAGGATGAAGCGCGACAATTCGCCGCCGGACGCGATCCTGACCAGAGGCCCGAACGGCGCGCCGGCATTGGTCGAGACCTCGAATTCGACGCGATCGCCGCCGCCCGGCCCCGGCTCGGCGGCGCCGATCACGGTGCGGAAGCGGGCCTGGTCGAGCTTGAGCGGGGCCAGCTCGCCCGCCACCGCCGCGTCGAGCCGCGCCGCCGCCGCCTGCCGCGCCGCATTGAGGATCGCCGCCTCGCGGTCATAGGCCATGCGCGCCTCCCTCAGCTCCGCCTCGAGCGCCGCAATCTCCACGCCCCCGGCCGCGATCGCGCCGAGCTTGGCGCGCAGATCCTCGGCCAGCGCGGGCAGCGAATCCGCCTCGACGCGATGCTTGCGGGCGAGCGCGCGGATCTCGAACAAGCGCGCCTCGGCCTCCTCGAGCCGCGCCGGATCGAAGGCCAAGGCGCCCTGCGCGCGCGCCAGCGCATCCTCCGCCTCGGCCGCCTCGATCACCGCCCGGTCGAGCGCCGCCAGGCATTCGGTCAGCATTGCATGCTCGGCCGCGATCCGGTCGAGCCGCCGCGCCGCCTGGCGGAGCTGGGCCAGGCCGCCGTCCGAGCCCTGCAGCAGGCCGGCGATAGTCTCGAGCTCGTCGCCGAGCCGGGCGCCCGCCTGCATGCCGGCGCGCAGCGACGCGAGCTGCGCCTCCTCGCCGGGCTGCGGCGCCAGCGCGTCCAGCTCCTCGACCGCATGCGCCAGCCAGTCGCGGTCGCGCACCGCCTCTTCGTGCGCGGCGCGGGCCGCCGCGAGCTTCCCTTCCGCCTGCTGGACGCGCGCCCAGGAGGCCGCCGCCGGCGCGCCGTCGATCCGCCCGAAGCTGTCGAGCAGGCCGCGATGGCCGCGCGAGTTCAGCAGGCCGCGATCGTCATGCTGGCCGTGTATCTCGACGAGGCTGGCGCCGAGCTCGCGCAGCAGCCCGGCCGAGACCGGCTGGTCGTCGACGAAGGCGCGGCTGCCGCCGTCGGCCTTGACCGTGCGGCGGATGACCAGGGGCTCGCCCCGCTCGTGCGCCAGCCCGTTCTGCTCGAGCAAGGCGAGCGCCGCATGGTCGCGGCCGATCTCGAAGGACACGCTGACCGAGGCCTGCGCCTGGCCGGCGCGCACCAGGCTGCTGTCGGCGCGCATGCCGAGCGCCAGCCCGAGCGCATCGAGCAGGATCGACTTGCCGGCGCCGGTCTCGCCGGTGAGCACGCCGAGCCCCGGCCCGAAATCGAGCTCGAGCGTCTCGATCAGCACGACGTCGCGGATCGAAAGGGCGGTCAGCATGGTGTGGTTAGAACAGACATTCGTCCCCTTTACGTCATTCCCGCGAAAGCGGGAATCCAGACGGGCTCGATGCGGGTCTCGGCGTCAGCCCGGATGCCCGCTTTCGCGGGAATGACGAAATATCACGCTTCGAGGATGTGCTCGAACAGATCGTCCCAGTCCGGATTGCCGCGCTCGATCAGCTCCAGCTTCCACGCCCGCCGCCACTTCTTGATCGCCTTCTCGCGAGCGATCGCCTCGTCGATCCGCTCGAAATGCTCGGCATGGACGAGTCGCATGACCCGATATTTGGCAGTGAAGCGCGAGCCCTTTCCCTCGCGATGCCGCATCATTCGCGCGGCCAGGTTGGCGGTCACGCCGGTATGGATCGTGCCCTTGCGATCGCTTGCCAGGATGTAGACCCATCCGCCCTTCGTCTGGATTCCCGCTTTCGCGGGAATGACGAAGGATTTCTGGCTGAATCCGATCAGCGCCTACCCCTCAGCGCGTCCCCGCCGCCGGCGCGGGTGCGGCGGCGCCTTCGGGGGCGTGGCGCTGGACCAGCTCGTAGGCGCGGCGGTACCAGATGCTCTGCGGATAATTGGCGCCGAGCACCGAGGCGCTGCGCCGCGCCTGATCGGGAATGCCGAGCGCGAGATAGGATTCGGTGAGCCGCATCAGCGCCTCGGCCGCGTGGCTGGTGGTCTGATAATCGTCGACCACGGTGCGGAAGCGGACCACCGAGGCGAGCCATTGCCGGCGGCGCTGGTAGAAGCGGCCGATCTCCATCTCCTTGCCGGCGAGATGGTCGCGGACCAGGTCGATCTTCAGCCGCGCATCGTCGGCATAAGGCGTCTCCGGATAGCGGCGGACGAGCTCGCCCAGAGTCTCCAGCGCCTGGCGGGTGATCGCCTGGTCGCGGGTGATGTCGTTGATCCGCTCGTAATAATTGAGCGAGATCAGATAGAGCGCATAAGGCGCGTCGCGATTGCCCGGGTGGATCGAGAGGAAGCGCCGCGCCGATTCGATCGACTTGGTATGCTCGCGCGCGGCATAATAATTGAACGCGCTCATCAGCTGCGCGCGGCGCGCCCAGACCGAATAAGGATGCTGGCGCTCGACCTCGTCGAAGATCAAGGCGGCCTGAAGATAGGAGCGGGCCCGCATCCGGTCGAAGCCGGCATTGTAGAGCGTGTTGACGTCCCGGGCGACGTAGCGCGTGTCGGCGCGGGTGCGGCCGCCGCCGAACGCGGCGCAGCCGGTGAGCAGGATCGAGCTGGCGGCGAGCGCGGCGAGGATGGCGGAGCGGGAAATCGTGTACATGGCGGGCTTCTTAGCTGAGCGTTGGAAGAAGGCCAAGCGGCGTTCTCTCGGGTCGGTAGCAGAGAAAGCCCGGCCGATGAACGGCGCTTTAATGGAGCGCGATTAACCTCGCCAAAGCGCTTTTCTGCTAGTGGGGCGCCATGCTGCGCGTGCTGACCCTGGCGACCCTGTTCCCGAACGGCCTCAAGCCCAATCTGGGCGTGTTCGTCGAGCGGCAGACGCAGGCGCTCGCCGCGCGGGACGGCGTCGCGGTCGAAGTGGTCGCCCCGATCGGGCTGCCGCTCTGGCCGCTGTCGCTCCATCCCCATTATGCGCCGCTCAGGACGCTGCCGCCGCGCGAGAGCCGGAACGGGCTCGTCGTCCACCGCCCGCGCTACCGGGTCTGGCCCTTAATCGGCGCGGCGGGAACCGCGCGGCGGATGGCGGACGCGTTGCTGCCGGTGCTGCGCGAGATCCGGACGCGTTTCCCTTTCGACGTCATCGACGCCGAATTTTTCTGGCCCGACGGCCCGGCGGCGATGCGTCTGGCGCGGGCGCTGGACGTGCCTTTCTCGATCAAGGCGCGGGGCAGCGACGTGCATCTGTGGGGCGCGCGGCCCGGCATCGCCGAGCAGATCGTCGCGGCGGGCCGGGCGGCCGGCGGCCTGCTCGCGGTCAGCGCCGCGCTCAAGGCCGACATGACGGCGCTCGGCCTGCCCGGCGCGGCGATCCGCGTCCACCATACCGGCATCGACCTCGACCTCTTCCGGCCCGCCGGCCGCGCCGCGGCCAAGGCGGCGCTCGGCGTCGAGGGGCCGCTGCTGGTCGCCGCCGGCGCTTTGCTCGAACGCAAGGGCCAGGATCTCGCCATCGCCGCGCTGAAGCTGCTGCCCGGCGCGACCCTGATCCTGGTCGGCGACGGCCCGGACCGGGCGCGGCTCGAAGGGCTGGCCGGAGGCGCGGACGTCCGCTTCCTCGGCAGCCGGCCGCATGCCGAGCTCCCCGCTCTGCTCGCCGCCGCCGACGCGATGGTGCTGCCGACCGTCTCGGAAGGGCTCGCCAACGTCTGGGTCGAGGCGCTCGCCTGCGGCACGCCGGTGGTGACCAGCGACGTCGGCGGCGCCCGCGAGGTCGTCGACCGGCCGGAGGCGGGGCGGCTCGTCCCGCGCGATCCCGCCGCCATCGCCGGCGCGGTGCGGGAATTGCTCGCCGATCCGCCCGATCCGGCGGCGGTGCGGGAAAGCGCCCTTGGCTTCAGCTGGGACAGGAACGGGGCGGAGTTGTTCGACCACCTCAAATCAATCCGTCGCTCCCGCGAAAGCGGGAGTCCGGACGAAGGCTGAAAAGCTCCCACGCCGACTGGATTCCCGCGTTCGCGGGAATGACGAGAGGTTAGAGCGGCATCAGCGCCGCGGCGATCCATCTTCCTTCGCCGCGCAGCAGGCCCCAGGTGCGGGCGGCGGCGCGGCTGTCCATCGCCTCGACGCCGATCCCCTTCGCTTCCAGCGCGGCAATGAAGGCGCGCGGCGGGAAGCCGTGGGTGGGGCCGGTGCCGAGCAGCAGGAATTCGGGCGCGGGCGCGAGCGCCAGCAAGGGCGCGACGTGGCGTTCGGAAAGATCGCCGAGCGCCGGCGCGTCCCACGCGACCGCCGCCTCGGGGGTGAGCAGCGCCCCTTTGAGGACCGCGCCGTCGATCGAAAAGCCGCCGGCGGCGAAGCCCTGGACGAGCGGCCCGCGCGCGGCCGGGCTTCTTTCCACCTTGACGCTCAAACCTGGGCGCCGTCTCTTTCGTTGCGCGGCCCGCGCGCGGCGCGGCTGACGGGGTCACGGGGCAGGAAGCTTGCCGTCGTCACCCTGAGCCAGACCAGGATCGGCGAGGAGATGTAGATCGACGAATAGGTGCCGACGAAGATGCCGATGAAGATCGCGATGGTGAGGCCGAAGATCACCTCCGGCCCGAGCAGCAGCAAGGCGCCGAGCGCGAGCAGGATCGAGATCGAGGTCACCATCGTGCGCGAGAGCGTCTCGTTCAGCGAGAGGTTGAGCAGCGGCACGATCTCCATCTTGCGGTATTTGCGCAGATTCTCGCGGATGCGGTCGTAGATGACGACGGTGTCGTTCAGCGAATAGCCGACGATGGTGAGGATCGCCGCGACCACGTTGAGGTTGAACTCGAGCTGGGTCAGCGAGAAGAAGCCCAAAGTCATCCAGACGTCGTGGAACAGGGTGACCAGCGCGCCGACGCCGAACTGCCATTCGAACCTGATCCAGATGAAGATGGCGATGCCGAGCATGGCGAGCCCGACCGCAAGCGCGCCCGAGCGCAGCAATTCCTCCGAAACCTTGCCCGAGACGGTGTCGACCGAGCGGATCGACGCGCCCGGATAGGCGGTCTGGATCGTCGCCCTGACGCGCTGGGTGGCGGCGGCGGCCGCGCCTTCGTCGCCGGGCGGCAGCGCGATCCGGATCAGATATTCGGTCTCGTTGACCGCGCCCTTGCCGCCGGCGGCGGCGATCTGGACCGCGTTCTGCCGGCTCTCCTGGATCGAGGCCTCGCCGACGCCGAGCGCGTTGACCCGCGAGCGCACCTCCTCGATCGGCGGCGCCTGGACGAAGGCGACGCGGATGCTTTGGCCGCCGACGAAGTCGACGCCGAAATTGAGCCCGCGCGTGAACACCAAGGCGATCGCGGCGACGGTGACGATGATCGAGAGCAGCAGCGCCCAATTGCGCCAGCGCATGAAATCGATGTTGGTGTTGTCGGGGACGAGCTTCAGCAGGCGCATCGTGCGGTCCTCAAATATGCAGTTCTTTGGGCCGCGCGCGGCGGACCCAGAGCGCGACGAACATGCGCGTGACGTTGACCGCGGTGAACACCGAGGTGACGATGCCGATCATCAGCACCACCGCGAAGCCGCGGATCGGGCCCGAGCCGAAATAGAACATCAAAACGGCCGCGATGACGTTGGTGACGTTGGCGTCGAAGATCGCCGTCGAGGCCTCGCGATAGCCCGATTCGAGCGCGTCGTGCAGCCGCCGCCCGCGCCTTTGCTCCTCCCTTATGCGCTCGTTGATCAGCACGTTGGCGTCGACCGCCGCGCCGATGGTGAGCACGAAGCCGGCAATGCCGGGCAAGGTCAGGGTCGCGTTGAACATCGCCATGATGCCGACGATCATCAGGCCGTTCAGGACCAAAGCGATCGTCGTGTAGACGCCGAACCGGCCGTAGGTGATCAACATGAACAGGATCACGACCAAAGTGGCGGCGATCGAGGCGATGACGCCGCTGCGAATCGAATCCGCGCCGAGCTCGGCGCCGACGCTGCGCTCCTCGACCACGCGCAGCTCGACCGGCAGGCGCCCGGAGCGCAGCGAGATGGCGAGCTGGTTGGCGGTCTCCACGGTGAAGCTGCCCGAGATCGAGGCGGAGCCGCCCAGGATCGGCTCGCGGATGTTGGGCGCGGAGATGACGACATTGTCGAGGATGATCGCGAAGCGCTTGTTGACATTGGCCTGGGTCACCCGCGCGAAGCTGTGGCTGCCGGCGGAATCGAAGCCGACCCGGACCGCGGGCAGGCCGGTATCGTCGAAATCCTGGACGGCGGTGGCGATCCGTTCGCCGGTGATGATCGCGCGCCGCTGGACCGCGATGCACGCATTCTCGCCGCCTTCGGCGTAGCGCAGCACCTGGTTGCCGGGCGGCGGACGGGTCTGGCAGGTGACGTTGGGGATTTCCGAGACCAGTTTGAACTCGAGCCGGGCGGTGCGGCCGATCAGCCGCTTCAGCGCCTCGGGGTCCTGAAGGCCGGGGACCTGGACCAGGATGCGGCTGGCGCCCTGGCCGATGATGGTCGGCTCCAGCGTGCCGAGCGCGTTGATGCGGCGGTCGATGACGTCGCGCGCCGATTCCATCGTCTGCTTGGTCGCCTGGTCGATGCCGGCCTGGGTCTGGCGCATCACCACCCGCCGGCCGTCGCTGACCGAGACCGTCCAGTCGGGGCCGCCGAAGCCGACCTGGCCGACCTGCGCGCTGGCGCGCTGGGTCGCCTGGCCGACCTGGGCGGGATCGGTGACGAGGAAGCTGACCTCGCCATTGGCCGCGGCCAGCTGGCTGGTATGAATCGAGTTGCGGCTGAGGTCGGTGCGCAGCAGATCTTCCATGGCCTCGCCGCGCTGCTTGGCGACGTCCTGGATCTGCGCCTCGAGCAGCAGCTGGCTGCCGCCGGCCAGATCGAGGCCGAGATTGACGTGGATCGCCTGCACGAAGCGCGGCAGATAGGCCGAGACGGACGGGGGCAGGAAGCTCGGGATCGCCAGCAGCACGCCGAACGCGCAGATCAGGCTGATGCCCCAGATCTTCCAGCGGGGGAAGTTCAACATGTGAATTGGGGCCCCTAGTCGTTCGCGGCTTTGGCGCCATGCGGGCGGACGTCGCTCAGCATCGATTTGACGATTCGGACCTTGACCCCGGTCGCCACTTCGAGCTCGATCTCATTGTCGTCGACCTTGGTGACCTTGCCGATCAGGCCGCCGCTGGTGATCGCCGTGTCGCGCGGCTTGACGGCGCCGATCATCGCCTGATGCTGCTTCATCCTCTTCTGCTGCGGGCGGATCAAAAGGAAGTAGAAGATGACGAAGATGAGGATGAGCGGAAGAATGCCGCTGGCGCTGAAAAAGGAGGCCATGCCGCTCGGTGCGGCGGCGCCGCTGGCCTGTGCATAGGCGGGGGATTCGAACATGATCGGACCTCTGGAAAAGGAGACGGCGCGAAGGCGCTCGCCTTTGAAAGCGCGGTGCGACTATCATGGGGACGGCCCGTTGCCAAGGCAAGGAACGGGCAGGCAAGGGGACAGGATATGATCATCGTAACCGGATACGCGCGATTCGCGGACGGCGAGATCGAGCGGCTCAAGCCCGCCTTGGAGGCGAACATCGAGGCAACCCGCGCCGAACCCGGCTGCGCGCGCTATTCCTACGCGGTCGACATCGGCGAGCCGGGCCTCCTCCATATCGCGGAGGAATGGAGCGACGAAGAGGCGATCGCCGCGCACATGGCGGCGCCGCACATGGCCGAGCTGATGGGCGCGCTCGGCAGCGCCAAGCTCGAATCGATCAGCATCAACGCCTATGAGGCGCATTTCCTGAAGACGATCCTGGGCGGGAGCTAGGGACGGTTACTTTCACGCGCGGCCGCGCCAGGATGAGCACCGCGGCGCGGAAAGTAACTGTCCCTACCTCGGATAGAGGATGATCAAAGTCGAAATGCCGTGGGCGAGCAATTTGCCGTCGCCCGAGCGCAGATAGGCCTCGGCGGTGGCGATCTGGCGGCCGCGGCTGACCACCCGGCCCTCGCAGGCCACCGGCCCGCCCTTGGGATCGATCGCGCGGGTGAAGTTCACCTTGGTCTCGACCGTGGTATAGCCGATGCCGGCGTCCAATTCGGTGTGGACGGCGCAGCCGCAGGCGCTGTCGATCAGGGTCAGGGCGTAGCCGCCATGGACCGAGCCCAAGGGGTTCAGCAGATGCGGCCCGGGAATCCCCTCGAACAGGGCCCGCCCCTTGCCGACCTCGACCAGCCGGAAGCCCAAAGGCTCGGCGATCGGCGCCGCCGGCAGATCGCCCGCGATCATCGCGCGCAGCATCTCGAGGCCGGTAAGGTGCCTGATCTCGTCGAAGCTGCTGACGCCGTATCGCATCCCTGCGGTTTCGCAGCCGGCGCGCGCAAGTCAACCGCGGCTTGCCTTGCCCCCGTCCCGCGCCTAAATGCGCCCCCTTGGTCGGGGCGTAGCGCAGCCTGGTAGCGCATCACACTGGGGGTGTGGGGGTCGCTGGTTCGAATCCAGTCGCCCCGACCAGTCGGGGACAGGCGACGGGGACAGTCACTTTCGGCTGCCCCGTCCGACCGTCAATCGCCGGCGCGTGAAAGTGACTGTCCCCATTCGGGGATCGCCACCCCTTCGCGCTCATTGTCCCAGAGCATCGCCACGATCCGCCAGCCCAGATCGGGATCCTTGAACAGCTGGATCGAGTTGATGCCGCGCCGCTCCGGCGCCGCGTCGCCGGGCGCGGTGCGCGCCTCGTAGGCGCTCCAGACATGGGCGATGTTGCCGAACAGGTCGATGCGGCGGCCGATCTCCACTTCGTAAAAGTCGTTTTCGGCGAAGAACGGCGTGGTGTCGCGGGCATAGTCGGCCAGGCCCATGATCGTGCAGGCGGGCCGTCCGTCGGCATCGATCCAGGTGCGGATCTGCCGCGCCTCGGGGTGGAAGCAGTTCGCCTGGCGCGACCAGTCGCGCGCGCCCTTGGCGCCCGAGATCATCGCGTACATTTCGTCGACGATTGCGCCGATCGTGGCGGGATCGTCCATCAGCGCGAACCGATCATCGCGGCGACGATTGCGATGGCGATCAGGCCGATCAGCCCGGCGAGCGCGATTGGCAGCCAGGAGGGCGACGGGCCGGGCATCGGCGGCAATGGCCGCGGCGGCAGGGTCAGCGGCCGCAGCGGCGCGCCGTCGCCGCCGTCGAGCAATCGGCCGACGATCGCCGTCAGATGATCGAGATGCGGGCCGAGCGGCGGCTGCAGGGCGTCGAGCCGCGGCGCCCCGCCGATCAGGAATTCAAGCGCGGCGGGCGGCTCCGTCTCCTCGATCCGGAACGGGACGATGGCGAGCCCGGCCGAAGCGGCGCGCTCGGCCTCGCGCCGGACCCGCGCCGATTCGGCGCTCTCGGCGGAGAGGATCAGCAGGAAGACCTTGCACGCGCCGATCGCCTCGACGCCGGCCGCTCCGCCCTGGCTGCCGACCGCGGCGTCGCGATGGGCGACCCAGCACAGATGGCCGGCGCGCTCGAGCGCGTCGCAGACCGCCTCGGCGACGGCCCGGTCCTTGGCGCCATGGCTGATGAAAACGTCATGGGACACCCGCAAAACCCCCTGCGTCCCCTTCTTAAGTCGGCGCTTTCGGATTCGCCAGCCTTCAGCCCTGCTCGCGCTCCGCCCGCAGCACCGGTCCGTAGAGGCGGCCGATGCCGATCAGGGCGATGCCCAGGACGAGGAAGGAGAGGATTCGCAGCACGCCCTCCAGATCGGAGGCGTCGATCAGGAAGACCTTGACGATGGTCGCGGTCAACAGGACGAGCCCGGCGAGCCTGAGCGCCTTGTCGGGGAGGCGGATGCCGGCGAGGATCAGCGCGATCGCGACGACGAGCCCGGCCAGCGAATAGCCATAGGCCTCGGTGGTCGGCATGACGAAGCCGGTCAGGATCGGCCCGTGAAAGGCCTGGCGCACCATCAAAATGACGCCGGCGACCAGCGCCAGCAGGAAAGCCGCGAGCCACAGGCCCGAGCGGGTCGCCGCCGCCGCCCGCCGCCGCGCCGCGTAGAGCCAGACGGCGCTGAGCAGATAAGCGGGCAGGATCAGGTTGAGGACCGGCATCGTCCCCACCCACTGCTCGGCCCAGAGCGGATTGTGCAGGGCCATGTCGAACCAGACCAGCCGCGCCGCCGCCATGATCGTCAGCATGGTCCCGCCGAGCCGCGCCAGTTCGGGCTCGATCCGGGGCGGCCGCAATATGCCGGCGGCGAGCAGCCAGCCGGCGGCGAACAGGGCCTGGGTGACGAGCGTGCGCTCGATCAGGCCGCGCGCGACGAAATCCTCCTGGCCGGCAAGGCCGAACGCCTGCTTGAACCAGATGTAGAGCGCCGCCAGCGCGAACAGCCCGGCGACCAGCGGCAGGCCGCGCCGCGCGCCCAGCGGCAGCGGCGGCAGCCCCAGCCGGATCGCGGCCAGCAGGAAAGCGGGCAGGGCGAAGGCGGTCAGCGCCGTCATCGCCCCGGGCAGATTGGCGGCGAGCGCCGGAAACCCAAGCAGGCTGTTCATCGCCGTGAGCGAGAGCAGGGGCGCCGTCCAGAGGCTGCGCAGCACCGCGACCGTCGCGACCAGCACCGCGATCGTGCCGAGCGCGAGGTCGCCGAGCCGGCGCGCCGCCAGCGCCGCCCCGAGCGCCACCGCGAGCCAGCCCGCCGCCACCCAGTCGGGCGCCGCCAGGTCCCAGATCCCGGCGCCCGCCAGCACCGACGCCGCCGCGCCCGCGGTGAGCAGGGCGAGGTCGGCCGGCGGCTGGTCGCCCGCCCGCGCCCGCTGCGCCCAGACCAGGAAGACGGGGCCCAGAGCGAGCAGCGCCGCCAGCGCGCCCCAGGCCGGCCGGTCGAGCAGATCGGGGCGCAAGGCCCGCGCGATCAGCAGCGGCCCGGCCAGGCCCGCGCAGGCGAGGCCGGTCCACAAGGTTTCGCGCTTCCGCCAGGCCAAAGCCAGGCCGCCGGCGCCGAACAGGAAGGCGATCCCGGCCGCCGCCGCCGGCACCGGTTCGTCCCGTCCGGTCGCCGCCTTGGCGCCGAGCAGGACCAGAGCGAAGGCCAGCGCGAGCGGCGGCGCCGCCAGGAATTCGCGGCGCATCGCGGCCAGAGCGAGGCTCGCCGCGCTCAGCGCCGCGAACAGGCCCCAGGCCGGCGCGCCGAGATCGGTGCGCGCGACCAGCAGGGCGAGCTGGACGATGCCGATGGCGAGCGGCTGGATCAGGACGAGCTGCCGCCCGGCGCCGGGCCGGGCCAAAGACGCCGCCAGCGCGATCAGCACCACGAACCCGCCCGAAAGCAGGGCGTCGCGCTCGCCCGGCTGGGCGATCAGGAAGCCGGTCCACAGGAAGCTCAGCACCGTCGCCGCCGCCGCCAGCCAGGTCCAGCCGCGCCGCCAGGCGAGCAGGAACAAAGCGATGTCGAGCAAGGCCAGATAAGCGAGCAGGGGCAAGGCGCCCGCCTCCGGATCCCCGACCAGCAACGGCGTCAGGAAGCCGCCGACCAGACCCATCACCGCGGTCGCCGCGCCGTGCCGCAGCGACAGGGCGAGCGCCGCCCCGGTCACCACAAGCATCGCCGCCGAGGCGGCTTGCGAATCGATCAAGGCGTGCAGCCTGTAGCTGCCGTAGAAGGTGGCGTAGAGCACGGCGATGCCGGCGCCGGCCAAGGCCTGGGCGATCCGCGGATCGTCGGCGAGCCTGCCCTGGCGCGCATATTCGCCGGCGCCGATCAGGACCAGGCCGAACAGGCCGGCGGCCACCATCCGGGCCGCCGGAGTCATCAGCCCGATGTCGATCGAATAGCGGATCAGGAACACCGCCGCGAGCACCAGAGCGATCCCGCCGAGCCAGATCAGCAGCCGTCCCGCCACCAGCCGCTCGAACAGCCCGCCCAAAGTCTCGGCGGGCGCGTGCGCTTCCTCCTCGAAGGCCGGCCCGGGCTCGGGCTTCCACTCGAACGCCACCGCCGGCGCAGGCGCGGGCGGAGGCGCTGGCGGGGCTGCGGCGGGCGAAGGCGCGGGCGCCGGTGCGTCTTGCCCGAGCGCGTCGAGCCGCGATTCCAGCCGGCCGAGCCGCGCCCGCAGGCTCTGCTGGGCGAGCACCAGCAGCAGCACCGCGAGCAACAGGATCGGAACGAGGAAGTCCATCGAGGACCTAGCTAAACGCTGGAGCCGAGCCTGTCAGCGTTATTAGTTCCCCGGCGAAGGCCGGGGCCCAGGCCTGAATCCGTAGCTGGACCCCGGCTTTCGCCGGAAACGCTCAGATGCGCGGCAGCGGCACCGCGGTCACGTCGCCGGCCCAGAGCGCGCGCGCCCGGGCGAGGTTGCGGTCGGCCGAGGCGGCGTCGCCGGCGGCGCGGTCGGCCCGCGACAGCACATAGAGCGCGAGCGCGTCGTTCGGCCAGCTCCTCAGCGACACGTAGAGCTGCGCCCGCGCGCTCAGATGGTCGCCGCTCGCCAGCATCGCCGCGCCGAGGCTGCGGCGCACCGAATACCAGAAGAGCGGCGGATCGCTGCCGAAATCGGAGGCGAGCTGGCGCTCCATCGCCTTGCGGTAGGCAGCCGCCGCCATGCCGGGATCGCCGGCCAGCATCGCCGCGCGCCCCTCCAGCACATATTGGAAGACCTCGGCGAGCTGCTCGCCGCGCCGCCCGAGCCCCGGCGAATCGCGCCCGGCCCGAAGCGCTGCGATCGCCGCCGCCTCGGCGCGCACCGCCGCCGCGTCGCCGCGCCGCGCCAGCGCCTCGCCGCGCGCATAATGACGCTGCGCCCGATCGAAGACATTGGCGGGAACGGGCAGAGCGAGCACTGCCGCGACATCGTCGTGGAGGCCGCGCGCGTAGAAGGTCGCGGCCCCCATGACGCGCAGCCGCGCATCGATTTCGCCGTGGAGATAGGTTTCGCGATACTGGCCGGACACGTCGAGCGCGGTGGCGCCGTCGCCGCGGGCGAGCGCGCTTTCGATCGCGAAATGCATGTCGTGGGCGAGCAGGCCCATCCGATAGCCGGATTCCGCGGGCCGCGCCCGCTGCACGAACGCCCGGTCGGCGGCGATCGCGGCGACGTTGACCGCCGCCGCGTCGCGATAGCGGCCGACGCCGAAATAGCTGTGCGAGGGCATGTGGACGAGGTGGCTCGCCGCCGGCGCGATCCCGCCGAGCCGCTCGGCATAAGGCACGGCGAGCTCCTGCCGGTCGATCCAGTCGGTCAGGTGGATATAATAATGGATGGCGCCTCCATGGTTCGGATTGCGCGCCAGCACCCGCTCGAGCAGCTGCTGCGCCAGCGATCCCACCGGCGGCTTGGTCTCGCCCCAGGCGACCATGCGCGCGTCGGCGGCCATGATCGCGAGCGTGTCGTCGCCCGGCATGCGCAGCGCCGCGCCTTCCATATAGGTGGCATAGGCTTCGTTGCTGAAGTCCGCCCCGGGCCGGGTGCGGATCTGCATGCCGCGCAGGATGAGGCGGTCGCGGCCCCCCAGATTGCGCGACAAAGCGGCGGCGCGGGCGACGGCGGCGCGGGCGGCCGCCAGCTCGTCGGTGCGCGGCGACAGGTTGATCGTCGGCCCCCGCGCCCAGGCCTCGCCGAGGTGGCACATCGCGCAATTCGGATCGAGCCGCTGCGCCGTCTGGAAGGCGCGGATCGCCTCGACCTCGTCGAACGCCCAGATCAGCCGCACCCCTTGCGCGAACCAGGCCCGGGCCTGCTCATTGGCGCTGTCGGGCTCGATCCCGGCATAACCGAGCCCGTCGAGGAGCACCGGCGCAGGCGCCGCGGCCGCCGCCTGCGCCGCGGCCGGGACGGCGCAATCTTCGGCGGGCACTTCGGGCGCGCGCCAGGTCGCGTCGCGGCTCGCCGCCGCCGGCCAGGCAGTGACTCCGAGCGCCGCCGCAACCCATGCCGCCCGCCTCGCCGCGATCCAGTCCATCTCCGGTCTCCCCTCGCGCCCAGTCTAGCCAGCCTTGGCCCGCGAAAAAACAGCTTTCCTACACAGTGCCCATTTGGTTATCCTTCTGCCATGGAAATCACCGGAACCATTTCCTCGATTCGTTTGCTGCGGCGCGCGCTCAACGCGCTCAACCGCGGCGACGCACCGAGCCTGCCGCTCGACGGCGGACCGGACCGGCGCACCGCCGCCGCTTGCCGCGCTCTGCTGGCGCGGCGCGGGCCGGCCGCGCTTCGGCGGGCGATCGATGCCCTCCGATGATTTCACCGCATTTTCGCGCACGTACCGGCACTTTTGGAACCTTTGGAGAGTGAAATGACCGACGACCAACCCCGCACCCCGCCCGATCCGATCCGCGCCGCTTTGGCGATCGTCGCCTTGGTCGGCGGCCTGGGCGGCATGGCCGGCCTCTATTTCGTGCCCATTCCAGAGGGCAATCGCGAGCCGCTGCTGCTCGCTCTGGGTCTGGTGCTCGGCTGGGGCAGCACCGTCGTCGGCTACGAGTTCGGCTCCTCGCCGACCGTCCGGCGGGCGGCGGACGCCGGCATCAGGTTGCAGGGCGGGGCCGACGCTCCCAAATAGGCTCCACATCAGCGCGGGAGCTCATCCATGGAAGTCTGGCACGGCACGACGATCATCGGCGTGCGCAAGAACGGCAAGGCGGTGATCGCCGGCGACGGCCAGGTGTCGCTGCAATCGACGGTGATCAAGCCCAATGCGCGCAAGGTCCGCCGGCTCGGCGCCAAGGACGACAAGGGCGGCAAGGTGATCGGCGGCTTCGCCGGCGCCACCGCCGACGCCTTCACTCTGTTCGAGCGGCTGGAGCGCAAGCTCGAGCAGCATAACGGCCAGCTGATGCGGGCCGCGGTCGAGCTCGCCAAGGATTGGCGGACCGACAAATATCTGCGCAACCTCGAGGCGATGATGATCGTCGCCGACAAGGACGTCACCCTGATCCTGACCGGAAACGGCGACGTGCTCGAGCCCGCCGCCGGCGTCGCGGCGATCGGCTCGGGCGGCAATTTCGCGCTTTCGGCCGCGATGGCGCTCTACGATTATGAGGAGGACGCCGAGACCATCGCCCGCAAGGCGATGAAGATCGCCGCCGACATCTGCGTCTACACCAACGACCAGCTCACCATCGAAACCATCGAAGACGCGGCGGCCTAGGGTCAGCGGAAGACGTCGCCGATGTCGGCGTCGGGGCCGCTCCGCAGCTGGCGCCGGCGCAGGGCGAACATCCGGAAGGCGAGGACGAGGACCAGGGCCGCGGCGAAGGCGATGGCGCTCTCCTTGAGCGCGAACCGCCAATCGTCCCTGTTGACTAGGAAATAGACGGCGAAGCCGATCGCGGCCGCGGCCAGGCTCGCCGCGATGAGGCCGATATCGGCCCGGTCGAGCAGGCGCTGCAACAGCAGCCATTCGAGCGCCAGCGACCCCAGATAGACGGCCGCCAGCGCCGTCCCGAACACCGACAGGAAGGCCATCCGTCCGCTTTCCCCCTTCGCCGCCGAGCCTAGGTCGAAATCGCGGGAACCGCTAGCCTCCCGCCGCCGCGACGATCCAGCCTTCGAACGCCGCCATCGCCGGTGTCGGCCGCTTCGATTTCAGCCGGGTCAGCCAATAGCCGCCGAGGGCGATCTCGGTCGCGAACGGCCGCGCCGCGCGCCCTTCGAACAAGGCCGCCGGCGCCAGCGCGACGCCGTGGCCGGCGAGCGCCGCCTCGACCATCAAGGCCGCCGAATCGAACACCGGCCCGATCAAGGGCGGCAGCGCGGCCCCCGCCGCCTCGAACCAGGCCGGCCATTCCTCGTCGCGATAGGAGCGCAGCAGGGTCTCGCCGGCCAGATCCGCGGGCGTGCGCAGCCGCGCCGCGGTGGCGGCGTCGCAAAGCGCCGTCAGCGGCGCCTCGAAGAGCAGCCGCGCCTCGGTGCCGTGCCAGGCGCCGTCGCCGAAGCGGATCGCGAAATCGAGCCCCTCCTCGGCGATGTCGACGCGGTTGTTGTTGGTGCTGAGCCGCAGATCCACCCCGGGATGGGCCGCCGCGAAGGCCGGCAGAAGCGGCAGCAGCCAGCCGACGGCGAAGCTGCCGACCGCGCCGACCGAGAGCAGGGCCCGGCCGCGGCCGTCGTCGAACCGGTCGAGCGCGCCCGCAATCGCATCGAACGCCTCGCGCAGCACCGGCAGCAGCGCCCGCCCCTCGTCGGTCAGCGCCAGCCCGCGCGGCAGCCGGCGGAACAAGGGCGCGCCGAGCCTATCCTCGAGCGCCCTGACCTGGTGGCCCAGGGCCGCCGCCGTCACGTTGAGCTCGATCGCCGCCTTGGTGAAGCTCAGATGCCGCGCCGACGCCTCGAAGGCGCGCAGGCCGTTCAGCGGCAGATAGGGCCGGATCATAAGCAAGCCTCCGCCGTCACCCTAGCGCACCCACCGGCCGGCGACAGCCAAGGAAAAGTCCGGCCTGCCCCGAATCATTCTCGCTTGTCCGCGCGCCGCGCTCGGTGACAGGTACGTACCTGTCACCGATTTCGAGCGACGCGAGAGGAGAGCGCTCATGCCCGACCCCCTCCTGTCCGGCCGCCGGGCCGCGCGCGCCGTCGAGGCGCTTCCGTCGCGCCCCGGCCCGGTCTAACAAACCGGGCATGGACCGCCGCCTCTTTCTCGCCTCCGCCGCTTCGACGCTGGTCCTGCCCGGCTGCGCGACGATGCGGGCGCGCACCGCCGCGCCCACCGGCTGCCTGCCGCCGGTCTTGGTCTCGCCCGAGCGGGTGATCCGCACCGTCGCCGGCCTGCGCCCCTATCGCGCGGCGGGCTTCGTCGTCCGCGCCGAGGCGCTGGGCGACAAGCGCCTCGTCCACAATTACGGCCATGGCGGCGCCGGCATCACCCTCTCCTGGGGGACGTCGCGGCTCGCCACCCTGCTCGGCCTGCAGGGCCACCAGGGCCCGGTCGCGGTGCTCGGCGCGGGCGTGATGGGGCTGACCACGGCGCGGCTCGTGCAGGAAGCGGGCTTTGCGGTCACCATCCATACCAAGGCGCTGACTCCCGACACCACCTCCAACATCGCCGGCGGCCAGTGGAGCCCGTTCGGCCATTATCGCCGCGACAGCGTCACCCCCGAATGGCGCGCCCAATTCGCCGCAGCGCTCGATTACAGCTGGCGCCGCTTCCAGATCATGGTCGGCGACGATTACGGCATCCGCTGGCTGCCGACCTATGTCGACGCCTCGGACGACGGCGACGACGGCCCCTCCCCGCTCGACGCCTACCATCCGGGCCGCCGCGTGCTGGCCGCCAACGAGCATCCCTTCGCTCTGGAGCGCGTCGTCCGCTTCGAGACCATGTATGTCGAGACCGGCCGCTTCCTGCGCCAGCTCACCCGCGACGTGCAGGCCGCGGGCGGCGCCATCCGGGTCCGCGACTTCGCCACGCCCGCCGACGTCGCGACTTTGCCCGAACGCCTCATTTTCAACTGCACCGGCCTCGGCGCCGGCGCCCTGTTCGGCGACACCGGCATCCAGCCGGTGCGCGGCCAGCTCGCCATCCTGCTGCCCCAGCCCGAGGTGCGCTACGCCTTCATGGGCGATGCCGGCTACATGTTCCCGCGCGCCGACGGCATCCTGCTCGGCGGCACGTTCGAGCGGGGCGTGTGGGAGGCCCGGACCGAGCCCGAGGCCATCGCCCGCATCCTCGCCAGCCACCAGCGCCTGTTCGGCGCGTTCCGCTGCGGCTGACACCGGCAGCGTCGCGGGCCACCGGCCGGAAGCCGGCGCGGGCGCGCCTCCCGGCTAATCCAGCGGCAGCCGCCAGTTGACCGACGTTTCCTGATACTGGGCGATCGGATTTCCCAAAGCGTTCAGCGCGGGCGAGAAGACGAACCGGTCGGAGAGGATCCTCACCGTCGCCTGATCCAGCGCGGAATGGCCGCTCGACTGAACGATCGAGGGATAGGTGACGCTGCCTTGCTCGTCGACGAAATATCCGACCGTAACCCGGCCCTCCGCATCCCCCCTCAGCGCGGCCGCCGGATAATCGTCCTCCGTGATCGCGCCTTCCACGAACTTCGCGGGCACGGCCACCTCCACCTCAGCTTCCGCTTTCTCATCGCCAAGAAGGGAAATTCCCCGGACGATTTGGAAGGCTCCGGCAATGATCGCCCCGTAGGCGACGACATAGGTTCCGCCCCCTTGGGCGGCGCTGAACGTCGCCACTGTGACGCCGAGCCCGATGCAAAAAATCAAGGCCCCGATTGCGATCGTCGATCGTGCATCCATGATTGTCGCCCCCACCCGACGGCGATCGAGGATTGCCCGAACCGGCGTTCGAGTCAATTCGTGCCGGCCGGCCGAGCCGTCGACGCCGGGGCCTTTCGGCCGGGCCGGTGTTGCAATCGCCGCAACGCCTCTCCATCTATTTCCGCGATGGAGAATGTGACCGCTTTCCCCGGCCGCAGGGGAGAAACCCAGGGCATTGTCAGCGAGACCGACGCGTCGAGGAAAAGCGGGCTCACGCCCATGGCCGTCGTCGCCGCGCTCGATGCCCACATCATCGGCCAGGACGACGCCAAGCGCGCCGTCGCGGTCGCGCTTCGCAACCGCTGGCGCCGCCAGCAGCTGCCCGAGGAATTGCGCGACGAGGTCACGCCCAAGAACATCCTGATGATCGGCCCGACCGGCTGCGGCAAGACCGAGATCAGCCGGCGCCTCGCCAAGCTCGCCGACGCGCCCTTCGTCAAGGTCGAGGCGACCAAGTTCACCGAGGTCGGCTATGTCGGCCGCGACGTCGAGCAGATCGCGCGCGACCTGGTCGAGGAGGCGGTGCGGCTGGAGAAGGAGCGGAGGCGCGAGGCGGTCAGGGACGCGGCGAGCCATGCCGCGACCGAGCGCCTGCTCGACGCCCTCACCGGCAAGGATGCGAGCGCTGCTACTCGCGAAAGCTTCAAGAAGATGCTCGGCCAGGGCCATCTCGACAGCCGGGAGGTCGAGATCGAAATGATCGACCAGCCCTCCACGCCGTTCGAGATCCCCGGCATGGGCGGCCAGGTCGGCATGATCAACCTCTCCGAGCTGATGGGCAAGGCGATGGGCCAGCAGCCGCGCAAGAAGCGCAAGCTTGGCGTCAAGGAAGCGCTGGCCAAGCTGATCGAGGAGGAATCCGACAAGCGGCTCGATCCCGACGACGTCAACCGCGTCGCCCTCAGGGACGCCGAGGCGAA
>JAXDPD010000021.1:0-30141 GCA_034668505.1 Sphingomonadales bacterium
GGAGACGCTTGCCAAGTCCAGGGCCTATGTCGCGGGAGTGAAGCACGCATGAAGCCGATCCGCATCGCCATCATCGGTTTCGGCAAGATCGCCGGCGACCAGCATCTGCCCTCGATCGCGGGCAATCCGCGGTTCGAACTGGTGGCAAGTTCCAGCCGCTCCGGCCAGGGGCCGCAGCCGACGTTCACCGACTGGCGCGAACTCCTGCGCACCGTGAAGCCCGAGGCGGTGGCGATCACGACCCCGCCCGGCCCGCGCTATGAGATCGCGCGCGAATGCGTGCTCGCCGGGGTTCACTGCCTGCTCGAAAAGCCGCCCACCGCGACGCTTGCGGAAATCGACGATCTCGCCAGCCTTGCCGAGGCGCGGCAGGTCAGCGTCTATACCACCTGGCACGCGCGCCATCATCCAGCGGTCGAGGAGGCGGCGAAGGCGCTCGCCGGCAAGCGCATCGCCTCATTCGAGATCCTTTGGCATGAGGATGTCCACAAGTGGCACCCGGGCCAGCAATGGGTCTGGGACCCAGGCGGCTTCGGCGTGTTCGATCCCGGCATCAACGCTTTGTCGATCGCGACGCGCATTCTGCCCATCCCGCTGTTCGTGCGAGAGGCGCGGCTGTTCGTCCCCGCCAATAAACAGGCGCCGATCGCCGCCAGCCTCGATTTCGTCGGTGAGGACCTGCGGGCCGAGATGGACTGGCGCCACAGCGAGGGCGAGCGATGGACGATCCGGGTCCAGACAACGGCCGGTCGCGTCGTGGAACTGCGCGACGGCGGCGCGCGGCTGTCGATCGACGGTGTCGAGCAGGTGCTCGCCGAACGCGGCGAATATCCCTCGATCTACGATCGCTTCGCGGAGTTGGTGGCCGACAAGACGAGCGAGGTCGACAGCGAGCCGCTGCGGATCGTCGCCGACGCCTTCCTCGTGGGGCATCGCGAACTCGTCGAGCCGTTTTGTGATTGATCCCACGTGCCTGGCGGTGGAACAAGGACGGTGAGGAGGGGCGCGAGTGGCGACTGACCAGGCGAGCCTGCACGCGGCCGGCCCAGCGGGCCGCAACCTGACCTATGGCCTGCTCGACGCGCTCGGCCGGGCGATCGTCACCGGCCGCTACGAGAAGAGCCCGTTCCCGACCGAAGCGGAGCTTGCCAAGCAGCATGCGGTGAGCCGCTCCGTGACCCGCGAGGCGGTCAAGATGCTGACCGCCAAGGGGCTGCTGACGGCGCGGCCGCGCAAGGGGACGACGGTCCAGCCTTCGTCCTACTGGAACCTGTTCGACGCGGACGTGCTGAGCTGGCTGCTGGAGCGGAAATTCTCGCTCGAGCTGCTGCGCCAGTTCACCGAGCTTCGGATCGCGATCGAGCCCGCCGCCGCCGCCCTCGCGGCGCGGGCGGCGGACGAGGCCGGCATCGCCGCCATCGCCGCCGGCTACGAGCGGATGGAGATCGCCGAAGCGGGCGACGACGATCCGCTCGAGGCCGACATCGCCTTCCACATCGCCATCCTCCATGCTTCGGCCAATCCTTTCTACCGGCAGTTCCGCGACGTGGTGACGACGGCTTTGAGGTCGTCGATCCGCTTCACCAACCGGTTCAAGGGCCGCACCGCCAGCCTGCCGCAGCATCATGCCGTGCTGAGCGCGATACGGGAGCGCGACGCCGAAGGCGCCAAGGCCGGCATGATCGCGCTCATCGCGGACGTGATGACCTTGATCGCGGACGCCGAGCGGACGGCCTGACATGGAATGTGTCGCCGACGTCCGCGCCGTCCTCGGCGAAGGCCCGATCTGGGTCGCGCGCGAGCAGGCGCTCTATTGGGTCGACATCCCGGAAAGGCGCCTCTTTCGCTGGTCCGAGACGGACGGGCTGCGCGAGACCGAGCTTGCCGGCCATCTTTGCTCGCTCGCGCCCAGGGCCCAGGGCGGCTTCATCGGTGCCGGCTATGACGGCTTCCTCGCGATCGATCTCGAAACAGGCGGGATCCGTCATCTCGGCGATCCGGAGCCGGCGCTGGAAACAAATCGTTTCAACGACGGCAAGGTCGATCGCGAGGGCCGCTTCTGGGCGGGGACGATGGACCGCTTCGAGCGCGAGGCGACCGGGTCGCTCTACCGGCTCGATGCAAATATGAAATGGACCTGCATCGACAGCGGCTACCGGGTCACCAATGGCCCGGCGTTCAGCCTCGACGGGCGGACCATGTATCACAGCGATTCCGCCCTCCAGCGCGTCTACGCCTTCGACCTCGCCGATGACGGCACCGCCGCCAGTCGCCGGATCTTCGCCGAGTTCGGACCGGGGGAGGGCTATCCCGACGGCATGACCGTCGATGCAGAAGATTGCCTGTGGATCGCTTTCTGGGATGGCTGGTGCGTGCGCCGCCTGTCACCGTCGGGCGAGCGTCTGCTGGACCTCCCCGTGCCCGTGCAGCGCCCGACCAGCTGCGCGTTCGGCGGCCCCGGGCTCGATCATTTGTTCATCACATCGGCGAGCCGGGGCCTCACGCGCGCGGAGCTGGCGGAGCAGCCATGCGCCGGCGGGCTGTTCATGACCTCGCCGGGGGCTGCGGGCGTCGCGGAACCGCTCTTCGCCGGCTAGGAGAACAGTCATCGCCAACTTCATGTTCGCGACCGGGATCGAGAACAGCATCCCGACCATCGACAACGGCCGTACGCGCGTCGATCAGATGGACTCGTGCCTTCACTACAAGCACTGGCGGCTCGATTTCGACCTCGTCGAGGAGCTCGGCCTTCAATATCTGCGCTACGGCCCGCCGCTCCACACCACCTATACCGGACCCGGCCGGCATGACTGGGAATTCGCCGATCTCACGCTGGAGGATCTGCGGCGGCGCGGCATCGTCCCGATCGTCGATCTCTGCCATTTCGGCGTGCCCGACTGGATCGGCGACTTCCAGAACCCGGATTTCCCGCAGCTCTTCGCGCTCTATGCCGGCGCCTTCGCCGAGCGCTATCCCTGGGTGCAGCTCTACACGCCGGTCAACGAGATGTTCGTCTGCGCGGTCTTCTCGGCCATGTACGGCTGGTGGAACGAGCAGCTGAAGAGCGATCGCGCGTTCGTCACCGCGCTCAAGCATCTCGTCAAGGCGAACGTCATGGCGATGATCGAGATCCTGAAGCGCCGCCCCGATGCGATCTTCATCCAGAGCGAATCGTCCGAATATTTTCATGCCGACAGCCCGGCCGCGATCCACGAGGCCGAGCTCAGGAACCGCTGGCGCTTCCTCTCGCTCGATCTCAATTACGGCAATCGCGTCAACAGCGACATGTACGAATATCTGCTCGAGAACGGGATGAGCCGGGAGGAGTATAACTGGTTCCTCACCCACCGCCTCAAGCAGCACTGCATCCTGGGCAACGATTATTACATCACCAACGAGCACCGCGTGTTCGCCGACGGCCATAGCGAGGCGTCGGGCGAGGTGTTCGGCTATTCCGAGATCACCCGCCAATATTATGAGCGCTACGGCCTGCCGATCATGCACACCGAAACCAACATGAAGCAGGGAGCGACCGGTCAGGAAGCGGTGCAGTGGCTGTGGAAGGAATGGGCCAATGTGCTCAGGATCCGCAATGTCGGCATTCCGACGGTCGGCTTCACCTGGTATTCGCTGACCGACCAGACCGACTGGGATACCGCGCTCAGGGAACGTAAGGATCGCGTCCACCCGGTCGGGCTCTACGACCTTGATCGCAACATCCGCCCGGTCGGGCTGGCCTATAAGAAGCTGATCGCCGACTGGCGCGAATTATTGCCCGCGTCCAGCCATTGCCTCATCGTCCCGATCGTGCCCTTGCCGCGTGCTGCGGACGCCTGATTCCTTTTACGCCGCCCTGCGCAGGCGGGGCTTGCCCGCCAGGGCGTAGCGCCCTTCGCAAGCCGCTTCCTCGGCGGTCAACGGGCGCAGGAAGCCGATGCACAAATGGCGGCCGAAAATGTCGTCGCCGCGCATTCTGATCTCGGCCTGGGCGTCGGGCTGCAGGCTGTCCCGGATCTCGGTCAGCCGCTCGATAAGGCTGTCGAGCGACTCGTGGTCGCCGATCTCGACATAGTCCTTGATCATTCTCGTCATCACAAAACCCCCCCAGGCTTGCCGGGACCTTGTAGCGTCTTGCGGAATCACCGCACAAGACATTGATCCATGTTTATCCACATTTTGTTTTCAAAAGCCTGAACAGTCACGTTTTTTTTTGGGTCCGTAAATCTACGTACAGCGATGTTCGACCCTTTAGAGGACCTGGGAAAGCAGCTCGTTGACCCGCCGTTCGGCATCGGCCAGCGCCTGCTCGACCGGCTTGATGCCGGTCACCGCGGCTTCGAGCTCCTCGCCGATCAGGCCCTGGATCGCCGACTGGCGCCGGACGTAATCGGGCAGCTGGGCGCCGGTCGCCGCCATCGCGGCGATGTCGGCGCGGTGCGGCAGCGCCCGAAATTCCGGCATCGCCAGCACCGCCTGGAAGGCCGGCAATTGTCCGGTGCGGGTCCAATCGAAATTGTGCGCGGCCAGGAACCTCAGGAAGCGCGCCAGCGCGTGCCGCTGATCCGGCGTCCGCTCGCGCCGCGGCATCACCCAGGCGTGGCCGTCGACGAAGGCGGCGTCGCGGCCCCATAAATGCGGGAAGGGCTGCACGGCATAAGCTTGGTAAAGCGGCTGGCCGGGGGTCGCGGCTTCCGCGTCATAAGGCCCGATCATCCAGGTGCCGGTCGGGAAGATCCCTCCTTCGCCGTTGATGAAGCTCGCCGTGGCCCCCGGGAAATCCTGATTGCGCGTGGTCAGCCCCTCCGCCTGAATTTGCCGGAACAGCTCGACGATGCGCCGGGCCTCCGGCGTGTTGAGGCGGATGTGGCGGTCGTCCGGGAAGATCACCGCGCCTTGCGCGAGAAGGTAGGTGTAAAGGAGGGCGACATGGGTGTCGGGCGCATTGACGTGCGCCTGGATGAGATAGGGCTTGCCCGTCGCAGCGCGGAAGCGGCGGGCCTGGTCGAGCAATTCCTCGGGCGAGCGCGGCAGGATCGGGCGGCCGTCCCGCATCAGGCCGGCCTGCGCCATCAGCCGTGTGTTGACGTGGAACAGCCGGCCGATCGTGTCCCAGGGCATGCCGTAAATCCGACCCGCTTTTATGACCCCCAGGCGGCCCGCAGGGGTGAAACTCTCGGGACCGATCCCGGCCTCGCGCAGCAGCCCGTCCATCGGCTCGAGCAACCCGCGGCCCTGATAGTCGGAGATCACCGACTGGTGCATGGTGACGAGGTCGGGCGGATCGCCCGCGGCGATCTGCGCGGCGAGCTGCGGGTAGCCGGGCCAGGCGACGATGTTGACGCTGACGCGGATGTCCGGATTCTCGGCCTGGAAGCGGTTGATGAGCGTGGTCAGGATGCCGCATTCGGTCTCGGCCGCGCGGACGTCGGTGCTCTGGCCGTAGACGGCGCCGCATTCGCCGAAGAAACGCTGGATGACGATCTCGGTCTTCTGCTCGCGGCCGCCGCAGCCGCTTACGGCCAGCAAAGCCAGGAGGAGAAAGGCGAGCCGGGTCATCGCACCGCGGCGCCGGCCATGGCGCGGACGATCTGCTTCTGGAAGACGATGTAGACGATCAGGATGGGGATCGAGGCGAACACCGCCTGCGCCATCAGGAAACCAAGCCCGCTCGTCTGCGCATAGTTCATCTGGCTGGAGGCGAGGCCGACGGTGAGGGTGAAGCGGTCGCTTCGGGTCGCCGAGATGAGCGGCCACCAATAATCGTTCCACGAGCCGAGGAAGGTGAAGACGCCCAACGTCGCCTGGGCGGGGATGGTCAGCGGCAGCAGCACCTTCCAGAACAATCTGAACCGGGAGGCGCCGTCGAGCAAAGCCGCCTCGTCCAGCTCGCGCGGGATGGCGCGGAAATATTGGGTCATGAAGAAGACGCCGAAGGGAGCGACCAGGCCGGGGAGGATCAGGCCCGGATAGGAGTTGTGGAGATGCAGCTCGGCGAACAATTGGTGGCGCGGCAGGATCACCGCCTGCTCCGGGATGGCGAGGCCGAGCAGCACGAAGACGAACAGGGTGCGGCGGAACGGGAAGTCCAGCCGGGCGAAGCCGTAGCCGGCGAGCGAGCACAGGATGAGCACGCCGGCGGTGGTGCCGAGCGAGACGATCGCGCTGTTGAGCAGCCAGCGGAAGACCTGCGAGCCCTGCAGGATCGCCCCGTAATTCTCCAGCGTGTAGGGCCCGGAGAAAGCGGTGGCGCTGTCGCGCATCAGATCGGCATTGCTCTTGAAGGACAGGAGCAGGGTCCAGATCAGGGGCGCGACCATGATCGCGGCGCCGAAGACGACGCCGATCAAAGCGGGCGTGGAGAGGCCGGCGCGGCGGGGGCCGGCGCTCATCGTTCGGGCTCCCGCCGGGTCACCGCCCAATATTGGATGAGGGTGACCGCAAGGACGATCAGGAAGAGCAGTTCGGCGGCGGCCGCCGCATAGCCGAGCTCCCAGCGGCCGAAGGCGACCTCGTAAATGTAGAGGACGATCGGCCGCGAAGTGCCGCTCGGCCCGCCGGCGGTCAGCAATTGCGCTTGGCCGAACAATTGCAGCTGCGCCGCCGTTTGCAGCATCAGCACCAGGATCAGGGTGCGGCGGATCGAGGGCAAGGTGATCCGCCGGAAGGTCGTCCAGCGGCTCGCTTTGTCGAGCGAGGCGGCTTCATAGATGTCGCCGGGAATCTGTTGGAGGCCGGCCAGGAACAGCATCATCGGCAGGCCGATGGACCACCAGATGGTGGTGATGGCGAGCGCCGGGATGGTGAGGTTCGGATCGCTGAGGAAGGGAATGGGGTCGCGGCCCAGCGCCTGCATCACCTTGGCGATCAGGCCCGCATCGGGGGTCAGGACGAAGCGCCAGATCAAGGTGACGATGGTCACCGACAGCACCGAGGAGGAAAAGAAGATGCCGCGGAACACCGCCGCCGTCTTTGTCGGGCGGTTCAGGGCGAGGGCCAGAGCGAGGGTGATGATCGTCAGCGCGGGGACGATCAGCAGCACCAGCTTGAGCGAGTTGCCGACCGATTGGTGGAAGACCGGATCGGCGAGCAGCCGCGCATAATTCTCGGTCCCGACCCACTGCCGCGCGCCGAACAAATCGGCGCGGTTGAAGCTGATGCCGATGCCGAGGATCAGCGGATAGATGAGGATGAAGATGTAGAGCAGCAGGAACGGCCCGACGAAGGCATAGCCTTCGAACCGGCGCCAGCGGCTTCCGGCTCTCACGCCGCGCGCTCGGCGTGGTGGCCGATGCCGTCAGGGCCGAACAGATGGGCGGCGGCGCCGTCGATCCTGAGGCCCACCTCGTCGCCGAGCCGGACGCGGCTATCGCCTTCGTCCTGGGCGGTTACCTCGAGGCCGTCGGCAAGCCGGGCATAGATGAGCGTGCGGTCGCCGAGCCGCTCGACCAGCTCCACTTTGGCTTTGGTGGTGCCGGCGTCCGGCGCCGTCACCGCGACGTTCTCCGGCCTCAGGCCGAGCTGCAGCGGCGCGCCGGCTGGAAGGCCGCCCGCGGCAACGCGCGTCTCCACCTCGGCGCCGTCGCCGAGCCGGACCCGGGCGAAGCCGCCGTCGCTTGGGATCAGGACCGCCGACGCCAATGTCATCGCGGGCGAGCCGACGAAGCGCGCGACGAAGGCGTTGGCCGGCCGCGCGTAGATTTCCATCGGCGGGCCGACCTGCTGGATTCGGCGGTCGTTCATGACGACGATGCGGTCGGCGAGCGTCATCGCCTCGGCCTGGTCGTGGGTGACCATGATCAAGGCCGCGTCGACGCGCTGGCGTAGCTGGGCGATCTCGACCCTCGTGCGCAGGCGGAGCGCGGCATCGAGGTTGGAGAGGGGCTCGTCGAGCAGGAACAGTTTCGGCTGCTTGACGATCGCCCGGCCGATCGCGACCCGCTGGCGCTGGCCGCCGGAAAGCTGACCCGGCTTCTTGTCCAGCTGCTCCTCGATCTCGAGCACGCGCGCCGCCTGCGCGATCCGCTCCGCGATTTCCTCCCTGGCGACCCGGGCGTTGCGCAGGCCGAAGGCCATATTCTCGCGCACCGACATATGCGGGTAGAGCGCATAATGCTGGAACACCATCGCCACGTCGCGCTCGCCCGGCGCGAGCTGGTCGATGCGCCGTCCTTCCAGGTGGACTTCGCCGCTGTCGGGAGTCTCCAGGCCGGCGATGATCCGGAGCAGGGTCGATTTGCCGCTGCCCGAGGGACCGAGGAAGGCGACGAACTCGCACGGCTCCATATTGAGCGACACGCCGTCGAGGACGAGCGTGTCGCCATAGGCCTTGCGGATGTCGTGAAGCTCGAGGCTGGCCAAGGCATTCCTCTTTTATCTTATTTATTCGCCCCTGTTGTCGGACCCGGGGCGCGGCGTCAATGCCGGGTCAGTAAGCCGGCGCGAGAAGCCCCTCGATGACGTGATGCTGGACCACCGGCTCGAGCGCGTCGACCACCCGGCAGGTCAGGTGATCACGCACGCCGGGCGGCAGCCCGAACGCATAAGCGTGGGTGACCTGGAGGTCGTGATGCGCGGCATTGGTCGCGTCGGGAGCGTCGACGCCGACCACGAGCACCGGGCGCGCCTCGTCCGACCGATTGGCGGTGCCGCGGTGGATGGTCAGCGCCGAGCGGGCGGAAATGTCGCCGCGCCGGGGCAGCTTCCGCACCGCCCGCGCGATGTAGCGCGGCCACAGGCCGGACGGCGGGAACATGCCCTTGGCGCAGCCCTCGAACCGGTCCCATTGCGTCCCCGGCGCGATCTCCAGGGCCCCATGCTCGGGCCGCGTGTCGACGGCGGTGAGGTTGAAGGCGAGCGAGTTCAGCCGTCGGCCGTTGGTTGTCGCGTCGGGTGCCGCGAAGTCGCGATGCCAGGGCTGGTCGGCAGCGCCCGGGAACGGGATGTCGAAGCCCACCTCGACGATTCGATAGTCGGGACCCAGCACCGCCTCGCACACCGCGACGAACCAGGGGTGGGTGACGATCTCGACGAAGCCGCGGACGCGCTCCGGCTGCACCTCGACATAGAAACGGTGCGGCCCCCGGGGCAGGGTGCCGCCGGGCACCCGGCTCGCCTCCTCGAACAGGATTTCGATGTCTTCCCGCATCCGGTCCGCGAAGCCGGCGCTGAACGCGCCTTCCAGGCCAATGATGCCGTCGCCATAGAGGCCCCCCATCACGTCTGCCGGTTGGTAACGCGCGTCGCTCACGGCCCATCTCCACATTTATCTTATAATTGTGATTTAACCCCTTCTCTTCGCCTTGGCGAGCCGTCTATCGGGCACCGATGACAGCGAATCAGCCCTTCACCGTGGAGGCGGTTGCCGTGGATCAGGGCAGCCACCTCGCCGTAACCCGCGCGGGCGCGACCAAGCATTATGTCGTGCCGGCCGGCGGGCATCAGGATTATCTCGCCTTCCACCGGGAGCTCGCGCGCGACTTCGGCACTCGACTGCCGCACGCTCATGAGGGACCCGCGCCGAGCGGCGAGCCCGAACCCGACTGGCGCCCGCTCATCCTCGAAAACCTCAGTCCACGCACGCTCGCGGGCTATGGCGATCCCGCGGTCCTGAAGACGGACGAGGGTTATATCCTCACGGCGACGTCGAACGACGCGGTCGACGCTTTCCCCATATTGCGCTCGGGCGACCTCGAGGCGTGGACTCACGAGGGGTTCGTATTTCCCGACGGCGAGGCCCCGGCCTGGACCGCGCACGGCCACCACGTCGGCGACTTCTGGGCGCCGGAAATGGCCCGCATCGGCGAGGAATATTGGCTGGTCTACACCGCGCGCCAGCATGACAACGCCCTCGCCATCGGGCTCGCCAAAAGCGCGAGCCCGACCGGGCCCTGGCGGGACCGCGGCCGTCCGCTGCTCAGCGGGCACGCCGTCAACACAACCGGCCTTCCCGACGATCCGGCCCTGCCGCTGCACAGCGGCGGCGTCATCGATTCGCACATCTTCATCGACGAAGCGGGCGAGATCTATCTGTTCTGGAAGAAGGATACGAACGGCATCTGGCCGCGGCCGCTCGCCGGCCTGCTTCGGCAACGGCCGGAGCTGATCGACCGGCTCTTCTTCTCCAACGCCGATCGCGGCACCGCCGCCTTCGCCGCCGCGGTCCAGCCCTGGGCGAATGCGCGCCGGCCGATGGAGCGCTTCTTCCTGATGCAGCCGCTGATCGAGGCCGTGCTCGACAATTGGTCCGGGGTGAAGCGCGTCCTCGCCGGCTATCCGGAGGCCGCTTCCATCCTGGACGCGATGACCACGCCGATCCACGCCCAGCGGCTCTCCGCGGATGGCGAGCTGGTCGGCGGGGACAGGCTGGTCCTGGCCAACGATCTCGATTGGGAGGGCCACCTGATCGAGGGGCCGTGGGTGACGCGCCAGCAGGGCCGCTACTGGCTCTTTTATGCCGGCAACGATTTCGGCACGCCCGCTTACGGCATCGGCGTCGCGGTGGCCGATCACCCGCTCGGGCCCTATGTGAAGCAGGCCGAGCCCTTGCTCAAATCCACGCCGAGCTGGTGGGCCCCCGGCCACGCCTCCGTGGCGCCGGGACTCGACGGCCGGCCGCAGCTTTTCTTCCACGCTTTCTTCCCAGGCACCGGCGGCTACAACGCCTTTCGCGCCCTGCTCACCGCGCGCCTGCGCTTCGGCCCCGAGGGAGCGGAGGTTCTCTAGCGCGCGGGCCGCGGCCGGGGGCCGGAGGACGGGCCGTCGCCTTCCAGCCTCGGCCAGCCGTCGCGCCAGACGATCCGGTCGAGCAGCATCACCCGCCGGCTGTTGATCTCGTCCGCCGGCCGCGAGCGCGGGCGCCGGGCGTCGACGGCGTGATAGAGCATCCAGTGAGTGCCGCGCCTGTCCTCGATGAGGCTGTTGTGGCCGGGCGCGACCCAGATGCCGCGCCGCGCCAGAATGACGCCGCCCGCAACCGGCGCCGTCTCGAAAGGTCCGGTGGCGCTGCGCGAGCGGGCGACCATCACCGCATAATGGGCGTTGGGGCCGCAGCAATTGTCGCCCGAGAAGAACAGATAATAATAGCCGCCGCGCCGGACGATCCAGGCGCCCTCGACGAGGCGGCGATAATTGGCCGGATCCTCGGTCTGCACCACGGGGACGAGGTCGATCGGCCGGCTGCCCGGCGCAAAGGAGATGCGGTCGGCGGCAAGCTCCCGGACCTTGATCGGCCCAAAGCCCGATCCCCAGTAAAGCAGGCTCCTGCCGGTCGCTGGATCGTCATAGGCCATCGGGTCGATATTGACGAAGCCGGGGCCGCACTGGAGCGGACGGCCGCTGTCCGTGAACGGCCCTTGCGGCCGCTCCGCGACGGCGACGGCGAGGCAAAGGCCGCGGCTGGTGTCGGTCAGCGCCGCATCCGGCTTGGCCGAATAATAGAGGTAGTAGCGGCCGCCATGCTCCGCGACATGCGGCGCCCAGAAATCCTGGGTGCCGGCCGCCCATTCGGGCTTCGCGGGCAAGGCATCGCCGAGCCGCTCCCAGCGCACCAGATCGCGCGAGCGCGCCACCTGGATGTTGAGCATGCGCCCCTCATGCTCGCCCTGCGTGGCGTAGACATAATAAAATCCGTCCGCCGCCCGCAGCACGGCGGGATCGGGGAAATCGCTGTCGAGCACCGGATTGTCGTAGGTGGCGAGGGCGGGACCCTGCCGGGCGGGGTGGGCGCAGCCCGCGAGCGCGAGCAGGACGAGGAGCAAGAGCGAGCGCATGGGCAATCATAACGCATGCCCCGCGGAAATCACACGCGCCGATCTGCGTTGGGGCATGGCCCATCGATGGGAGGCGGAGACGAATGCGATTTCTCGGAGTGACGGAAACCTGCGATCTCGGCGCGCTCTACATGCGGCTGGCCGAGGCAGGCCATGAGGTCCGCATCTCCATCAGCGAGGAGGAGGCGAGGGGGACGCTTGCGGGCCTCGTGCCGCGCACGGAGGATTGGCGTGGCGAGCTCGACTGGATCCGTGACGCCGGCGACGACGGCGTCATCCTCTTCGAGGCCGTGTCGGAAGGCTTGGGCGCGCTGCAGGACGATTTGCGCCGGAAAGGCTTCGCAGTCGTCGGCGGCTCCCGCTTCGGCGACCGGCTGGAAAATGACCGCGCTTATGCGCAAGCCATGCTCGCCGGGCTGGGCTTTCAAACCGCCGGGGTCCATGCGTTTTCCGACGCCGATTCGGCCGACGATTTCCTCGCGTCTCATCCCGGCCGCTACGTGCTGAAGTTCAGCGGCGCCGATCATGTGGCCGGAGATACTTATGTGGGCCAGCTCGCGGACGGCCGCGACGTCCGCGCGATGCTCGCGGCGCGGCTTCGCGCCCGCGGCGCGGCGCCCGCAGGCCTCGTCCTCATGGACCATCTTGAAGGAGTGGAAGTCGGCGTCGGAGCCTATTTCAACGGCGAGCGCTTCCTGACTCCCGCCTGTCTCGATTGGGAGCACAAAAGGTTTTTCGCAGGGGACCTGGGCGAACTTACGGGGGAAATGGGCACCGTCGCGACCTATGCAGGAACAGGGCGGTTCTTCGATCTCACGCTCGCGCGTATCGAGCCGCTGCTCCGGGAGCATGGGCATGTCGGCTACGTAAACCTGAACATGATCGTCAACGACGACGGTATCTGGCCGCTCGAATTCACCTGTCGCTTCGGCTATCCGGGTTTCGCCGTGCTCGATCCGCTTCAGGACATCGAGTGGGGAGAGCTGCTGCGCATGATCGCAACCCGGTCCCGCCGGCGCTTTCCCGTGTCTCCCGGCTTTTCGCTGGGAATCGTCCTCACCACGCCGCCCTTTCCCTATTCGCGCAAGGAAATCGCCGAGCCCGTCGGACTTCCGATCCTGATGCCGGACTCATTTACAGCCGAGGACTGCGGTCACGTCCATTTTGGCGAGGTGGGCCTGAGCGATGGCCAACTCGTGACCAGCGGGCTCTACGGCTGGACCATGGTGGTGACCGGAACGGGGCCGACAATCGGGTGCGCGAAGCGCGCCGCCTATGAGCGCGCCGTCCGGATTGTCATTCCGAACGCGCGCTACCGGCTCGACGTCGGCGATCGGCTCATTGCTGGCCAATATGAGCGGATGGAGACGATGGGATTGCTCGGTGATGGCTGACGCCCTCGGGCGAGAAATCGAGCCCATTCATTCTGATGCTGTCGCAGATGGCGTTGTAGTCGGAGGTCAATTCGGTTCCTGCGGCAAGATCCTCCGCGGCCACGTCAACGCCGAAAGTGACGCCCAGCGAAACCGTGTTGGGTGTGTCCGAGTGATTGAAATGGCGGCCATTGTCTCCGCACAGCACCCGCAGCTTGGTGTCCTCGTGCCGCGTTGAATAGACCCGAATGAAGCGCTGCATCCTTTCAGGCAGGGACGCGATTTCCTCTTCGCAATAGACTCGGTCGACACGCGAATCGAAGCGCCAGATGAGTTGCCCTTTCCGGACGTCCTCGAGGAGGAAGACGCCCACCCCTTGAATCGGACTAGCCCTTAACTCGGTTTCGACCATCAGCATAGGACGCAAGTCTCCCTTCTGCGCGCGTACTTCCGCGATGGCCGCACAACTGCTTCTACCACAGCGGGTTCCGGGGTTCGGCTGGCTAGTTAATCTGGATTAGCGACATAAAAACAGGGTCTTGGGAACTCGGCCGCTTTCGACGCCGTTTACCGCGCGAACAGTCTAAACAGGGGTTTCAAATATGAATCCAGCCGACGCCGCGGCGCCGGGGCAGCGTATCATTGCGCGCGCCAGCGACCGGGACTTCACCCTGATCTGCTTTTCGCATCTTCGCTGGAATTTCGTCTTCCAGCGCCCCCAACATCTCATGAGCCGCTTCGCGCGGTCGCGGCGCGTGATCTATTGGGAGGAGCCGGAGAGCGCGCTTCCGGAGTGTGAACCCGCGCTTGGCGTGCGGGTCTGCGCCGAAACAGGCGTTGTCGTGGTCACGCCCTCGCTTCCGGAAGGCTTGGCGCCGGCTGCGCGGCAGGCGATTCTCGAGGGGTTGCTGAATGGCTTCCTCGCAGGCGAGGGCGGACCCTTCATCCGCTGGTACTACACCCCGATGATGCTGCCGATCTCGCGGCGCATCCCCACGGCGTGCACGGTCTACGATTGCATGGACGAGCTCGCCAATTTCCGCTTCGCGCCGCCGGAACTGCTCGAGCTGGAACGCGAACTGCTCGCCGCCGCCGACGTGGTCTTCACCGGCGGCTACAGCCTCTATGAAGCCAAGAAAGAGCGGCACGCCAATATTCATCCCTTCCCCTCCAGCGTCGATCGCGCCCATTTTTCGAAGGCCCGCGGCGATATTTCCGAGCCGGGCGATCAGGCTGTGCTTCCCGGCCCCCGACTCGGTTTTTATGGGGTGATCGACGAAAGGATGGACCTGGACCTCGTTGCCGCGCTCGCCGACGCGCATCCGGAATGGAGCATCGTGATGGTCGGGCCGGTGGTGAAGATCGACCCGGTCGAGCTGCCGCGGCGCCCCAATTTGCACTATCTGGGCGGCCGGACCTATGAGGAGCTGCCCGCTTTTCTCGCCGGCTGGGACGTCGCGTTGATGCCGTTTGCGATCAACGATTCGACCAGGTTCATCTCGCCGACCAAGACGCCGGAATATCTGGCCGGGGGCTGTCCGGTCGTGTCGACGCCGATCGCCGACGTCGTCCGCCATTATGGCGACCTCGAGGCTGTCCTGATCGCCGACGGCGCTGCCGCCTTCACTGCCGCGTGCGAGGACGCGCTCGCCTTGGCGCGCGATCCCGGCGAGTGGCTCGGGGAAGCCGACGCCAAGCTCGCCAATCTGAGCTGGGAGACCACGTTCGCGCGCATGGCCGGTCTCGTCCAGGAAACGCTTGCCGTCCCTCTCGCTGGCCCGGGCCTGATCGCGACGCCCGCCAGGAAGCAATACGATTATCTGGTCGTCGGCGCGGGCTTCGCCGGTTCGGTGCTGGCGGAGCGGCTGGCGAGCCAGCACGGCGCGCGGATTTTGGTCGTCGACAAGCGGCCGCATGTCGGCGGCAACGCTTATGATCATCTCGACGAGGCCGGCGTCCTCATTCACCAATATGGCCCGCACATCTTCCACACGAACTCCGACGAGATCGTCGACTATCTCTCGCACTTTACCGAGTGGCGTCCCTACGAGCATCGCGTGCTGGCCGAGGTGCGCGGACAGCTCGTGCCGATCCCGATCAACCGGACGACCCTGAACCTATTGTTCGGGCTCGACCTGCGCAGCGATGATGAAGCCGCCGCTTACCTTGCGTCGCGCGCGGAGCCGGTCGAGACGATCGCGACCTCGGAAGACGTCGTGGTGTCGGCGGTCGGCCGCGAGCTCTACGAGCTGTTCTTCCAGGGCTATACGCGCAAGCAATGGGGCGTCGATCCGAGCCAGCTCGACAAGTCGGTCACGGCGCGGATTCCCACGCGCACCAACACCGACGACCGCTACTTCGCCGACAAGCATCAGATCATGCCCAAGGAGGGCTATACGGCGATGTTCAACCGCATGCTCGATCATCCGCTGATCGACGTGCTGCTGAGCACCGACTATCGCGAGATCGCCGACGAGATCGAGGCGGGCCATCTGATCTACACCGGTCCGATCGACGAGTATTTCGGCTGCCGCTATGGGAAGCTGCCCTATCGGAGCCTGCGCTTCGAGCACAAGCTGGTCGACGCGGAGCGGTTCCAGCCGGTGGCGACGGTGAATTATCCGGACCCACAGGTCCCGTACACCCGCATCACCGAATATAAGCACCTGACGGGCCAGCAACATCCTCAGACCAGCGTCACCTACGAATATCCGAGCGGCGAGGGCGATCCTTATTATCCGATCCCGCGCGCCGAGAACCAGGCGCTGTTCAAGCGCTACGAGGCGCTGGCGCTGGAGACGCCGGGCGTGACCTTCGTCGGGCGGCTGGCCACCTATCGCTATTACAATATGGACCAAGTCGTCGGTCAGGCGCTGTCCGTCTTCCGCCGCATCGATGCCAAGCGGCAGGCCGAGCAGGCTCAGGCGACGTTGATCGCGGCGGAGTGAACTGCCGGGGCGGGCGGCGCCGCGCCGCCCGCCGCGCCGACATCGCGCAGGAAATCCGCCAAAGCGGGTTCGAAGGGACGAAGCATATTTCCGTGCATGCTGGCGAGCGCATTATTGCGGACCGGGCCGCTCTCCCGCGCGAAGATGAGATCGGCATCGAGATTCGCACCCTGGGCTATGGCACGGGCGAACGCGAACCAACTGAGCGCCCCTTGGTTCGCGAGGTGCCAGAGGCCTGTCTCACCGTCGATTAGCAGATCCAGGGCCGCGTGGCAGAGATCGGGCACGAAGGTCGGCGAGGCTATGTCGTTCGCGGACGCGCTGACGGGCTCCTCCCGGCTAAGCGCTTCCAGGACCGACCAGGCGAAATTGTGGCGGTCCCAGGGGCCGAAGAATGCGCTGGTCCGAATGACGAGCGCTTCCGCCCTCGTCACGGAGATCAGGCGCTCAGCCATGAACTTGCTTTGTCCGTAAATACCGACGGGGTTGGCGAGATCGCTTTCGAGATAGGGCCGGCCGAGCATTCCGTCGAACACCAGATCCGAGGAAAAGGTAAGCAGGGGAATGCCGTTCTCCCTGCAAGCCCGCGCCAGATTGGCCGCGCCGGCCGCGTTGGCGGCCATGCAGGCGTCGGTTTCGCGCTCGGCGTCCTGGACGCGGACGAAGCCGGCGGTGTTGACGATGGCCCAGGGCCGCACCCGCTCGATCATCGTCGCGATCGAGCCCGGGTCGCGAATGTCGAGCTCCGTTCGATCGGTGGACCGGAAGGCCAGCCCGCGCTGCGCGGCGATCCGCGCGAAAGCCCGGCCCAGCGTCCCGGTCGCGCCGGTAATGAGAAGTGGCGGCCCTTGCGGAGGAGTCGGCGATGCGCTGCGGTCCGACCAGGAATAGAGCCGTTCCGGACGCCGCCACCATCCGGTCTCCGCCAGGACTGGATGCTCGTAACTTTCCCCCTGCGCATAAGCCGCCGCAGCCCTGGCGACGGCGGTGGGCCGCGGGATCGGGGCTCGGGCATCCAGGGCGCCGACATCATAGGCCCCGTCATCGCAGGTGACGAGCGACCTCCAATCCACCGCGCCGAACATCGACCACAAGGTCACCGCGCGCAAATCCACGCCTTCGCGTTGCAGCTGCCCGGCAGTGCCCCAAACCTCGGCGAACCAGCGGAGCTGCTGCTCGCGCGTGCAGCCATGGTGGACCTCGGTGATCGCCAGCGGAATCGAATAGCGTTCCCAGACTTCGCGCAGCCGCGCCGCCAGACCGAAATCGCCCGTCAATTCGTCGACCCGCACCGCCTCGGCATCGACATAGATGTCCCGGCCATTCCCCCCCGGCTCCAGATCGGGATAGAGTTCGATTCGATGGTCGAGGAATCGCTCGCTCGTCAGATAGTGGTTCACCCCGATCAGGTCCGGTCGGGCCTGCCCGCTTGCGAAGCTTTCGATCTCCGCCTCGCTGATGCCGGCGTCGAGCAGGAATCGGTGAAGCGCGTGACCGGGCTGAACCCGGCCAGCCAACAGGTCGAGGCTCAGCCAGCGGCGCTCATTTTCATGGCGCGCCTGATCGGTGAGCGGCGCGGTGGAGAAGGTTTTTCCAACGTCCTCTGTCTGGATGAGCGTTGCCGCGGGATTGATCCGGCGGATCGCGGCCATGGCTCGGCGGATCCCGTCGCACTGATTGACGAGCGCACGCAGGAAGCCGGGATAGTCCCGCCGATGGGGATACCAATGCCCGTACAAGGCGGAAAACCGCGCCGTGGTGAGCGGCTCATTGATTGGCGTCCATTGCCGGATATGCGGATAGCGCTCGACGACACGGGCGGCGTAATCGGCGAATTTGAGGGCAAAATCGGGGTCGAGGAGGTACGTGTAGGCTGGGCCGGAGCCGTGATGAAGGAGGCCGCCAATGACTTCGATGCCATAATCCTCGAACATCGACAGCCGCTCGTCGGCCCATGCAAAGTCGCATGCGTCGAGCCCGTCGGGGGCAACGCTTTCCCAAAGGATCGGGTAACGGACCGTCTTGATACCGAGACCCGCGATCAAATCGACGTCGATCGCACGAAAACGGTGCCCCGTTTCGATGGCCTGATCGCGCCAGCGGTCGCCGATGCGAACGATCGTGCACTCGGGTCCAGCCCAGAGTTCCGGCGGATTTTGGATCATGGCCGTACCCCCGACAAGTGGTGAGGCGTTAGTCGCCCTTGTCGCCCTCACCCCTGGGCTTCTTTGTCGCGGCATGCTGCCGGACATCCCGGCCCAGCGAACGGCTTTGATCGTCGGCTTCCCCGAACGTGCCGTCCTCCTTGCGGCGCTGATAGCGCTTGTCGCCCTTATGCGGTTCAACCAATTCGCGCTGGCTCATGACCATCTCCCGTGCAGGTTGCGCTCCAATGCCGGCGCGGGCCGCAGGTTCCTGAAGAACGCGCTAACCTCGATCAGTGCGGTTGTTTTCGAACGGCAGATGATTGTGGGGCCGGTTGACGGCCCTCGCTGACGTCTCCGGAGGCGGCGATTCACGAAGGTGGCAGCCCGCCTGCCCCAAATCGCGCCAACCCAGGTTAATCCCTCCTAAATGACTCGGAACGCCAGCTTTTCGTCGCAGTTTGACCAAGCCGCAAACGACGAACTGGGGAGTCCGACATGCAGCGGGATCTTGCCGTCAAGCTCTTCGCTTTCGCGACCGTGGTTGGCATCTTTGTCTATGCCTTTGCGATCAACTGGTAGCGTCCTGCCGTCCGTGGAGGACGGGGGGCCGTCATGCTGACCGGGTCCCGCACATCCGGATAAGCGGAATGGATCAGGCGGCGTCGGAGGGGCCGCCGGCCCGGCGATCGCGAACCGATGCTGAAGGCGCTCGACGAATATGACGCCGCCACCAGAGGCAAGCCCACCGTCGAGGGCACGCTCCGCGCCTTCCTCGATACCGACCTCGATCTCTATATCGAAGGGGGGAGGGCTGGCTGAACTATGCCGCCCTCGGCGCCTTGATGTCCAATTCGGCCGAAGCCGGCGCCGAGCTGATGAACCGCTATTTCGATCCGGCTGATCGGGCTGTTGCGCAAGGCGCTGCCCGATTGCCCGGACGAGGATTTGTTCTGGGGCTATCATTTCACGACCGGCGCGCTGATGCTGACGCTCGGCCGCACCGGGCGCATCGACAGGCTGTCGGGCGGCCTTTGCAAATCGGACGATTTCGCCGCGATCAAGCAGCGCATGGCGAGCTTCATGGCGGCGGGCTTCCCGGAGATTTGCGGAAGGAAGAAGAGCCTAGCCGAACAGCGCCTCGTGCCGCTCGCAGATCGCCGGCCAGTGGCCCGCGATTTCCGGCACGTCGAGGCCGAAGCGGGTGCTGAGGGTCTCGACCAAAGTCTCTTCATCCTCGACCAGGAATTCCTCGTAGGAATCGCCCCGGCTCAGGGTGAGCACGCGGCCGCGCAGCGAGGCGTGGCTGTCGCCGGCGCGGCGCTGGGCGACGAGGTTGAGGACGAAGGGGGATTCGGAGTCGGTCTGCAGGCTCGCCTGCTGGCGGGCGAGCAGGGCCGGATCGGCGGGCGCGAAGCGGAAGTCGAAGCTGAACGGCCGGCCGCGGATCCATTCCTCGTAGCGCCAATAATCGTCCTCGATCTTCGCGAGGCTGAGATCGTAGGGCGCGTGCCGGTGCGCCGCCGGGGCCAGCGCGATCGGCTCGGCGAGGCTGCCGCCGAAGCCGGCGTCGACCAGCCAGGGCTCGTCGAGGGTGACGACGAGCGCGAGATGATTGCCGAGGACGGCGTCGCCCGAGGCGATCCGCATGACGCCGCCGGCGACGCGCATCACCGAAAAGCCGATCGTCTCCAGCGCCCAGCCGAGCAGGCCGTTCTGCTCGTAGCACCAGCCGCCGCGGCGGCGCTCGACCAGCTTGGCGAAGATCGCGGGCAGGCCGCCGGCGATCGGCCGGCCGAGCTGTACGTCGAGATTCTCGAACGGGATGGCCGCGATATGGGCGCGCATGATCGCGGCGAGCGTCTCGCGCGTCGGCGCGAGCGGGCCGGCATGGCCGATGCGCGCGAGATAGGCCGGAAGGTCCATGATGCCGGGATAGTATAAACGGCGGCGCTTGCCACCCCGGCTGCTCGGGGCCGGGCTGCGGCGACTACCGTAATAAGGCGTCCGGCGAAGCAATAAGGTGAATACCGTAGTAACCGCAGTTTATTAACCTTCGCGCGGTAGATCGGCCTCTGAAAGGTGCCTGTCTATGAGCGAAGTGAGGTTAATGCCCATCTGCGGTTTCGCGAAGCGCGTGCCGCGCCTTCGCCTGCGCCATCTGCCGGCCGCGATGCTCGCAGCGGGCACGTTTTGCGCGGCCTCGCCCGCGCAGGCGGCGCGCACGCCCGCGGGCACGGTCATCAACAACAGCGCCACCGCCACCTACGATCTGCCGGGCGGCGGCCAGGACGTCGTCACCTCCAACATCGTCAGCCTGACCGTCGACGAACTGCTCGACGTCAGCGTCGCTTCGGCCGACGGCGGCGACGTTTCGACAATGCCCGCCGCGGTCAACCAGCTGCTGACCTTCCGGGTCACCAATGCCGGCAATGGCAGCGAGGCCTTCGTGCTCACCGCGCGCGACAATGCCGGCGGCGACGATTTCGATCCGGCGACGACCTCGATCGTGCTCGATAGCAACGGCAACGGCGTCTACGATCCCGGCGTCGACATCGTCTACGTGCCCGGCTCCAACAATCCGGTGCTGGCGCCCGACGGCTCGGTGATGGTCTTCGTCCTGTCCTCGATCCCCGCCGGCGCGAGCAACGGCCAGCGTGGCCGCGTCGATCTCGTCGCGGTCGCCGCGACCGGCTCGGGCGCGCCGGGCACGAGCTTCGCCGGCCAGGGCCAGGGCGGCGGCGACGCCGTCGTCGGCGCGACCGGCGCCGATGCCGAGGATGACGGCTATTATGCGGTCGCGGCGGCTTCGGTCGCCTTCGTCAAGAGCGCCACCGTCGCCGATCCCTTCGGCGGGGTCACGCAGGTGCCCGGCTCGATCATCACCTATCGCCTGGTCGCCACGGTCGGCGGCGCGGGCAGCCTCGCCAATCTGCGCATCGCCGACGCGATCCCCGCCGGTTCGACCTTCCGGCCCGGCTCGATCACGCTCGAAGGGGGCGCGCTCAGCGACGCCGCCGACGCCGATGCCGGGGAATTTACCGGGTCGGGCATCGCCGTCCGCCTCGGCACCGTCGCCGCGGGAGCCTCCCGCATTGTCACGTTTCAAGTCGCGATCGACTGAATTCGACTGAAGGAGCCCGAAATGAAACTCATCTTGATCCTGCTCGCTTTCCTGCTGCCGTCGGCCGCGCTGGCGCAGAACCAGGTCGCCCTCAACAGCGAAGTCTTCGTCGAACGCGCCGTCCAGGATGCGAACGGCACGTCCCGGGTTGCGCTCGAGCCGCCCGGCGTGGTCACGCCCGGCGACCAGCTCGTCTTCGTGCTCAGCTACCGCAACAATGGCGCGGCGCCGGCGAGCGATTTCACCGTCACCAACCCGCTTCCCGACTCGGTGAGCTTCGCCGGCACAGAAAGTGCCGGAGCGGTTTATTCCGTCGACGGCGGCCGGAGCTGGGGGGCGCTTGCCGCGCTCCACGTGCGCAACCCCGACGGCAGCAGCCGGCCGGCCGCGCTCGCCGACGTCACCCACGTCCGCTGGCGGCTCGCTTTGGCGATCCCGGCCGGCGGCGGCGGAGAATTGAGATTCAGAGGCGTTGTAAAATAGACCTCGAACCCGCGGAGCGGCGCCAGCGGGGGTGGAAACGGCGCCGTCAATCGACAGAAACGGACCAGAACCATGAAAACCTATACGCGCTTTGGCGCGGCGGCGAGCATGCTCGCTGTCGCGGCGGGGACGGCTTCGCCCGCCTTCGCGACCGGCACCCCTGCCGGTTCCACTATCACCAACAACGTCTCCGTAGCCTATCAGGTCGGCGGCGTTTCGCAGACCGGCCTCAGCGCAAGCAACAGCTTCACGGTCGACCGCAAGGTCAACTTCACCGTGGCCGAGGACGGCAGTTCGACGACGCAGGTGTCCCCGGGCCAGCTCGCCGCGGTGACCAGCTTCATCGTCACCAACACGTCCAACGCGCCGCTCGATTTCGCCCTGGCCGCGAGCAATCGGGTCGGCGGCTCCGCTCAGCATGGCGGCACGGACATTTTCGACGTGTCCAATTTGCGGCTCTATGCGGATACCAACAGCAACGGCGCCTATGACGCCGGCACCGACGTCCTGATCACCTATCTGGATCAAATCGCTGCCGATGCCAATACCAGGGTGTTCGTCGTTGCCGACGTGCCGCTCGGCCGTTCGACCGGCGACATCGCCGGCGTCCGGCTGACCGGCACCGCGGCCGAAGCGACCGCCGCCGGTTCGCTCGGGGCGGTCGTCACGCAGACGGCCGGCGCCAATACCGCCGGCGTCGACACCGTCTTCGCCGACACCAGCGCGGGCAACAATACGGCGCGCGACGGCATCCACTTCGACGAGGATGACTATACCATCTTCGCCGCCGCTCTGACCGCGGTCAAAACCAGCCGGGTGATCAGCGATCCGCTGAACGGCGCGACCAACCCCAAATTGATTCCGGGCGCGGTCGTCGAATATTGCATCACCGTGGCCAACGGCTCCGGCGGTGCGGCCGCTGCCAACGTCGCCATTTCAGACACTTTGCCGGCGACGACGACCTACGACGCCTCCTTCGGCGTCAAGGTCAACGGCACGGTGACGAGCGGGACCTGCAATGCCGACGGCGTGATTGTCGGCGCCCACGCTGCCGGCGTGGTCAGTGGATCGATTCCGAGCATCGCGGCGGGCGACACCCGCACCGTGCTGTTCCGCGTCACGATCAACTAGGCGTGGACAAGGCGAGCGGGCGCAGGCCCGCGACCCTTTTCGGATCGATATGAAAACCCGAGCTCATCTTCTCGGGGCGACCTTGCTCGCCTTCCTGGCGTCGCTGATCCTAGCGGCGCCAGCGAAGGCGGGCGCGCTCGCGACGCGCACGGTCAGCAATGTCGCGACCATTTCCTGGGATGCCGGCGGCCAGCATGTCGAGCTCCCCTCCAACCGCGTCGACATCGACGTGGCGCCGCCGTCGAACCCAGCGATCCTCGAGACGTTCCGGCTGACCGACACCCAATTCCCTCCCGCCGTGCTCGCCGGCACGTGCAGCGCGCCCATCGGCCAGGCGCAGCCGCCGGCTCTGCAGGGCCCCGAGGCGCCGCCGCTTTCGTCCCTGGCGATGATCGCGACCAGCGAGCTCGTCGCAGGCCGGCCGATCGTGCTCGCGCTCGACCGGCCCGACGCCAATCGCGACAGCCAGGCCATCGAAACCATCATCGTCGTCATCGAGACGGATCGCGGCGACCGCGAGCAGATCGGTTTGGTCGAGACCAGCGCCGACAGCGGCCGCTTCATCGGCATCATGCTGACGACGACCGGGCCGCCGGTCTCCGGCGACTGCCGTTTCTCGGTGCGGCCCGATCGGCCGCTGGTGCTGACGCTCAGCGACACGCCGGGCGGCGCCCCGGTCGCGCGCAAGCAGATCGTGATCCTCGTCGATCCCTTCGGCATCGCCTTCGACAGCCGCAACGGCACGCCGGTCTCGGAGGTGCGCATCACCCTGATCGACGCCGCCACCGGCCAGCCGGCTTTGGTCTTCGGCGACGACGGCATCTCCTCTTATCCCGCGACGATCGTCACCGGCCAGAGCGTCACCGACTCAGGCGGCATGCGCTACGATTATCCGGCCGGCGATTATCGCTTCCCGCTGGTGCGGCCGGGCCGCTACCGGCTGCTCGTCGCGCCGATCGCGCCTTATACGGCGCCGTCCGTCGCCACTCCCGCCGAACTTGCGCCCTTGCGACGGCCGGACGGGCTGCCATTCACCATCGTCGCCGGATCCTATGGCGGCGAGATCCTGCTCGCGGGAACCGGAGCGGTACGAATAGACATACCGCTCGACCGGCCGATCACCCCGATCGTGCTCAGCAAGACCGCTTCGCGCGCCGAGGCCGAAGCGGGCGACCTCGTCCAATATCGGGTGATCGTGCGCAACCCCGACGCCAATACGGCGACCGGCGCGCTCTCTATCACCGACCGAATCCCGCATCAGATGCGTCTGCGAACCGGATCGGTTAAAATGGACGGCGTCAGCGTACCGGACCCCGCGAATAGCGGCGGCAGCGTGCTGACCTTCGCCTTGCCCTCGCTCGCGCCGGGCGCGCAAGCCGTACTGACCTACGTGCTCGAGGTCCGCCCCGACGCCCGCCGCGGCGACGCGCTCAACCGCGCCCAGGCCGCCGGCCCGCGCGGCAATCTCAGCAACGTCGCCGACGCTCTGGTGCGCATCCGCCGCGAGACCATCCTCGATCGGATGACGATCATCGGCCGGGTCGTCGACGGCGGCTGCGGCGTCGATCCGCGGACGCGCCCCGGCATCGGCGGCGTCCGCGTCATGCTCGAAGACGGCAGCTACGCCGTCACCGACGCCAACGGCCTCTACCATTTCGAAGGCGTGATGCCGGGCACCCATGTCGTCCAGCTCGACGACGCGACTTTGCCCGCCGACCGCGCCGCGGTCGATTGCTCGCGCAACGTCCGCTCCGGCGGCCGCGCTTTCTCGCGCTTCGTCTCGGGGCAGGGGGGGGCGCTGATGCGCGCCGATTTCCACGCCGCCGAATCCGCGCCCCGCGCCAGCACCGCCCGCCGCACCGCCGAGCGCCCCGCCGCCGCCGCCGACGCCGTCGCCGCCGGCGCCGAGCGCGACTGGTTCGCCGGCCAGGAGCCGGGCATCGCCTGGCTCTTCCCCGAGGTCGACCACAATCCGCGCGCGCCCGTGGTCCGGGTGGCGATCAAGCATTTGCCGGGCCAGAGCGTGCGCCTGCTCAACGGCGGCCGCCCGGTCGATCCGATCGCCTTCGAAGGCGCCAGGGTCAACGAGGCCGGCACCGTCGCGGTCAGCCTCTGGCGCGGCATCCCGCTCGAGGACCGCACGACCAGGCTCACCGCCGAGATCCGCGACGCCAACGGCGCCGTGGTCACGATCCTGACCCGGCCCGTCACCTTCTCCAACGTCGCGGTGCGCGCCGAATTGGTCCGCTCGCGCTCGCTCCTGGTCGCCGACGGCGTCAGCCGGCCGGTGCTGGCCTTGCGCCTGACCGACAGCAACGGCCGCCCGGTCCATCACGGCCTCGCCGGCGATTTCGAAGTGCCGGCGCCTTATTATCCGGCGGTCGAGGCCGACGCCCAGCAGGCGCGCCAGCTCGCCGGGCTCGAGCGCGCCCGGCCGGTCTGGCACGTCGAGGGCGAGGACGGCGTGGCTTATGTCGAGCTCGAGCCGACCACCGCTTCGGGCACCGTCACCCTGCGCTTCAACTTCCGCGACGGCGAGCTCGTCCGCGAGCAGCGCGTCGAAGCCTGGCTCGATCCGGGCGAGCGGCCGTGGACGATCGTCGGCCTCGCCGAGGGCACGATCGGCTTCAACCGGCTCGACCGCAACATGGAGGCGCTGGGCCAGGATCCGGGCCAGGACGAGGTGATCACCGACGGCCGGCTCGCGCTCTACGCCCGCGGGCGGATCAGCGGCCGCTGGCTGATGACGCTCGCTTATGACAGCGACAAGCGCGAGAGCGAGACCCGCTTCGGCGGCGTCATCGATCCGACCGCTTATTACACCATCTATGCCGACCGTTCCGAGCGCCGCTACGACGCCGCCTCGGTGCGCCGGCTCTACCTCAGGCTCGAGCGGCCGCAATTCTATGCCCTGTTCGGGGATTACGACACCGGCATCGACGAGCCCGAGCTCACCCGCTACGTCCGCTCGATGAACGGCCTCAAGGCCGAATATCGCTCGGACCGCGTCTCGGCGACCGTCTTCGCCTCCGACACGCCGAACCGCCACCGCCGCGACGAGATCCAGGGCAACGGCCTTTCCGGCCCCTATGCGCTCGCCAGCCGCAACCTGCTCGCCAATTCCGAGCGGGTGACGATCGAGGTCCGCGACCGGCTCCATTCCGAGCGCATCCTGGAGAGCCGCCTGCTGATGCGCCATATCGACTATGACATCGATTATGCGGCGGGCACCCTGCGCTTCCGCGAGCCGATCCTGAGCCGCTCGTCCGCCCTCGATCCGCAGTTCATCGTCGCCGATTACGAAGTCGACGGAATCGCCTCGCGCGAGCTCAACGCCGGCGGCCGAATCGCCTGGCGCAGCGCCGACCAGCGGCTGCAGGTGGCGGCCACGGCGATCCACGACAATGACGGCACCACCCGCACCAATCTGGGCGGCGTCGACGTCCGCTTCCGGCCGACGGCGAGGACCGAAATCCGCGCCGAGGTCGCGGTCAGTGATACCCGCGCGACCGCTGCCGGCGGCGCGGCTCCGGCCCAAGGCGGCACCGCCACCGCCTGGCAAGTCGAGGTCGAGCATCACGACCGCCGCTTCGACCTGCTCGCTTATGCCCGCGAGCGCGAGGCCGGCTTCGGCGTCGGCCAGCTCAACGCCTCGGGGAACGGCACCAGGAAGATCGGCATCGACGGCCGCGCCCGCCTCACCGACACCCTGTCGCTGACCGGCAGCGCCTGGTCGGAAGAATATTTGAACAGCGAGGCGCGGCGGATCGCCGGGCGCGCGCTGCTCGAATATCGCGGCCGCGATTTCTCGGCGCGCGCCGGCCTCACCATCGCCGACGACCGGCTCGCCGACGGCCGCACCGCGCGTTCGCAGATCCTCCAGCTCGGCGCGACCCGGCGCTTCTTCGACAACCGGCTCGAGCTCGACGCGCAGACCGAGCTGCCGATCGGCGGCAGCGACGACAGCGTGGATTTCCCCGCCCGCCACCGCCTCTCGGCGCGCTTCGCGGTGAGCCGCAGCGTCGCCCTGATCGGATCCTACGAGATCGCCGACGGCGAGAAGATCAACGCCCGCACCGCGCGGGTCGGCTTCGAGCTCGCGCCCTGGGCCGGCGCGCGCATCGCGCTCACGGGCAACATGCAGAAAATCGCCGAATATGGCCCGCGCAGCTTCGCCGCCTTCGGCCTGTCGCAGTCTTTGGTGCTCTCGGAGCGCTGGTCGGTCGATTTCACCCTGGACGGCAACCGCACCTTGGGCGGAATCGATCCCAGCCGCGTGCTCGATCCGCTCCATCCGGTGGCGAGCGGCGGCTTCGTCGGCGACGGCGCGACGCTGACCGAGGATTTCACCGCGGTGACCGCGGGCGCGACCTATCGCGCGGGACGCTGGAGCCTGACCGGCCGCGCCGAATATCGCGCCGGCGACCGCGAGGACCGCTACGGCGTGACCCTGGCCGCTTTGCGCCAGATCGGCGAGGGCCGCGCGGCGGGCGGCGCGCTGAACTGGTTCACCGCCGAGGCGCCGGGCGGCGCCCGCACGCGCACCGCCAATGTGCAGCTGACCTGGGCGCACCGCCCGACCGGCAGCGCCTTGTCCTTCCTCGACAAGTTCGAATTGCGCGAGGACATGGTGCGCGGCGCCGTCGCCGGCGTGCCCGGCCCGATCGGCTCGCCCTTCACCATCACCGGCGACGCGCGCTCGCGGCGGATCGTCAATTCGCTGGCGGTCAATTATTCGCCCTACGGCGGCGAGGACCGCTATTTCGGCCGCACCGAACTTTCGTTCTTCTGGGGGACGCGCTACGTTTCCGAGCGGGTGAGCGGGGACGACATCAAGGGTTGGAGCAACGTATTGGGGGCAGATATCCGCTTCGATCTCAATAGCATCGTGCAAATCGGCGCCGCCGGCAGCGTCCGCCAGGGCGTCGGCGGGCGCAGCTTTTCCTTCTCGGGCGGGCCGAGCGTCGGCATCCGGCCGTTCGACAATGGCTGGCTGACGATCGGCTGGAACGTGGTCGGCTTCCACGACCGCGATTTCGAGCAGGACCGCTACACGAGGAGCGGACCCTACGTGACCATGCGCATCAAGTTCGATCAGTTCAGCCTGGCCGGGCTCGGCCTGGGGCGGCGATGATGCGCGCGCTTTCCTGCATCACCGCATTCGCGCTGCTGGCCACGAGCGTGCCGGCCCAGGCCGCGTGCGATGCGAGCAACACCTACAGCTTCGCCTTCTCGAGCCTGGCCGATGCGTCGCTCGCCTACGGGAGCACTTATACCTATACGGCAACGAACCCACTTGGTGCGACGCGCGCATTCACATTCCGCGCCGTCAACAATGGCTTGAGCTCGATTCAGGTGAACAGCGACAATATGCCGCAGATCAGCGCCGACCTCACCAGCGGCAGTGGCGGCAAGACCTTCCAGATTGGCGGCACCTTCCCCTCGCGGACCGCGAGCATCACCTCGAACACGCGGACCATCCGGCTGACCATCACGTTTGCGACGCCGGTTCGCGACATCATCGTCAACGGTCACGATGCCGATTTCACCAGCAACCAGTTCCGGGATTGGGTGCATGTGACCGGCTCGGACGGCACCTCGACCTTCGTGCCCGTGCTTTCCGCCCCGGCCGGGAACAATAACGGCGCCGGCGCGCGCACGGCGGGGGCCTCGTCGGTCAATTTCGGCGCCGACAACGCCCCCTTCGTCCTGACCAGCAACGAGGCGGTCGGCGTCAGCACGAGCGCCGACGTGAACGTGACCACCGGCGACCTCGCGATCAGCTTCCCGCAGCCGGTGACGTCGGTCACGATCAGCTACGGGAACTTCCCGCTGCAATCGGGCGAATCGGCGACGGGCCAGCAGCGCTTCGGCATTTCCCAGGTGCGCTTCTGCCCGATGCCGTCGCTGGCGCTGACCAAGACCTCGGCGCCTTACATCACCACGGCCGGATCACCGGATCGGTTCAACGCGCCCGGCTCGGACGTCGCCTATACGCTCACCGTCACCAATAGCGGCGGCAGCCCGGTCGACCTCAGCAGCCTGGTGCTGACCGACGTGTTGCCCGCGACCGTCACTTTCTACAATGGCGATTATAATCCCGCCGTGCCCGGCATGGGGCCGTTCGAGCTGACCGCCGGCACGAGCGGCGTGACCCTGCCGGCCGGCGGCCGCGCTTATTCCAACAACAATGGCTCGACCTACGTCTATGCGCCCGCCGCGGGCTATGACGCCAATGTCGATGCGGTGCGGCTGACGCCGTCGGGGAGCATGGCCGCCAATTCGACCTTCACCATCCGTTTCAGGGCGCGCGTCAACTAGCCGATGCCGAAGTCGCGGCTGAGCGATATGGGTAAATTAAATGTGTATCTTCAGTAGCTTAGTGGCAGAACAGTAACGTTCCAGTAAGGCCGCAAAGGTAGATGGGTTTCACGAGAGACTGGCGCGGCCGCGACGGCCGGACCAGGGGGCAGAGGAGTTAGATCATGCAGGTCTCGGCACAGGTGGAGCTGGGAAGCGGTGACGACAGCCGCCGCGTCGAGCGGCGCCGCGTCAACACCATGGCGACAATCAGCCAGCCCAGGCAGCCCAGCGAGATGATCCACGTCGTGGACATTTCCGAGGTGGGCTGCGGGTTCAGGTCGCGCTGGCCCTTTTTCGCCGGCGCCCGGGTCTGGCTGGGGCTGCCCGGCCTCGAGGCGTGGCCCGCCACCATCGTCTGGTTCGAAGAGGGCAAAGGCGGCATGCGGTTCGAACGGCCGCTCAATCCGATCGTCGCCGACGGCTTCGCCGCGGAGGTCGGCGCGGAGGATCGCTAGAGGCATTTCGCGTCGCCGGCGTCTGACGAAGGCGCGCTCCGACCGGAAATTGGTCCATATCGGATGAAACTCCTTGCCCGGCGCCCGCGCGGCCGGCCCGAGGCGGCGAAAGCGTACGCGCCGGCCCGGTGAATCGTTGCGCGGACGCGCGTCGTCTGGCACCCTCCTTTGGGGGGCGCGAAAGCGGCGCGCGACGCGCGGGGGACGGCAATGGGGGACGGGCGACCGGACGAGCTGCGCTACACGGCGTTCCTCAGCTACAGCCACAGGGACGCGGCGGCCGCTGGGCGCGTGCACCGGCGGCTCGAAACCTATCGCATGCCCAGCCGGCTGGTCGGCACCGAGACCGCGC
>JAXDPD010000022.1:0-29918 GCA_034668505.1 Sphingomonadales bacterium
GTCTCGACAGCCGCACGCGCGGCTTCAACGCCGAGCGGCTGGTCCGGCAGATCAAGCAGGTCGGCGAGGACGCGGCGCGTTCGGTCGAGACGCTCTATCTGGACTGTATGGGGCACGAGCTGATCCGCCGCTATTCCGAGACGCGGCGGCGCCACCCGCTCGCGACCGACCGCCCCGCCATCGACGGCATCGCCGCGGACCGCGAGCTGACCGCGCCGCTGAAGCGCTGGGCCGATCACGTCCTCGACACCACGGACAGCGACTCCAACGCGCTCCAGCAGCAGATTCGCGATCGCTTCGGATCGGACCATGATTCGCCGACGCTGACCATCATGTCGTTCGGCTTCGCCCGCGGGGTGCCGCGTAACGCCGACATCGTGCTCGACATGCGCTTTCTGAGGAACCCGCATTGGGAGAAGGAGCTCAGGGACCTGACCGGGCTCGATGCGGCGGTCGGCGCCCATATCGCGGACGACGAGGCCTATGAAGAGGCGCTGGGCAGGATCGAGGACCTGCTCCTCACCCTCCTCCCCCGCTATCGGGCCGAAGGAAAATCCTATGTCTCGATCGCGTTCGGCTGTACGGGCGGGCGCCATCGCTCGGTCCATGTCGCGGAGCGAGTCGCGGCACGGTTGCGCGCAGCGGGTTTTTCGCCCAATCTCGCCCATCGCGACCTCGCCGCGCCGCCTCGTGACGGTCGAGAGCGCTCCGCAGGGGCAATGGCAGACGGCGTGCAGGGTGAATAGATGATCGGTCTGGTATTGGTGACCCATGGGGGGCTCGCGTCCGAGTTCATCGTCGCCATGGAGCATGTGGTTGGGCCGCAGGAGCGGATCGCCGACATCTGCATCGGCCCCGACGACGACATGGACCGGCGCCGCAAGGACATCGCCAAGGCGATCGCCGAGGTCGACGACGGCAGCGGCGTCATCATCCTCACCGATCTGTTCGGCGGCACGCCCTCCAACCTCGCCATCAGCCTGATGAAATCGGACAAGATCGAGGTCATCGCCGGGGTCAATCTGCCGATGCTGATCCGGCTCGAAGGCGCGCGCAAGACGATGGACGTCCGCGCCGCCGTCGCCGCCGCCCGCGAGGCGGGGCGCAAATATATCTCCGTCGCCTCCGAGATCCTCGGCGAGGCAGCCGCCTGACATGGTCAGCCGCACCGTGGAGGTCACCAACAAGCGCGGCCTCCACGCCCGCGCCAGCGCCAAATTCGTCACCCTGGCCTCGCAGATCGACGCCGCCATCGAGGTCGAGAAGGACGGCAACAAGGTCTGCGGCACCTCGATCATGGGGCTGATGATGCTGGGCGCGGCGATGGGCGACACGATCACGATCAGCGCCACCGGCCTTGGCGCCGAGCTGGCGGTCGACCAGCTCACGGCCCTGGTCGAGGCGCGCTTCAACGAGGACGCGTGAAGGCCGTATGCGCCTTGTTCCCCGGCGAAAGCCGGGGTCTAGCGGTGCTGCCGAAGGGCTGGACCCCGGCTTTCGCCGCGGAACGGATAGGCTGATGCCGCGGCAGGTCACGGCCTTCTCCAATCCCCTGGTCAAGCAGGCGCGCGGCCTTCGCGACAAGAAGAACCGCCGCGCCGAGGGGCTGTTCCTGGCCGAGGGGCTGAGGATCCTCACCGAGGCGCGCGAGACGGGTCGGCTGCCCGAGCGGCTGTTCTTCAGCGACGGCTCCCACGCCCTGCTCGGCGCGCTGATCGCCGCGACCGAGGCGGCGGGCGGCGAGGCGATCGAGACCAGCCAGGACATAATCCACAAGATCAGCGGCAAGGACAATCCGCAGGCCGTGATCGGCGTCTACCGCGCGTTCGACACCGCGCTGGCCGGCATCGACCGCAATGCGGCGCCGCTTTGGATCGTCGCGCAGGCGCTGCGCGACCCGGGCAATCTCGGCACGATCCTGCGCACCGGCGACGCCGCCGGCGCGGGTGGGCTGATCCTGATCGACGATTGCGCCGATCCCTTCTCGGTCGAGGCGGTGCGCGCTTCGATGGGCGCCCTGTTCACGCAGAAGATCGCGGCGGCGCGCTGGGAGGAGTTCGTGCCGTGGCTGCGGAGCGGACCGGGGCAATTGGTCGGCACCAGCCTCAACGCCGCCGCCGACTATCGGCAGGCCCGCTACGAAAGCCCCTGCTTCCTCCTCGTCGGCAACGAATCGCAGGGGCTGCCGGCGGCTTACGAGGCACAATGCGACCTGCTCGTGAAAATCCCGATGATGGGACGGGCGGACAGCCTCAACGCGGCTGTCGCGGCGGCGGTGATGGCCTATGAAGTGCTGAACCAGCGCCGCGGACGCTGATCGAAGAGAGGGAAGATGCCGAGCGATATCGAAATCTCGCGCGCCGCCAGGATGCTGCCGATCGGCGAGATCGCGGCGCGGCTCGGCATCCCCGAGGAAGCGATCGAGCCTTATGGCCGCTTCAAGGCCAAGATCGCGCTCGACTGGCTGGGCGGGCGCCGCGACGCGCCGCGCGGCAAGCTCATCCTGGTCACCGCGATCAACCCGACGCCGGCGGGCGAAGGCAAGACCACCACCTCGGTCGGGCTCGCCGACGCGCTCAACCGGCTCGGCCGCAAGGCGATCGTCGCCCTGCGCGAGCCCTCGCTCGGCCCCTGCTTCGGGATGAAGGGCGGCGCCGCCGGCGGCGGCTATGCCCAAGTCGTGCCGATGGAGGAGATCAACCTCCACTTCACCGGCGATTTTCACGCCATCACCAGCGCCCACAATCTGCTCGCCGCGCTGATCGACAACCACATCCACTGGGGCAATGCGCTCGAGATCGACGTGCGCCGGATCGTCTGGAAGCGGGTGATCGACATGAACGACCGCGCGCTGCGCCGCCTCGCCCAGTCGCTGGGCGGCGTCGGCAACGGCTTCCCGCGCGAATCGGGCTTCGACATCACCGCCGCGTCCGAAATCATGGCGATCCTCTGCATGGCCGAGGATTTCGAGGATCTGCGCGCGCGGCTCGCCCGCATCGTCATCGGCTATCGCCGCGACAAGAGCGCGGTGACCGCGCGCGACCTCAAGGCGGACGGGGCGATGACCGTGCTGCTGGCGCAGGCGATCCAACCCAATCTCGTCCAGACCATCGAGAACAACCCGGCCTTCATCCATGGCGGCCCGTTCGGCAACATCGCCCATGGCTGCAATTCGGTGATCGCGACCAAGGCGGCCTTGAGCCTCGCCGATTACGCCGTCACCGAGGCGGGCTTCGGCGCCGATCTCGGCGCGGAGAAGTTCTTCGACATCAAATGCCGCCAGGCCGGCCTCCATCCCGACGCGGCGGTGATCGTTGCCACCGTGCGCGCGCTCAAATATAATGGCGGCGTGGCGCATGCCGACCTCGGCAAGGAGGATGTCGCCGCGGTGCGGGCGGGCGGCGTCAACCTCGTCCGCCATATCGAGAATGTCCGCCAGTTCGGCGTCCCCGCCTTGGTCGCGATCAACCATTTCAGCTCGGACAGCGACGCCGAGGTCGCGGCGATCAAGGAGATCGCGGCCGCGCACGGCGTCGAGGCCGTGCTCTGCACGCACTGGGCCGATGGCGGGGCCGGCGCCGAGGCGCTCGCCGAGAAGGCGGCGGCGCTCGCCGACGGCGGCGGCGCCCAGTTCGCGCCGCTCTACGATTCGGACCTCAAATTGTTCGACAAGATCAACACGATCGCGACCCGCATCTATCGCGCCGACGAGGCGATCGCCGATTCGGGCATCCGCAATCAACTCCACGCCTGGGAGAAAGACGGCTACGGCCATTTGCCGGTCTGCATGGCCAAGACCCAGTACAGCTTCTCGACCGACCCGGCTTTGCTCGGCGCGCCGAGCCACCATGTCGTGCCGGTGCGCGAGGTCCGGCTCGCCGCCGGCGCCGGCTTCGTGGTCGCGGTCTGCGGCGACCTGATGACCATGCCGGGCCTGCCGAGGACGCCGTCGGCCGAAGCGATGCACATCGGCGCGGACGGGTTGATCGAGGGGCTGTCCTGAGTCACACGCCGTTCAATTCGCGTGACGCAGAGGCGCGCGGATGAAGAGAACTTTTCCAGCCATCGCCCTGCTGCTCGCCGGCTGCGCGACGGCGATGGCGCAAACCTATCGCGCGCACGGCACCGAGCCCTTCTGGGGCGTCACGATCGGCGGCGGGCGGATCGTCTATTCGGCACCCGACCAGCCGGGGGTGAACGTGGCTGCGCCCCGGCCGCGCCCGATCGCCAACGGCTATCGCTACGTCACGTCCGCGATCCGCATCGACATCACGCATGTCCGCTGCAACGACGGCATGGGCGACCGCTATTATGCCGACACCTTCCAGGTCTATTTCCCGGGCGGCGACCGCCCCCTCGAGGGCTGCGGCGGCGCGACCCTGCCGCCCGATACGCTCAACGATACCGGCTGGGGGATTGCTGCGATCGACGGCGAGGCGATCGCCCCGGCCGAGGATTACGGGCTCCAGTTCGCCGACTTCAGGCTGAGCGGCCAGGCCGGCTGCAACCGCTTTTCCGGCACCTATGCCGAAGCAGGCGGCACTCTGGCGCCCGGCCCGATCATGGCGACGCGCACGGCCTGCCGGGAGCCGCGCATGACTCACGAGCGCAAGATGCTGCGGCTCCTTGGCGGTCCGGTCCATTTCTCCTATCCGGACGGCGACACGATGCTGCTGACCGGAAACGGCGTCAGCGTCCGGCTGCGGCGCCACTGAGGCGGAGGACGACATGGCCCCGGTCCTGCTCGCATCGATCGCGGCCCTGGCCCAGCCCGGCGCCCATCGGGCCGCCGGCAGCGAGCCTTGGGGGGCTGGAGGTTGCGGGCGGGCGGATGACCTATGAGCCCGGCGACGACCGCCGGCTGATCGCCGCGACGCCGCGCTCAAGGCCGATCCCCAACGGCTATCGTTACGTGATCCGGCTATTCACCGTCGAGGTCGGGCATGTCAGGTGCGAGGACGAGGCGAGCGCGTCTATTCGGACACGGTCCGGGTGACCGCGCACGGCTCCACCGTCGAGGGCTGCGGCGGCAGGCTGCTGCCGCCGGCGACGCTGGCCGATACCGACTGGCGGATCGTCGCGATCAGCGGCGAGGACGTGGACGGCGACAATTATGTGATGCAGTTCACCGGCGCGGGGCGGCTCAACGGCCAGGCCGGCTGCAACCGCTTTTCCGGAAGCTATGCGCAGCGGTGCATCCGGCTGACGACGGGCCCGATCGCGGTGACGCGCATGGCCTGCCCCGACGACCGCGTGGCGCATGAGCGCGCCGTCCTGTATCTCCTCGGCGGTCAGGTGACCATCGTCTTTCCCGACGGCGAAACGATGATGCTGCTCGCCGGCGGCGGCTCGATCAGGCTGCGGCGGGTCTTATGAGATGCCCGTCGCTCCCCGCAGTCGGTCGAACCGGGTGAACGAAGGCTCCCGCCTCAATTGGGCGTGCCGCCCTCGGTCGGGAACAATTTGGTGAGCGGCCGCGGCGCGCCTTCGACCACCGGCAACGCCTCGATCTCCTTGGTGCCGCTCGACACTTCGAGCGTCTCGAAGCGCCTGGCCTGGGTCATCACCTGCGTCTCCAGGCTGCCGACGAAGGCGTTATAGGCGCCCATGGCGAGCTCGAGGTTGCGGCCCATGCGCGCGACATGGCCCCCCATCGTTGCGAGCCGGCTGTGCAGCTCCTTGCCGAGCCGGGCGATCTCGGCCGCTTCCTCGGCGATCTTCTCCTGCCGCCAGACGCTGGAGACGGTGCGGGCGATGGCGACCAGGTTGGTCGGCGTCGCCAGCAGCACCCGGCGCTCGAACGCCCATTCCCAGAGCCCGTCATCCTGCTCGAGCGCGGCGGTGAGGAAATGCTCGCCGGGAATGTACATGACGACATAATCGGCGGCGTCGCCGAACTGGTCCCAGTAATTCTTCGAGCCGAGCTTCTGGGCGTGGACCCGGATCGAGGCGGCGTGCGCCTTGAGATGCTCGATCCTGAGCGCGTCGTCGACCTGCTCGTTGGCGTCGAGATAGGCGTTCAGCGAGCATTTGGCGTCGATGATCAGCTTGCGCCCGCCGGGCAGGCGGACGATCACGTCGGGGCGCAGGCGGCCGTCCTCGGTCTCGACCGAAACCTCGGACTGATAATCGGCATAAGGCGAGAGGCCGGCCTGTTCGAGCACGTTCTTCAAGCTCTGCTCGCCCCAGCGCCCGCGCGCCTTGGGGCTGGAGCGCAAAGCATTGACGAGGTTGCGCGTCTCGTCCCGGACCTGGCTGTGGCCGGCGTGGAGCAGGGTCACCGCCTCGCGCAGCGCCTCGTAGCTCCCCACCCTTTCCTTCTCGACCTTGCTCAGCCCTTCCTCATAGCGCTTCAGCGTCGCCTCGACCGGCTGGAGCAGGGCCTTCAGCTGGGCGTCGCTTTTCTCGCTCGCTTGGTTGAAGCGGGCGTCGGCGCGCTCGAGGAACTGCTTTTGCGCCTCGCTCAGCAATTTGGCGCCGACCTCGTGGAACTGGGCGGTGAGCGCCTCCTTGGCCTCGATCAGCTCCTTCATCCGCGCCTCGAAATTGCGGGCGTCGGCCTGGAGCGAAGCGAGATCGCGCATCGCCGCATCGCGCTCGACGGTCACGCCATCGAGCGTCGCGCGCAGCTGGTCCGCCGCCCTGGCCCGTTCCTCCAGCGCACCGGCCCGCCCGCGCGCGGCGAACCAGCCCAGGGCAACGGCCGCGGCGAGCAAAGCGGCGGCGAGGAGGAGAGTCAGGGGATCCATGGGCGCTTCTGTCCTGCGGAACGAAGAGCGAACCTAGAGCAGGCGCGGCAAAGGCTCAAGCCACCTTCGTGACCCCGGCGCAGGCACGGGCCAGCTTAAGCCGCCGCCTTGCGCAGCTTGGCGATCTTCCTGAGGATCATCTCGCGCTTGAGGCGGGAGAGGTGGTCGATGAAGAGCACGCCCCGGAGGTGGTCCATCTCGTGCTGCAGGACGACGGCGAGCACGCCGTCGATATCCTCCTCGTGGGTCGCGCCCTGCTCGTCGAGCCAGCGCGCGCGGATGCGGTCCGGCCGGTCTACGTCGGCGAACTGCTCGGGAACCGAGAGGCAGCCTTCGGTATAGGGCACCTCCTGGTCCGAATGCGTCAGGATCTCCGGGTTGATGAAGACGCGCGGATCGCGGACCGGGTCGCCGCCCTCGACCTCGGGCTCCTGCAGGTCGATGACCAAGAGGCGCTTGGGCACGCCGACCTGGACCGCGGCAAGGCCGATGCCCGGCGCCGCGTACATGGTCTCGAACATGTCGGCGATGAGCGCGCGGGTTTCGTCGGTCACCACCTCGACGGGAGTCGAGATCTGGCGCAGGCGCGGATCGGGCACTTCGAGGATCGGTAAGATGGCCATGGCCGGAAAATAAGGCGAGAGCGCCGATTCTTCAAGCATTCCTCCCGGGAATGGGAGGATTTCAGGTAACAGGCCGCCGCGCCCTGAGCGCCTGCGCCAATGTGCCTTCGTCGAGATAGTCGAGCTCGCCGCCGACCGGCAGGCCATGGGCGAGCTGGGTGATTCGGACCGGGAAGCGTTCGAGCCGCTCGGCGAGATAATGGGCGGTGGTCTGGCCCTCGAGCGTCGCGTTCATCGCCAGCACGATCTCGTCGATGCCGCCGGCGGCGACCCGGCAGACCAGGCGGTCGATGCCGAGATCCTCGGGGCGGATGCCCTCCAGCGCCGAGAGCCGGCCGCCGAGCACATGGAAGCGGCCGGGAAAGAGGCGGGAGCGGTCGAGCGCCCACAGGTCCGACACCTCCTCGACCACGCAGAGCAGGCGCGCGTCGCGGCGCGAATCGGTGCAGATCGCGCAGGGATCGGCGGTGTCGACATTGCCGCAGATCGCGCAGATCGAGAGCTTCTCGTTGACTTGGGCGAGCGCGCGCAGCAGCGGCGCCATCGCGGTCTCGCGGCGCTTCATCAGGTGGAGCACGGCGCGCCGTGCCGAGCGGGGCCCGAGCCCCGGCAGCCGCGCCAGCGCCTGGGTGAGCGCTTCGATTTCGGTGGAAGCCATGGAGGGGAGATAGGAGAGTTGGTGCCGCGTTGGAAATGGGGACAGTTACTTTTTCGGGCTCGGTCGCCTGAATGGCCGAGGCGCAGTGCCGAAAAAGTAACTGTCCCCAGTCGCCTTGCCCGGCCTCCCTCGCTAAACGCTCCCCATGCGCATCGCCTTCATGGGAACGCCGGATTTCGCCGTGCCGACATTGGACGCCCTGATCGGGGCGGGCCACGACATCGCCGCCGTCTATTGCCAGCCGCCGCGGCCGGCGGGGCGGGGCAAGGGGCTCTCCCCTTCCCCCGTGCAGCGGCGCGCCGGGGAAGCGGGAATCGAGGTTCGGACGCCGGCTTCGCTCAAGGACGCCGGCGAGCAGGCGGCGTTCGCGGCCCTGGGCCTCGATGCCGCGGTGGTGGCGGCCTATGGGCTGATCCTGCCGGAGCCGATCCTGGCCGCGCCGCGGCTTGGCTGCTTCAACGTCCACGCCTCTTTGCTCCCGCGATGGCGCGGCGCCGCGCCGATCCAGCGCGCCATCCTCGCCGGCGAGGCGCGGACCGGAGTCACCATCATGCAGATGGAGCGCGGGCTCGACACCGGGCCGATGCTGGGCGCGATGCCGGCGCAGATCGACCGCAAGAGCGCCGGCGCGCTGAGCGCGGAGCTGGCGGAAACCGGCGCTCAGCTGATGGTCCGAATCCTCGAACTCATTCCCTGGGATGTCGGTTACATCCCCCAGCGCGAGGATCGCGCGACCTATGCGCCGAAGATCGACAAGGCCGAAGCGAAGCTCGATTTCACGCAGACCGCCGTGCAGGTCGAGCGCCAGATCCGCGCGTTCAACCCGGCGCCGGGCGCCTGGTTCGACTATGAAGGCGAGCGAATCAAGGTACTTGCGGCGGAGGTTTCGGAGCTGAGCGGAGAACCGGGAACCGTGCTCGACCATGGCCTGGCCATCGCCTGCGCCGAAGGCTCGATCGTGCCGAGCCTGGTCCAGCGGGCCGGGCGCGGGTCGATGATGCCGGCGGAATTGCTGCGCGGCTTCGCCATTCCCGCGGGTGCGACGCTGGCGTGACCCGGTTCCGGCTGACCATCGAATATGACGGCCGCCCGTTCATGGGCTGGCAGCGCCAGGCGCACGGTCCCTCGGTCCAGCAGGCGATCGAGGAGGCGATCGGCGCGATCGTGCAGGAACAGGTCACGCTCCACGCCGCCGGGCGGACCGATGCCGGCGTCCACGCTCTGGCGATGACCGCCCATGTCGACGTCGCTAAGCCGATCGGGGCGCAACGCTTCGCCGACGGCATCAACGCCAAATTGCGGCCGCTGCCCGTCGCGATCCTCGGCGCCGAACAAGTGGACGACGACTTCCACGCCCGCTTCTCCTGCATCGGCCGGCGCTACCTCTACCGCATCGCCAACCGGCGGGCGCCGCTCGCGCTCGAAGCGGGGCGGGCGTGGCGGGTGCCGGTGGTGCTATATGCGGACGAGATGAACAAGGCCGCACAAGTGCTTGTCGGCCATCACGATTTCACGACCTTCCGCTCGGCTCATTGCCAATCGGACAGCCCGGTCAAGACGCTCGACCGGCTGACCGTAAGGCGGCTCGGCGAGACGATCGAGATCGAGGCGGCGGCCCGCTCCTTCCTCCATCACCAGGTGCGCTCGATGGTCGGCTGCCTCGAACTGGTCGGGCGCGGCAAATGGACCAAGGCGGATTTGAAGGCGGCGCTGGAGGCGAAGGACCGCGCCGCTCTGGGCTTCAACGCGCCGCCCGACGGGCTTTACTTTGCCGGGGCTCAATATCCCGGGGAGCGCTGACCGCGCCCAATCCGAAGACCCTCTGCAGCGATTTCTCCAGCATCAGCAATTGCCAGAGCAGCCGCCCATGGTCCGAGCGGCCGCTCTGGTGGGCTTCTGCGAGGCGGCGGATGGCGGCGGCGTCGAACCAGCCGGTCTCGGCCAGCGCCGAGCCCTGCGGGATTGCGAGCGCCTCTTTGGCCAGCGGGCCGCGGAACCAGGCCGAGACCGGGGTGACGAAGCCCATCTTGCGGCGGTTGAGGATCTCGTCGGGGAGCCGTGAGCCAAGCGCGCGCTTCATCAGCCATTTGCCGCTGCCGCTCCTGAGCCGCAGCTTGGCCGGCAGCCGGGCGGCGAATTCGACGAGGCGGTGGTCGAGCAAGGGCTCGCGCGCCTCCAGGCTCACCGCCATCGAAGTGCGGTCGACCTTGGTCAAGATGTCGCCCGGCAGCCAGATCTTGAGGTCGGCATATTGGGCGCGGGAGAGCGGGTCGTTCGCCGGCGCGTCGTCGAAGGCGCGGATGTAGCGCTCTTCGGCGACATGGCCGTGCAAGGGCGCGGTCATCACCTGGCGGCGGAGCGGCGCGGGCGTGACGCCGACGGCATTGGCGTAAGCGGCGCCGCTGCCCTGCCCCAGCGCCTGCAAGGTCGTCTTGGCGCGAAAGATCTGCGGCGCCCAATCGAGCTTGGGATAATGATCGCCGAGCATGCCGGCGGCGCGCGCGAACGGCGCCGGCAGCAGGCGGCGCACCCGTTCCTCGGCCGAGAACAAGCGGTAGCGGCGATAGCCGGCCATCGCCTCGTCGGCGCCGTCGCCGGAGAGCGCCACCTTGACCTTCTCGCGGGCCAGCTCGGAGACGCGGTAGGTGCCGAGCGCCGAGGCGTCCGCGAAGGGCTCGTCGAAAGCGTCGGCGAGAATGTCTATGAGGCCGAAATCCTCGGAGGCGACAATCCGCGTGCGGTGGTTGGTAGCGAACAGCTCGGCGACCTGGGCCGCGTAACGGGTCTCGTCATGGTCGGCGGCATCGAAGCCGATCGAGCAGGTCTCGACCGCGCCGCGGCTGGCTTCGGCCATGAAGGCGACCACCGCCGAGCTGTCGACGCCGCCGGAGAGGAAGGCGCCCAAAGGCACGTCGGCGACCATGCGCGAGGTGACGCCCTCGCGCAGCCGCTCGACCATCTCCTCCTCGAGCGACTTGATCGAGGCGCGGACGGGGCTGGAGAAATCGACGTCCCACCATTTCACCGGCGCCGGCACCGGCCGGCCGCGGCGCAAATGGAGATAGTGGCCGGCGGGGAGCTTGCCGACGCCTTCGACGATCGAGGCATCGTCGGGGACGTAGCCGTAAGCGAGATAATCGTCGATCGCCTGCGCGCTCGGGCTTCGGCGCAGCAAGGGATTGGCGAGCAGGCCCTTCAATTCGGAGGCGAAGACGAAGGCGCCGTCGGAAAGCATGGCGTGGAAGAGCGGCTTCACGCCGAGCCGGTCGCGGGCGAGGAACAGCGAATCGTCCTTGGCGTCGTAGAGCGCGAAGGCGAACATGCCGTTGAACTTGGCGAGGCAATCCGGTCCCCATTGCCGCCAGGCGGCGAGGATCACTTCGGTGTCGCTCTCGGTGCGGAAGGCGAAGCCCCTGCCCTCCAGCTCCGCGCGGACCGCGCGGAAATTGTAGATCTCGCCATTGTAGCTCAGCGCCTCGCGGCGGTCGGGCGAGAGCATCGGCTGGGCGGCGGCGTCCGAAAGGTCGATGATCGAGAGGCGGCGGTGGCCGAGGCCGACGCCCGGCGCGGTCCAGACGCCGCTGCCGTCCGGCCCGCGATGGGCAAGGACGTCCGCCATCGCCTCGACCCGCGCCGGATCGACCGGCTTGGGGACGTCGGGGTGGAAGATGCCGGCAATGCCGCACATGGGCTCTACTCGAGCCCGGCGGCGCGGTCGGCGAGCCGGTCGATGGGCCCCAGCCGCGCCAAAAACTCGTCGATCGCCGGGCGCGAGCCGCCCGAGACGAGGATGGCGACGGCGCGCTGGGGGCCGCCGAGCAGCCGGACCTTCAATGTTTCCAGCTTCACGCTTACGCCGCTCCCGGTCACGATGCTGCCGACGCGATAGAAGCTGACGACCTCGCGTTCCACCCCGTGCGAGGCGATCCGTTCCGCGCGTCCGTTCGGCGGCGCTATGCTGTTCGAGGTCCACGCCCAATCGCCTTCCGGCGCCACCGCGCCCTGGCCGTAGCCGACCAGCTCGCGGCCTTCGCTCTGGCTGGCGAAAAGGACGATGGCGAGGTCGACGATCCGGCCCTGCCCGTCGCGATAATGGGCGATGCGGATTCGGTCGGCGCCGGCGAAATGCGGCTGCCACGCGCGGCCCTCGCCACCGGGCACGCGCTGCCAGCCGGCCAATTCGGGCATGGCGATGTCGGCCGGAACCGCGCGGGCGCCGACGGCGGTGACCAGGGTCGACCAGGCGACGGGCAGAGCGGCGATGAGCAGGAGCACGGCGGCGACATGGCTGAGGCGGGCGCCGCGCGGCGCTTCGGGCTGGAGCTTTTCGGCGTCGAACCAGGGATCGTTGACGCCGCGGTCGAAGAAGCGCCAACCAGCCCCCAGGATCAGGGCGATGACGATGGCGAAGAAGATGCCGCCATAAATGACATGGTCGAAGCTCGCCGCGAATTCGTTGCTGCCGCTCCGGTGCGCGACATAGATCGTCCCCCAGGCGCGGATGCCGTTGGCGAATATGGGGACGACGACCGACACCGCCATGAAGGCGATGCGCCGCGGCCAGGAACGGAAGCAGACGTTGGCGACGAGCGCGCCGAACGCGACCATGGCGATCAGGAACTTGACCCCGGCGCAGGCCTCGGCGACCTCGAAATAGCCGGTCGGCGTGGTGATGAAGACGCCCTCCAGATGGGCGGGCACGCCGGTGATAGCGAGCAGGCCCGAGGTCATCTGCGCGGTCAAGGTCTGCATCGCCGGCACCAGCTCCTCGCCGACCGGAACCAGGAAGAGCGCGTAGAAAAGCGGGAAGGCGAGGCCGCGCGCCACGGCCTTGCCGAGGCAGGCGATGACCGCGCCCTGGAGCATGAAGACGAGCCCGAGATGGCGGGCGAAGGCGATCCCGCCCGCCTCGCCGAGCAGCCAGCCCAAAGCGCCGGTGCCGACGAGCAGCAGCCCCGGCCACCAGGCGGCGGGCGTCAGCCGGGCGAGCTCGGCCCGGCGCTGAGCGACCAGCCAGGCAAGGATCGGCACGATCAGCAGGCAATGGTTGAAGGTCGAGCTCTGCCACCAGATCGCCGCCATGGCGGCCGCGTCGCGCGCGAACAGAGCGAGGATGAAGGCCGAGGCGAGCGCCAACACGGCCAGGTGGGTCCGCCACGGCGACCGTGCGGCCGCCTGCCGGGAGAGAGCGAGCGCGGTCATGCCGCCTGCTTCCTCTCGTCGAGGCCGAGCATTGCCGCGAGCGGGGCAAGCTGCGCATCCCAGCCATAATGCGTCACCATGCGGGCGCGAGCGGCTTTGGCCATGGCGGCGGCGCGCCCGGGCTCGTCGAACAGGGTCAGCACCGCATCGGCCTGGGCGCCGGCGCCGTCGGCGACGATGAGATCGGTGCCGGGGCGGGCGTCGATGCCTTCGAAGGCGCCGCTCGAGGCGACGACCGGGCGGCCCATCGCCATCGCCTCCAGCACCTTGTTCTGGACGCCGCGCGCGATCCGGAGCGGCGCGACGACGACGGACGCGGCCGCGAGCCAGGGGCGGACGTCGGGAACCTCGCCGGTGACGATCACGCCGTCTTGTCCGTCCAGCGCGCGCACCGCGGCGACCGGCCGCCGGCCGACGATGGCGAAGCGCGCCGAATAGCATTGCCGGATGGAGGGCATCACCTCGCGGGCGAAGGCGCGCACCGCCTCGACATTGGGCTGATAGTCCATCTGGCCGGTGAAGACGATCAGCGGCACCGGCGGATCGGCGAGCGGCGCGAAATCGCCTTCGGGATCGTAGAAGGCGAAATCGATGCCGTTGGTGAGCGCGCGGATATCGGCGCCCCGCGGCTTCACCGTCTCGCGGAACAAAGCGGCCTCGGCGCCGCTGACGAAGAGGCCGATATCGGCGCGCTCGGCGACCTCTTTCTCATAGGCTTGGAGCCGCCGGGCCTCGCGGATCAGCGCCAGCTTGCGCAGGCCCCGGCCATTGGCGGCGTAACCCGCATATTTGGCCGAGTCGAAATCGACGAAGTCCATGACGAAGCGCTGCCGCGTATCGGCGGGCACGAACTGGGCCATCTGGATCGAGAAGGCGAAGACCGCGCCGACCTGAGGACGGGCGAGGATGCCCTTCGCGAAATCCTCCATGCCGCTGCCGTGAAAGGCGGCGACGGTGGCGGGCTGGTTGCGCAGCAGAGCGCGCAGCGGCCAGGTGCGCTTGCGGTGGCGCGGCTCGATATAGGCCTCGCCCAGCGACCCGCCCATCGCCTCGCGGAGGGCATCGAGATGGGCGGCGTCGGCCGCATCGTCGGCGAAGGCGCCGAGATGGACCGTCGCGTGGCGGCCGAGATGGCGGAGCACGTGCCACGAGCGCATCTTGTCGCCGCGATTGGGCGGATAGGGGATGCGGTGGGCGAGGAAGAGGATCTCCCGTGTCATCCCAGCCCCCTGGCGATGAGCGGGCCGGCGCGATTGGCGAGCCACAAAGGCAGGCGCTGCCAGGCGGCGATCTTGAGCCGGTATTTGGGGTCGAGCGGGTTGACCTGGCGCGGCGCGGCGCCGTCCGCCGTGCGGACCGCATAAATGAGCGGGCGTTCGTCGAAATCCCAGATCCGCTTGCGCGCGCAGGGGCCGGTGCCGATCTTGGAGCGGCCGAAATCGGCACGGGTGCAGCCGCGCGCAATGGCGTGGCGCATCAGCGCGTAATAGATGAGGTCGTTGGCGCGGCATTTGCGCGCCGCCCAGGTGCCGCCGCCCCAGAAAGGCTGGCAGGTCCCGTTCAGGTAGAAATTGAGCAAAGCGGCGAGCGGCCGGCCCTCTTGCCAGACGATGACGATGTCGGCCTCGTCGCCAAATTGGTCGAGCGCCGCTTCGAACAAGGCGCGCGGGAAGACCGGCGTGCCGAGGTTGCGCACGCTTTCGGCATAGACTCGATAATGGGCGTCGCGGTGGCGGCGGTCGCTGCCGGCGGAGATTTCGAGGTTCGAGGCGAGCGCGCGGCGGACCTCGGCGCGCTGGCGGCGCGGGATGAGGCCGAGCAAGGCGCCCTCGTCGGCGGGCAGCGCGCGGGTGAAATTGGCATAGACGCCCGTGCTCTCTTGCCAGCCGGGAGGCACGGCGCCGCCGCGCAGCTCGGCGGTCGGGCAGCCGAGCGATCGCGCCAGCGCCCAGGCGGCGTCGGCAAGGGCCGAGGCAGTCCCTTCATCCTCGGCCAGCGGCCCGCCGCCAGTGGCGAAGCCGGCCGAGACCAGCGTGCTGCCGAACAGGCGCGAGCGGATCTCGGTGAGCGGCAGCACGCCGCGCAGGGCGCCGTCGCGCTCGGCGACCAGATAATGCGCGCGCTGCCCGGTGCCGATTTCGACGGCCCGGCTCCATTGGGGGAGATGGAAGGGCGTCGCCCCTTCGTGGCCGCGCACGAGCGCCTCCAGCCGCGCATCGTCGAGCGGCGCGGCGCGGATCGTGAGCGCCGGGATCGGGCTGAGCGCGTTCATCCGAGCCGCGCCTGCTCGGCGGCGGCGACCTCGTCGGTCCGGCCCCATTGGTGGTCGCGCAGCAATTTGAGGAGCTTGGGCTCCATCACGTCGAGATTGGTGTAATGGCGGATCTTGGAGCGCGCCGGCGCGTCCTGGACCCGGGGCTGGTCCGGATCGACCTCCCAGGGGTGGAAATAGAAAATGGCCGGGCGGTCCTCATCGTCGTTGACGCGGCTGATCGCCCAGGACGAGAAGCGATAGGGCAGCAGCCGGAAAAAGCCCCCGCCGCCCGCGGCGAAGCGGCGGCCGGCGAGGCTGATCGTGGTCACCGGCAGCTCGATCAGCGGCGCGCCTGCCACGGGCCGCCAAGCGAAGCGCGGCGAGTCGCGCCAGCCATAATGGTCGTGGCGGATCGGCGCGACGCTCGACGAATAGGCATAGCCGCGCTCGGCGAGCACCGGATGCGCCCAGGGCGTGCGCGCGTCGATCGAGAAGCTCGGCGCGCGATAGCCGGCAGGCGACAGCCCGGCGGCATCCTCGATCGCCTTGTGGGCGCGGTCGAGATCGGCGCGGAATCCGGCCTCGTCCATCGTGAACACGCGCCGGTGGTCCCAGCCATGGCTGGCGATTTCATGGCCGGCCTCGGCGATCCGGCGGATCAAGGCCGGGTGGCGCGCGGCGACCCAGCCCAGGGTGAAGAAGGTCGCCTTGACGCCGGCGCCGTCGAACAGGGCGAGGACGTGGTCGGTGTTGCGCTCGACCCGGCCCGGGATCGTCTCCCAGGCCGCGCGCGCGATCACCTTTTCGAAGGCGCCGACCTGGAACCAGTCCTCGACATCGACCGACAGCGCGTTCCTCATCCGTCCCCCGATCTCAGGCAGCGTGGGTACGGTAGGCCGGTTCCTGGCTGTTTTCGACCCAGTCGACGAGCAGGATCAGCACCCGGCGAAGCATCGCCTCCTGCTCCTCGCTGCGCGCCTCCAGCGCGGCGAGGCGGCGCTCGAGCGCGGGATCGGGAACATGGACGATGCGCGGCGCCGGCGCCGGCTCTGGCGCGTCGACCGCGACCGGTCCGGTCCGGACGGAACGGAGCGGCAGCACCTTCTCCTGCGGAGCGACAGGCGCGGGCGCGTCGGCGCCCATGTCGGCGGCGACCGCCTCGACCGCCTCGGCGGCGATCGTCGCGGCGCCCTCCATGGCGGCGGCGAGCAGGACGCGCTGCATGAGCTGGTTGACCCGGCGCGGGATGCCGCCGCTGTGGCGGTGGACCGCCTCGAAGGCGGCGGGCTCGAATTCGGGATTGCCCTGCCAGTCGACCCGGGTCAGACGGTGGCGGACATAAAAGCTGACCTCGTCCTCGCCCATCGCGTCGAGATGGTGGGTGGCGATGACCCGCTGGCGCAATTGCTCGAGGCCCGGGCCGGCGAGCTTGCCGCGGAATTCGGGCTGGCCGAGCAGCAGGGTCTGCAGCAGGGCGCGGCCGCCGACCTGGAAGTTGGAGAGCATGCGCAGCTCTTCGAGCGCCGAGACCGGCAGGTTCTGCGCCTCGTCGACGATCAGCAGGGTGCGCTTGCCGGCGCGGGCTTCCTCCTCGAGCCGCTGCTCGACCGCGTCGAGCAGCCGCGCCTTCTCGACCGCCCTGGTGTCGAGGCCGAGCCCCTGCGCGACCAGGCGCAGCATGTCGTCGCCCTCGACCTGGGTCGAGACCAGGCTGACCGCGTTGAGGCGGGCGCGGTCGATATTGGCCAGGACATGCGCGACCAAAGTCGATTTGCCCGCGCCGATCTCGCCGGTCACGACGATGAAGCCTTCGCCCTGGGCGAGGCCGTAGCCCAAATAGGCCATCGCCTTCCTGTGGGTCCGGCTGTCATACCAGAAACGCGCGTCGGGCGTCAGCTGGAAGGGCTGTCCGGTCAGGCCATAATGCTCGCTATACATAAGCAATATCTCCGCGGGCCGAGCCCTTAGAAGGTGTACCGGAGGCCGCCCAAGGCCGAGGCATTGGTGGCGGAGTCGGTGCCGTCGTCGCTATTGTAGAGGCCCAGGGCCGCCATCAGCTGCAGATGCTCGGTGAAGAAGGTCCTGTTGTAGCTCATCGTCGCGCCGAGCGTCGTGATGGCGTCGGCGTTGACGTCGCTATCGTACCAGCTGGCGAAGGCGTTGAGGTCGAGCGAGGAGGTCCGGCTCAGCTGGCGGCTGAGCGACCCGTAGACGCTGTAGACCTCGTCCGCGCTGGCGAAGGCGGCGACGCCGGCGATCTGCGGCCGGTTGTAGCGGCGATGGGCATAGCCCGCGCCGAGGCCGTAGCTCCAGCGCCCGCGCTCGCCCGAGAAGAGCAGGCTGCCGCCGCGCATGCGGAAGCTGTTGCCGCTGATCGAGGCGAGCGTGCGGTCGAAGCAGGCGCCGCGGCCTTGGCTGCCGCCCTGGCCGCCGAACACGCAGCCGCCGAGGCCGCCGGTCAGCGGATCGCGGTTGACGTCAAAGCCGTTCGACAGGCCGCTGTAATCGTTGGCCAACTGATTGCCGAACGTCTGGACCGAGTCGAATATGTCGATATGGACGCCCTGGTGCGTGTTGAACCGGTGGTCGAGCGAGCCGGTAACCGTGGTGCCGCCATAGCGGCGCCCGGCGCGGGCCTGCACTTCGGTGCGCGGCGACGGCCGCCAGATCAATCCGGCATCGTACATGACGCCGTCGAGATCGTAGGTGAGCAGCCGCGGCGCGGCGGCATCCGGGGCCGGGCCATTGGGGCCGATCACCGGGGCGCCGCCGGCGTCGCGGACGAAATCGCGCTGGTCGGCGCGCATATTCTCATAGCCGACGCCCGCGGTCAGCGCGAGGGTCGCGCCGACCGGCAGGACGACGTCGCCGCGGACATAATAACCCTCGAAATGCTGGTCGAAGCGGCCGCCATTGTCCTCGCGGGCATAGCCGCCGCCGACGGTCCAGCCGAAGGGCAGGCCCGAGCCGCCCGGCGCCATGCCGATGCTGCCCGTGGCGCTGTGCGCGACGCTGCTGTCGAAATCGTCGTTGAGCGTGCCGGCGGCGCGATGATCGTCGACCCAGACGGCGCCGAGCCGGTAGGCGGCGTTGATCGCCAGCGGGCCGGCATGGGTCGACAAGGTCGGGCCGACATAAGCGGAATAGACGTCGACGGTCTCGTCGCGGTTGGTGACGCCGAGCACGCGCCCGTCCCCGCCGGTTCGCGTCGCCAGCGCGCCGGCGTCGAACGAGAGCGCGCCGGGCACGATTTCCAGGTTGACCGCGGCGAGGCCCGAATGGGCGTCGCGATCGACGCTGCCGCTGCTCCACTCGATGTCGCGCTCGTAGCGGTAGCTGATCTGCGCGGTGACCCGGCGGGTCTGCATCTGGCCGTCCACGCCGACGGCGAGGCTGGTATAAGTGAGCGTCTCGCCGCCGCTGCCCAGATCGGCGCTGAGCACCTGGGCGACCTCGAGATAGGCGCTGACGTCGGTGCGCACGCGGGCGGGCCGCCGGCTGCGGCGGCTCTGCTCGGGCGCGGGCTCGGCCTCCTGGGCGTCCTGCGCGTCGGCATCGGCGTCGGCGCCGGCCGACGAGGATCGCGCCCCGTAATCGGCGCTCGGCGGCGGCCGGTCCTGGGCCTGCGCGGCGGTGGCCGCGGCGAGGGAAAGCCCGATCGCCAGGGCCAGCCGGCGAAGGGCGCGCGTGCGTGCAAGCTCAGTCTTCATGGCCATATCCATCATAAGCGCCGAACTTGCGGCCGGTGAGGCCCGCTCCGTTGAGGATCAGGCTGATCTCACAGCCCTGGAGCAGGCCGATCGCCTCGCGCAGGTCGGCTTCGGTTGTCTGGTCGGCGCGCACGACGACCAAAGCGCGGCCGACAAGGCCGGCCAGCACGGTCGCGTGGGACGCCATCAACACTGGCGGCGAATCGAACAAAAGGATCCGCTGCCGGTCGCCGGCGACGAGCTTCGCCAGCACCTCCCTGCTTCTGTCCGAAGCGAGCAGCTCCGGAACGTTATTGGTCCTGGCGCCGGCGGGCAGGACCGAAAGGCCCGGCACGTCGGTGCGGATGACGAAGGATTCGGGATCGGCTTTGGGGTCGAGGAGCGCGTCGACGAAGCCGGCGCCGCCGCCGGCGATGCCGAGCAGGGCCAAAGCGTCGGGCTTCAGGAAATCGCCCTCGACGAGGAGGACTTCGCCCTCCTTCTCGCCGGCCAGGCTCAAGGCGAGGTTGACCGCGCAGAAGGTCTTGCCCGCTTTGGGCTTGGCCGAGCAGAGCAGCACCAGCCGGCGCCGCTCCTCGGGCTGCTTCGAGCGCTCGATGTCGGCGAGCAATTGGTGCTTGATCAGCCGGAATTCCTCGGCGAGCCCGGTCCCCTGCGCCTCGGGCACGATCAGGCCGTTGGCGGCCAGCAGGTCGCGGTTGATCTCGGCCACGCCCGGCGCGGCACGCGGACGCGGGGCCGGCGTGTCGACGGAGCGGAGCAGGCGCGGCGGCGCGGCCGGCGCGGGAGACGCGGCCTCGACCGGTGCCGGGGCCGGCTCGGCCACGGGCACAGGCACAGGCGCGGGAGCGGGCGAACGGAGCGCCGCGCCGAAATCGTAGAGCTCGGCGGCGCGCTCGAGCAGCGACTGGGGAATATGCTTTGCCATGTCGCTCCTCATGCCCCCGAGCCGCGCTGCCAGAATTCGACCAGCATCAGCGCGCAATAAGCGGCGCCGAGGCCGCCGGCGGTGCCGGCGAGCAGCACCAGTTTCTTGCGGCGGCGGAAGCGCTCGGCGGCGTTGACCACCTCGCTGACCGTGCCGAGCACCTTGAGCCCGGTCACCTGGGCGAGGCGCAGCGGCGTCGGGAAGGTGGTCTGGATCTGGCCGGCGACGAAGGCCGCGGCGAGGCCGGCGCCGATCGCGAACATCAGCACCAAGGTGAGGAAGATCGGCCGGTTCGGCGCCGCGGGCGCGCTCGGGACGCTCGGCGCCTCGACCACGTTGATGGTCAGCGGGCTCGACCGGCTCTGCAGATCGCGGCGCAGCCGGACCTGCTCGCGATTGGCGAGGATCTGGTCATATTGCAGCTTCAGCGCATTGTAGTCGCTGACGATCCGGCTCTGCTCGGCGGCGACGCCGGGCTCGGTGGACTGGCGCGTGGTCAACGAGGCGAGATCGGCCTGGAGCTGGTTGCGGCGCGCGGTGGCGGCGCCGACGGCGGCCTCGCGCTCCGCCATCATCGCGCGCAGCGAGGTGTAGGAGGGGTTGGACATGCCGCCGATATTGCCGGAGCTGCGTTCGGACGCCGCATAGGGGCGCAGCCGCGCGATCTGCTGGCGGGCATAGACGATGTCGGGATGCGATTCGGTCCAGCCGCGCGAGAGGTTCTGGTTGATCTGGCCCTGGAGCTGGGCGATCTGGCCGCTGGCGGTGCCGTTATTGTCGCCGGCCATGCCGGGGATGGTCTGCGGGGTCGCCGCCAGCTGCCCGCGCATCGCGTTCAGCGACGCCTGGCCGGCGGCGATCTGCTGGTCGAGATTGGCAAGCTCGGTGCGCGCCGCGCCCATCCGGTCCTGGATCGAGCCGGTGCCGGGCAGCACGCCCAGATAGCGCTGCTCGAATTCGACGCGGCGCTGCTCGGCCTCGCGCAGCGGCCCTTCGCGGCGCCGCAATTCCTCGTCGAGCACCTGCAGCGACTGGCCGGTCTCGCGGCCGTCGCCGGCGAGGTTGTTCTCGGTGAACAGGTCGACGAGGCCCTGCACGGTGCCGGCGGCGGTGCGCGCATTCTGGCCGTTGGAGAAGCCGGAGATGTTGGAGGTCGCCTTGATCTCAAGCGCGCCGTCGGGCTGCGAGGTGATCGTGATGCGCGTGCGCAGGGCCGCGACCACGGCGGCCAGGTCGCGGTCGCTGGCGACGAGGCTGTTGAGCTCGGTGCGGCGGACGACGCGGACCAGATTCTCGTTCGAGGTGATGGTCTGCTTGAGGCGCAGCAGCTGGTTGTTGCGGTCCTCGATCGGGGTGCCGGCCACGGTCGGCAGGATCGATTGGGTCTGGACGAAGAGCCGCGCCTTGGCCTCGTAGCTGTTCGGGATCAGGGCGATGACCAGCCAGCCCAATATGGCGACGCCCCAGGCGACGCCGGCCGCGAGCCAGCGGCGGCGCCAGACCTGGTGCAGCGCGATCTTGAGCTGGTTATAGAGTCCGTCCATCGGCTTTCATCGTTCCTGGATTGCTGCTGCCGGCGGCGGCGTCAGAACATGCTTTCGGGGATGATGATGACGTCGCCCGGCTCGAGCCTGACGTTGGCGCGGACGTCGCCGCGGCGCAGCAGGCTGGCGATGCGCAGATCATATTCGCGCTGCCGGCCGCTCTCGCGGTCGACCCGGACCAGGCGGGCGCGGTCGCCGGCGGCGAATTCGGAAAGGCCGCCGACCGCGATCATCGCGTCGAGGAGGGTCATGTTGGCGCGATAGGGGATCGCCGCCGGCCGCGCGGTGGCGCCGACGATCCGGACCTGCTGCGCGAACGTGCCCTGCGGCCGATCGATCATCACCGAGACGAGCGGGTCGGTGATATAGGGGACGAGCGCCTGGCGGATGTCGTCGGCGAGCTGGGCCGGGGTCTTGCCCGCGGCGACCATCTCGCTGATCAAAGGCGTGGTGATGCGGCCGTCGGGGCGGACCTGGACGTGCGCGCCCAGCTCGGCGTTGCGCCACACGAAGATGGTGATCTCGTCGAGCGGGCCGATGATATAGGCTTCGGCGGCCTGCTCGTCGCTGCCATTGGCGACGAAGCTGGCCGCGGGCAGGGTGTTGCCGCTGCGGCCGCCGCCGGTGGCGCAGCCGGCAAGCGCGAGCGCGCTGACGCTGGCCGCAAGGCTTGCAAAGGATTTGGCGGATACGCGCATCTCGATCCCTCTTCACTCGCTCCCGATCCTGTGCCGCCCGTCCCTGAACGGGATGGAGGCGCGGGATTTGGGTCTGCTATGCGGGCAAGAGGTAAAATTAATGTTAGGAACAAGGCGGCTTAAGAGGGCGTCCCGATCCGGGACCGTGCGCTTTCAAGGGGTTAATCGGCCCCGCCGACGACCATCTCGCGCGCCGCCTGCTGGGCGAGGAAGGCCTGCGGGCTCGCCGAGAGGCCGTAGGCGCCGGCGAGGAAGACCGCGACCAGATCGCCGATCCCGGCGCGGGGCATCATGACGTCATCGGCAAGGCGGTCCAATGGCGTGCACAGGCAGCCGACGATCGAGACCTCCTCCTCGGCCTCCGCGCCGAAGCGCGAGGCGATGGCGACGGGATAGTTGCGGCGCACGATTTGGCCGAAATTGCCCGAGGCGGCGAGCTGGTGCTGCATGCCGCCGTCGGCGATCAGGAAGGTCTTGCCGTGGCTGACCTTACGATCGACGATCCGGGTCAGATAGACGCCGCATTCGCCGACCAGCCAGCGGCCGAGCTCGATCGCGAACAGGCTGTCGCGCAGGATGTCGGCGCGCCCCGCCAGCCCTTCGCCGAGAGCGATGCCGACCTTCTCGACGTCGAGCGGCTGCTCGCCATGGAAATGGGGGATGCCGAAGCCGCCGCCGAGATTGACCAGCGGCGGCGGCGCGCCGGCGTCTTGCGCGAGCTGGGCGGCGAGCGCGAGCGTCGCGGCCTGCGCCTCGATCAAGGCGTCGGCGTCGAGCGCCTGCGAGCCGGCGAAGATGTGGAAGCCGCGAAAGGCGGCGCCGGCGGCGAGGAGGCGCTTCACGAGAGCGGGCACCCGGGCCGCGTCGACGCCGAACGGCTTGGCGCCGCCGCCCATCCGCATCCCCGAGCCCTTGATCTCGAAATCCGGATTGACCCGGACCGCCAGCAGCGGCGTGCGGCCGAGCTTGCCGGCGATGGTCAGCGCGCGCTCGGCCTCGCCCTCGGATTCGCAATTGAGCGTGACGCCCGCCGCGATCGCCTCGCCCAAATCGGCGTCGCGCTTGCCCGGCCCCGCGAAGCTCATCGCCTCGGGATCGAGTCCGGCCTTCAACGCCATCCGGAGCTCGCCGCCCGAGGCCAGGTCGACGCCATGGACGCTCCTGCCCACATGACTCAATAAGGGAAGGTAGGGGTTTGCTTTCATTGCATAGTGCAAGTGGACGCCGGCGAAGGCGGCGCGGAAGCGGGCGATCTTGGCGTCGACCAAAGCGAGGTCGTAGACGAAGAGCGGCGTGTCGCCGGCCTCGGCGACCAAAGCGTCGGCGCGGCGGCCGCCGATCAGCAGCATGCCGTCGGCATCGGCCGCGAAACCGGGCGGCAGGGGACCCATCAGCTTGCTCATGCCGTCAGCTCCGCCTTCAGCGCGACGCGGTCAAGCTTGCCGTTGGGGCTGCGCGGCAGCACCTCGCGCCACAGGATCGGCCCGGGCTGCATGAAATTGGGCAATTGCCGCTTGAGGAAGGCGCGCAGCGCCGCTTCCTCGCCGCGCCGGTCGGGGCGGACGACGAGCGCGATCCCCTCCCCCAGCCGCGCGTCGGGATAGCCGAGGGCGACCGCCTCGGCGACCAGGCCCGAGGCCAAAGCCGCCTCCTCCACCTCGGTCGGGCTGACCCGATTGCCCGAGGTCTTGATCATCCCGTCCTCGCGGCCGACGAAATAGAGCAGGCCGGCCTCGTCGCGGCGGACGCGGTCGCCCGACCAGACCGCCATGCCGCCATAAGCCGAGCCCGCGGGCGCGGGCTTGAACCGTTCGGCGGTGCGCGCGGGATCCTGCCAATAGCCCTTGGCGACCAACGGTCCGGCATGGACGAGCTCGCCCTCCGCCGCCGCCTTGCCGTCGGCGTCGACGACCATGATTTCGGCGAAGGGGATGGCGCTTCCCATCGAATCGGGATGATCGTCGAGCAGAGCGGGCTCGAGATAGGTCGAGCGGAACGCTTCGGTGAGCCCGTACATCGAATAGATGTCCGCGGCCGGGAAGAGCTCGCGCATCCGGCGGATCACCGAGGGCGGCAGCTTGCCGCCGCTATTGGTGAGCCGGCGCAACGACAGCGCCGCCTGCGCGGGCCAGGGCGCCTCGATCAACTGAACCCAGAGCGGAGGAACGCCAGCCAAGGTACTGATCTTGTGCCGTTCGACGGCGCGGATCACGTCGCGCGCGGCGAGATAGTCGAGCGGCACCACCGAGGCGCCCGCGGCCCAGGCCGAGAGCGTCTGGTTCTGGCCGTAATCGAAGCTCAGCGGCAGCACCGCGAGGACGCGGTCCTCCGGCTTGAGCCGCAGATAATCCGCCACCGCGACCGCGCCGAGCCACATATTGGCGTGGCTCAGCATCACCCCCTTGGGCCGCCCGGTCGAGCCGGAGGTGTAGAGCAAGGCGGCGAGCTCCTCGGGATCGTGCGCCGACGGCGCCAGCGCGTCGGGATGATCGAACAGAGCGGCGCTCTCGGCCTCGTCGAGCAATGCGCAGGCGGCGTCGCCCGGCTCGAGCGTGGCAAAGCGGGCCTGGCCGCTGATCAGCAGGCTCGCGCCGCTGTCGCCGATTATATGGCCGACCTGCATCCGCTTCAGCAAAGGGTTGACCGGCACATGGATCAGCCCGGCGCGCGCGCAGGCGAGCGGGAGCAGGCTGGTCAGGCGGTTCTTGGGCAGCCAGGAGGCGACCCGGTCGCCCTTGGCGAGGCCCCTCGCCTGCAGGGCCGCCGCAAGCGTGCCGACCGCCCTTTCCAGCCCGGCATAATCCAGCGCACCCTCGCGTGTCGTCAGCGCCGGCGCGGCCGGATCGCCGAACAGGGTCAGGTGGTCGAGCGGACGCGGGACGGGATCGGGCTTTTGCAACTTCATTCCTGCTTAAAGGCGGTCATGATAGGGCGAGCGCGGAGGGGCATAAAGCGTGACCGTTAACATCGCTTTGTACGACGATCTCGACGCCGTCGCGGCCGACGCCGCCGGCGCGTTGGACCGCGCCGCGCAGCCGAGCCTGTTCGCGCGCCTCGCCTGGTTCCGGCTGCTCGCCGAACATTGCCCGCCCGAAGGCCGGCTCGCGGTGCTGCGCGGGCGCGAGGGCGCGCGCCAGGCCTGGCTGTTCCTCGCGGTGTCGGGTGCCAAAGCGACGGCCTATGCCGCCTGGTATTCCCTGCGCGTCGACGCGATCGGGGACGTGGAAAGCGACGTCATGACGTCGATGGCCAGGGCTCTGCGCAAAAGCGGCATCGCCGAGATCGAGCTCGCGCCGATCGAGGACCCCGCCCCCCTGCGCGCCGCCTTCCGCGAGGCCGGCTGGCGCGTCGTCGTCACCGAGAAGACCGGCAATTGGCGGATCGCGACCGAAGGAATGGACTTCGACGCCTATTGGGCCGGGCGGCCGGCGCAGCTGCGCAACACCGCCAGGCGCAAGGCCAAGTCGGCCGGGCTCGACATCGGGATTTACGACCACTTCGACGAAGCGGCCTGGGCCGATTACGAAGCCGTCTACCGGGCGAGCTGGAAGCCCGAGGAGGGGAGCTTCCCCTTTCTGCGCGCGCTCGCCGAACAGGAGGGCGACGCGGGCACGCTCAGGCTCGGCATCGCCCGCAAGGACGGCCGCCCCGTCGCCGTCCAGCTCTGGCTGGTCGAGAATAAAGAGGCGACCATCCACAAGCTCGCTTATGCCGAGGATGCCAAGGCGCTGTCGCCGGGCACCCTGCTCGGCATCGCGATGTTCCGCCATGTCCTCGACAAGGACCGGGTCCGCGCCGTCGACTACGGCACCGGCGACGACGGCTACAAGAAGGACTGGATGGCCGAGCGGCGGCCGCTGTGGCGGCTTCAGGCCTATAACCCGCGGACAGGGCGCGGGCTCGTCGGCGCGGCGCGGGCCGCCCTCTCGGCGCTTGTCGCCCGCCTCGGGAGCCGTTAGGTCGCGACCTCTGGCAGCGAGACAGGGGATTTATGGCGACCGCGCCCGACGATGCCCATGAAGTCGAGAACACATTGCGCGCGGTGCTCGCCGACGTGCTCGGCCTCGATCGCGCCCGCGTCGCGGCGTTCGGCGAAGCGACGCCCTTGTTCGGCGCCTTGCCCGAATTCGATTCGATGGCGGTGGCGGGCCTCTTGACCGAGCTCGAGGAACGGCTCGGCATATTGATCGAGGATCATGAGGTCGACGCCGACATGATGGAGACGTTCGGCGCGCTGCTGAATTTCGCCCGGACCAAGGCGCTGAGGTGAGCGCCCCCGCCTTCGCGACCTTTGCCGGCGCGGATCGCGACGAATGGCTGATGCGCATCGGCGACGAAGCGGCGCCAGCGATTCTCATCGTGCCGCCCTTGTTCGAGGAGATGAACCGGACGCGGGCGCTGATCGCGGCGGTGATGCGGGCGCTGGCGCGCCAGGGCTTTTGCTGCTGGCTGCCCGATCTTGGAGGCACCGGCGAGAGCGAGCGCGATTTGGCCGATGCGACCTGGGGCGATTGGCGTCATGACGTCGGTTCCGCCTGCGCCCATGTCACTGAAAAGGCCGGCAAGCCGCTGGTCGCCAGCCTGCGCGGCGGCGCCTTGCTCGACGATGCGGCGGCGGCGCGGGGCTGGTGGCGGTTCGCGCCCGCCGAAGGCCTGGCGCTGTCGCGCGACATGGTCCGCGCCGGGCTCGCCGGCGTCGAATGGGCGGGCTACGCGCCGTCCGACGCGCTCAAGGCCGCGCTTTCCGGGGCGACGCCGGCCCCGGTCACGCCGCTGCGCCTGGTCCGGCTCGAGACCGACGCGCTGGCGGCCGATGCCAAGGTCGACGGGCCGGCTTTGTGGCGGCGGTCCGAGCCCGGCACCTCCGATGCGCTGGCGCAGGCGCTGGCCGCCGACATCGCCGCCTGGAGCGCGTCATGCGCCGGCTGATCGCCTTCCGCTGCGGCGACGAGACCTTGGCGGGAAGCCTGAATCTACACGAAGGAAGCACGACGGGCCTGCTTTTGGTGATTGGCGGCAGCCAGACTCGGATTGGTTCGCATCGTATGTACGAAAGACTTTCCAATGCCTTGGTAGAAAAGGGTTTTTCATGTTTCCGATACGACCGGCGCGGGGTCGGCGACAGCACCGGCGAGGATCCGGGCTTCAAGGGCAGCGGGCCGGATCTCAAGGCAGCAGCTGAGTCGTTCCGCAGCGAGGTCCCTGCCCTCACCCGTGTGATCGGCTTCGGCCTGTGCGACGGCGCCAGCGCGATCGCGCTTTACGGCGACGCCGCCGGGCTCGACGGCCTGATCCTCGTCAATCCCTGGCTGGTCGAGACCGAATCGGGCGAGCCGCCGCCCGCCGCCGTCCGCGCGCATTATCGCAAGCGCCTGCTCAGCCTCGCCGGGTGGAAGAAAATCCTCACCGGCGCAGTGAATTACAGGAAGCTATGGAAAGGCATTCGCAGCATCTTCTCGCGCCGGAAGGACGAATCGCTGTCGCAGGACGTGCTCCAGGCGCTGCTCCGTCACGGCCTGCCCGCCGAGGCGATCTTGTGCGTCGGCGACGCCACCGCCGTCGCCGCCGACGCGGAGATCCGGCGCTGGCCCTATGAAGGCCTGATCCGCGCCACCCAGACGATCGACACCGATTCGCACACCTTCGCCCGCCCCGGCGACGAGGCGATGCTGACGACCGCCGTGCTCAGCGCGCTGGCGGAGCTGTCGGAAGACTAGGGACACCCCTTGCCGTCACCCGGACTTGATCCGGGGTCCACCTTCCCCGTGGCGTCGAAAGAAGGTGGTTGCCGGATCAAGTCCGGCATGACGAGGTCGGCCCGGTTCAGGCGTGCTGCAATGCGGCCGCCGGCGCGGCCTCGAAATCCGCCTCCGCGAGGAACTTCTCGGCGTCCAATGCCGCCATGCAGCCGGTCCCCGCCGCGGTCACCGCCTGGCGGTAGATCTTGTCCATGACGTCGCCCGAGGCGAAGACGCCGGGCACGCTGGTCCGGGTGGTGCCCGTCTCGACGCGGATATAGCCATCCTCGTCGAGGTCGAGATGGCCGCGGAACAGCTCGGTCGCGGGCGAATGGCCGATGGCGACGAACGCGCCTTCGGTGTCGAGCCGCTCGACCGCGCCGGTCTGGATGTCCCTGAGGTCGACAGCGACCAGCCCCTCGGGCGTGCCGCCGCCGACGAACTGGGCGACCTCGCGGTTCCACATCACCTGGATGTTGGGATGGGCGAACAGCCGGTCCTGGAGGATCTTCTCGGCCCGCAGCGAATCGCGGCGGTGGATCAGGGTGACGTCGTGGCTGTGATTGGTCATGTAGAGCGCTTCCTCGACCGCGGTGTTGCCGCCGCCGATCACCACCACCTTCTTGCCGCGGTAGAAGAAGCCGTCGCAGGTCGCGCAGGCCGAGACGCCCTTGCCCTTCATATGCTCTTCGCTCGGCAGGTTCAGCCAGCGCGCCTGGGCGCCGGTGGCGATCACCAGGGTGTCGCCGACATAGACCGTGCCGCCGTCGCCATGGAGCCGGAACGGGCGCTCGGAGAGGTCGACCCGGACGATATGGTCCCACTCCATCCGCGTGCCGACATGCTCGGCCTGCTTTTGCATCTGCTCCATCAGCCAGGGGCCCTGGATGACCTCGGCGAAGCCGGGATAATTCTCGACGTCGGTGGTGATGGTGAGCTGGCCGCCGGGCTGGATTCCCTGAATCAGCACGGGTTCGAGCATCGCGCGCGCGGCGTAAATCGCAGCGGTATAACCGGCCGGGCCGGAACCGATGATCACGACCTTGGCGTGGATGGGGGCAGGCATGCAGTAGATCCCTCTCTTAAGGGAATTTGGTCAACGCTTGAGCGAAATGCACCCGGAAAGGCATCGCGGCGGCGCCGAAAGTGTCAAATCCAAGATAGGACATCTGGCAAGCTATGCAAGAATTGCAATCCATATCAGCGAATTTTCCTCATGCGTGCGAGAAATGGCGCACCGCACGCGCAATAAAATTGCGCAAACCGCGCCAGCTGCGCTAAGAGTGTTGCCGATATTCCCCGCAAGCTTTTGCCAGCCCAGGATCGTAGCCGCGTGTCGAAGAATCTGGACGAAATCGACCTTAAAATCCTCAGCGAAATCCAGGCTGACGGCCGAATCACCAACGTTGAACTGGCCAAACGCGTCGGCATTTCGCCGCCGCCCTGCCTGCGCCGGGTGCGAACGCTCGAGGAAGCCGGCTATATCAAGGGTTATCGCGGATTACTGGATCCGCATCGGCTCGGTTTTGACGTCACCGTGTTCGCGTCGGTGCATCTGTCCAGCCAGGCCGACGCCGATCTGCGCGCGTTCGAGGATTTCGTGCGCGCCGAACCGCTGGTGCGGGAGTGCTGGATGCTGTCGGGAGAAGTCGACTTCATCCTGAAATGCGTGGCGCCCGACATGGCGACGTTTCAGGGCTTTGTCACCCATCTGACGGCAGCACCCCATGTGCGCAATGTCCGGACATCGCTGGTGCTGCACAATTCGAAATATGAAGCCGCGGTGCCGCTCGAGCTGAAGCTGCCGGGGTGAG
>JAXDPD010000023.1:0-29198 GCA_034668505.1 Sphingomonadales bacterium
GCTCGGACGGGATATAATGGGTGGCAAGGCCCAAAGCGACGCACTCGGCGCCGTCGAGCCGTGCGCCGGTGAGCGCCAGGAATTGCGCGATGCGGCCGCGCAGCCGGGAAAGATAGCGCCCGCCGCCGACGTCGGGAAACAGGCCGATCGAGGTTTCCGGCATGGCGAACACCGTCCGCTCGGTCGCGATCCGATATTTGCACGGGCAGGAGATGCCGACGCCGCCGCCCATCGTGATGCCGTTCATGAACACGACCCCGCGCTTGGGGTACGTGTACATGAGGTGGTTCATCCGATATTCCTGGAAGAAGAAGGCCTGCCCCGCCGCGCCGTGGCCCTGGCTCGATTTGGCGATGGTGACGACGTCGCCGCCGGCGCAGAAGCCGCGTCCCTGCGCATGATCGATCAGCACCAGCTTCACCGCCGGCTCGGCGAGCCAATCCTGCAGCGCGCGCGTCATCGCCCGGACCATGTCGAGATCGAGGGCGTTGATGGCCTCGGGACGGTTCAGGCGCAGGCGGCCGACCCTGCCTTCGATATGGGCGATGACCGAGTCGGTCATACCTTCTCGTTCCCCGGCGAAAGCCGGGGTCCAGGCCAAGCAGGAAAGGTCTGGACCCCATTGAACAGGTGCGGAGTGCCCCGCACTCCGCAGTCATGCCCGGGGGGCATGACGAGCCTGTTCAATTTCGCCGGGGCACAGTCAAAGTTTTTCGTCACTGCCGGGTCAGCTCCCGCCCGACGATCATTCGCATCACCTGGTTGGTGCCCTCGAGGATCGAATGGACCCTGAGGTCGCGCCAGAAGCGTTCGATCGGGTAATCCTGGAGATAGCCGTAGCCGCCGTGGAGCTGTAGCGCGCGGTCGACGATCGAGGAGCCGCTGTCGGTAGCGAGGCGCTTGGCCATGGCGGCGAACCTGGTCTTGTCGGGAGCGTTTTCGGTGACCTTCACGGCGGCGGCGTAGAGCAGCATGCGGGCGGCCTGCAATTCGGTCTCCATGTCGGCGAGGGTGAATTGGGTGTTCTGGAAATCGGCGATCGCCTGGCCGAATTGCTTGCGCTCCTTGGTGTATTGGACCGCCTCGTCGAGGCAGCGCTGGGCGCCGCCGAGGCTGCAGGCGCCGATGTTGAGGCGGCCGCCGTCGAGGCCCATCATCGCGATTCGGAAGCCCTCGCCCTCGCCGCCGACGAGGTTCTCGGCGGGCACGCGGACCTCGTCGAAATTGACCTGGGCGGTGGGCTGCGAATGCCAGCCGAGCTTCTTCTCCTGCGCGCCGAAGCTGACGCCCTTCATGTCCTTTTCGACCACCAGGCAGGAAATGCCCTTGGGCCCGTCGACCCCGGTGCGGACCATGCAGACGTAGATCTCGTTCTCGCCGCCGCCCGAGATGAACGCCTTGGAGCCCGAGACGACGTAATCGCCACCGTCCCTGACAGCCTTGGTCTTGAGCGCGGCGGCGTCCGACCCCGAGCCGGGCTCGGTCAGGCAATAGGAGCCGATATTCTCCATCGTCACCATCGCGGGAAGGTACTTGTCCTTGACCGGCTGCGAACCGAACCGGTCGATCATCCAGCTCGCCATATTGTGGATCGAGATGAAGGCCGAGGTCGAGGGGCAGCCATAAGCCATGGCTTCCATGATCAGCGCCGCTTCGAGCCGGCCGAGGCCGATGCCGCCCGAATCTTCGCTGACGTAGATCGAGCCGAAGCCAAGCTCGGCCGCCTGGCGGATGGTGGCGCGCGGGAAGATATGCTTCTCGTCCCACTCGGCGGCGTGGGGCGTGATCGCATCGGCGGTGAATTGCCGCGCCATCTCCTGGATCTGGCGCTGCTCGTCGTTGAGGTCGAACTGGCTCATGGGGGCGCTCTAGCGCGGGTTGCGAAAATCGCAACGGGAGCGTTCAGGAAAGGGTGATCAGCGTCCCCAAAATTGCGATCGTCGCTCCGAACATCACCCCCATGCGAAGGGTGAGCCGTAAGTCGAGATCCTTGATGTCGCCTTTGAGCTCCGCCTTGATGGCCTGGGCCTCGGATCTCAGGCGGCTTTCGAGGCCGTCGAGATCGGATCTTAGGCGTCCTTCCAGCCCATCGAGGTCGGGTCTCGTGACAATCTCATTAAAGGCATTGGCGGTGAGCGCCTCCGCCAGGGCTTCCGCCTGGCGTGCGTCCCAGCCTCCGGCTGACAACCGCTTGACGAAGGCCAACGAGTCGAAACCGAACTGGGCGATCATGCAGCACTCATAGCAGGTTTTCATTTTCGTTGAAAGAGACGGGCAGCTCCATTCTTTTCGTTCAAAATGATCCTCGTGCAGCCACTTCCCGCAACACCCGCTCGTTGAACAGCCGCAGGATATTCGCCTCCTCGTTGAGCGGCGGCACCAGCTCGCTCGCCGGGCGGCCGGCGGCGTTGGCGATGGCGGCGAGGCGGCCGCCGCCGAGATAGCGGGCATCGGGGGCGAGGCGGGCGATCGGGTCGCGATAGGCCTGGTCCATGGTGGCGACGCGCCAGCCGCGGCGGCGCAAGGCGGCGATCGCGTCGGGGAGGAACATCGCCTCGAGGTCGGTCTCGTGCATCAAAGCGACCTGGACGGGGCGGCGGCCCAGCGTCCGGACCGCCAGCCGGTCGGCGAATTCGGCGGTCTCGACGACCATCTCGACATAGAGGTCGCGCAGCGCCGCCATGTCGAGCGCCCGGCCGGCGGCGCGGGCGCGATTGGCGAGATCGTCGAGATACCAGTCGTAGCTGTCGACGGTGACGTAGCCGTTGAGGAGGCGGCGCTCGGCGAGGCCGGCGCGGACTGCGTCGCGGGTGCCGGGATCGGCGCCCTGGCGATTGCCTTCGTCGAGATAGGGGTAGCGGAACCAGGGACGGGCGCCGCGCCGGCCCGCCAGCCAGGCCGCGGCGCGGTCGAGGTCGGCGAGATAGGCGGTCGCGCCGATCCGGCTCAGCCAGCGGTGGGACCAGCTATGGTTGGCGATGACGTGGCCGGCGCGGACATAGGCCGCGATCCGCGCCTCGCCGCCGGCGCCGTAGGGCTCTTCGAGATGGCCGGGGGTGAGAAAGAAGGCGGCCTGGCGCACGCCCGACCGGCGCAGGGCCGCGATCAGGCGCTCCGTGCGCTGCTCGGAGGTCATGAACGCGCCCGGGCGGCGCGGCACGTCGTCGAAGCTCAAGGCGATGCGCTTTTGCGCCGCGGCGGGGGCGGCGAAGACGGCCAGCGCCAGCAGCAAAGCGAGGAGGTGCTTCAATCGCCCGGCCTAGTCGAAGAACATGCCGTAGACGAGGCGCCGCCGGCAGCGGGCATTGCCGGCGACGGGCGCGATCCGATTTAGAATGTCGCGGTCGCGCGCCGCGCCGTTCAGCGCGGCGCCCTCGACCCAGACCGACGGCCGGTCGCCGGGCCCGGCGTCGGTCACCGGGCCGTAGATCAGATAGCGGAACTGCCCGGCGGTGCGGTAGCGGACGATCCGCCGGCCCCGCGCATCGGGCACGCTCGGCCCAGGCCCGGGCGGCACTGCCCAGCTATTGCCTTCCCTCACCAGATATTGGCCGTGCGGCCCGGCGACCCGGATCGACGCCGCGTGAATGCCCACATAATCGAGCCAGGCGGTCTCGTCCGCGCGCAGCGCGAGGCCGGTGTCGATGAAGCAGACCCGCATCGGCCCCGGCATACGGTACGCCTCGGCGGTGCCGAGTACGGCACCGTTGACGCCGCGTGGCGGCGGGATCGGTTCCAGCGCGCGCGCCGGCGCGGCGACGGCGAGGAGCGCAAGGAGCGGGAGTAGAAAGAGGCGACTCACGACGCCCCTCTTAGCCCCATCAGCCCAGCCTTTCGATCACCTCGCCGAACAATTCCTCGTCGCTGGGCAGCGTCTTCGGGACCGCCAGCGGCTTCGACACCCAGGTTTCGTTGATCAGGTCGCGCCAGTTGATGTTGTTGCTGGTGCCGGTGCCGCCCCAGGAGCCGCAGCCCAAGGAGAAGGTCTGGCGCATGCCGTTCCACAAATTGCCGCTGTTCGAGGCGGACTGGGGCTGGTTGACCATCACCCGGCAGGTGCGGGTGGCCTCGGCGAGCTTCAGGATGTTGGCGTCCGAGCGCGAATAGATGCCGCAGCTATGGCCCTGGCCCTGATAGGCCTGGATCTTGTTGGTCATCGCGATCGCCTCGTCGATGTCGGCGACGCGATAGAGCGTCATGGTTACGGTCAGCTTCTCGCCGGAGAAGGGATAGTCCGGGCCGGTGCCGGTTTCGGGGACGATGAAGAATGTCGTGCCGTCCGGAATGTCGAAGCCGGCCATGGCGGCGATCGTCGCGGGCGGCTGGGCGACGATCTTGGGGTTGAGCGCGCCGTCGACCCAGAGCACGGCCTGGAGCTTCGCCTTCTGCTCCTCGTTCAGGATCAGGCCGCCCTTCTGGACGAGCTTGGCCAGCATCTCGTCGTGGATCGAGTCGACCAGCAGCACGCTGTTGTCCGACGAGCAGGAGGCGGCCATGTCGAGGGTCTTGGAGATACGGATCTTCTCGGCGGCGTCGTCGAGGTCGGCACTCTCGTCGACGGTGATCACCGCATTGCCGGCCCCGACTCCGAGCGCGGGCGTGCCGCTCGCATAAGCCGCCTTCACCATCGGGCCGCCGCCGGTGGCGAGAATGCGGTCGCACTGCTTCATCAATTCGTTCGTCTTCCCGAGCGTTGGGGTCTCGATCGCGATGACGAGGTCGGCCGGCGCCCCCATCCTGACCAGCGCCGCGCGCATCTTGTCGACGACCAGCTTGTTGGTGAGCTTGGCGCGCGGATGCGGGGCGATGACGATCGCGTTGCGGCCCTTGACCGCGTTGATCGCCTTGATCACCGGCGTCGCCTCGGGGTTGGTCGACGGCGAGAGCGCGCCGATCACGCCCACCGGCTTGGCGAAGACGAGGATTTCGCGCTCGGGATAATCCTCGATGATGCCGACCGACTTGTCGTCGACGATGTCCATCAAGGCGGCGCGGGTCTTGCGGAAGATCTTGAGATATTTGCCGTCATAATTGCCGAGCTGGGTCTCCTCGACGGTATGGCGGGCGATCTCCTCGGCGACGCCCGGGCGGGCGACCGACCAGACCATCGCGCGGATCAGCTCATCGACTCGCTCCTGCGAGGCATGCTCGATCTGCGCCTGCGCCAGCCTCGCCCGCGCGATCAGGCCGGCGATTTCGGCGGCGTCCGCAGCGGCCGCGTCGCCGGCGACGATGGATTCATGCTTGCCCATGTGACAGCTCCTGACGGCGAACAATGCCGCGTCGATATGTAGGGCGCCACTAGCCAAGCGGGAAGGGAAATGCCAGTGCACCGCCGTCACCCCGGCGCAGGCCGGGGTCTCGTGGAGACGGCCGCGACTTCTCGTCCTGAGATCCCGGCCTTCGCCGGGATGACGAGGAGAGACTATGAAATTGGGTTCCCTCAAACAGGGCCGCGACGGCCGCCTCGTGGTGGTGAGCCGCGACCTCGCCTGGTGCGCCGATGCCGGCCATATCGCGCCGAATTTGCAGGCCGCGCTCGACGATTGGGAGCGGATCGCGCCGCAGCTCGAACTGCTCGCCACCGACCTCGAGCACGGCACCATCCCCCGCGACCGCTTCCACGAGCGCGCCGCCGCGGCGCCGCTGCCGCGCGCTTATCAATGGGCGGACGGCTCGGCTTATGTGAACCATGTCGAACTGGTCAGGAAGGCGCGCGGCGCCGAAATGCCCGAAAGCTTCTGGACCGACCCGCTCATGTACCAGGGCGGCTCCGACGAGATGCTCGGCGCGCGCGACCCGATCGCGCTCGCCGACGAGGCCTGGGGCTGCGACCTCGAGGCCGAGATCGTCGTCGTCACCGGCGACGTGCCGCGCGGCGCCTCGCCGGCCGACGCGCTGGCGGGGATCAGGCTGATCGGCCTGGTCAACGACGTCTCGCTCAGGAATCTGATCCCGGCCGAGCTCGCCAAGGGCTTCGGCTTCCTCCAGTCCAAGCCAGCCTCGGCGCTGTCGCCGGTCTTCGTCACTCCCGACGAGCTCGGCGAGGCCTGGCAGGGCGGCAAGCTGCACGGCGTCCTCAGGGTCGACCTCAACGGCGCCCCCTTCGGCCGCGCCGATGCGGGCGAGGACATGACGTTCGATTTCGGCACTTTGGTCGCCCATCTCGCCAGGACCCGCAATCTCGGCGCGGGCACGATCGTCGGCTCGGGCACGGTCTCCAACAAGGATGCGGACGGCGGCCCGGGCAAGCCGGTCGAGCGCGGCGGCAAAGGCTATTCCTGCCTCGCCGAAGTGCGCACGGTCGAAACCCTGCTCGACGGCAAGGCGGCGACGCCCTTCCTCAAGGCCGGCGACCGGGTGCGGATCTGGATGGAGGATGCGGCCGGCCGCTCCATCTTCGGCGCGATCGAGCAGCAGGTGGTCGCGGCCTGATCCCGCTCAGGGACCGTCCGCCGCCAAATCGGGCGTGACGGTTCCGGACTGGGCCAAGGCGGTGCCGAACGAGTCCGCCGCCGGCAGAGAGGATAGGCGGTCGATGAGCGTGTGGCACAGCCAGCGGTCGAGCGCCGCGTTGCCGGTGGAGCGGATTGTCCGGCAGCCGGTCAACCGCCCCGCCGCGTCGATCTCGAAGCCGTAGACCGGGCGGGCCTCGCGGTAAGCGAGGAGCGGGAGGCGGCGGGCGACCGCGCAGGCGCGCGCGTCGAGCAGGGAATTGCCGGAGCTGATTCCGACCTCGCAGCCGGTGATGCCCCGCGCCGGATCGACCAGCAGGTCGAGGCTGACGACGCCCTCGGCGGGGCGGGCCGGCCGCGCGGGACAAGCGGGCTGGATGGCGGGATAGGCAAGGGGCCTCAGCCGGCTGAACCGGTGGAAGCGCGGCCAGGCCCCGGTCCCTGGGCACCGGGCCCTGGTCGGGCCAGCTCCGGTTGAGCGAATGAACGGGCACGGACCTCGACGCCTCGGCCTGGCGGCGGGCGAGCCCGGCCGGATCGAGAGTCTCCCAGCGGAGCCGAACGCCCCAGCGCGCCGCGACGGCCGCGCCCGGGGCGGGGCGCCGGACGGGATAGCGGCCCCGGCCGAGCAGCAGGTCGCAGGCCAGGATGGCGGGCCGCCCGTCGCTGCCCGGGTGCAGGACGCGGCAGGCCTCGGGCCGGCCGGTCGCGCTTACGTCGACGGCGAGGAAGGAAGTGACGTCGCCGCCGCGGGCGCGCAGGTCCGCGGGCATGTCGGCCCGGGCGATCCAGCTCTCCCCGTCGCCGAGCGGGGGCAGATCGGGCCGGGGCTCGAAACTGCCCGCCAGCAGCCGGTCGTCGCGAAGCACGCTGATTGGCTCGTCCACCGCGCCGGCGCGGCCGGCTGCGCGGCGGCGCGCGCCGACGCCAGCAAGGCCGCGATCGACAGGGCAATGGCGCGGCGCATGGGCGCGAGCGCGCGGGATGTCGCCGCGGGCCAAGGCTTAATGGCCGGGCTGTGGCACCCCACGGCACCATTGTGCCGTGACGTCGATCGGGTTCGGCCTTGGCCAACCCGTCGGGCCCCCCACGAAAGTAGTAGTTTCGTGGGAACCCCGGCCCGCCCGGCCGGCCCGGCCGACTCCCGGGCAGCTTGCAATCGCTTCGCGCCTGCTGCGGCTGCCCGAGGGACGGCCTGGGCTTCAAATCTCCCGCAGATTGTCGAGGATGCGCACGTCCGAGCCGTAATGCAGGCCGCACAGCCGCGCCGCGATCCGGGCGAGCCTGGCGACGCGCGCCGCCGAAAGGTTGGAATCGAAATACCAGCCCGCGATCAAAGGCTCGGCGTGGCCGGCGAGATGGGCCGCCTTGCCGTAGAGCGCCGCCGGCGTTCGGGCGACGAATCGCCGCGTGCGCCCCTGTTCCTCGGCGAACGCCTCGAGGAAATGGGGATGGGCCGCGGCGAGCTCGCGGAGCAGGATGCGATAGGCCTGCTTGGCGCTGGCCGCGGGGATGCGCCGCCCGCCAATGTCGACGGACCACAGACCGCGGCCGCGCCCCGGTCCCCGCGGCCGGGTCGCGCCGGCCGGGCCGCCGGGAGGCGCGCTGCGCGTCCGCCCGGGCCGGAGCAGCCGGCGAAGGATGTCATTCTCGCTCTCGCCGAGCGCAAGCCGCGCCCGCTCGATCGCGCGATGCACGTCGACCTCGATCTCGATCGTCCTGCGCTGCCCGCTCATCGCCACCCGCTCATCGCCACCGCTCATTTCGCCGCGCACTCATCGGCACCCGCTCATTCGTCGCTCGTTCATCGCCGCTCGGTTTCTGTTTCCTGTCTTATAAGAAACGTTTCTTATAAGACAGCTTTTTTCCGTGTTGCGGCTTTTGAGGGGTCCGGGGAAGCGCGGGGCGGCACCCGGCACCCGGCACCCGGCACCCGGCGCCCGGCGCCCGGCACCCGGCACCCGGCGCCCGGCACCCGGCACCCGGCACCCGGCGCCCGGCACCCGGCGCCCGGCACCCGGCACCCGGCGCCCGGCGCCCGGCGCCCGGCACCGGCGCGCGACGCGCGGCAGGCGGCGGGGCGCGCGCGGCAGACGGTACGCGGCGGACACCCGGCGGGAACGCGCGCGGCGGGCGCCACCCGGCAGGGAGCCGGGTTCGTGGCGGCGGGGCAGAGGCCTGCCGGCCGCGCTTCACTCCGCGACGTAGCGCCAGGGCGCGCCGGGGCGGTCGCGGCGCCAGATGGTGAAGAAGGGGAAGCTTGCGGGCTGGCCTTCGGCGACGGGGCCGTTGGGGCGGATGGTGCCGATCGAGACGCCGAGGTCGCCCGAGGAGGCGATGAAGCTGCGCTCGGTGCGCCAGGAGACGGGGCTGACGGTCTCATCCGCGGGGAAGCCGGCGGTGAGCGCGTCGAGGCCGATGGCGAAATCCGCGGCGCCGCCCGACATGTTCATCGCGTCGGGACGGCCATATTCGCGGAAGGCGGCGCGCAGGCCGATGCCTTGCGCGCGGTCGGAAAAGGCCCGTTCGGCGGCGTGGAGGCTGGCGCGGTGCGCTTCGACCCGGGCCTGGCGCCGGGCCGGACGCGCGGCGAAAGCGGGCAGCGAGGGCGGCAGCATGGCGGCCGAGACCGGGCCCGGCGCGCGCGGCAGCTGGCGGTAGGCGACGACGCGCCAGCCCGCCGGCCGCCGGATCCAGTAAGCGAGATATTTGCGGTTGCGCCGCGCCGGATCGCCGCCGGCGAGGGTGAGATAGCCGTAGGTGAAGCCGTGCGCGCCATCCGCCGAGATGCCGCCGCGGATCGGCGTCCAGGAGAGGCGGCCCTCGCGAAAGGCCGGGCTGTCGCGAAAGGCGGCGACGACGGCGTCGCGGCCGATGGCGAAGCCGGGCCCGGCGCCGGGAACGGGCATCACCACTTCGGCATCGAACATCGGCGCGAGGCCGTCGGCGGCGCTGGGCGCATGGGCGGCGGCCGCGGAGAAAGCGCGGTCGGCGGCGAGCAATTGCTCGACCTCGGCCTGGCGGGGCAAAGCGAAGGCGGGGCCGGCGAGGAAGAGCAAGGCCAAGGCGAGAAAGCGGATCATGCGGAGCGGCTAATCGGGTCGCGGCGGCGCGTCGCCCGGGCTTCGACCAAGGCCCGGGCCGTCTCGACCAAGCGCTCGCTTGCGAATCCTCCCCGCCCGGTTCATCGGGGCGCACATGAAGACGCTGCTCCCGATCGCGGCAATCGCCGCCGCCGCCGCCGTCCCCGCTTTCTCGCAACCCCCGCCGCCGGCGCCCGTTCCGCTCCGCGCCATCGCCGACCAGGTCTCCGAGGCGCGGCTGCGCGCGACGGTCGAGCGGCTGGTCGGCTTCGGCACCCGGCATACGCTCTCGGCGCGCGACCATCCCACGCGCGGCATCGGCGCGGCGCTCACCTGGACCCAGGCGGAATTCGAGCGGATCTCGCGTGCGTGCGGGGGGTGCCTGACGATCGTGCGGACCGGGGATACGGTCACGGGCCGGCGCATCCCCAACCCGACTTTGGTCGAGAATGTCGTCGCCATCCAGCGCGGCACCTCCGATCCCGACCGCGTCGTCATCATCACCGGCCATATCGACAGCCGCGTCACCGACGTGATGAACGTCGCCGCCGACGCGCCCGGCGCAAATGACGACGGCTCCGGCACGGCGGCGGTGATCGAGGCGGCCCGGGTGCTCTCGCGGCACCGCTTCGCGGGGACGATCGTCTATGCGGCGCTTTCGGGCGAGGAGCAGGGGCTGATCGGCGGGCGGATCCTGGCCGACTACGCGCGGGCGCAGGGCTGGCGGGTCGAGGCCAATCTCAACAACGACATCGTCGGCAATAGCTGCAGCTCCGACGGGGTCTGCGACGATGCCCATGTCCGCATCTTCTCCGAAGGGCCGCGCTGGCAGGGGCGCGAGGATCTCGCCGCGCTCCAGCGCAGCCTCGGCGGCGAGAATGACGCCCCCGGGCGCAACCTGTCGCGCTTCATCGACAGGCTGGCGGATGGGCTCGGGATCGGCCTCGACGTCCGCCAGATCTGGCGCAACGACCGCTTCGGGCGGGGAGGGGACCATACCGAGTTTTTGAACGCCGGCTTCCCGGCGGTGCGCTTCTCGGTCGCGGTCGAGAATTACAATTGGCAGCACCAGGATCTCAGGACCGAAAGCGGGACGGTCTATGGCGATACGATCGATCATATGGATTTCCGCTATCTGCGCCGGGTGACCCAGCTCAACGTCGCCGCGCTCGCGGCGCTGGCGCGCGCGCCGATGCCGCCGGCTCCACGAGTCGAGGGCGCCGTTTCCACCGACACGCGCATAAGTTGGCAGGAGGTAGAAGGCGCGCCGGACTATATCGTCCGCTGGCGGCGCACCGATGCCTCGAATTGGGAACATTCGATGCGGGTCTTGGAGAACACGCTCCTGCTCGAACCCAATTGCCAGGCGGGCCGGGAGCCCAGCTGCTCTGGGCCGATGACGTTCAAGCTGCGCGGCATCCGCGTCGACGATTGGGTGTTCGGGGTCTCCTCGGTGGCGGCGGACGGGTCGGAGAGCCCGGTTGCGTCCGCGGTGCCCGGTGGCGCGTTCGGGCCCTACACGCCGCCCCCGCCTCCGCCGCCGCAGTAGGATTTGATGGCCAAGCGACCCATCCAGCCCGGCCTTCCCAGCCGCGAGCAGGTCCTCGACTTCATCCAGTCGTCGGACGATCCCGCGGGCAAGCGCGAGATCGCCCGCGCCTTCGGGCTGAAGGGCAATGAGAAGATCCAGCTGAAAGCCCTGCTCAAGGAGATGGCCGACGAGGGGCTGATCGATTCCGCGCCGGGACGGGCGTTTCACAAGATGGGCGGGGTGCCGAAGGTGACGGTGCTGCGGGTCGCCGACGTCGACGACAGCGGCCGCGCTCATGCAGTGCCGGAGCGCTGGGAGGCCGAGGGCGCGCCGCCGCGGCTCAGGGTGATGGAGCGCAAGGGCAAAGGATCGGCGCTCGGCGTCGGCGACCGCATCCTGGCGCGCACCGAGGAAGGCAAGAGCGGCTGGATCGCCCATCCGATGAAGAAGCTGCTGAGCGGCAGCGAGCTGGTGCTCGGCGTCGTCCATCGGGAAGGGCAGAGCTTCTGGCTGCGGCCGGTCGAGAAAAAGGAGCGGCGCGAGCTGCCCATCGCCGATCTCGGCGAGGCGCAGGCGGGCGACCTCGTCCTCGCCGAGAAGGTCGGCCGGCCGCCGCGGCTGGCGGCGCGGGTCGAGAGGGTGCTTGGCGATCCCTTCGCGCCGAGGAGCTTCAGCCTGATCGCGATCCACAAGCTCGGCATTCCGCACGAATTTCCCGAGAGCGTGATCGAAGAGGCGGAGCGGGTGGCGAAATTCCCGATCCTCCCCGGGACGGGGAGGGGGACCAAGCGCAGCTTGGTGGAGGGGGGCAAGCGCGATGCACAGACCCCTCTCCACCATTCGCCTGCGGCGAACGGTCGCCCTCCCCGTCCCGGGGAGGATTTGCGCGAGGACCTCACCCACATCCCCATCCTTGCCATCGACCCGGCCGATGCGCGCGACCATGACGACGCGGTGTGGGCGGCGGCGGACGAGGACCCGAAGAATGCGGGCGGCTGGCGGGCGATCGTCGCCATCGCCGACGTCGCTTATTACGTGCGGCCCGGCTCGGCGCTCGACAAGGAGGCGCGGCGGCGCGGCAACAGCGTCTATTTCCCCGACCGGGTGGTGCCGATGCTGCCCGAGAGCCTGTCGGCGGAGATCTGCTCGCTGAAGGAAGGCGAGGACCGGGCGGCCCTGGTCTGCCATCTCCAGATCGCCAAGGACGGCCAGCTCAAGAGCTGGCGCTTCACCCGCGCCCGCGTCCGCATCGCCGCCAATATCGCTTATGAGGACGCCCAGGCCGCGATCGACGCTGACGCGCCGGTGGAGGTCGCCTCCTCGCCCTGCTCGATGCCGGAGATCGAGGGCGGGACAATCGATCAGCTCCGCCCGCTCTGGGCGTGCTGGCGGGCGCTTTATGCGGCGCGGGAGAAGCGCGGACCGCTGGAGCTCGATCTGCCCGAGCGGCGGGTGGTGCTGGACGAGAAGGGGCGGATCCTCTCGGTCGCCCCGCGCGAGCGATTGGACGCGCACAAATTGATCGAGGATTACATGATCGCGGCCAACGTCGCCGCGGCCAAGGCGCTCGAGGCGAAGACGGCGCCCGTCATGTACCGCGTCCACGAGCCGCCGAGCCGCGAGAAATTGGTCGCGCTCAAGGATTATCTGAAGACGTTCGGCATCGAGTTCGCGCTCGGCCAAGCGGTCAGGCCGGCGACGTTCAACCGCCTGATCGAGCGGGTCGGCTCGATCGGGCGCCCCGGCCTTCGCCGGGGAACGGAGGAGGAATCGGCGATCTTGCCCCAGGTCATGGAGCAGATCCTGCGCAGCCAGACCCAGGCCTATTACAGCCCGCGCAATCAGGGCCATTTCGGGTTGGCTTTGGGCTCCTACGCCCATTTCACCTCGCCGATCCGCCGTTATGCCGACCTCGTCGTCCACCGCGCGCTGGTGCGGGCGTACAGGCTGGGGGATGGCGGCCTGACCGACGACGAGGCCGCGGCGATGGAAGTGACCGGCGAGCTCATCTCCAATCTCGAGCGGCGGGCGATGGTGGCGGAGCGCGAGACGATGGACCGCTATGTCGCCGCCTTCCTGGCGGAGAAGGTCGGCGAATTGCTCGCCTGCCGGATCACCGGCGTGCAGCCGTTCGGCTTCTTCGCCACGGTCGAGCAACTGGGCGGCGACGGGCTGGTCCCCGCGGCGACGCTCGGGCAGGAATATTTCCGGCACGACGAGGGGAGCATGAGCCTGATCGGCGACGAGACCGGCACGCGCTACGCGCTCGGCCAGCGCCTGACGCTCCGCCTCGCCGAGGCCAATCCGGTCTCAGGGGGCTTGCGCTTCGAGCTGCCCGACGCGCAGCGCGGGCCCGGCCGCGCGCCGAAGCCGCGCGGCGAGCCTCCGGGGCGGGGCAAGCAGGGGAAACGCGGGCGGCCTTCGAACATCCGGCACCAGGGGCGGCGCCGCTGAGCGATTGATCGTCTCCAGGCCCTCGGCCATAAAGACGGCGCCGGCGCCATACCCGGCCGGGAGTTCTGTTGATGCTGCGCCGAGCTGTTTTTGCCGCCTTGTTTCTTTCCGCGCCCGCGATCGCGGCGGCGCAGGGCGGCGTCGATCCGCTGGTCGCGCGGGCGGCCCTCAACATGCAGGCCGCCGTGGGCCGGACCGCCGGAACCTCGATCCGGCTCCTCCGCGCGCGTGGCGAGGGCCGAACCCTGACCTGGATATCGAGCTGACGGCGGAGGCGCCCGAGCCGATCGGCACGCCGCAGGTCGCCGAGCTGGTCGCCGCCGCTTTGTGCTCAGAACCCGGGGCGGCCCTTTTCTTCAGCGACGGACGCCGGCTCCGGGTCGACGTGGTCCGGACCGGACGCGCTCCCGGATCGATGACCGTCGACCGGTGCCCCGGGCCCATCGGCGAGGGCCTGTCCGCCGGGACCTTCGCCTCCGGCATGCAATCCATCGTCGGCCTGGAAACCAACGGCGTCAGGATCGACTCCATCCGCGCGGAGCGAAACAGCCTGATCGTGGCGCTGGATGTCGTGTCCGGCCCGACCGGCGGCGCCGCCGCGGAGGCGAATTTCGTCGAGGGCTTCTGCTTCCGCCCCGACGTGCAGGCGGCGTTCTTCGGCCGCGGCTTGACGCTGCGTGTCGACACGGTCGTCCGCGGACGCGATCGCCGGACGGGCCGGCCGATCGCAACCTGTCCCGGGCGATAGGCGGGCCGGCCGCCGGGCCGCGCGGCGGCCGCAGACAGGTCTTTGATTCGCAGCGGAAATAAGCGAGACTGGCGGCTGGAATCGAGGCGGGGAGGGTGAGCATGAGCTGGTTGCAGGGAGTGATTGGCGCGTTGCTGTTCGCGGCGCAGCCGCCGGCGGGGGAGCCTCCCGCGGCGCAGTCTCCGCCCGCGCCCGCGCGCTCGGTCGCCGGTTTCGCCGCCTTCCTGCAGGAGGATCTGCCGCACCGGTTCAACGGCTATACGGCGGTCTCGGCCCGCGCCGAAGGCGATCTGCTCGTCCTCACCATGGACGGCCGGCGCGGCTGGCGGCAGCGCAAGAGCAATGCCGAGCTGACCCGCGAGACGATGAGCGGCTTTTGCGGGCCGGACGGGAATTTCCTGACCACGGTCAACGGCGGCAGCCTGCGCATCGACACGCTCGAGGACGGCGGCAATCTCGAGCGCGGCACCGTGATGAGCGAATGCCCGGCGGCCGGCGGCGCGCGCTGACTGGCTCCCCCACGGCCACCTTCGTCAGCGGCGCCGGAATGGAACGCTGCCGGGCCTCGCAGGTTTGATTCCCCTCACGACAAGCTCGTCAAGGCGCGGACATGGCCTCGCTGTTCAAGGGTCTCGGCTATCTCATCTCGACGATCAGCGTCCTCCTGCTCGGTGTCGTCAGCTGGAAGAGCGCGTCGGAGCATCCGTGGCTTTTCGCCTGCCTGATCGCCGGCATGGCGGCGTCGGTGCTCGGCATGACGCTACGTTGGATCTCGCACCGGATCGAGCAGAAGGAAAAGGAGGCGATCGAGCGGCGGGCGAAAGCCTGAACCGGGGATCGGAGCCACGGATTGCCAAGCCGCCCGCCGGCACGCAAGATGGTTAACAACCATCGGGCGAGTCGCGAAACATGGGTCCTTTCTCTCTAGCCGCCGTCGCGCTGTCGCTGCTGGGGCAGCCGGCGCCGCGCGGGTGCGGCGACAGCTACAGGGTGGCCCGCCACGACACGCTCTACAGCATCGCCCGGCGCTGCGGCTTCGGAGTCGGCGAGATTGCGCGCGCGAACCGGATCGATCCGACCCGGATCGCGGCCGGGCAGAGGCTGATCCTGCCGCGGGCGGGCGGGGAGGGGACGAGGCGGCCCGAGGGCCGGGCCCTGGTCTACCGCTTCCGGCATGGCGACACGCTCTATTCGCTGGCGCGCTGGGCGCGGGTCGAGCTGCGCGCCCTGCTCGCTGCCAATCCCCGCATCGACCCGCGCGATATCGACGCAGGCACCGCGATCCGGCTGCCGGCGGGCGCCGTGCTGCCCGAGCCCGCCCGGCTGCGCGAGCGCGGGCCGGCGCATGCCGCGGCGGCGCCGCCGCCTCCTCCGCACGATGACGTGGCCGATGAGGACGACGACAAGCCGGATGCGGATCCGGAGCCCGGGAGCGGGGACGACGAGCCCGAGGGCCTGTAGAGGGGCCAAGCCGGACGTTCGGCGCTAGAGCTTCGGCAGCGTCACGCCCGTCTGCCCCATATATTTGCCGGCGCGGTCGGCATAGCTCACCTCGCAGGGCTCGTTGCCCTGGAGGAAGAGGAACTGGCAGGCGCCTTCATTGGCGTAGACCTTGGCGGGCAGCGGCGTCGTGTTCGAGAATTCGAGCGTGACATGGCCCTCCCAGCCGGGCTCCAGCGGCGTCACGTTGACGATGATGCCGCAGCGCGCATAGGTCGATTTGCCCAGGCAGATGACGAGCACGTCGCGGGGCACCCGGAAATATTCGACGGTGCGGGCGAGCGCGAAGCTGTTGGGCGGGATGATGCAGACGTCGGTCTTGCGGTCGACGAAGCTGTTCGCGGCGAAATCCTTGGGGTCGACGATCGCCGAATCGACGTTGGTGAAGATCTTGAAATCGTCGGCGACGCGCGCGTCATAGCCGTAGGAGGAAAGGCCGTAGGAAATGCAGCCGTCGCGGCGCTGCGATTCGACGAACGGCTCGATCATTCCGGTCGAGAGCGCCTGCTCGCGAATCCAGCGGTCGGAGAGGATGGACATCAGTGAAACTTGCGCATGTTCTCGGCTTCACTGCCGCTTGCTTGCGTCGCCGCGGCGAGCACCGCTTGGAGTTGCTTCGCCAGATACTCCTCAAGCAGGTGCACCATCTCGCCAAGATCCGGTTGCTGCGGATCAGATCGATCCGCGGTTTCCAAAGCGCCATAATAGGGGCGCTTGTTCTCGGCGATTTGCTCCGGGATTGTCGGAGCGCCTGGCAGCCGGGCCCCCGCTTTCACGCAAGGAACAAGGTAGGCCACCGCCCGCGCTGTCCGTCCGTTGCCATCCGCGAAAGGGTGAATCCAGTTGAGGCGCCACATCAAATAGGCGCAGAGTTCGACCGCGGAGCGGTCGTTCCAGTTCGCATTCACCCAATCACACATGTCCTCGACGCTTACGACGACCAGGTGCTCCGCAGGCGGCTGGTGCTCGCTCCCTTCGATTCCCACGGGCGTGTTACGCCAGGTTCCGGCCTGTCGGTGGACGCCTCGCATGGCTTCTGCGTGAAGAGCAAGAATGGTCGACGGCCGCAGCCGGAAAGGCTGGCCGTCCCTTACGGTCATGTCGATCAGGTCGAGAACGCGGTCGAACTGCAGCAGTGCATTTTCGGCTTCGGCGGCAGCACGCTCTTCCGGGTCAAGGATGAGAAGCGGTTCTTCGGAAACTGTTTGGCGATCCGACATCCTCAGCCTTTTGGATGCTTGGCGGCAGCTCGATCCACCATCTCTCGCGTGACGCGGTCGTTCTCGGCCTTGGCGTTGCCGTAGGCAAAGCTCCGCCTCTGTGATTCCGCCTGTTCCGGATTCATTCCGAGGGTCTTCGCCCTCTCGATAAGATCATCGGTCTTGGACATTCTGAACCTCCGTTGCGCCAAGGTAGGTGCCCTCGTGCCGGGTTAACAGCACTTGCGCGCCTTGTACCCTAAAAGAGGAGGGTACAAGGAAGGCCGAATCAGGCAGTTGGAGAGAATGGCCATTTAGCGCGGCGCCCCGCGAACGAGCCGGCCGCCGCAGCCGGTCAGGCTCTGGTCGCCGACGGTCACGCGGACATTGTCCTCATAGACTTCCTCGCCCTCGGTCTCGCAGGGGCCGGGGCGCGATTCGACGATGATCGTGCCGCCGCCCTGCTCGGAGCGCCAGGTGCGGAAGCCGCCGACGGTGCGCGGCAGCGTGCGCGGCCAGGCGCGTTCGCCCTCGAAGGTGCTGGAGCGCAGGACGATGCGGCCGTCGCCGATCGCGAGCATCCAGAAGGGCTCGGCCCCTATCGCCTGATAGGCGACGTCGCGGACCGGGGCGTAGGGTTGCCCGCCCGTCGCGCAGCCGGCGGCGAGGAGGAGCGGGAGAGCGAAGGCGAGTCGTTTCATCCCGCTCTGGATGCGGGGCCGGGCTCGTGCGAGTCAATAACGCTCGTCGATTGCTTGATGTGGAGGACGCAGATCAGGGTGAACAGGCGGCGCGCGGTGTCGAAATCCATCTCGACCTTGCCGTCGAGGCATTCGCGCAGCAGCTCGGCCGCCTCGTTGTGGAGCGCGCGCCGCGCCATGTCGATCGGCTCGATGCCCCGGGCGCCCTCGCTCCGGACCGCGCGGAAATAGCTTTCGCAGATCTGGAAATAGTCGCGGATCGGGCGGCGGAAGCGGGCCAAGCCCATGCGGATCGTGTCGACGGCGGCGCCCGCCTCGCCGAGCAATTCGATGGCGAGCCGCCCCTCCTCGACGCGAAGCCGCACCCGATAGGGCCCGTCATGGCCGGCGACGGCGAAGCTGTTCTTCTCGATCAGGTCGAAGATGGCGATCCGCCGCTCCTGCTCGATATCGGCGTTGCGGCGCAGGATCGAGCGCTCGTCGAGCTCGATGTCGATGATCCGGGGGTCGGCCATGGCGCGCTGTTAGCGGGTGCAGCATTTTCGCGCCAGCCCGTCATCCCGGCGCAGGCCGGGATCTCAGGACGAGAACTCGCGGCTCGTCTCCCCGAGACCCCGGCCTTCGCCGGGGTGACGGAAAGGCTCTTATCCACATCAGTTCCACAGGGTTGCTGGCTTGAGCGGGCCGGCCGAAGGGTTCAGAGGATGTGAACCATGCTCCAGCCGCTCAGCCTCGTCGACACCCCTCCCGCCGCCCAGTCGCTTCCCCAGAATGTCGAGGCCGAGGCGGCCTTGCTCGGCGCCTTGATGATCGACAACCGGCTGGCCGAGGACATCCAGCTCAAGCTTCGCCCGGAGCATTTCTTCGAGCCGCTGCACGGGCGGATCTACGAGCAGATCTTGAGGCTTCTCGACAAGAACATGATCGCCTCGCCGGTGACGCTGAGGCCGTTGTTCGAGGCGGACGAGGAGATGAAGGAGCTGGGTGGGCCGGCCTATCTCGCCCAGCTGACCGGCAGCGGCGCCGCGATCATCGGCGCGCGCGATTTCGCCGAGCAGGTCTACGATCTCGCCTTGCTCCGCGCTCTGGTCGGGGTCGGCCGCGAGATGGTCGAGCGCGCGCTCGATACGTCGGACGAGGTCGAGCCCAAGGCGCAGATCGAGGAGGCGGAAAGCGCGCTCTACCGGGTCGCCGAGGAAGGCGGCGGCGAAAGCTCGGTGAAGAGCTTCGCCCAGGCCGCGACGCTCGCGGTCAAGATGGCCGAGAAGGCGCTCAACGCGGGCGGCGGCCTTTCCGGCATCACCAGCGGGCTCGAATCGCTCAACGCCAAGACCGGCGGCCTCCACCATAGCGACCTCGTCATCCTCGCCGGCCGGCCGGGCATGGGCAAATCCTCGCTCGCCACCAATATCGGCTTCGCCGCCGCCTCGCGCTATCTGAGCGACATCGAGGACGGGATCGAGCCCGAGAAATCGGCGGGCGCGGCAGTCGCCTTCTTCAGCCTCGAAATGTCGGCCGACCAGCTCGCCACCCGCATGCTCGCCGAGCAATCGCGGATCAGCTCGGAAGTGCTGCGCATGGGCAAGATCACCCAGGAGGAATTCCGCAGCCTCGCCCGCGCCTCGGCCACCTTCCAGAACCTGCCTTTCTATATCGACGACACGCCCGGCCTCACCATCGCCGCGATCCGCACGCGGGCGCGGCGGCTGAAGCGGCAGAAGGGGATCGGGCTGATCATCGTCGACTATCTCCAATTGCTGCAGGGGGCGGGGCGCTCGAACAACGACAATCGGGTGCAGGAGATTTCGGAGATTTCGCGGGGCCTGAAGACGCTCGCCAAGGAATTGAACGTGCCGGTGCTTGCGCTTTCCCAGCTCAGCCGCGCGGTCGAGCAGCGCGAGAACAAGCGCCCGCAGCTCTCCGACCTTCGCGAATCGGGCTCGATCGAGCAGGATGCCGACATCGTCATGTTCATCTATCGCGAGGACTATTATCTCGCCTTCCAGAAGCCGACGGAGGCGACGGAGGGGGACGATCTCAAGGACGTCGCCGCCTTCCAGAAATGGCAGGAGGACATGATCAAGAAACATGGCCTCGCCGAGCTCATCATCGCCAAGCAGCGCCACGGCTCCACCGGCACGCTCGATTTGCACTTCGAGGCCCGCTTCACCCGCTTCACCGACCGCGCCGACCAGAACCGCATGGCCGAGCCGCGGGGCTGATGGGGACAGTTACCGGTAACTGTCCGCGGTAACTGTCCCCCGTGCCCAAAAAAGCAAGTCCGGCCATTTCCTTTCCGCGTTCCGCCCCCTAGCGTCCCGCCCGCAATGGGACGGAGGCGATCATGGGTGCGCGTGCGATATGTGTTGCGGGGCTGCTGGCGATGACCGGCCTGGGCGGAATCGGCGCGGCCCAAAACGCCCCGGCGGCGCAGCCCGCCGAGGCGCCGGCGGACGATCCCTTCACCTGGCTCGAGGAGATCCAGAGCGAGCGGGCGCTGACCTGGGCGCGGGCCGAGAATAGCCGCACCTTGGGCGAGCTCCAGGGCGATCCCCGCTACCAGCAATATTACGACCGCGCGCTCGCCATCCTGCAGGCGCGCGACCGCATTCCGGCGGTCTCCTTCCGCCCCGACGGGCTCTACAATTTCTGGCAGGACAGCGAGCATGTCCGCGGCATCGTCCGGCGCACCACGCTCGCCAGCTACCGCACGGACAATCCGAGCTGGGAGACGGTGCTCGACGTCGACGCGCTTGCGGCGGCCGAGGGAAAATCCTGGGTCTATCAGGGCATGAGCTGCCTGCCGCCCGAGGAACGCTTTTGCCTGGTCCGCCTCTCCGACGGCGGCCGCGACGCCAATGTCGTGCGCGAATATGATCTGCGCGAGCGGCGCTTCGTCGCCGGCGGCTTCTCGCTTCCCGAAGGCAAGCAGGACGTGACCTGGGAGGATCGGAACACCGTCCTGATCTCGCGCGACTGGGGTCCCGGCACGATGACCGCGTCGGGCTATGCCTTCGTGGTCAAACGGCTGCGCCGCGGCCAATCGCTCGCCCAAGCCGAGGAAGTGTTTCGCGGGACGCCCGCGGACGTCGGCGTCACTCCCCTCGTATTGCGCGACAGCGACGGCCGCGCGCATGGCAGCATCGCCTATCGCAGCGTCGACATCTTCCATCGCCAGTTCATCCTGATTCGTCCGGGCGGCAATATCGTGCTGCCGATCCCGCAGCGCGCCTCGCCCGCCGGCATCGTCGACGGCCGCCTGCTGGTCACGCTCGACGAGGCCTGGGACGCGGGGCCGCGGCTGCGCTTCGCCACCGATTCGATCATCTCCTACGACCTTGCCGAATGGACGGCGGATCCCGCCGCGGCGCGGCCGAGCCTGGTCTGGGCGCCGGGGCCGCGCCAGACCTTGAGCAACATCGCCACGACGCACGGCAAATTGCTGGTCTCGATCCTCGACAATGTCCGCGGCCGCGCCTTTGCCATGGATTATGCGGGCGGCGCATGGCGCACCACCGACATCGCCTTGCCGCGCAACGCGACGATCGGGCTCGCCGCCGCGTCCGACCAGGACGAGCAGGCGATGTTCAGCGTCACCGATTATCTGACGCCCTCGACGCTCTACCATTATGACGGCGCCAGCGGCGCGCTCGCGGTGCTGAAGACCTCGCCGGCGCGGTTCGACGCCTCGCGCCACGTCGTCGAGCAATTGGAGGCGACCTCGCGCGACGGCACCCGCATCCCCTATTTCCTGATCCGCCCGCGCGAGATGCGCCGCGACGGCTCCACGCCGACCCTGCTCTACGGCTATGGCGGCTTCCAGAGCTCGCAGGTGCCGAATTATTCGGGGACGATGGGGCGGCTGTGGCTCGAGCCGGGCAATGCCTATGTCGTCGCGAACCTGCGCGGCGGCGGCGAGTTCGGGCCGGAATGGCACCAGACCGCCCAGCTCGCCAACAAGCAGCGCACCTGGGACGATTATATCGCGGTCGCCGAGGACCTGATCCGGCGGCGGATCACGAGCCCGCGCCGGCTCGGCGTGGTCGGCGGCAGCCAGGGCGGGCTCCTCGTCGGCACCGCGATCACCCAGCGGCCCGAATTGTTCAACGCCGCGATCATCCAGGTGCCGCTGTTCGACATGCTGCGCTATCACCTGATCGGCGCGGGCGCGTCCTGGATCGGCGAATATGGCGACCCGCGCATCCCCGAGCAGCGCGCCTGGATCGCGGCCTACTCGCCCTATCAGCGGCTGCGCGCGGGCGTCACCTATCCGATGCCGTTCATCGAGACCTCGACCGCCGACGACCGGGTCCACCCGGCCCACGGCCGCAAGGCCGCGGCCCGCCTCGCCCAGCTCGGCGCGCCTTATTATTATTACGAGAATATCGAAGGCGGCCACGCCGCCGCGGCGAACCTGCAGGAGACGGCGCGAAGGCTGGCGCTGGAATATACCTACGCGACGCGGCGGCTGGTGGACTGAGGACCGGGGACACACACCTTTGTGTCCCCAATTCGGGGACACAAAGGTGTGTGTCCCCGTTCAGCCTGTGTCCCCTTTCAGCCTTCGAGATTCTCCGCCGCGGCGGCGTAGGGGTCCGCCAGGCCGACGGCGATCGTCGCTCTCGGGCTTTCGGATTCCGAGCTGGTGACCGGATAGGCGCAATAATCGGCGGCGTAATAAGCGCTCGGGCGGTGGTTGCCGGAAAGGCCGATGCCGCCGAAGGGCGCGGAGGAAGGGGCGCCGTTGGTCGGCTTGTTCCAGTTGACGACGCCGGCGCGGACATTGGCCCAGAAGCGGTCGTAAAGCTCGGGGCTGCCGCCGACCAGGCTGGCGGCGAGGCCGTAGCGCGTCGCATTGGCCTCGGCGATGGCGGCGTCGAAATCGGGAACGCGGACGATCTGCAGCACGGGCCCGAACATCTCCTCGTCCGGCCGCCGCTCGACGTCGGTGACGTCGATCATCGCGGGCGTCAGGAAGGGCCGGTCGTCCGACTTGCGGTCGAGCCGGCGGATGGCGCGGCCGCCCTTGCCGAGCAGGTCGAGGAAGGCGTCCTGAAGATGGTCGGCGGCGGCGGTGTCGATCACCGGTCCCATGAACGGCGCCGGGCTGGCATGGGGATGATCGACGATCAGCCGGTCGACGAGCTTGCCGATCGTCTCGATCAGCGGCTCGTGCTGGCCGTCCTCGACGATCAGCCGGCGCGCCGCCGTGCAGCGCTGGCCGGCGCTCATATAAGCGGATTGGACCGCGATCGCGGCGGCGGCGTGGACGTCGCGCGCATGCCAGATGACGAGCGGGTTGTTGCCGCCCATTTCGAGCGCGAGGATCTTGTGCGGCGTCTCGGCATATTGGCGGTGAAGCGCGAGCCCGGCGCGCGCCGAGCCGGTGAACAGCAGGCCGTCGAGCCCGGCATGGGCGGCGAGCGCCTTGCCGGTCTCCGGCCCGCCCTGGACGCAGCGTATCGCGCCCTCGGGCACGCCCGCCTCGTGGTAGAGCGAGACCAGATATTCGCCGACCGCCGGCGTCTTCTCGCTCGGCTTGAAGACGATCGCATTGCCGGCGAGCAAAGCCGGGACGATATGGCCGTTGGGCAGATGCGCCGGGAAATTATAGGGGCCGAGCACGCCGAGCACGCCGTGCGGCTTGTGGCGGACGGCGACGCGCGCGCCCAATGCGCCCTCGAGCCGGCGCTGGGCGGTGCGGTCGGCATAAGCGGCGACCGAGATGTCGACCTTGTTCACCACCGCCTCGACCTCGGTGCGCGCTTCCCAGAGCGGCTTGCCGGTCTCCCGCGCGATGAGGTCGGCGAAGGGCTCGGCCTTGCCGCGCACCACATTGGCGAAGCGCCGCAGCGTCTCGACGCGGAAGGCGAAGGAGCGCGCCGCCCAGGGCGCCCAGGCGGCGCGCGCGGCGGCGACCTCGGCGTCGACGTCGCCCGCGGCGCCCGTCCATAGGATCGCGCCGGTGGCAGGTTCTTCGGAGGTCAGATTGGCGGCCATGCGCGCCCTACATGCCCGGGCGGCGGGATTTTTCAAGCATAAGCGTGGTGAGCCTCGCCCATCCGGCGCACCGCGGCGATCTTGGCGTTGAGCGGGGCCCAGTCGTCGTGGCCGTCGATCGCCGCCCAGATCGCCTCGACCTCCTCGATATGCATCGAGCAGGGCGCGGGATCGGACCAATAAGGATGATCGAGCGCGCCGGGCACGGGCTCGCGGCCTTCGATCAGCACGGCGATGTCGTCGAAACCCTCATAACCCTCGGGCCGGCGGCCGCCGCGCCAGTCGAAGAAGAAGCGGTCGATGGTGACAGTCTGCGGCGCCAGCGCTTCCTCGATCGCGACGACGAGCTTCATGTCCCCGGCGAGATCGCCCGGGCGAAGGCCCAAGCGGGCGAAGAGCGCGTCGCGCAGCGCCTCCTGGAAGAGGTGCGGGAAGGTCTCCAGCCTGGGCGTCAGCGCGTCGGCCTCGGCGATGGCGCGCAGCGCCAGCGCGAGCTGGACGAGGTCCCAGTGGATCGCCTCGGGCTGGCGGCCGAAGCTGTAGAGGCCCTGATGGTCGAAATAAGCGGCGGTGAAATGGCCGTCCCAATAGGGCGTGAACCGCCACGGGCCGTAATCGAAGCTTTGCGCGGTGATCGCGATATTGTCCGAATTGAGCACGCCGTGGACGAAGCCGGCGGCGATATAGGAGGCGGCGAGCCGGGCCGCTTGGGCGGCGACATGGCCGAGCAGGGCGGCCGGGTCGCCGCTCTCGTCGGCATAATAATGGCGCAGGCAATAATCGGTGAGCGTGCGGATATTGTCCGCCTCGCCGAGCGTGGCGAGGCGCTGGAAGGTGCCGATGCGGATATGGCTGTGCTGGAGGCGGACGAGGACGGCGGCGCGGGTGGGGGAGGGCTCGTCATTGCGTTCGAGCGCCTCGCCGGTCTCGATCAGCGAGAAGGTCTTGGAGGTCTCGACGCCCAACGCCTCGAGCATCTCGGTGGCGAGGATCTCGCGCACGGCCCCCTTCAGCGTCAGCCGGCCGTCGCCGAAGCGGCTATAGGGGGTCTGGCCCGAGCCCTTGGTGCCGAGATCGAGCAGCCGATCCCCGGCGTCCCGCAGCTGCGCGAACAGGAAGCCGCGGCCGTCGCCGATATCGGGATTGTACACGCGGAACTGATGGCCGTGATAGCGCAGCGCCAGCGGTGTCGTCAGGTTGTCCGGCAAGGGCTGAAAGCGCGCGAAATGGCCGATCCACGCGTCGTCGCTTAGGCCGTCGAGCCCCACCGTCGCCGCCCAGGGGTCGTTGCGGAAGCGCAGGATCGCCTGTGGGAAATCGGCGGGCGCAACGGCATCGTAAAAGGCCGGGCCAAGCGCGAGGATCGCAGGGTCCGGCCGGTACGAACTGGCTTGCGGATCATTTTTCATGGTTCGATAGCGGCGATATGGAGGCATGCCCGTCATGACAAGCGCCGCGGCCCGCGCCGCTTCGCTGCGCGCCGAAGCGCTGGACCTGCTCGCGGCCACCGGCATCGTCGAGCGGGTCCGCGCGCGCTTCGGCGAGACCGAGATCGTCGGCAGCGCGGCGTTCGACCTGATGACCTGGCGCGACATGGATATCTACACGCGCCTGGCGGATCGGCGGGAGCCGGCCTTTCTTGGCCTGCTGCCCGCGCTTGAAGCCGGGATCGCGGCCGCGGGGCACGCGCTCGTCCGCGCCACCTACAATGACGAATATCGCCGGCCTGACAGCCCGTATGGCGCCGGCCTCTATCTGGGCTTGCGCATCCTGACCGCGGCCGGGCAGGTCTGGAAGGTGGATCTGTGGGGCTGGGACGCGGCCGGCTATGCGGCGAAGCTGGCCGAGCATCACGCTCTCGCGGCGGCGCTGGCCGGGGCCGATCGCGGCCTGCTCCTCGACATCAAGGCCGCGGCCTCGGCGGCGCCGGGCTATCGCCGCAGCGTCACCAGCATGGACGTCTACCGCTACGTGCTGGCCGGCGGCGCCAGCCTCGCCGGCTTCCGCCGCCTCCGGCTCGATGCCGGCGAGGGGACGTGATCGGGTTGCGGAAGCCGCGCCATCAGTGAATAGGAGGCGCAGCGTCAGGGGGTATCAACATGGTCGCGTGGTCCGATGGCTATTGGGAATCGAGCGATGGCCTGCGGCTCCATTATAGGGATTATCCCGGCGACGCGAGCCGGCCGCCGATCCTGTGCATCCCCGGCCTGACCCGCAACGCGCGCGATTTCGAAGGCGTCGCGGCGCGGCTCGCCGGCGACTGGCGGCTGATCTGCGTCGAGCTGCGCGGCCGCGGCGAGAGCGCTTATGCCAAGAATCCGATGACCTATGTGCCGCTGACCTATTTGGAGGATGTGCAGGCGTTGATCTTCGCGCTGAAGCTGGAGCGCTTCGTCCTGTTCGGCACCTCGTTGGGCGGGCTCATCACCATGCTGCTGGCGGCGGCCGGCAAGGAGCGGATCGCCGGCGCCCTGCTCAACGACATCGGCCCGGCGATGGAATCGCGCGGGCTCGAGCATATCCGCTCCTATGTCGGCCGCTCGCAAAACTGGCCGACCTGGCTGCACGCCGCCCGCTACCTCGCTTCGGTGCAGGCCGACCGCTATCCCGATTGGGAGCTCGACCAGTGGCTGGTCTACGCCAAGCGCCTCGCCAAGCTGACCCCGACCGGGCGCGTCGTCTTCGACTATGACATGCGCATCGCCGAGCCGTTCAAGCTGCCGGCGGGCGAGGCCGGTTTCGACCTGTGGCCGACGTTCCGGGCGCTCGCCGGCATCCCCTCGCTCATCGTCCATGGCGGGATTTCGGACTTGCTCAGCGCCAAGACGGTCGCGAAGATGAAGGCCGAGGTGCCCACGATGGAGAGCGTCACGGTCCCCCGGGTGGGCCACGCGCCGACGCTGGAGGAGCCGGAGGCGGTGAAGGCGATCGACAAATTGCTGAAGCGGGTGGCGGCGAAGAAGGCTTAGGGCGCCACGGCGCCTTCGGGCCAGCGCCCGGCGAGAAAGGCTTCCACCGCGGGGAAGAAGGCGTCGGGCCGCTCGAGGTGGACGAGATGGCCGGCGCGCTCCAGCACCAGCAGGCGTCCGTTGGGAAAATGGGCCGCCCACTCGCGCGAGGCGGCGAGCGGGATGACGTCCGCCGCGCCGTGGATGACGAGGACCGGCGCGGTCACGCGCTCGACGGCGGAGCGCAGGTCGAATTCGCCGAGCGAGCGCCAGATCGCGACGTTGACCGACTGCTGGCGCCGCACCGCTTCGCGCGAGCCGGCGCAGACGTTGCCGCGGAAGGGGATCCGCGCCGCCGGGTCGAAGCTGTAGAGAAGGAAGATGGCCGTCATGAACTCCCGGCAGGTGGCGATGGGGTCGGCCGACGCGAGCCAATGTTCGGGCCGGTTGATCTCCCCCAGGCGCCGCCGGCCCGACGGATCGAGCCGTTCGTTCGCGCGCGCGTCGATCCGCGCGCCCATCTCGCGCAGGTAAAAGAGGGTCGGCGGCGCCGGCGCGTGCAGGATCATGCGCTCGACCCGATCCGGATGGGCGGCGGCATAAGCCGAGACGAGCAGGCCGCCCCAGCTATTGCCGAGCAGGACCATGCGCCGGAGCCCGAAATGGCGCCGGATCGCCTCGAGATCGGCGATGTGGCGGGAGACGGCGAGGCGGTCCGCCCGGTCGATCAGCCCGGAGCGGCCGTTGCCGCGCTGGTCGTAATAGATGACGCGCCGGCCGCGCGCGAGCGGCGCGAGGTCGAGGCGGATGGATTCGAGCGAATTGCCGGGGCCGCCATGGACGACGACCAAGGTCTGGGCGCCGGCGCCCTCGACCCGGTAGAAGAGCCGCGTGCCGTCGTCGGCGGGGATGGTGCCTTCCCGCGGGGGCGCCGGCGCGGCGACGAACGCAAGGAACAAAAGCAGCCAGTTCATGCCATCACCTAGCATCGCGGCGGCGCCTGCGCGAAGCACATTTCCCTGGGCGCGCCGGGGCGCCATAAGGGCGCATGGGCCCGGTCCGCATCCTCCATTGCCATTCGACCTTTTCGCTCGGCGGCAAGGAGGCGCGCGCGGTGCGGCTGATGAACGCGTTCGGCGACGCGGCGCAGCACAGCATCCTGAGCGCGATGCCGGACAAGCTCGCCGCGCGCGAGGCGATCGCCAGGGGGATCGGGGTGGATTTCCCCGCCGACGCGCCGCCGCTCACCGGCACGCCGACGCCGCGCCGGCTGTGGCGGCTGGCGCGCTACATGCGCCGCTTCGATCTGGTGCTGACCTACAATTGGGGGGCGTTCGACGCGGTCATGGCGCGGCGCCTCTTCGCCAAAGTCCTTCAGCTCCCGCCGCTGATCCATCATGAGGACGGCTTCAACGAGGACGAGGCGGCGCGGCTGAGCCCGCGCCGCAACCGCTATCGCCGGCTCGGGCTGGGCGCGGCGCACAGCCTGGTCGTGCCCTCGGCGCGGCTCGAGAAGATCGCGCGCAAATATTGGGGACGCGTGCCGGTGCGCATCCCGAACGGCGTCGCGGTCGCCGATTTCGCCGGGCCGCCTTTGGCGGGCGCGATTCCCGGCTTCGAGCGCCAGGGCGACGAGGTGGTGATCGGCACCGTCGCTGGGTTGCGCGCGGTCAAGAATCTGCCGCGGCTGGTCCGCGCCTTCGCAAGCATGAGCCACCGGCCGGCGCGGCTGGTCGTCGTCGGCGAAGGGCCGGAAAGCGAGCGGATCGCCGCGGAGGCGCGGGCGCGCGGCGTGGCGGCGCGGCTGCTCATGCCGGGATTCCTGAGCGAGCCGGCGCGATGGATCGGCCATTTCGACATTTTCGCCCTGTCGTCCGACTCCGAGCAATTCCCGCTGTCGCTGGTCGAGGCGATGGCGGCGGGGCTGCCGGCGGTCGCGACCCAGGTCGGCGACATCCCCTTCATCGTCTCCGAAGACAACAAGCCCTTGATCGTCGACGCGGCCGACGAGGCGGCTTTCGCGGCCGCGCTCGATGGTCTATCGGACCGGCCGGACCTGCGCAGGGCGATCGGACAGGCCAATCGCGAAAGGGCCGCGGCGGATTTTGATGAAAAGGCGATGATCGCGCGCTATGGGCGCCTGTACGGTGAAGCCGTTGGCCGCCCGGACGCGTTCATTGCGTCCGCAATAGTGTAACTTACTGACTTATGTTATGATACCGGAACGGGCCGGCTCGGAGGAATGATGTTCAAGGGTATCAAGCCGATCCTTTATGCGGGCCGCGAGGTGCTGCCGCTGATCGAAGGCGGCAAGGGCGTCTCGGCGACCAACGGCTTCAGCTCGGGCGCCTGGGCGGCGGCCGGCGGCATCGGCACGGTCAGCGCCGTCAATGCAGACAGTTATGACGCCGAAGGGCGGATCGTCCCCCAGGTCTACAACGCGCTGACCCGGCGCGAGCGCCACGAGGAACTGATCCAATATGCCATCGACGGCGCCGTGGCGCAGGTCGAAAAGGCCTATGAGATCGCCTCGGGCCGCGGTGCCATCAACATCAACGTGCTGTGGGAAATGGGCGGCG
>JAXDPD010000024.1:0-12844 GCA_034668505.1 Sphingomonadales bacterium
ATCAGCGGCGCAGTGGAGAAACCCATCTCCTCCGCGCCCAGCATGGCGGCGACCACGACGTCGCGGCCGGTCTTCATCTGCCCGTCGACCTGGACGGTGATGCGGGACCGGAGTGCGTTGCGGACCAGCGTCTGCTGCGTCTCGGCCAGCCCGAGCTCCCAGGGCAGCCCGGCCGACTGGATGGAGCTGAGCGGCGACGATCCGGTGCCGCCCTCGTGGCCGGCGATGACGACGTGGTCGGCTCCGGCCTTGGCCACCCCGGCGGCGACGGTGCCGACGCCCGCCTCGGCGGCCAGCTTGACCGAGATGCGCGCTGCCGGGTTGGCGCAGCGCAGGTCGTGGATGAGCTGCTTGAGGTCCTCGATGGAGTAGATGTCGTGGTGCGGGGGCGGCGAGATCAGCTCCACGCCGGGCGTCGCGTAGCGCAGCTGCGCGATGGTGCGGTCGACCTTGTGGCCGGGGAGCTGCCCGCCCTCGCCGGGCTTGGCGCCCTGGGCGATCTTGATCTGCAGCTCGTCCGCGTTGACCAGATATTCGGCGGTGACCCCGAAGCGGCCCGACGCGATCTGCTTGATCGCCGAGCGCTCCTGCGTGGCGAAGCGGTCGCTTTGCTCGCCGCCCTCGCCGGTGTTGGAGCGGCCGCCGATCCGGTTCATCGCCACCGCCAGCGTCGCATGCGCCTCGCGGCTGATCGAGCCGAAGCTCATCGCGCCCGTCGAGAAGCGCCGGACGATCCCGGCCGCCGGCTCGACCTCGTGGAGCGGCACTGGCGGCCCGGCGGGCTTGAAGATCATCAGCCGGCGAAGGCCGGCGCGCCCGTTCAGCTCCTCGGCGAAGGCGCGGTATTTCTCGGGCAGCGGCCCGCGCACCGCATGCTGGAGATTGGCGATGCTGTCATAGGTCCAGGCATGGGCCTCGCCGCCGATCCGCTGGGCGTAGAGGCCGCCGATATCGAGCGCGTCGCCCTTGCCGTAAGCGAGCCGATGGCGCCGCGCCGTCTCCTCGCCGAGCTCGGCCAGGCCGATGCCTTCGATCACCGTCGCGGTGCCGGTGAAATAATCGTCGACCAGACCTTGGCTGAGGCCGATCGCGTCGAAAATCTGGGCGCCGCAATAGGACTGGTAGGTGGAGATGCCCATCTTGGACATCACCTTGAGGATGCCCTTCCCCACCGCCTTGATGTAATTGGCCTGGGCGTCAGCCGCGTCGGTCAGGCCCGCGATCGTGTCGAAGGCGAGCCAGGGATTGACCGCCTCCGCGCCATAGCCGGCGAGTACGCAGAAATGGTGGACCTCGCGCGCCTCGCCGGTCTCGACGACGAGGCCGGTCTGCATCCTGAGGCCGTGCTCGACCAGATGATGGTGGATCGCCCCCGTCGCGAGCGCGGCCGGAATGGGCAGCCGGTCCTTCGAGATGTTGCGGTCGGAGATGACCAGGAGGTTGATGTCCTTGAGCACCGCATAGGTCGCTTCCATGCACAACCGGTCGAGCGCCGCCTGCAGCGCGCCTTCGCCTCTGTCCTCCCAGGTCGCGTCGAGCGTGATCGTGCGGAAGGCGCCGTCGAGCGTCTCGTGGATCGAGCGGATCTTCTCCAGATCCGCGTTGGTCAGGATCGGCTGCGAAACCTCCAGGCGCTTGTGCGTGCCCGCCTGACGGCCGAGCAGATTCGGCCTGGGCCCGATCATCGAGACCAAGGACATCACCAGCGCCTCGCGGATCGGGTCGATCGGAGGATTGGTGACCTGGGCGAAATTCTGCTTGAAATAATCGTAGAGCAGCCGCGGCCGGTCCGAGAGGATTGCGAGCGGCGTGTCGGTGCCCATCGAGCCGACCGGATCCTCGCCCGAAGCCGCCATCGGCGCGAGGAAGAATTTGAGATCCTCCTCGGTATAGCCGAACGCCTGCTGAACGTCGCGAAGGTCGTGCGGAGCGACACCGCGCGGCGGCGCCGACGGCGATGGTAAGTCTTTGAGATTATACTGGGTTTCGCGCAGCCAGTCGCGATAAGGCTCGGCCCCGGCCAAAGTCGCCTTGACTTCCTCGTCCTCGACGATCCGGCCCTGCTCGAGGTCGATGAGCAGCATCCGGCCTGGCTGCAGCCGCCATTTGCGGACGATCTTCTCGTCCGCAATGGGCAGCACGCCGGCTTCCGACGCCATCACCACCAGATCGTCGTCGGTGACGATGAAGCGCGCCGGTCTGAGGCCGTTGCGGTCCAGAGTGGCGCCGATCTGGCGCCCGTCGGTGAAGGCGATGGCCGCCGGCCCGTCCCAGGGCTCCATCAAGGCGGCATGATATTCGTAGAAGGCGCGGCGAGCGGCCTCCATGCCGCTATTGCCGGCCCAGGCCTCGGGGATCAGCAGCATCATCGCATGCGCCAGCGAATAGCCGCCGGCCAGCAGCAGCTCCAGGGCATTGTCGAGGCAGGCGGTGTCGGACTGGCCGTGCGGGATGATCGGCCACATCTTGTCGAGGTCGGCGCCGAGCAAGGGCGATTCGAGCGTCCGCCGCCGCGCGGTCATCCAGTTCACATTGCCGCGCAGCGTGTTGATCTCGCCATTATGGGCGATGAAGCGATAGGGATGCGCCAGCCGCCAGCTCGGGAAGGTATTGGTCGAGAAGCGCTGGTGGACCATCGCCAAAGCGGACTCGGTCAGCGGATCGCCAAGGTCGCGGTAGAAGGTCCCCAATTGGTTGACGAGCAGCATGCCCTTGTAGACCAGGGTCCGGCTCGACAGCGAGGCGATGTAGAAATCCTGAAGGCCGGGCAGGTCGCGCGCCAGCGCTTCGCGCGCCAGCGGGTTCAGGGTCTGCTTGCGGATCGCCAGCAATTTGCGCTCGAACGAATCCTGGTCCTTCACATTGGGCCCGCGCGCGATCACCGCCTGGCGGATCGCCGGCATCGTCGCGAGCAAAGCGGAGGCGAGCCCCCTGGTCTCCACCGGCACCTCGCGCCAGCCGACCAGCAATTGGCCTTCGATGCGGATGAAGCGCTCGAAGCGTTCGACCGCCGCGTCCCGGCTGCCCAAGTCGCGGGGCAGGAAGCACATGGCGACGGCATAATCGCCCGCGGCCGGCAGGCTCAGCCGCGCGCCTTGCGCCCAGGCGCGGAACAGGGGATCGGGGATCTGGATGAGGCAGCCGGCGCCGTCGCCCAGCGACGGATCGGCGCCGACGCCGCCGCGGTGATCGAGGCTGGCGAGGATGTGCAGGCCCTGGGCGACGATCGCGTTGGAGCGGCGGCCGCCGACATGGGCGACGAAGCCCATGCCGCAGCTGTCGCGTTCATATGCGGGGTCGTAAAGACCCTCCCTGCCCGGCGCTGCCGCCAAAATCGTCCTCCGAAGCGATCACGAATCTCCGTCGCCTGCTTTGTTGCGCTGCAGCGAAAGTGTCGCACATAGGGCGCGGGCGCAAGCGCTTTTGTGGAGGGCTCAAGCCGCCTTCTCCGCACCACTCAACCGCTCGGTCCTGAGAGGCATTATTATAAGAGCGTGACGAGACTTTCGTCGGCCACGAGCCAGGCACAGTACTAAACCCCATCGAGGCCGACGCCGCGTTAGATCGGACGGTGAGAAAAGCGGGAGGCGCTACGCCGGGGAAATAGCCTAGGACGTGGGCGGCGGAGGCTTGGGCCGATAGTCGCGCGGATCGAGGCAGGCGTCGTAATCTCCCCTCTCGATCCTGATCCACTCCGTGTTGTTGATGCCTCGCGCCTTCGGCACTGTCGGGCTCACCGGGAACGCGCAACATACCTTGATCCAACGGTCCTGCTCGATTGAGATGGCGCGTACCTCGTCAGCGGCTTCCGAATAGTCCTGATCCTGGGCGAAGATAATGGCCACATCATATTCGTTGCGATGGGCGCCACGGATCACATCAATCGCGAGCCGAACGTCCACCCCTTTCTCATCCCCAGCTAAGAAGGAAAACTTGGTGCCGTCGGGTAGGTAGGCGGTCTTGTTCCGATACATGAGACGGCGAGTAAACAGATGCACGCCCTCGCGGCCCATCTGAGCGCCCTTGTGCGTCCAAAAATGATTCCAGTCCGGCTTATCGGCGGCGTCTGGAACGCCGGTGTAGAACCGTACCTGATAGAGGCCCCAGCCGTTGATGGCGCACACGTGCTGCGATAGCTTCACCGGATCATAGCTTGGATGGATGTGGCCAAATGCACGCTTAGCAGCGTGGAAGAGGTTCTGACCGTCGAAGAAAGTTACGACGCGCTTATGGGGTGGCTCTTGGGGCATGGTGCATTGTCAGTGACAATGCTAACGTTGACAAGGGCCGGAAATACAAAACCCCGCCAGAGGCCTTGCGGCGTGTCCGGCGGGGTCGAAGTAGATGTCAGGGATATTGTAAGGGAAACCCTTAACATCAAGTGAATTCTCCGCATACCTCGCTCCAGGCACATTGCCTGCGTATGCGGGTTTTCTCATACATGGTTTGACTTTCCGTATGCGCTCCGCTACCGGCAGAGGCAATGCTCCCTATGCTAATGAATCGGACGCCCCCATGACCGATGACCGAATGGTAAACCCGCCCATCCCGGAGGCCGATGAAGCCTTGCGCATGGTCTCTAAGCGCGAGCAATCCTCAATCCAATTCCCATACGGAGACCTTGAGGGTGCCGTAGAAATGGCGGTGGCCGTGCATGAGGTGGGCGGACATAGCTGCCAAGCCGAGCAATTGGCCGGCTATCTGAAAGTGGCGCCGACGGGTGGAGCCTTCCGAAATCGTATCGCGACGCCCCGAATCTTCGGCCTCCTCGAGATTGAGCGGGGATTGATTCGGCTCACTCAGCTTGGGATGGGGATTGTTGATCCCTCGCAGCAAGCTGCCGCCAAGGTCGACGCGTTTCTGCATGTGCCTCTCTATCGAGCGATCTATGAGAAGTACAAAGGGTACACTCTTCCCCCAACGGCAGCCCTCGAACGCGAAATGGCCGCTCTCGGCGTCTCATCTAAGCAGACCGACAAAGCGCGACAGGCCTTTGAGCGGTCGGCGCGCCAGTCTGGTTTCACCTGGGCTGGGGCTGACCGGTTGACGCTTCCTGTAGTCAGGGATGTGCCACAGTCGCGCCCAGTTGAATCTGTGGCAGTGACTAACCAGCCGCGAGTCTGGGCAGGCGGGGGCGGGGGTGGCTATCACTCGTTCATTCAAGGGCTATTGGACGAGCTTCCGGAGGATTTTGCTGGTTGGCCGATTAATGAGCAAGCGGAGTGGCTACAGGCAGCGGTTGCGGCCTTTAAGCTGCTTTCCAAATCCCCCGGAACGATTTCAATTCAAGTGTCCGCAGCACCCGCAAAAACGGCGGCTGATCTCAAGAGAGACTAGCCGCCGCCTGTCGAGTGGCCCGCCCCGAGCCTGGAAGTGAAGGGCAGGTCAGAACCAAGCAGAGGAGGACGAGCGTGGTTTGACAAACCGCCCGGAGGTCGCCGGGCAGCGGTCGTAGACCGCCAACTCACCCTGCCCCCTTTCACAAGGGGTAAGAGCAACGGCGCGCTTCGGTTCCACCCCGGACGCGCCGTTGTGCTTTGTTATAGGTCTAAAGGGTTTCCAAGTCAAAAATCCTGGGCCAGGACGGTGGCAGGTACGTACCTGTCACCCAGGAAAAATCCTACGCACCTGTCGCCTAAGGCAAGGCACTCGGCTGAACCACAGCACCTTCGTCGACTATTGCTACGTCAGGCCGCCACCGTGGGCGCAGAGTCACGCGACGAGGTCGCTTGCGGCACCTTGAATCGTTACCTCGGACTTGATCCGGGGTCCATTTTCTTTCGTGGGAGGGAAAAGAAGGTGGATGCCGGATCAAGTCCGGCATGACGACCGAGGTTAGCGGGCCTCCAGCGCGCGGATCAGCCGGGCCATGTTGGCGATATAGGTGGCGGTCGAGATGCCGGTGGCGGGGTTCGGGTCGGGATAAGGCGAAGTGTCGCTCGCGTCGCCGACCTGGGTGGTGCCGTAATCGCCGGGCTCGGCGCGGCGGCTGCCCGGGCCGCGGTAGCGGTGGCTGGTCATGGTCAGCGGAGCCGGCCAATAGCCTTCCCGGTTCAGCGCGGCGACGATCCGGGGCGGATCGAGCCGCGCCGATCCGCTGAAATCGGAGCCCGCCGCGAGGCCGCCGAGGATCGCTAGGGTGACAGGTACGTGCGCGGCGCGGCCATCTTGCTGCCGATCCTGATCGCCCAGGACGTGATCGGCGTCACCGCCTTCCGCAAGAGCTGGGACGGGCGGATCCTGCTCATCATGCTGCCGGGCGCGATCCTCGGCGTGGGGCTGGGCTGGCTGTTCGCGGCCTCGGTCTCGACCGCCGCCATCCTGGTCGCGGTCGGCGCGATCTCGATGCTGTTCGGGCTCTACCGCTTGTGGGTCGAGCGCGGCGGCCGGATCGCCGCCTCGCGCCATTCGCCCGCCTGGGTCGGGAGCCTGTTCGGCGTCGCCACCGGCTTCACCAGCCAGATCGCCCATGCCGGCGGCCCGCCCTACCAGATGTGGGTGATGCCGCGCCGGCTGGCGCGCGACGTCTTCGTCGGCACCACCGCCCTCTTCTTCGCCGCTCTGAACTGGATCAAGGTCCCGGCCTATGTCGCATTGGGCCAGTTCACCCGCGAGAATGCGCTGGCGACCCTGGTCCTCCTCCCCTTCGCCCTCCTCGCCAGCCTCGCCGGCGTCTGGCTGGTCCGCAAGGTCCCGGTCGAGCGCTTCTATACGGTCATCTACGCGCTGATGGTGGCGGCGGGCGGGAAATTGCTGTGGGACGGGCTCGGTTTTTAGGCCCGAAAGTTGACGAAGTGGAGGCGTTCCAGCCTCCATCGTGTCAACTTTAGTCAATTTCCGCAGGGCGCGCGTGTGGGTTTCTCGGATCGATCGACATTCCAAAGAGCCGCCCGCAGCGCCTCCAGCGCCACGAGTCGACGAGTGTGTCGGACGAAATCCTACATTGGAAGGGTGGAAGGGAGACCGGACGCTTGCGAGTCCCCGCCTTTTCGCTTACGTTACATGTAACGGAGGCGCGGATGAACAAGCCTGGACCCGTTCCCGGCCGCGAGCGCGTCGCCAAGCGCCGCGCGGCGTTGCGCGCGCAAGGGCTACGGCTCAAGCAATTCTGGGTGCCCGACGTCAATTCGGCTGAGTTCAAGGCCGAGGCGCGCCGCGAATGCGAGGCCCTTAACAGATTCTGGGCCGAGCATCCGGAGGAGTGGGATTCGATCCAGGCCCTGCAATATTGGCCGCCGGACGATCCGGCTTGAAACGCGGCGACGTCGTCATCGTTGCGACTGGCGGCGGTTTCGGCGGCAAGCCGCGCCCAGCGGTCGTCGTTCAGTCCGATAAATTCGCGGACGTTCCCACCTTGGTCGTTGCCCCATTCACCAGCGAATTGTCCGACGCCCGTGTGCTGCGACTTCGGTTCCAGCCGGAGAGCGGCAATGGCCTGCGCGAGACCTCGGACCTGATGACCGACATTCTCGTCACCGCCCGCCGCGATCAGGTGGGCAACGTCATCGGCACTTTGTCGCCCGAGGACATGGGGCGCATCGACAGGGCTCTGCTCCTCATCCTCGGCCTGGCAGGCTAGGCTTCATCCATGCGCATCGCTTCCGTACTGGATTTCCGCGAAGCCGCCCGGCGGCGCCTGCCGCGCTTCCTGTTCGAATATGTCGACGGCGGGTCCTATGGCGAGGTGACGCTGCGGCGGAACGTGGCGGACCTGGCCGAGGTGGCGCTGCGCCAGCGGGTGCTGCGCGACGTTTCGGCGCTCGATCTTTCGACCGAATTGCTCGGGCAGAAGCTCGCATTGCCGCTGGCGCTCGGGCCGGTCGGGCTGGCGGGCATGTATGCGCGGCGCGGCGAGGTGCAGGCGGCGCGGGCGGCGCAGGCGGCGGGGGTCCAGTTCACGCTCTCGACGGTCGGCTGCTGCCCGCTCCGCGAAGTCTCGGCCGGCGCGGAGCGGCCGATCTGGTTCCAGCTCTATGTGACCAGGGACCGCGGCTTCACGCGCGAGATGATCGCGCGGGCGGTGGAGCTCGGCTGCCCCGTGCTCCTCTTCACCGTCGACCTGCCGGTGCCGGGCTCGCGCTATCGCGACGTCCATTCGGGGCTGACCGCGGCGCCGGGGCTGAAAGGCCGGGCGCGGCGCTTCATGCAGGCGCTGGGCAAGCCGCGCTGGCTCTGGGACGTCGGCATAAACGGCCGCCCGCACGCGCTCGGCAACGTCGCGCATCTGCTCGACCCGAAAGCGGGCATGCTCGATTTCCTGACCTGGTCGGCGGCCAATTTCGACGCGACCCTGACCTGGAAGGACGTGGATTTCATCCGTTCGCTGTGGCCGCGCAAGTTCGTGATCAAGGGCATATTCGACCCCGACGACGCGCGCGAGGCGGCGGCGACCGGGGCCGACGGCATCGTCGTCTCCAACCATGGCGGGCGCCAGCTCGACGGCGTGCTCTCGACCGCCCGCGCCCTGCCCGCCATCGCCGAGGCGGTCGGCGGCGGCAGCATGACGATCCTCGCCGACGGCGGCATCCGCTCGGGGCTCGACGTGGTGCGGATGCTCGCGCTCGGCGCCGACGGCGTGCTGCTCGGCCGCGCCTGGGCCTATGCGCTGGCCGCCGAGGGCGGCGCCGGCGTGACGAAGCTGCTCGCGATATTCGAGGCCGAGATGCGGGTGGCGATGGCGCTCACCGGCGTCACCCGGATCGATCAGATCGACCGCTCGATCCTCGCTTAGGGTCCGTACAAAAATTGTAACAATCGGCGTGCACACCGGCGCGGGGCGGCGCGCGCTCGGCGGAGAAGGCATGGCTCACGAAGTCGAGCTCAAATTCGACCTCGCGGCCCAGGATGTCGCGGCGCTGCGCGCCTGCCCGAGCCTCGCCGGCGAGCCCGCCCGCGCCGGCCGGGTCGACACTTATTATTTCGACAGCAAGGACGGGGCCGTGCGCCGCGCCGGCTATTCGCTGCGCGTGCGCCGCGCCGGCGGGCGCCATGTCCAGACCGTGAAGCACAAGCCGGCGAGCGCCGCCGGCCTGTTCGTGCGGCGCGAATGGGAGCGCGAGGTGGCCGGGCCCGGCCTCGACCGGGAGGCGCTGGCGAAGACGCCGCTCGGGCGCCTGCTCGACGCCGCGGGAGCCGGCCCGCTCGTCCGCCAGATCCGCTCGCAATTCCGGCGGACCACCTGGCTGGTCACGCACAAGGGCAGCCGGGTCGAGGTGGTGCTGGACGAGGGCATCGTCGCCGGCGGCGGCGCGCAGGCGCCGCTCTGCGAGCTCGAGCTCGAGCTGAAGGCGGGCAAGCCGCGCGCCTTGTTCGCGCTGGCGCAGGAGATCGGCGGCGCGGTGCCGCTCAGGCTCGGCGTGCTCAGCAAGGCCGAGCGCGGCTATGCGCTGGCCGACAAGAGCCTGAGCGCGCCCGCCCGCGCGGAAGCCGTCGCGCTGGCCGCGCCGCTCAGCGAGGGCGACGGCTTCCGCGCCGTCGCTTTTGCCTGCCTTCGCCATTACCGACTCAACGAAATCGTCCTGCTCGCGCGCCGCGACGCCGACGCCTTGCACCAGGCGCGGATCGCGCTGCGCCGGCTGCGCTCGGCGCTGTCGCTGTTCCGCACGACCGTGCGCGGCAAGGATTATCAGGAGGTGCGCGACGGCTTGAGCTGGCTCTCGGGCCAGCTCGGCGACGCCCGCAATGTCGACGTCCTCATCGCCGGCGCGGGCCTCGAGGCGGACGATCCGGCGCACGGCCGGCTGCTCAAGGCGCGGGCCAAGGCCTATGACCGGGTCGAGGCGGCTTTGGGATCGGAGCGGGCGCGGGCCTTGATGCTTCGGCTCGCGCTCTGGATCGAGGCCGGCGCCTGGCGGTTCCGCGAGCGCGCCGCGCGCGACTTGTCCAGCCTCGCCACCCACCAGTTCGAGCGCCAGTGGCGCCGGGTGCGGCGGCACGGCGCCAGGCTCGGAAAGGCGGGCGCGGACGATCGCCACCGCCTCCGGCTCGACGTCAAGAAACTGCGCTACGCCGCCGAGTTCCTCGCCGGGTTGAGCGCGAGGAAGGCTGAGCGCGCCCGGCGCGACTGCTTCATCGCCGCGCTCAAGGAGCTGCAGGAGCGGCTCGGCGACCTCAATGACGCCGAAGCGGCCGAGGCGATGACGGCGAAGCTCGGCCCGGGCCTGCGCGGCAGCGCCGAGCGCATCCGCCGCGAGGCGGCGGCCGGGGACGCCATCGCCGCGGCGGGCGAGGCGCTGGAAAGAGCGGCTGGGGCGGCTGGGTATTGGAATTGATGTTCCCCGGCGATTCTCGCCGGACTAACCGCCCGACCCTAGAAATGCACCGTCACTCCCAGGCTGAAGCTCTGCCCGACCGAGTAGGAATTGATGTCGATCCTGTTGTCGCCCGCTTGCTGATATTCCTCATAATCCTGGCCGGTGAGGTTGCGCGCCTCGAATTTCAATTCGGCGCGGACGCCGAAGAGCGGCAGCTCCTGGCGGACCACGAAATCGAGGCGCAGGCCGGGCCGCTCGACGATGTCGGGCTGGCGCAGCAGGCCCTGGATCGGGCCGCGATTGGTGACCCGCTCGCTGGCGTAGGAGAGGAGCAGGGTCGCCTGGCTGAGGCTCTCGGTGTCCTCGATGCCGACCTGGAGGTTGGCGAGATGGTCGGACTGGCCGGTCAGCCGCGCGCCGTCCTCGAACAGCAGGTTTGAGGGGACCGGCTGCAGGTCCGGGCCGGTGATGATGCTGTCGTCGGCGCCGATCCGCGACTGGGTCCAGGTGTAATTGCCGATGAACAGCAGCCGGCGAGTCGAGAAGAAGCGGCCGCCGAGGCCGGCGAGCGGCAGATAGGCCTGGGCCTCGAGCTCGACGCCGTAGAGAATCGCTTGCGGCGCGTTGGCGAAGCCGGTGCGGAGCTGGCCGCCGCCGGCGAAGAAGGCGGCCGCCTCGATCGGATTGTCGATCTTCTTGTAGAAGCCGGCGAGCGACAGGCGCTGGCCCGGCGCGAAATAATATTCGTAGCGCGCCTCGACGTTCAGCAGCGTCGAATCGGTCAGGAACGGATTGCCGGTGAACTCGCGGTCGGATTCGAAATCCTGGTAGATTTGCGGCGCGAGCTCGCGGAACTGGGGGCGGGCGATGGTCTTGGACGCATGCAGGCGAAGCTGCATGTCGGGCAGGAAGGTCCAGGTCAGGGTCGCCGCCGGCAGCCAGTAGGTATTGGCGATCCGGGTCGGCGCGAGCGCGCCGCCGGCCGGCTGGACGTTCTGGACCCCATCCTCGTAGCGCACGCCCGCGGTCGCGCGCAAAGTATCGGTCAGCTCGGCCTCGATCTGCGCATAGCCGGCATGGACCTGAAGGTCGGCGTCATAGGCCGCCGTGCCCTCCGCGCCGGAGACGTCGCGCAACTGGATGTCGTAGGTCAAGATGTTGAAGTCGGAGAGCAGGAAATCGGGCCGCTCCTGCGCCACCTCGAGCGGCAGCGCGCCGTCGGGGCGGAAATATTGGAACTGGAAGCGCGAGGCGGTGCGGCCCGTGCGGTGATAGGCATAGCCCGCCGAAAGCGTGATCGGCACCGGCGCTTCGAAGCGGTAGGCGAGGTCGATCCCGCCCGCATAAACGGTCTCGTTCAGGTCGCTGAATGCGATGCTGGCGCTCTGCCCGGCCGAGGACAGGTTGTTGACATAATCGTCGACGTCGCCCGGGCCCGAGGTCGCCGGATCATTATCGCCCAGATAGACGTAGGAAATGGCGCGCTCATAGGGGCTCTCGCGCTGCGAATTGGCCCAGGTGCCGCGCAGATCGAGGCTGAACGCGCCGAAGCGGAATTCGCCGACGATCTGGCTGTCGATCAGCTGGCGCTCGAACCAATAAGTGTTCTGCTCCATCACCGAGGGCGGCAGCGCCGGATCCTGGTCCTGGACCGAGCGGTTGAAGCCGGCGGCGAGGCGGCCCTGCTTGAGCGTGTCACGGATGAACAAATTGGTCCAGCGGATGCGGTGCGCGCCGAACTCCGCGCCGAGGCCGAGCATGGCATTGACGACGATCCGGTTGTCGGTGGAAACGGTGCGGAACGAACTTTGCGGCGTGCCGGCGATGGCGGGGTCGATCGAGGTCTGCTGGAGCGCGTCGCGCGAATGCCAGCTATTGTTGTAGCCGGCGCTGGCGATGAAGCCGATGCGGCCGCCGCGGATTTCGGTCGAGGTGCCGCCGGTCGCTTCGAGCGAGCCATTTGCCGGGGTGTCGCTCATCCGCTGGAGCAAAGTGGTCGGCGCGTTGATCAGGCTGGCCGCGAAGCCGCGGCGCTCGGCATCGCTGGTGGCGTTGAACGTGCCCCCGGCCACCGCGTCGCGGAGCGCGGCCGGAAAATCGCGGGTGCCGTTGTCGAAGCCGGTCCAGTCGGTGCGCGCGCCGTAATAGGAATAGCCCAGGTTGAACGTCGTCTCGACGTCGCCGCTGGCGCTGATGCCGACGTCGAGGAACGACTCGCGCGGCACCGCGGGCGTGGTCAGGTTGATCACGCCGCCGCCGAACTCGCCGGGATAGGAGGCCGAATAGCTTTTCTGGACGACCGCGCTTGCGATCACGCTGGTCGGAAAGATGTCGAGCGGGACGACGCGGCGCAGCGGCTCGGGACTCGGCAGCGGCGAGCCGTTGAGCAGGGCCAGCGAATAGCGGTCGCCGAGGCCGCGCACATAGACGAAGCCGTTGCCGACCACGCTGAGGCCGGTGACGTGCGAGAGCGCGCCGGCAATGTCGCCCTCGCCGGTGCGGGCGATCTCCTCGTGCGACAGGACCGAGATGACCTGCGGCGTGCGGCGGATATTGTTCGGCATGCGGGTGCCGCGAATGACGATGTCCGG
>JAXDPD010000025.1:0-47286 GCA_034668505.1 Sphingomonadales bacterium
CATCCTCGACGACGGCCCGGCCCACGGTCATGCGGCGAAGCGCCTCCGCACGATCCAGAGCGCTGAACTCGCCTTCGCCGGCGGTCATGTGCTTCGCGCCGAAGCCTTTCGGGGCTGGGTCGCGATGGAACCAGCCGTGAACGAACATCTCCACGCCGGCGCCCGCCCAGTCACGCAATCGGCGCTGGAAAGCGCGGTCGCTGGCAAGGGGCGCCTCGTCCCAGAAATCGGGGACGACGAGCATTGCGAAGATGCAGCCACCGATGTGCGCCTCGACCAGGGACACCAGCCGGTCGATCTCCCCCGCGAACCTGGGGCTGACGTCATGAATGGAAACCAGCAGCATCTTCCCCTCAGACGTCGCGGGGTCGGATTTACCGGAAGAGATCAAAAAGCCGCGATCCCGGTGATCGCGCGGCCCAGGATCAAAGCATGAACGTCGTGGGTGCCCTCGTAGGTGTTGACCGTCTCGAGGTTCGCGGCGTGGCGCATCACCTGGAATTCGGCCGAAATGCCGTTGCCGCCGTGCATGTCGCGGGCAACCCGGGCGATATCGAGCGCCTTGCCGCAATTGTTGCGCTTGATGAGGCTGATCGTCTCGGGGATCAGCACGCCCTCGTCGAGCCGGCGGCCGACCCTGAGCGCCGCCTGCAGCCCGAGGCTAATCTCGGTGACCATGTTGGCGAGCTTGAGCTGGACGAGCTGGGTCGCCGCGAGCGGGCGGCCGAACTGCTTGCGCTCCAGCGTGTAGGTCCGCGCTGCGTGGAAGCAGGCCTCGGCCGCGCCCATCGAGCCCCAGGCGATGCCGTAGCGGGCGCGGTTGAGGCAGCCGAACGGCCCCGCCAACCCGCTGACATCGGGCAGGAGATTCTCCTCCGGCACCTCGACCTCGTCCATCACGATCTCGCCCGTGATCGAGGCGCGCAGCGAGAGCTTCTCGCGGATCTTGGGGGCGCTGAGGCCCTTCATGCCTTTCTCGAGCACGAAGCCCTTGATCCGCCCCTCGTGCTCGTCCGATTTGGCCCAGACCACGAAGACGTCGGCGATCGGCGAATTGGTGATCCACATCTTGGCGCCGGAGATGAGATAGCCGCCGTCGACCTTCTTCGCCCGCGTGCGCATCCCGCCGGGGTCGGAGCCCGCGTCGGGCTCGGTGAGGCCGAAGCAGCCGACCCATTCGCCGGTGGCGAGCCTTGGCAGATATTTGCGCTTCTGCGCCTCGCTGCCGTAGGCGTTGATCGGGTGCATGACGAGGCTCGACTGGACCGACATGGCCGAGCGATAGCCGCTGTCGACCCGCTCCACCGCGCGCGCGATCAGCCCGTAGCTCACATAATTGAGGCCCGCCCCGCCATATTCGGGATCGACGGTCGCGCCGAGCATGCCGAGCGCGCCGAGCTCGGTCATGATCTCGCGGTCGAAGCGCTCGTCGAGATAGGCGCTGGTCACGCGCGGCTGCAAACTCTCCTGCGCATAGCCCTCCGCCGTGTCGCGGACCATGCGCTCCTCGTCGCTCAACTGCGCGTCGAGCGCGAACGGATCCGCCCAGTCGAAGGGCAGGGGTCTGGGTTGAGCCATTCGATAGTCTCCTGTTCCCGCCGCCTAGCCGAGCGGCCGCCGGGAGGGAAGACGACTAGTTGCCGGGACTCGGGGGATTCGCCGCCGCCGGCCGCGCCTCGCGCATCTCGGCCTGGGCGCGGTCGACCATCTCGCGCGCCGCGCGGGCGATGCCCGGATCGTGCGGGCTGGCGGTCAGCGGCATGAGCAGGGCGATGGCCGGCGCATGTTCGCGGCGCGCGATCAGCAGGGCGGCGGCATCGAGGGTGATATCAGCAACCTGCGGCGCCAATTGGTGGGCGAGGAGCAGCGCGTTGCTGGTATTTTCCGATCTATAGCGGGCGTCCCCGCGCAGGCTCTGCGCGAAGCGGAAGAGCGTCTGATAATGGTTTTGGTCGGCGCGCTGGGCGCGGCCGAACCAGGTCCGGGCATTCTCCGCGGCATCTCCCGGCGGATTGTCGCTCTCGGCCGCGACGAGCCAGCGCATGCCCTTAAGGTAGAGCAATTCCGCATCGTTCGGCGAGGCCGCGAGCAAGCGGTCGAGCAGCCGGTCCGCGGCCGCGCCGTCGCCGAAGCGCAGCTCGATATGGGCGAGCACGCGAATCGCGAACGGATCGTCCGGATAGCGCGCCGCGATGGTCCTGATCCGCTGCAGATAGGCGGGCCCATTCTCGTCGCTGACCCCCCTTCGAAGCGCGGCTTCGTAAAGGATCAGGTCCCCGGCCGAAGGCGGCAGAGCCGTGATCCGGACGACGGGCGGCGTGGCGGCGGCGGTCCGATCCATCTGCCGATAACTGATGCTGCCGGCGCGGATATAGTTTCGAAGTTCCCTGGCCAGGGCTTCCGGGGTGAGACCGGTGGCGCTCTGCAGCGCCTCCACCGGGCCGCTTCGGCTCTGGGCGGCGAGCAGCCGGTTCAGCGCCGCCTGGCGCTGGGGGGTGCTGTAGAAATAGTGAACCAGGAGCCAGCTCTGAGCGTAATAAGCGTCCATCCCGTCCTCATCGAGGCCCGTCGGCGCGCCGGAAAGGAGGCGCTCCATCGGCAGCCACCCGCGCCCCGATCGAGCGACGCAAAAGCGCCCCGACCTCGTCATTCACATAGAGCTGGAAGGTCTTATAGGGGCCCGTAGCCAGCGCTTCCGGCGTCCGGCCTATTGGATCAGGAGCACCCCGGCCTGACCGCCGGATGCGGAGGAGATGCCACGCGGATAGACGCCTCGAGGCGAGCCTTCATCGTCCGGATCCCAAGTCTTGCCGTCCATATATTTAACTCCATCATCTGCGAGGGGCCTCAGTGGCGGAGAGGGTGGGATTCGAACCCACGGTGAGCGTGAACCCACGGCGGTTTTCAAGACCGCTGCCTTAAACCACTCGGCCACCTCTCCGCTTCAGCGCGGCTTATCGCCAAGGCCGGAAGCGCGCCAGACCCAAGCGGCTCCGTCGACTCCGCGCGCCAATCGGGTTTTTGCCCCCTTGCGGGTGCGCGCGCCATGTGGGATTCGGGTCCGGACAAGAGGGTGAACATGCGTCTGTTACATGGTTTTGCGGCGGTGCTGCTGGCGGGGATGCCCGCCATCCTGATCGGGGAGGCGCCCGCCGCCGCCCAGTCCGGCCTCAGCCAGCAGGGGTTCGAGGCCTATCTGCCGCAGCTTCGCGCCGAGGCCGAGCGCGCGGGCATCCGCCGGGAGACGATCGAGCGCATCTTCCCGACCCTGGAATTTTCGGCGCGCACCATCCAGCTCGACCGCTCCCAGCCCGGCGGCACGCCCGGGACGAGCGGAGCGGCCTCGTTCACCCCCTTCGCCCCGTTCCGCGCCCGTCACCTCAGCCAGGCGCTGATCGACCGCGGCCGCGCCCGCTATGCCGCCAACCTCGGGCAATTGAACCAGATCAGCCGCCGCTACGGCGTGCCCGCCTCGATCCTGGTCGCCATCTGGGGCAAGGAGACCGGCTACGGCTCGATCATGGGCAATTTCGACCTGCTCAACAGCCTCGCCAGCCTCGCTTACGAGGGCCGCCGCCGCCCGCTTTTCACCGGCGAGTTCATCGCCACGTTGCGGCTGGTCGAGCGCGGCTTTCCACGCGAGGAATTGAAGGGGAGCTGGGCGGGCGCCGCCGGCCATCCGCAATTCCTGCCCTCGGTCTTCATCCGCCTCGCCGTCGACGGCGACGGCGACGGCCGCGCCGACATTTGGCGCAGCCATCTCGACGCTCTGGCCTCGATCGCCAATTATTTCCGAAGCGCGGGCTGGCGGCCGGGCCTGATTTGGGGGACTGCGGTGCGCGTGCCCGCCGGCTTCGACCGCGCCGCCATCGCCAATCGGCTGCGCGCGCCGCGCTGCGCCTCGGTCTTCGCCCGCCACAGCCGCTGGCTGACGGGGCGCGAATGGCGCCGGATGGGCGTCGCCAATTCGCTGCCCGACGAGGCCATGGCGACCTTGTTCGAGGCCGACGGGCCGGGCAACACCGCTTATCTTTTGACCCACAATTACCGCGTCATCCTCGACTATAATTGCTCGAACTTCTACGCGCTGACCGTGGCGCTGCTTTCCGATTCGATCGCGCGCTGAGCCCAGGGACCCCGTTTCGCTTATGATCCGCAAGACAGCCTTTCTTCTCGCTTCGGCGGCCATTCTGGCCATGTCCGCGAGCGCCGCCGCGCCGCCCTTCGAGACCGCGGCGACCACCGCCATCATGATCGACCTGAGCTCGGGCGCGGTGCTCTACGAAAAGGATCCGGACCGGCGCATGCCGCCCGCCTCGATGGCCAAGATGATGGCGACCCACGTCGCCTTCGACCTGATCAAGAGCGGCCGGCTCAATCCCAACCAGATGTGCACGGTCCAGCCCGAGACCTGGCGGCGCTGGCACGGGCCCGCGGCCGGCTCGACCATGTTCCTGTCGCCGAACGAGCGGGTCAGCGTGCGCAACCTGCTCCACGGCATCGTCACCCTCTCGGGCAACGACGCCACCGTCGTCCTCGCCGAGTGCATTTCGGGGAACGAGCCCGCTTTCGTCCAGCTGATGAACCGCCAGTCCCAGCAAATGGGCCTGCGCAATTCCCATTGGGGCAATCCGGTCGGCTGGCCCGACGGCGGCCAGACCTATACGACGGCGCGCGACCTCGCCATGCTCGCGGCCGCCACGATCCGCGACTATCCCCAGCTCTACCGCGAATATTACGGCGTCAGGGAGTTCACCTGGGGCCGCACCATGGGCGGCAACCAGCCGATCCGGCAGGACAATCGCAACCCCCTGCTGGGCCGGGTCGCCGGCGCCGACGGGCTCAAGACCGGCCATACCGACGAAGCGGGCTACGGCTTCACCGGCTCGGCCGACCGGGGCGGGCGCCGCATCGTCATGGTCGTCGCCGGCCTCACCAGCTTCAACCAGCGCATCGAGGAATCGGTGCGCTTCATGGAATGGGGCTTCAACGCCTGGCAGTCGCGCCAATTGCTCGCCCAGGGCCAGCGGATCGGCGAGGCGCGGGTCCAGGGCGCCGGCGTCTCCAGCGTCGGCCTCGTCGCGCCGCGCGCCATCGCCGTCACTTATCCGTCGGGGCTCGGCCAGAACATCCACGCCAAGATCGTCTATCAGGGCCCGGTCCGGGCGCCGATCGCGCAGGGCCAGCATATCGCCGACCTCATCGTCGAGACCGGCGACGGCCCGCCCCAGACCGCGCCGCTCGTCGCCGAGACCGAGGTGACGCAATCCGGCTTCTTCGGCCGCATCTGGTACGGCCTCAAGAGCCTGTTCGGCGCCGCGTGAGGGTTGGGGCATGACCGGCCGCTTCGTCACGCTCGAGGGCGGCGAGGGGGTAGGCAAGTCGACCCAGGCCAAAGCGCTGGCCGCGGCGCTCAAGGCCCGCGGCCTCGACGTGGTCGAGACCCGCGAGCCCGGCGGGAGCCCGGGCGCCGAGGCGATCCGCAGGCTGCTGCTCCACGACCAGCACTGGACGCCGGAAGCCGAGGCCCTGCTCTTCGCCGCCGCCCGCGCCGATCATGTCGCGCGGACCATCCGCCCCGCGCTGGCGGCTGGCAAATGGGTCCTGTGCGACCGCTTCGTCGACAGCTCGATCGCTTATCAAGGCGGCGCCGGCGGCCTCGGCTTCGACGCCGTCCGCACGCTCCACCGGATCGGCAGCCACGGCTTCCTCCCCGAGCGCACCCTGCTGCTCGATTTGCCGGAAGGCGAAGCCGAGCGCCGCGCCAAGGGCCGCGACGTCGATGGCGCCGACCTGATCGGCGGGCGCGGCGCCGATTATCACCGCGGCGTCGCCAGCGCCTTTCGCGCGCTCGCCGAAGCCGAACCCGAGCGCTACCGAATGGTCGATGCGAGCGGTACGGCCGACGAGGTCACGGGGCGCCTGCTCACAGCGCTCGAGGATCTGCTGTGAGGCCGAGCCGCGCCGGCGCAAAGCCCTCCCCCTTGATGGGGGAGGGTTGGGGTGGGGGTGGAGTCTCCGGAGAGGCTCAGTCTTTCATTGACGTTCACCCCACCCCAACCCCTCCCCATCAAGGGGTGGGGCTAAGATGACCCCGCTCCGCGGCCATGATTCCGCCGTCGCCGCCTTCCGCGCCGCGCTCGACCAGGGGCGGCTGCACCATGCCTGGCTGCTCGCCGGGCCGGAGGGCGTCGGCAAGGCGCTGTTCGCCGACAAGGCCGCTTTGCTGATGCTCGCGCAGGGCGCGGGGCCGGCGGTGGAGGGGAGCGGGCTCGACGTTCCCGACGACCATCCGATGGCGCGCCTCGCCGCCGCCGGCAGCCATCCCGATTTGATGCGGCTGGAGCGGCTGACCAGGGAAAGCGGCACCGAGCTCGCCCGCTCGATCAGCGTCGAGCAGGTCCGCGGCCTGCAGCGGCTGTTCGCGACCACCGCCTCGATGTCGCCGAGGCGGGCGGTGGTGATCGACGCGATCGACGATCTCGAGCGCAACGCCGCCAATGCCTTGCTCAAGAATCTCGAGGAGCCGCCGCCCGACACGCTCTTCCTTTTGGTCAGCCATTCGCCCGAGCGGCTGCTGCCGACGATCCGCTCGCGCTGCCGGCTGCTGCGGCTCTCGGCCCTGGACGATGACGCCATGACGTCAGCCTTGCAGGCCGCGCTTCCCGACGCCGGCGACGAGGAGATCGCCGCTCTGGTCGCGATCGGCGAGGGCGCGCCCGGCCGCGCCATCGCCTGGCGCGGGCTCGACATCGGCGCCCTAGACCGCGAGCTGGACGCGCTCGTCCGGGAGGGCGATCCGGCCAATAGCCGCCGCTCCGCCCTCGCCCAGAGCTTGGCGCTCAAATCCGCCCAGGGCCGCTACGAAGCCTTCCTCGCCCGCGCGCCCTCGCGCATCGCCGCCGTGGCCCGGACCCGCGGCGGCGCCGCCCGCGCGGACGCGCTCAGGCTCTGGGAGCGCGCCAGTTCGCTCGCCGGCAGCGCGCGGCGCCATTCGCTCGATCCGGCGAGCGTCGTCTTCGAGCTGGCGGGGATGCTGGCGGCGCTGGCGGCGGGAGCGGCGCGGGACGCGGCTTGAGCGAAGGGGACAGTTACTTTTCCGCACGATTGCTTTCAATCGACAAGGCGGCGCGGAAAAGTAACTGTCCCCATCCCCGCCGTCGACGGACGGGCAGGCGTGTTGCGCCCCTTCCGCAACGCCGCTAGGCGCGAAAGCCATGTCCGACCCGTTCTACATCACCACCGCGATCAGCTATCCCAACGGCCGCCCGCATATCGGCCACGCCTACGAGGCGGTCGCGACCGACGCGATCGCGCGCTTCCAGCGCCTCAACGGCCGCGACGTCTTCTTCCTCACCGGCACCGACGAGCATGGCCTCAAAATGGCCCAGGCGGCGCGCGAGCGCGGCCTGGAGCCCGCTGTTTTCGCCGAGGAAATGTCGAACACGTTCAAGGTGATGGATGACGCTCTCAATATTTCATACGATCGCTTCATCCGGACCACCGAGCCCGCTCATCACAAGGCCAGCCAGGCGATCTGGCAGGCGATGGCGGAACGTGGCGACCTCTATCTCGGCCGCTACGAAGGCTGGTATTCGGTCCGCGACGAGGCTTATTATGGCGAGGAGGAGCTTCACGAGGCCGACAGCGGCGAAAAGCTCTCGCCCCAGGGCACGCTCGTCGAATGGACGGTCGAGGAGAGCTGGTTCTTCAGGCTCTCCGCCTATCAGGACGATTTGCTCGCCCATTACGCGGCCCATCCCGACTTCATCCGTCCGGAAAGCCGCCGCAACGAAGTGCTGCGCTTCGTCGAAGGCGGGCTTACCGACCTTTCCATCTCGCGCGCCAGCTTCGATTGGGGGGTCAAGGTTCCGGGCAGCCCCGACCATGTCATGTACGTCTGGCTCGACGCGCTGACCAATTATCTGACCGGCGTCGGATATCCCGACGATACAGAGGCTTATAAGAGGTTCTGGCCGGCCGATCTGCACATCATCGGCAAAGACGTGGTGCGCTTCCACGCCGTCTACTGGCCCGCTTTTCTGATGTCGGCGGGGATCCCTCTGCCGAAGCGGGTGTTCGGCCACGGCTTCCTGCTCCACCGCGGCGAGAAGATGTCCAAGTCGCTCGGCAACGTCGTCGATCCGCACGATTTGATCCGCGCCTTCGGCGTCGACCAATTGCGCTATTTCCTGCTGCGCGAGGTCACCTTCGGCCAGGACGGCGGCTATACGAGCGAGGCGATCGTCACCAAGGTCAATGCCGACCTCGCCAACAGCTTCGGCAACCTCGCCCAGCGCACGCTCTCCTTCATCGCCAAGAATATCGAGGGCGTGCCGCCGCGGGGCGGGAAGGGCGACCCCGCCGACGCCGCTCTGCTCGCTCTGGTCCGCGAGACGGTGCGCCGCGACCTCCCCGCGCATTTCGAGGCGCTGGCGCTGTCCTACGGCATCGAGGCCTGGCTGCGCGCCGTCTTCGCCTGCAACCAATATATCGACGCGCAGGCGCCCTGGGCGCTGCGCAAGACCGATCCCGAGCGGATGATCGCGGTCCTCGCCACGCTCTACGAAGCCATCGCCGACCTCGCCATCGCCATCCAGCCGATCATCCCCGACTCGGCCGCGAAGTTGCTCGACGCGATGGGCGTGCCGGCGGACGAGCGGACCTATGCCGCGCTCGAGGATGAAGGACGCTACGAGCGGCTCGCCGCGTCCGGCTTCATTCTCGCCGCGCCGTCGCCGATCTTCCCGCGGCTGGAAGCGCCGGCGGAAGGCTGAGCCGGGTCCACCTTCTTTCTTTCATAGGTGATCCAAGAAGATGGATTCCCGCTTTCGCGGGAATGACGACTGAGATCGCGGGAATGACGACCGAGGCTGAATGTCGATACAGACTGGCGCCGGCCGCGCCGGGCGGCGGGGATGACGCAGGGTCCGGCAATCGCTACATGCGCGCCATGTTCATCGATAGCCATTGCCATCTCAACTACAAAGGCCTCGTCGACGACCAGCCCGGGGTGCTCGCCCGCGCCCGCGACGCCGGCGTGTCGATGATGCTCAACATCTCGACGCGCGCGTCGGAATGGGATGCGGTGATCGCCACGGCGGAACGCGAACGTGACGTCATGGCGTCGGTCGGCGTCCATCCGCACGAGGCCGACGTTCACCCGGACGTCGAGACCGCGACTTTGGTCGAGAAGGCCGCGCACCCGAAGGTGGTCGGGATCGGCGAGAGCGGGCTCGATTATTATTACGACCGTAGTGAGCGCGACCGGCAGCGGCAGAGCTTCCGCGCCCATATCGCCGCCGCGCGCGAGACCCAGCTGCCGCTGATCGTCCACACCCGCGACGCCGAGGACGACACCTACGGGATCCTCGCCGGGGAAATGGGGAAGGGGCGCTACCCGGCTCTGATCCACTGCTTCACGGCGAGCCGCGATTTCGCCGACAAGGTGCTGGCGCTCGGCCTCTACGTCTCCATCTCGGGGATCGTCACCTTCAAGAATGCCCGCGATCTGCAGGCGGTGGCCAAGGCGATCCCGCTCGACCGGCTGCTGATCGAGACCGATTCCCCCTTCCTCGCGCCGGTGCCGCATCGCGGCCGGCCCTGCGAGCCCGCCTTCGTCGCCGACACCGCGCGCTTCCTCGCCGCCTTGAGGGGCGAGCCGATCGAGACGCTCGCCGCGGCCACCAGCGCCAATTTCCGGCGGCTGTTCGCCAAGGCCGCTTCGTGAAGATCCGCATCCTGGGCTGCGGCACCTCCTCGGGCGTGCCGCGGGTGGGCAATGACTGGGGGCAGTGCGACCGCGCCGAGCCCAGGAACCGCCGCCGCCGCGCCTCGATCCTGGTCGGCTATGGCGAGACCCGGATCCTGGTCGACACCAGCCCGGACCTGCGCGAGCAATTGCTCGACGCGGACGTCTCCGACATCGAGGCGGTGATCTGGACCCACGACCATGCCGATCATTGCCATGGCATCGACGACCTGAGGCAGCTCTATTTCTCGCGCCGGCGGCCGGTGGCGGGCTATGCGCGCGAAGAGGCGCTCGACCTGCTCCAGCGCCGCTTCGGCTATGCCTTCGAAGGGAAGGGCGGCTATCCGGCCGTCGTCGAGCCCAATTTGCTGCCCACCCACATCAATCTCGGCGGCATTTCGGTGCGCGCGGTCGATCAGCCGCACGGGCCGATCACCAGCGCCGGCCTGCGCTTCGAAGCGGGCGGTATCTCCATCGGTTATTCCACCGATTTCAATGCCTTGACGGACGACATGGCGGCGATGTTCGAAGGCCTGGACCTGTGGGTGGTCGATGCGCTGCGGCGCCGGCCGCACCCCACCCATCCGCATCTCGCCGACACGCTCGAATGGATTCGCGCGCTCGCGCCGAAGCGCGCCGTGCTGACCCATATGGACAACAGCATGGATTATGGGGCGCTGGCCGCCGAGCTCCCCGCCGGAGTCGAGCCCGGTTTCGACGGGATGGAGATAATCCTGTGAGCGAAGGCGTGAGCGGCGGCGACCAGGCCCTTGCTTTAATTTATCTTTTTGGCTGCCTTATTTTGGTGATGAGCGGCTTTGCCGTGCGCCGTGCGCCGATCGGCGCGACGCTCAAAATGGCGCTCGCCTGGGTGCTGATCTTCGCCGCCGGCTTCGCCATCTTCGCCTTGCGGGAGGATTTCGGCGCGCTCGGCCGACGGATCGCCGCCGCGGCCTGGGGCGGCGGCGCGCAGGAGACCACCCAGGGCGGCGAGCTCCGCATCGCCCTGGCCGAGGACGGCCATTTCTGGGTCGACGGCGAGCTCAACGGCCAGAAGGTGCGCTTCCTCGTCGACAGCGGCGCCACCGTGACCACGATCGGCCGCGACACCGCCGAGCGCGCCGGCATCGCGCCTGACGGCCGCGCCGCCATGGTCGGCACCGCCAACGGCAACGTCCTCGTCGACCGCGGCCGCGCCGGCACGCTGACGCTCGGCCCGATCCGGCGCAGCGACGTCGCCGTCCAGATCGCGCGCGGCGAGACGATCAACGTCATCGGCATGAACCTGCTCTCGACCTTGTCGCGCTGGTCGGTCGAGAACGGGACCCTGGTGCTTCGGCCGTGAGAGGGATTGCGCCCCCTTCGTCCCGATCTGCATTTTACATAATGTATATTATCGGACTTATCGAAAGAGGTCTTCGTCGTGTTTAGCTTTTCTAGTTCCGGCCTCCCCCGCCTGGTCGAGATCATGGCGCGGCTGCGCGATCCGGATCGGGGCTGCGAATGGGACAAGGTCCAGACTTTCGAGACGATCGCGCCCTATACGATCGAGGAAGCCTATGAGGTCGACGACGCGATCCGCCGCGGCGACATGACGGCGCTCCGGGACGAGCTCGGCGACCTCCAGCTCCAGATCGTCTATCACGCGCGCATGGCGCAGGAGATCGGCGCCTTCGCCCTCGATGACGTCATGGCGTCGATCTGCGCCAAGATGGAGCGCCGCCATCCGCACATCTTCGGCGACGCCGCCGCCAGCCCGGGCTGGGAAGCGCTCAAGGCCGCCGAGCGCAGCGCCGATCCCGATCCGAGCGCGATCGCCGGCGTCGCCCATGCCCTCCCCGCCCTCAAGCGCGCCGAAAAGGTCCAGCGCCGCGCGGCGCGGGTCGGCTTCGACTGGCCCGACGCCGAGGGCCCGCGGCTCAAGATCGACGAGGAATTGGGCGAGATCGAGCAGGCCGCCTCCGACGCGGAGCGCGCGAGCGAGATTGGCGACCTGCTGTTCGCGGTCGTCAATTATGCCCGCCACCTCGACATAGAGCCGGAAACCGCGCTGCGCGAGGCCACGGCGCGCTTCGAAACCCGCTTCCGCAAGGTCGAAGAGCTGGCGGACAAGCCGTTGAATGAAATGAATATCGACGAGCTGGAAGCGCTCTGGCAGCGGGCCAAAAAGGAAATCTAGCGCCGCTGGGGAACAGCGCCTAGCCGCGTCGCCGCTGGAACCGCGCCCAATCGCGGTCCGACAGGCGGACGTCGAACGTGGTTTCCATGTCCGTCGTCTTCTGGCCGACCACCTCGCCATGGGCGTGGAGCCAGGCGAGCGCCTCGCCGTCCGACGCCGAGACGGTGATGCTCCGCACTTCGGCGCCCTCGCGCAGCCGCTCGCCGGCCAAAGCGAGCAGCGGCTCCACCCCCTCCCCGCTGAGCGCGGAGAGGATTGCGACGTCCTCGCGCCGCACCGCCTCCGCGCGCACCCGCGCCGCGTCTTCCGGCCCGAGCAGATCGACCTTGTTCCACGCCTCGATGCGGACCGCCTCGCCGGCGCCGATGTCGGCGAGCACCTGCTCGACGTCGGCGCGCTGGGCGTCGCTGTCGGGATGGGAGATGTCGCGGACGTGGAGGATGAGGTCGGCCGAGACCACCTCCTCCAAGGTCGCGCGGAAGGCGGCGACGAGCTGGGTCGGCAGGTCCGAGATGAAGCCGACCGTGTCCGAGAGGATCGCCTTGTCAAAGCCCGGCAGCGCGATCTCGCGCATGGTGGGGTCGAGCGTGGCGAAGAGCAGGTCCTCGGCCAGCACCGTCGCGTTGGTCAGCCGGTTGAACAGCGTCGACTTGCCGGCATTGGTGTAGCCGACGAGCGCGATCACCGGCCAGGGCGCCTTCTGCCGCCGCGAACGGTGCAGGGTGCGGGTGCGCGCGACCTGGTCGAGCTCCTTCTTGAGCTTTGCCATGCGGTCGCGGATCAGCCGCCGGTCGGCCTCGATCTGGGTCTCGCCGGGGCCGCCGAGGAAGCCGAAGCCGCCGCGCTGGCGCTCGAGGTGGGTCCAGGAGCGGACCAGCCGGCCGGCCTGGTAATCGAGATGGGCGAGCTCGACCTGCAGCCGCCCCTCGGCGGTCGCCGCCCGCTCGCCGAAGATTTCGAGGATCAGCCCGGTGCGGTCGATCACCTTGGCCTTGGTGCCGTCCTCCAGATTCTTCTGCTGGACGGGCGTGATCGCGGCGTCGACGATGACCAGCTCCGCCTCCGCCAGCCGCACCGCGTCGGCGATCCGCTCGACCTGGCCGGGCCCGAACAAGGTGGCGGGGCGCGGGCTGCGGATCTTGAAATGGAGCCGGTCCTCGACCGCGATTCCGATCGCCTCGGCCAGGCCCGCCGCCTCGTCGAGGCGCGCCTCCGGGTCGCGCCGCGCCTCGCGCCCCAGGTCCGGGAGCGCGATGACGGCGCGGGCGCCGCGGGTCACTTCATTGTCCGCATCCCGGTTGAAAACGCTCAGCCGCTCACTCCTCGGCCTGCGCTTCCTGGAAGTTGACCGGATTTTCCGGCTGCACCGTCGAGATGGCGTGCTTGTAGACGAGCTGGCACAGGCCGTCGCGCTCCAGGAGCATGCAGAACAAATCGAACGCGCCGATCTCGCCCTGGAGCATGACGCCGTTGACCAGGAACATGGTGACGTGCTCGCCCGATTTCTTGACCGCGGAGAGGAAGACCTCCTGCAGCAAGGTCGGCTTCCTCTTCTCGAGCTGCTCGGCGAAGGCCTGCTGGAGGCCGCCCAGATCGACCGGCTGGGCCGGCATGATCGTCGAGATGGCGTGCTTGTAGATGAGCTGCGCCTGGCCGTCACGGCGGAGCAGCACCGAGAAATTGTCGAACCAGGTGATGATCCCCTGGAGCTTGACGCCCTTCACCAGGAACATGGTGACCGGTGTCTTGGTGCGTCTGAGGCTGTTCAGGAACATGTCCTGGAGGTTGTTGACCTTGTCGGGCATTTTCGCTCTCTCTTATGGTCAGTTGGCGGCGGACCGCCCGGCCCCAATATCACGGGGGGCCCAAAGCGCCAATCTCGTTCAATGGCGTCATCCCGGCGAAGGCCGGGATCTCAGGCCGGCAAGTCACGGCATGTATCTACGAGACCCCGGCCTTCGCCGGGGTGACGGCTGGGGTGGTCCAGCGAGGCTATTCGCCGCCGCTCCCCTCCCCGCGCGTGTCGGCGAGGCCGAGCGCCTTCAGCTTGCGGTGCAGCGCCGAGCGTTCCATGCCGATGAAATTGGCGGTGCGCGAGATGTTGCCCGAGAAGCGGCGGATCTGGACCCGCAGATATTCGCGCTCGAAGGTCTCGCGCGCCTCCCTGAGCGGCGTCCCCATGATCGCCTTGACCGCCTCGTTGGGGGTGAGCTGCGCCTGGTCGTTGAGAATCTCCGGCGGCAGCATGTCGATCTCGATGCAGCCGATCCGCTCGCCCGGCGCCATGATCACGGTGCGCTCGATCACGTTCCTGAGCTGGCGGACGTTGCCGGGCCAGTCATAGGCCTGGAGCGCCGCCATGGCGTCATCGGAGACGCGCGGCGTCTGCACGCGCTGGTCGGAGGCGTAGCGGGCGGCGAAATGGTCGACGATGGCGGGGATGTCCTCGCGCCGGTCGGCGAGCGCCGGCAAATGCACGGGGACGACGTTGAGCCGGTAATAGAGGTCCTCGCGGAAGCGGCCGGCGGCAATCTCGTCGGGCAGGATGCGCGCGGTCGAGGAGACGACGCGCATGTCGACCTTGACGGTGCGCTGGCCGCCGACCCGAACGAAGCTCTGGTCGGTCAGCACGCGCAATATCTTGCCCTGGGTGGAGAGCGGCATGTCGGCGATTTCGTCGAGGAAAAGCGTGCCGCCATGCGCCTGCTCGAGCAGGCCCGGGCGGGCGAGCTCGCCGCCTTCCTCGCTGCCGAACAATTCCTCCTCGACCCGCTCGGGCGTCATCCGCGCCGCGGTGACGACGATGAACGGGCCGTCGGCGCGGCTGCTCCAATTGTGCAGGAGCCGCGCGGCGACCTCCTTGCCGACTCCGGCCGGCCCGGAGATGAGGACCCGGCTGCCGGTGGCGGCCACCCGTTTCAGCGTCGCGCGGACGTTGTTGATCGCGGCGCTGGAGCCGGTCAGCTCCATCTCGTTGCCGATCTGCTGCCGCAGCGCCTCATTCTCGCGCCTGAGCCGCTCGGTCTCGGTGGCGCGCGAGACCAGGTGGACCAGCCGCCCGGCCTCGAACGGCTTTTCGATGAAGTCGATCGCGCCCTGGCGGATCGCGGCGACGGCGGTGTCGAGATTGCCGTGGCCGGAAATCATCAGCACCGGCAGGGTCGGATCGCGCTTCTTGACCTCCTCGAGCAATTGCAGCCCGTCGAGCTTGGAGCCCTGCAGCCAGACGTCGAGCAGCAGCAGCGAGGGCCGCCGGTCGGCGAGCGCGCGCAGCGCCTCGTCGCTGTCGCCGGCGGTGCGCGTCTCATAGCCCTCGTCCTCGAGCACGCCCGCCACCAGCTCGCGGATATCGCGCTCGTCGTCGACAATGAGGATGTCCAAAGCCATTATATATCTCAACTATTTGGAGGATTTTTCTTCGGAGACGCTTGGAGACGAGCGATCGAGCTGGGCGAGCGTCTCGACATCGAAAACGAGGCGGACGAGCGCGCCGCCGGCGGCGACGTCGCCGAACTCGATCTGGCCGAAATGCTCCTCGACGATCTTCTTGACGATGGCGAGGCCGAGCCCGGTGCCCCTGGCGCGGGTGGTCATATAGGGCTCGGTGAGGCGGCCGCGGTCGGCGGGCAGCCCGATCCCCGAATCGGCGACCTCGATCAGGACCCTGGCGCCGTCGCGCCGGATCGTCATCGCGACGGTGTCGCCGGGCGCGTTCTTCTGCGGCTTGCGCTCGACGCGCTTCTGCTCGATCGCCTCGACGCCGTTCTTGACGATGTTGGTCATCGCCTGGCCGAGCAGCCGCCGGTCGCAGACCAGCCGCGGCGAGGGATTGGCGACGTCGAGCGTGAAGCTTATCTCCGGATGCGCGACCTCGTGGAGGAACAGGGCCTGGCGGGCAATCTCGGCCAAGGGCTCCTCGGCGAAAGCGGGCTTGGGCATGCGCGCGAAATCGGAGAATTCGTCGACCATCCGCCTGAGGTCGCCGACCTGGCGAACGATCGTGCCGGTGAGCCGCTCGAAGGTCGCCGGATCGTTCTCGATCTCCTTGCCGTACCTTCGCTGGAGCCGCTCGGCGGCGAGCTGTATCGGGGTCAGCGGATTCTTGATCTCGTGGGCGATGCGGCGGGCGACGTCGGACCAGGCGGCGCGGCGCTGGTCGAGCAATTGCTCGGTAATGTCGTCGAAGGTGAGCACATGGCCGCCCTTCACCCGGACCGTCTTGACCGCCAGCGTCCGCGGCTCGCCGCGCGAGGCGAGCTGGACGACGTCCTCGCGCTCCTCGGCGGTCAGCTGGCGGTCGAGCTCGGGCGCGAGATCGGCGAGCTTCTGGCCGACCGGGCTCTGACCGCCGGTCTTGAGCAAATCCTCGGCCGAGCTGTTGATCAGCCGCACGACATGATCGTCGTCGACCGAGATCACGCCCGCCGTCACTCCCGCCAGCACCGCCTCGGTGAACGCGCGCCGGCTGTCGAGCTGCGCATTGGCGGTGACCAGGGCGCCGGTCTGTTCCTGCAGCCGGCTGGTCATTCGGTTGAAGGCGTTGCCGAGCGTCGCGACCTCGTCCCGCGCCGCCGATTCGGGGACTCGCGCCGAAAGATCGCCGGTGGTGGCGAGCCGGGCGGCGCCGACCAGCTCGGCGACCGGGCGGACCAGCCGATCGGCGAGCTTCAATGCGATGAAGATCACGATCGCCACGATCAGCAGCGAGACGGCCAGCAGGATCGCGTTGAAGCGCAATTGCAGGTCGCGCGAGCGGTTCAGCGTCATCCGATAGTCGCTTACCGCGCTTTGCGCCTCGCGCCATTGGCCCAGCGCGCGGACGTCCATGCGCCGCGAGATATAGAGGTAGAGATCCTGGGTGGGATCGAGCTTGATCAACGCCTCGATACGGTCGCCGGCGTCGGTGACGATGCGGGGCTGGCCGGTGCGCAGCGCCGGCAGGGCGCTGCGCGGCAGCCGCTGCTCGACCGGGCGCTGGTCGAAATTGACCATGGCGAAGGTCTGGATGTCGCCGCGCGAGCTGACCCGGAAGATCGCCGCCTCGGTGAGATCGCGATTCGCCACCTGCCCCAGCATGCTTTCCGCGAAGGTCGGCGTGTCGAGGCCGAAATCGTTGATGTTGGCGACGACGTCGCCGCGCATGATCGGGAGCTCGCGGCTGATCCGCTCCTGATGCTCGCCGACATAGGATTGGGAGACCACCTGGGCGGAATCGAGCACGGTGCGGGCGCGGTCCGAATACCAGAATTGGACGCCGCCCTGGAACAGCATCGAGGCGAAGAACACGACCAGCAGGGTCGGCACCGTCGCGATGATCGAGAACAAGGCGACGAAGCGGACGTGAAGCCGTCCCCTCCCCCCGATCGGCGAGTGCGCGGCGCGGCGCATCGCCAGCCGCCGCGCGACCAGCACCATCAGCGCCATTGCGGGGATCAGGTTCGCCACCAGCATCGCCGCGGCGACGGGCGGAGTGAGCAGCGACGCCGGCGTCGTCCGCCCGGCGACCAGGAAGAAGGAAATGGAGACGGCCGCGATCAGCGCCAGCACGACACCGGCTTCGACCAGCGGCATGAACCCGCGGCGGCGGAGCATCACCGACCAACGCCGGCGCCAGCGCGGCCGGGAGGGGGACTCGACAGGGATCGCGGATTGCACGTTCACACTGCGGCTCTAGCACAACAATGTGACATAAAGAACACAGTGAATGCGGGCGCCCACCGCAGCCCGCGCGCCTTTCGTCTCAGGCGGCGGCCCGCGTCAGCCAGGGCGAATAATATTCGCGCAGCATCGCCAGCGCCCGCTTGGCATCCGCTTCCTTGTTGAAGGCGTTGCGGAATTCGGCCGAGCCGTGCAGCCCCTTGGTATACCAGCCGATATGCTTGCGCGCGCAATTGACGCCCACTTCGGTGCCGTAGAGCGCGAGCATCGCCTGATATTGCTCGACGATCACCCGATATTGCTCGTCGAGGCTGGGATCGGCGAGCCGCTCGCCGGTCCTGAGCCAATGCGCGGCCTGTTTGAGCAGCCAGGGCCGGCCATAAGCGCCGCGGCCGATCATGACGCCGTCGGCGCCGGACTGGTCGAGCGCCGAATCGACGTCCTCGATCGAATTGATGTCGCCATTGGCGATGACCGGGATCGCGACCGCCTGCTTGACCTGGCGGATGAAGCGCCAGTCGGCCTCGCCCTTGTACATCTGGCAGCGGGTGCGGCCGTGGACGCTGATCATCCGGATGCCGAGATCCTCGGCGATCCGCGCGAGCTCGGGCGCGTTGAGGCTGTTATGATCCCAGCCCATCCGCATCTTGAGCGTGACCGGGAGGCTGACCGCCTTGACGGTCGCATCGACGATCGCGGCGGCGAGCTTGAGGTCGCGCATAAGCGCCGAGCCCGCCTCGCCGTTCACGACCTTCTTGACCGGGCAGCCCATGTTGATGTCGATGATCGCCGCGCCGCGATCCTCGTTGAGCTTGGCCGCTTCGGCCATCTCCCTGGGCGAGCAGCCGGCGAGCTGCATCGAGACCGGCTCCTCGCTCGGGTCCCAGACCATTTTCTGCAGCGACTGGCGGGTCTCGCGGATCGCCGCCTGGCTGGCGATCATCTCGGTCACCGTCAGCCCGGCGCCGTAACGCTTGACGATCCGCCGGAACGGCATGTCGGTGACGCCCGTCATCGGCGCCAGGATGATCGGCGTTTCAATGCGGACGGGTCCGATCTGGATGGGCTGAAGGCGGCTCATGGGAGGCGCGAGATAGGGTGGAATGCGCTGGCGGGCAAGTTTGGGGTCCGCTAGGCCAATGCCGTGGGACGGACATTGGCATTGCTGGTCGCCGCCGGGAGCGGCAGCCGCATGGGCGATGCGGCGCCCAAGCAATATCGCGAGCTGGCCGGCAAGCCGCTGCTGGCCCATGCGCTCGACCATCTCGAGCATCCGGCGATCGACGGCGTGCAGGTTGTCATCGGCGAAGGCCAGGACGAGGCCTATCGCGTGGCGGTAGCAGGCCGATCCCTCCCCTCCCCGTTGATCGGCGGCGCGACGCGGCGCGAGTCGGTTCGCATCGGCCTCGCCGCGCTGGTCGACGCGGACCGGGTCCTGATCCACGATGCCGCGCGGCCCTTCCTCCCCGCCGCGGTGATCGACCGGCTGCTCGAGGCGCTGGACGGCCATGACGGCGCGGTCCCGGCCCTGCCGGTCGTCGACACGCTGGCCCGCCGCGACGGCGCCGCCGTTCCGCGCGACGATCTGCTGCGCGTGCAAACCCCGCAGGCCTTCCGGTTCGAGGCGATCAGGCGGGCCCATCAAGCCTGGTCCGGCGGCGAGGCGAGCGATGATGCGCAGGTGGCGCGTGCGGCGGGGCTGGACGTCGCCTATGTTGAAGGCGATCCCGCCCTCGAAAAGCTCACCTACGAGGCGGATTTCGCCCGGGCGGAGGCGGCCCGGCTCAGCGCGCGGGTGGGCCAGGGCTTCGACGTGCACGCGCTCTCCCCCGGCGAGGAGCTCTGGCTCGGCGGCGTCCGCATTCCCCATGACAAGGGTCTCAAGGGCCATAGCGACGCCGACGTCCTGCTCCACGCGATCACCGATGCGCTGCTGGGCGCGCTCGGCGCGGGCGACATTGGCGACCATTTCCCGCCGTCGGACCCGCAATGGCGCGGCGCCGCTTCCTCGCTCTTCGTCGAGCAGGCCCGGTCGCTGATCGAGCAGGCGGGCGGACGGATCGACCATGTCGACGCCACCGTCATTTGCGAGGCGCCGCGGATTGGACCGTATCGGGACGCCATGCGCGCGCGCATCGCGGCGCTGTTGCGGCTGCCGCCGTCGAGGATTAGCGTGAAGGCCACGACGACCGAGCGGCTGGGCTTTGCCGGCCGCGGCGAAGGCATCGCGGCGCAGGCCGTGGCGACGATCAGGCTACCGGAGGATCGATGACCGAGCATCGCGACTATGTCCTGCCCGAGGAGCTGGTCCGCCTCGCCCGCCGGGTGGTCGAGGAGAATCGCGCCGCCGGCCGGCGGGTCGCGGTGGCGGAGAGCTGCACGGGCGGGCTGGTCGCCGCCGCCTTGACCGAGATCGCCGGCAGCTCGGACGTGCTCGAGGCGGGCTTCGTCACGTATTCGAACGAATCCAAGGCCAAGCTGCTCCATGTCAGCGAGGAGATGATCGAGACGTTCGGCTCGGTCTCGGTGGCGGTCGCCTGGGCGATGGCGCAGGGCGCGCTCAAAAATTCGGGCGCCGACGTCGCGGTCGCGCTCACCGGCATTGCCGGCCCGGCCGGGGGATCGGACCGCAAGCCGGTCGGGACGGTGGTGTTCGCCCGGGCCGAGCGCGACGCCGACCCCAAGTCGATCATTGCCGACACGCAATGCTTCGGCGACCTCGGCCGCGGCGGAGTCCGGCTTCAGGCGGCGCTATGCGCGCTCGATCTGCTGCTGCCCGAATCCGCATTGCCGTAAAGCGCGCGCGCGCGCTCCTCGAAGGCGCCGATCATCCGTCTCAGCGCGCGATCGAACATCTGCCCGGCAATCGCCTCGAACAGCCGGTTCCTGAACGCGAAATCGACGCAGAAATCGACCTCGGTCGCGCCCGCGCCGGCGGGCCGGAACCGCCATTGGTTGCGCAGATATTTGAGCGGCCCCTCGACATAGTCGATCTCGATCTCCTCGGGCCGGCGCTTGCGCACCTTCGAGGTGAAGGTCTCCTTGAGCGCGCCGAAGCCGACGATGAGGTCGGCGACCATCTCGGTCTCGCTCTCCGAGCGGATCCGGGTGGCGGCGACCCAGGGCAGGAAATGCTGGTAGCTGCCGACGTCTGCGACGAGGTCGAACACTTGCTCGGGCGTGTAGGGGAGGATCCGCTTTTCGCTGTGGCGCGGCATGACGGCCTAGTCCGTCATCCCGGCGCAGGCCGGGATCTCAGGACGAGAAGTCACGGCCCTGCTCCACGAGACCCCGGCCTGTGCGGGGGTGACGGCCTAGCTTTGCTTCCCGCGCCGCGCGCATCTTCTCGAAATCGTCGCCGGCATGGTAGCTCGACCGGGTCAAAGGCGAGGCGGCGGCGAGGAGGAAGCCCTTGGCCCTGGCGATCGCGGCATAGGCCCTGAAGGCATCGGGCGTGACGAACTCCTCGACCCGGGCGTGGCGCGGGGTCGGCTGCAGATATTGGCCCATGGTCAGGAAATCGACGTCGGCCGAGCGCATGTCGTCCATCACCTGGTGGACCTCGAGCCGTTGCTCGCCGAGGCCCACCATCACCCCCGATTTGGTGAAGATCGAAGGATCGTGCCGCTTGACGCTTTCGAGCAGGCGCAGCGAGGCATAATAGCGCGCGCCCGGCCTTATCGTCGGATAGAGCCGCGGCACCGTCTCGAGATTGTGGTTGTAGACGTCGGGGCGCGCCTCGATGATCCGCTCGACCGCGGCCTGCGCCTTGTTGCGGAAATCGGGGGTCAAGATCTCGATCGTGGTCGCAGGGGTATTGCGCCTGAGGGCCTCGATCACCTTGACGAACTGGCTGGCGCCGCCGTCGGGGAGATCGTCGCGGTCGACCGAGGTCACCACGATATGGCTGAGGCCCAATTCGGCGGCGGCGGCGGCGACATGCTCGGGCTCGAGCGGATCGACCGCGCGCGGCATGCCGGTCTTGACGTTGCAGAAGGCGCAGGCGCGCGTGCAGGTGTCGCCCAGGATCATCACCGTGGCGTGCTTCTTGGTCCAGCATTCGCCGATATTGGGGCAGGCCGCTTCCTCGCAGACGGTGACGAGGCCAAGCCGGCGCATCAGCGCCTTGGTCTCCATGAAGCCGGCGCTGACCGGCGCCTTCACCCTTATCCACTCGGGCTTGCGCTGGCGCGGGACGCTTGCCGGGGGAATGGCGGGGTCGGCTTCGCTCATGGCGCGCAGATAGCGATCCGGCGCGTGCATAACAACACACACTCGTTCGGCCTGAGCTTGTCGAAGGCCATTCCTTCTTCTAGCGGATCGAAAGGCAAGGGCTTCGACGGGCTCAGCCCGAACGGTTCCGGGGAACGTCTCCGGCGGTGGGAGGTAAAGTGGCCGACTTCAGCGCGCTCATCACCGGCTATCACCGGTTCCGGGACCATGGCTGGGGCGCGCAGCGCGAGCGCTGGGCGGGGCTCGCCGAAGGGCAGAGCCCCAAGGTGATGGTGATCGCCTGCTCGGACAGCCGAGTCGATCCCAGCCAGATCTTCGACGCCAGGCCCGGCGAGATGTTCGTGGTCAGGAACGTCGCCAATCTGGTGCCGCCCTTCGAGCGCGACAATCATTATCACGGCGTCTCGGCGGCGCTCGAATTCGCGGTCACCCAGCTCGAGGTCGACGAATTGGTGGTGATGGGCCACGGCTTTTGCGGCGGCTGCGCGGCGGCGCTCACCGGCCAGTTCGACAATGCCGAGCATGGCGAGGGCCATTTCATCGCCCACTGGATCGACATGCTCGCCGAAGCGCGGGCCAGGATCCGGGCGAAATATGACGTCCTCGACCGCGAGGCCTTCCTCGAGATGGAGCTGGAAGGCGTGCGCATCTCGCTCGCCAATCTGCGCACCTTCCCCTGGGTACGCGAGCGCGAGCAGGCCGGCCGCCTGAAGCTGCACGGCGCCTATTTCGCGATCAGCGACGGCATCCTCCACGTCTGCGACGAGGCCAGCGGCGACTTCGCCCCTGCCTGACCGCCCGGGCTCCTAGCGGACCCGCCGCGCGGTGATGATGCGCACGGCGGGGCTGAGAATCTGGCCGGCCATGCCGGTGCCGGCGCCGTCGGTCGGCGACCTGGGCGCGGCCAGGATGCGGCGGACGACGTCCATGCCCTCGACGACGCGTCCGAACACCGCATAGCCCGGATCGGCCGCGCTCGCGTCGAGCCCGGTCATATCGCCGGCCACGATGTAGAATTCGGATGTCGCCGTGCCCGGCGCGCCGCGGGCCAGAGCAATGGCGCCATCGGTGTGCGACAGGCCGGTCCGGCTGGTCGGCTCGTGGGCGATCGGCGGCAGCATGCGGCGCGGATTGGTGCGCCAGCCGCCCTGGATGAGGCCGTCCCGCGGCCCGACGATCATCGCGCGGTAGAAGCTGGCGCCGTCCAGCCGCCGCTGATCGACGTAGCGCAGGAAGTTGCGGGCGCTGACCGGCGCCCGCTCCGTCTCGACCGCGACCACGATGTCGCCCGCGCCGGTATGGAGGGCGACCCGGACAGTGGCGGGCGCCGGCGCGGGCCCGGGCCCGGTCTGGGCGAAGACCGGCGCGGCCGGCCAGAGCAGCAGGAAGGCGACGAAACGTCCAGGCTTCACGAGCGGCTCCCCGATCAGGTCGCGCCGACGACGCTGTGCCGCCGCGCGTAGAGGAAATAAAGGACCAGACCGGCCAAATTCCAGATCAGGAACCAGATTTTGGTGAAGCTGGGCAGGCTGTGGAACAGATAGAGGCAACCCAGGATCGCGAAGATCCCGACCGGCCAGGCCAAAGGCGTTCGGAACTTTCGCTCCGCATCGGGCGCGCGCACCCGCAGGATCAGCATGCAGACCGCGACCGCGGTGAAGGCCGCCAGGGTGCCGGCATTGGCGAGAGTGACGATCTGGTCGAGCGGCACCAAAGCGGCGATGGTGGCGACGATGATGGTGGTGAAGAGCGTGATCCTGACCGGCGAGCCCCGCTTGGAGACCTGCGCCAGCTTCATCGGCAGCAGCCCGTCGCGGGCCATTACGAAGAAGATCCGGCTCTGGCCGTAGAAGAAGGCCAGGATCACCGTCGGCAAAGCGATCACCGCCGAAAGCTCGAGATAGCGCGCGGCCGTTTCCCAGTGGAGCGTGCGCAGCACCAGCGCAAGCGGCTCACCGCTCTTCGCGATCGCCTGATAATCGACGGCGCCGACCGCGGCGATGCCGACCGCGATATAGATGATGACGCAGATCACCATGGATCCGACGATTCCGATTGCGAGGTCGCGTCCCGGATTCTTCGCTTCCTCGGACGCGGTCGCGACGGCGTCGAATCCGTAGAAGGCGAAGAAGATCACGGCCGCCGCGGCCATCACCCCCACCTCGGCCCCCGATGGGCCCTGGCTCGCGAAACCGTGCGGCATGAAGGGATGGAGGTTGGCTTCGTTGAAATGCGGCAGCGCCACCGCGACGAAGACGATCAGCGCCAGCACCTTCACCGCGACCAGGATCGCGTTGAGCGTGGCGCTTTCCTTGGTTCCCCTGATCAGCAGGGCGGCGACGATCAGGATGATGAAGACCGCCGGCAGGTTGAAGCCGGGCTGGGTGACGTGAAGGGTGAACGGGAACCAGCCTCCCTCGATCACCGGCGCGTGGGTGAGCAGGGCCGGGAAGTCCGGCAAGGCCGACAGGAGGGGCGGCGAGGCATGGGCCGACCAGCCCGCCGCCACCGCGCTCACCACAAGCGAATATTCGAGGATCAGGCTCCAGCCGACGATCCAGGCAAGGCCTTCGCCGAGCACGACATAAGTGTAGGTATAGGCGCTGCCCGAGGCTGGGATCATCGTCGCCATCTCGGCATAAGCGAGCGCCGCGGCGGCGCAGATCAGGCCGGCGATGGCGAAGGAGAGAATGACCGCCGGCCCGGCCTTGGCGGCGCCGACGCCGGTCAGGGTCAGGATGCCGGTGCCGACGATCGCGCCGACGCCGAGCGCGATCAGGTGCGGCCAGCCCAGGCTCGGCTTGAGCCTGTGCTCCTCGGGCATCTCCTCGCGCGGGATGACGGTCTTTTTCGCGTTCCAGGATGCCATCCCGTCCTCCCCTTTTTTCCCGCCGACGATCCTGGCCCGCTTTGCGGCCCTGCGACAAGCCGGAAAGTGCGGACGAAGCCCCGCGCGCGGCGGAACTTTCACTTTTGATTTGGGTTAATAGGCCGTTATGGGGGATCCAATATATATCGAGGCTGCCGGTGAACCAAGCCGCATGACCAGTGTCGCCGCCGATCCCGAGCAGATGCTCGATCTGGTTCTGGTCGCGGCGCGTCACGGCGACGATGAGCTGCAGGCAGTGCTCGCGGCGCTGCCGGCGCCGATCTACACCACCGACGCCGACGGCGTCGTCACCTTCTTCAACAGCGCCTGCATCGGCTTTGCCGGGCGCACGCCGACGGTCGGCAAGGACCGCTGGTGCGTGACCTGGAAGCTTTACACGACCGACGGCGCGCCGCTGCCCCACGACGAATGCCCGATGGCGGTGGCGGTCCGCGAAAAGCGCCAGGTGCGCGACGTCGTCGCGCTGGCCGAACGCCCCGATGGAACGCGGGTGATGTTCGCCCCCTACCCCACCCCGCTCCACGATGCCGACGGCGGCTTTGCCGGCGCGGTCAACATCCTGATCGACGTCACCGACGCCCGCCAGGCCGGCGAGCTGCGCGCCCAGGCGATGCGCTGCCGCCGCCTCGCCCATTCGGTGACCGACCGGCGCGCCGTCGACACCCTGCTGCTGATGGCGTCGGAATATGACGACAAGGCCCGGGGCCTGCGCCCGTCCTGATTGAGTCCTGTCGCGGCGCCGCCGCCCGCGCTAAGACGGCGCATGACCGACGATCCCAACCGCCACAGCCGCAACGTCTGCCTGCTCATCGACGCCGACAATGCCTCGGCCGGATCGCTCGATCCGGTGCTGACCGTGCTTGCCGAGCTCGGCACGGTCAACATCCGCCGCGCCTACGGCAATTGGCAGAAATCCGGCCTCTCCGGCTGGGCCAAGATCATCCACCGCCACGCGATCGAGCCGCAGCAGCAGTTCGACGTCGCCAAGGGCAAGAGCGCGACCGACATGAAGATGACGATCGACGCGATGGACCTGCTCTATCGCGGCCACGTCCACGGCTTCGGCATCATGTCGTCCGACAGCGACTTCATGCCGCTCGCGGTCAGGATCAAGCAGGACGGCCTTCCGGTCTACGGCTTCGGCACGGCCAAGACGCCCGAAGCGTTCCGCGAGGCCTGCACCCGCTTCATCGACGTCGGCGCGCTCGCCAAATCGGACGCGGCCGAGGTGAAGACCCAGGTGCAGCCCGCGGATGCCGGGGCAGCGGCGGAATCGGGCGTCGACGAAGCGGTGGTCAAGCTGCTCGGCGACGCGATCAAGGCCTCCAAGCGCGACGAGCGCGGCTATGCGAGCCTGCAGGAGGTCGGCAAATTGGCAGGCAACCGCTCCTCCTTCGACGCCCGCAATTACGGCTATTCGCGCTTGAGCGAATTGATCGAGGAAATCCCCAATTTCCAGGTCGAAAGGCGCGAGGGCGGCGCGGTCTTCGTCAAGCGGGTGCGCTGACGCCGTGACCGCGGCGACCGCGATCGCCCCGCTCGCCCCCGCCGATCATGCCGAATGGCTGGAGAAGGCCTGATCCCCCTCGCCTCAGTCGCTCTGATCGTCGAGGTTGCCGATTCGACCCTCGACACCGATCTCGGCCGGAAGGCCGCTCTCTATGCGTGCCACGGCATCCCCGAATATTGGGTGGCGGATCTGAACGCGCGCGTTATTCACCAGATGTGGGCTCCGAGCGACCAGGCCTATGCCGAGCGGCGCAAGGTGAAGTTCGGCGAGCGGGTCGAATGCGCGACGATTACGGAGCTGGCAGTGGAGACAATATCGCTCTAGCTTTGAGGCTTGCGGTCAATCGTCCGCCGCCAAAGCGGGCTACCGCGTCAGCTTCTTGTAGCTCATCCGATGCGGCCGGTCCGCCTCCGGGCCCATCCGACGGCGCTTGTCCTCCTCGTAGGATTCGAAATTGCCTTCGAACCATTCGACGTGGCTGTCGCCTTCGAAGGCGAGGATGTGGGTGGCGAGGCGGTCGAGGAAGAAGCGGTCGTGGCTGATGATGACGGCGCAGCCGGCGAAATTCTCCAAAGCTTCCTCGAGCGCGCGCAGGGTCTCGACGTCGAGATCGTTGGTCGGCTCGTCGAGCAGCAGGACGTTGCCGCCCTCCTTCAGCATCTTGGCGATATGGACTCGGTTGCGCTCGCCCCCCGAAAGCTGGCCGACCTTCTTCTGCTGGTCCTGGCCCTTGAAGTTGAAGGCGCCGACATAAGCGCGGGTGCCGATTTCGTGCTTGCCGAAATGGAAGACGTCCGAGCCCCCTGAAATCTCCTCCCAGACATTCTTGTTCGGGCTGAGATGATCGCGCGACTGATCGACATAGCCCAGGTGCACGGTCGGGCCGATCTTGATCTCGCCGCTGTCGGGCTGCTCGACGCCGGTGATCAGCTTGAACAAGGTGGTCTTGCCGGCGCCGTTGGGGCCGATCACGCCGACGATGCCGCCGGGCGGCAACGAGAAGCTCAGATCCTCGAAAAGCAGTTTGTCGCCATAGGCTTTCGAGACGTTGTTGAGTTCGATCACATTGCCGCCGAGCCGCTCCGGCACCTGGATCAATATCTGCGCCTTGCCCGGGGTGCGGTTCTCCTGCGCCTGGACCAGCTCGTCGAAGGCGCGGATGCGGGCCTTGGACTTGGCCTGGCGGGCCTTGGGCGAGCGGCGGATCCATTCGAGCTCGTCGTTGATCGCCTTCTGCTTGCCCTGCTCCTCGCGCTCTTCCTGCTCCAGTCTCTTAGATTTCTTCTCCAAGTAACCGGAATAATTGGATTCGTAAACGTAATAGCGGCCGCGATCCAGCTCGAGCACCCAGTTCACGACATTGTCGAGGAAATAGCGGTCATGGGTGACCAGGATGACGTTGCCGGGATAATCGACGAGGTGCTTCTCAAGCCATTGCACGCTTTCGGCGTCGAGATGGTTGGTGGGCTCGTCGAGCAGCAAGATGCCGGGCTTTTCGAGCAGCAGCCGGGTCAGCGCCACCCGGCGCTTCTCGCCGCCGGAAAGATTGTCGACCGAGGCGTCGCCCGGCGGGCAGCGCAGGGCGTCCATCGCGATTTCGAGCTGGTTGTCGAGCGTCCAGCCGTCGACCGCGTCGATCTTCTCCTGCAATTCGCCCATCTCCGCCATCAATGCGTCGAAATCGGCATCCTCGGGGGGATCCGCCATCAAGGCGCTGATCGCGTTGAACCGGTCCATCATGTCGGCGACCGGGCGGACGCCGTCCATGACGTTCTCTTTGACCGTCTTGCTCGGATCGAGCTGCGGCTCCTGCTCGAGATAGCCGACCGTGACATATTCGCCCGGCCAGGCCTCGCCGACATACTCCTTGTCGCGGCCGGCCATGATCTTCATCAGAGTCGACTTGCCCGAGCCGTTCGGCCCGACGATGCCGATCTTGGCGTCGGGATAGAATTGCAGGTGGATGTTGTTGAGCACCGGCTTGGGCGCGCCGGGGAAGGTCTTGGTCATGCCCTTCATGACGAAACTATACTGGGCGGCCATGCGGCGCTCGCTTTCTCGGACAGGGATGTGAATGGGTTGGCGTCCACCTAGTGGCGCCGTGCCGCAATGTCACCCGTCATTCCCGCGAAAGCGGGAATTCAGCCGAGGTTCGAGCCGGTTTGACGGCAGCCTGGATTCCCGCTTTCGCGGGAATGACGAAGGGGTTAAGCCCCCGCCCATGAAAAAGCTGATCGCGTTCGCGCTTGCCGTCGCCCTCCCCTCTTTCGCTTTCGCCCAGCCGCCGATCGGCGACCAGGCCGCCGCCCTGCGCGACGCGGCGCTCCGCGGCGACACGCTCGCCTGGGAGATTGTCGAGGGGCTGACCACCGAAGTCGGCCCGCGCCAGGCGGGGACCGAAGCCGAGGCGCGGGCGCGGGACTGGGCGGTTCGGCGGCTGACCGAATTGGGCTTTGCCAACGTCCATGTCGAGCCGTTCGAGATGCCGGTCTGGATGCGCGGCGAGGAGCGGGCCGAGATCGTTTCGCCCTTCCCCCAGCCGCTCGTCGTGACCGCGCTCGGCAATAGCGGCGCCACGCCCGCCGCCGGCATCGAGGCCGAAGTGGTCGGCTTCGACAGCGTCGCGGCGCTCCAAGCGGCGCCGGACGCGGCGGTGCGCGGCCGCATCGTCTTCATCAACCATGCGATGGCGCCGACCCAGGACGGGTCGGGCTACGGCCAGTTCGGCGCGCCCCGCCGCCAGGGCCCGACCATCGCCAGCCGCAAGGGCGCGATCGGCATCGTCGTGCGCTCGATCGGCACCGATCATCACCGCAACCCGCATACCGGCGTGCAAAGCTTCGGCGAGGGCGCGCGGCCGATCCCGGCGGGCGCGCTGACTTTGCCCGATGCCGAGCAGCTCCAGCGCATCCTCGATCGCGGCCGCCCGGTGCGGATGCGGCTGACACTGACTCCGCGCAACATCGGCCGCCGCCAATCGGGCAACGTCGTCGCCGAGGTCCCCGGCAGCGATCCTGAGGCCGGCACGATCCTGATCGGCGGCCATCTCGACAGCTGGGATCTGGGCACCGGCGCGATCGACAATGCCGCCGGCGTGGCGATCACCGTGGCGGCCGCGCACCGGATCATGCAGGCGGGCCGGCCGCGGCGCACCATCCGCGTCGTCCTGTTCGGCGCCGAGGAGGTCGGCGGCGGCGGCGGCGCGACCCATTTCCGGCTCCATCGGGAGCGCGGCAATATCGTCCTCGTCGGCGAATCCGATTTCGGCGCCGACCGCGTCTGGCGGGTCGAGTTCAAGCTCGCCCCGAGCGAAGCGGCGCTCGCCGACCGGGTCGCCGCTTTGCTGGCGCCGCTCGGCATCGTGCGCGGCCGCGAGCCCGCCGGCGCCGGCGCCGATCTCAGCGACTGGGTGGGTGCCGGCCGGGCGGCGATCGACCTCAGCCAGGACGGCACCCGCTATTTCGACTATCACCACACGCCCGACGACACGCTCGACAAGATCGACCCCGCCCAGCTCCGCCAGAACGTCGCCGCCTGGACGGCGATGCTCGCCGCGGTGGCGGACGCGCCAGGAGCGATCACCGCCATGGCCCCCACTCCACCGGCGCGCTGACCAGCCCCGAACCGCTTGACCTTTATTGCCGCGCAATCGAAAGGGCCTGCACGCCGGGGGGCGACACGGAGGCCCAGGGTCGTGAAACGACGGCTTTTTACCCCCTTTCTGCTTGGCCCGGCCTGCGCGGCCGCCCACGCCACCGGCGCGGCCGCCCAAGACGCGCCCGCCCAAAATGCGCCCGCGCCGGTGCAGCAGGCGGACCAGGACCTCTCCGTGCTGTCGATCGAGGAATTGGCGCAGCTGCCGGTCCGCTCGGCCTCCAAGCGCGAGGAGCCGCTGAGCGCGGCGCCGACGGCCCTGTTCGTGATCACCGGCGAGGACATCGCCGGTTCGGGGGCGACCTCGCTGCCCGAGGCGCTGCGGCTGGCGCCCAATTTGCAGGTCCAGCAGGTCAACGGCTTCGAATATGCGATCACCGCGCGCGGCTTCAACAGCGTCGAGACGGCGAACAAGCTGCTGGTGCTGATCGACGGGCGAAGCATCTATTCGACGCTGCATTCCGGCGTGTTCTGGCAGCTCCATTCGCCCCTGCTCGAGGATGTCCAGCAGATCGAGGTGATCAGCGGGCCGGGCGGCACGCTCTACGGCCCCAACGCGGTCAACGGCGTGATCAGCATCGCCAGCCGCGACGCCCGCGAGACCGTCGGCGGGCTGGTGCGCGGCACCGCCGGCGGCTTCGAGCGGACGCTCGGCGGACGCTATGGCGTCGCGCTCGGCCCTAACGGGGCGATCCGCTTCTACGGCAATTGGTTCGATCGCGACGCCCTGGCGCGAGGGCCGATCGGCCCGGCGATCGACGATGCCTTCAGCGGCTGGCAGGCCGGGATGCGCGCCGATTTCGAATCGGGCGCCTCGCATTTCACCCTCCAGGGCGACCTCTTCGACAATGACGTCGATTCGCTGCCCGGCGACGGCCATCGGGGCCACAACATTCTCGCGCGCTGGTCGCACAACCTCAGCGACAGCTCGTCCTTCCGGATCCAGGGCTATCACGATTATTTCGAGCGGCAATTCCTGCTCGCCTTCGATTCGCTGCAGACCTTCGATCTCGACGCCCAGTTCAACGCCAGCTTCGGCGCGCACGACCTCGTCATGGGCGGCGGCATGCGGACCACGCGCGATCGCTTTACGAACAATGCCAACGGATTCGCGCTCGTCCCCGGCAGCCAGCGGCTGTGGATCTACAATGGCTTCGTCCAGGATCGGATCCGGCTCACCCCCGCTTTGTCGCTCACCCTTGGCATCAAGGCCGAGGAGACCAGCTTCACCGGCGTCGAATTGCTGCCGAACCTGCGCCTCGCCTGGCAACCCGATGACCGGACGCTGCTCTGGGCGGCCGTCTCGCGGGCGGTGCGGACGCCGTCGCGGATCGACCGCGAGCTCGAATTCCAGCCGCTGCTGCTGCCCGCGCCCGGCTTCGTCTCGGAGAAGCTGATCGCCTTCGAAGCCGGCTATCGCGGCCAGCCGACGCCGCGGACGACGCTTTCCGTCTCGGTCTTCTACAATCTCTACGACGACATCCGCACCGCCGACCTCGTCAACACCAATCCGCTCCAGGTCCGGCTCGCCAACGGCCTCGAAGGCCAAAGCTACGGCGTCGAGGCGTGGAGCACGACCCAGCTCGCCTCCTGGTGGCGGCTGAACCTGGGCGCCAGCGCCGTCTTCAAGCACTTCCGCGCGAAGCCGGGCCATATCGACCTTTCGGGGCGCGACTCGCTCGGCCACGACCCCGATTTCCAATTGTTCGCGCACACCCAGATGAACCTGACCGACCGGCTGCAGCTCAATGCCGGGCTGCGCTATATCGGCGAGATCGACAGCGCCCCGCCGATCGGCGCCTATGTCGAAGCCGATGCCAGCCTGTCCTACCGGCTCAACGATCTGGTCGAGCTCTACGTCGCCGGGCGCAATTTGCTGCACGACAGGCACCTCGAGAGCAACGATCCGGAGCGCGCCCATCTCGCCCAGCGCAGCCTTGCCGTCGGCACGAGGCTGCGGTTTTGATGCAGGCTCTGCCCCTCCGGCTCGCCCTGATGCTGTGCCTCGGGCTGGCGGCGGCGCCGGCGCGCGCCCAGCCGCCCACCGAGGAAGCGGTGAAGGCAGCCTTCCTGCCGAAGTTCGCGCGCTATGTCGGCTGGCCGGCGCGGATCCAGCTCGGGCCGGGCGCGCCCTTCCAGCTCTGCGTCATCGGCCGCGATCCGTTCGGCCGAATGCTCGATCGGGCCGCGGCCACCGAGCAGATTGACGGCCACGGCGTCGCCGTTCGCCGCCTGCCCTCGGCGGCGGGCGCGGGCGGCTGCCATCTCGCCTTCGTCCAGGGCGCGGCGCCGGCGGAGACCGGGCGGCTGCTGCTCGCCCTGCAGAGCCAGCCCATCCTCACCATCACCGACGCGCGCGCCGGCCCGCAGCGCGGCATGATCCATTTCACCGTCGTTGCCGGGCGGGTCCGCTTCTTCATCGACGAGGCGCAAGCGGCGGCGCGCGGCCTTTCGATCAGCTCGCGGCTGCTCGCGCTCGCCGCCGGCGTCAGGCAGCGGCGCTGATGCCGCGGCCCTTCCGCCTTCCCGGCCACTGGAGCGCCGCGCCGATCGCGATCGTCGCCATGGTCGTGCTGCTGCTGCTCGCCGGCATCGGCGTGATCGTGCAGAGCGAGGCGGCCTATCGCGACCTCCAGCAGCAGGAGACGCGGGTCCAGGCCGAGATCCTCGCCGCCAGCGTCGCCGCCGCGCTCGACTTCGGCGATGCCGTGGCCGCGGACGAGGCGATCGACGCGATCCGGGTCAACCGGCAGGTGCGCAGCGTCGGCGTCTACAATGCGCGCGGCGTGCTGGTCGCCGGCTATGGCCGCGACGGCCCGCAGCCGCCGCCGCGCCTCGCCGACCTTCCCACCGGCGGCGGCGGCGCCGTCACCGCCTCGGTGCCGGTGACGAGCCGCGGCGAGCAGATCGGCACGGTCGTGCTGGCCGCCGACCCCGAGCCGGTGTCGCGCCGGCTCAGCCGCTATCTGGTGATCGGCCTGCTGGTCCTGATGGCCGCCTTGGTGGTCGCGGTGCTCGGCGTCGCCCAGAGCACGCTGCGGCGGGTCAACCGCCAATTGGAGGAGCGGGCGGACGCGCTCGCCGGCGCCAATGCCGAATTGAAGGTCCAGGTCGGCGAGCGCAGCAAGGCCGAGGAGCAGCTGCGCCAGGCCCACAAGATGCAGGCGCTCGGCCAGCTCACCGGCGGCATCGCCCATGATTTCAACAATCTCCTCACCGTCATCCAGGGATCGGCCGACATGCTGCGCCGGCCCGGCATCACCGAGGACAAGCGCGTCCGTTTCGCCGAGGCGGTGGTGCAGGCGTCGAGCCGGGCGGCGGCGCTGACCGGGCAATTGCTCGCCTTCGCCCGGCGCCAGCCGCTCCAGCCCGAGGTGATCGACCTCAACGCGCTGATCCGCGGCATGACCGATTTGCTCGACCGCACGCTGGGCGAGCGGATCGAGGTGACCACCGATCTGGCCGAGTGCGTCTGCACGGTCGAGGCCGACCGCACCCAGCTCGAATCCGCCGTGCTCAACATCGCCGTCAATGCGCGCGACGCCATGCCCGACGGCGGCCGGCTCGCAATCCGCACCGCCTCGGCCCAGGATGCCGAGCGCGGCGCGATGATCGCCTTGTCGGTCGGCGACAGCGGCGCCGGCATGGACGAGGATACGCTGAACCGGGCCTTCGAGCCCTTCTTCACCACCAAGACGACCGGCAAGGGCACCGGCCTCGGCCTCAGCCAGGTCTACGGCTTCGCCAGCCAGTCGGGCGGCGACGTCCGCATCGCCAGCCGGCCCGGCGAGGGAACGATCGTCACCCTGCTGCTGCCGTGCAGCGGCGGCGCCGAGGACATCAGGGCCGTCGAGGGAAACGAGGTCCTCAGGCGCGGCCGGACCGGCCGCATCCTGCTCGTCGAGGACAATGACGAGGTCGGCGAGTTCGCCGAACAATTGCTCGACGAGCTCGGCCACGAGGTGGTGCGCGTCCGCTCGGGCGAGGAGGCGCTCGAGCGCGCGCTGGCCGAGCGCTTCGACCTCGTCTTCAGCGACGTCGTCATGCCCGGCATGAGCGGGCTCGATCTGGCCGGGCGCCTGGCCGCGCAACGCGCCGGCCTGCCCGTCATCCTCACCACCGGCTATAGCGACGAGATCGCCCGCTCCGGCGCCGGCGGCCGCCCGGTCATCCTCAAGCCCTATCGCCCGGAGACGCTGGCCCAAGCGATCGAGCAGGCGCTGGCGGCGGACGGCAAAGGCTGAAAGAGGAAGATGGTCTTCGTCGAGCCGGGCCGGTTCGGCGGCGATTCACCGTCTCGATCGCCTGGCTTCAGCACCATTGCGCTTTTCGCCGCGACCGGTAAGGTATTCCAGATCCGTCCAAACCGGGCTGAAACCAAGGTCTAGTGTAGCGACATACTCTGAAATTCGATGAATGGCGGGCGAGCTTTGCTTGACGCCAACATGGGGGCGATTGAATCATGCGGAAGCGCGATAGCAATGCTGGAATTTCCCTCAATGCAATAAGCGGCACCAACGTGGTATTTCTGGGTTTCGACGTTTCCGAGGAGCGGCGGCAGAATTTGTTGGGTTTTGCGGTGCACCGCACCGATCAAACTGAGAACGAACAATATTGGCTGCAGAGCTTTCGTACGTTCGAAGAGACTCTCCCCAATCCACCGCCAGGGTCGTTCGTCTCCACCAACGAACATCCGGTGCAGGCCTTTTCCTGGGGAGACTATACCGCCAAGCCCGGCCACCTTTATACCTACAAGGTCGTCCCGAAATACGGCACGCCCGGCAATATGACCGACGGCCCCGAGGTCAGCGTCGACATCCAGACGACCAGCGAGGACATTGGCGACCATGCCATCTATTTCAACCGCGGCGTCGCCGGGAGCCAGGCCTATGCCCGCAAATTCGGCAATGTCGCGCCCGATGAGATCAGCGATCCGGCGCTGAAAGCGCAGGCCTTCGCCTGGCTGTCGCGCGGCCTGGAAGAAGCCCTGCTGAAGTTCATCGGCCAGGCGAACAGCGCCGAATATGCCCTGCGCGCCGCCTTCTACGAGTTCAATTATCTGCCCGTCCTGGAGGCGCTCGGCGCGGCCGGCAAGGTCGCCGACGTCAAGATCATCTACGACCGCCGCGCCAAGGGTCCCTATCTCGAATCGGAAGCGGCGATCGCGAAGGCCGGCATCGAATCCCTGATGATCCCGCGCCGGGTCGGCAACGCCATTTCCCACAACAAATTCATCGTCCTGCTCCACAAGGGCGTGCCGATCCAGGTCTGGACCGGATCGACCAACATCACCGCGGCGGGCATTTTCGGCCAGTCGAACGTCGGCCATATCGTCCGCGACCAGGGGATCGCGAAGGCCTATTTCGATTATTGGACGCGACTCAGCGCCGATCCCTCGATCAAGGATCTGGCGCGGGCCAATACGGCCGCCGTCGCCAATCCAGTCGGCGCGCCCGCGGCCAACAGCCTCAGCGCCATATTCAGCCCCCGCGACGATCTGGGCGCGCTCAAATGGTATGGCGAGCGCATGGGCGCGGCGACGCAGACTCTGGGCTTCACGGCGGCGTTCGGCATCAGCTCGGCCTTGTCTCCCACCTTGCTGGAAACGAAGGAGTTCCTGCGCTTCGTCCTGGTCGAATCCGAAGGCAGCAAGACGCGCGCCAAGCCGAGCCCGGCCAACCCCAATCCGAAAAGCCAGTTCGACATCTTCAGCGACATCTGCGCGGTGCCGAACAACCGGACCGCGGTCGGCTCGTTCCTCGACGACCGGGGCAATGAGGCGGTCGGCGGCGAATTGCAGCATTGGCTGGCCGAACGGCTCACCGGCCTCAACACCCACGTCAAATATCTGCATACCAAATATATGTTCATCGACGCGATGACCGACAATCCGATGGTCGTCTCCGGGTCGGCGAATTTCAGCGATGCATCGACCACCAGCAACGACGAGAATATGGTGATCGTTCAGGGCAATAGGGACGTTGCCGACATTTTCCTGGGCGAGTTCATGCGCCTGTTCAATCATTTCTATTTTCGCCAGACGGTGAAAAAGCAGCAGTCGGACGCCGACGGCCAAATCGCCGACAAGAGCTTTTATCTCGCGCCCGACGACCGATGGACGGGCCGCTATTTCGATCCCGCCTCCCGCAAATTCATGGAACGGAAGCTCTTTGCCTGACCGCCGGGAGTCGGGCCAGCCGCTCCCTCGAACGCCAAGAAGGATGGTTTGAAATGCCTGAAGCGCTCGCGAAACTGCCCAAGGAAACCTACCCCATCTCGCTCAGTCCCGTCGACGCCAATTATCTGGATCATGAGGACGATTTTCTGCCGGGCGTCGTCCGCGAAAAGCTGTGGGAGATCTTCGTCGAGATCGGTCGCGCCTGGGAGAATGTTCCCAACGATTCCGCCGGCCTGCGCAGCTCGTGGCTGGAATTCATCGAGGCGAAGACCACGCGCTCGCCCAATTATGTCGGCGAATATGCCAACGCCGTTTCGGTGATGCAGGAGCTTGCCGGCGGCCTCGGCCGCGACTGGGCCTATCAGCAGCTGTTCTTCAACAGCGGCGTGTCGCCGAAGGACCCGCCGGTCACCCGGCTGGCCCATCTCAAACGCTATGTCGTCGATGAATTCATCGCGGTCCAGGTCACGGCAAGCGGCTTTCGCGGCTTTGCCGACAGCATCTTCTCCCCCAATCGCCCGCTCAACTATGCGGGGTTCGTCCGCGGCTCGCGCTACAATGAACGGCCGAGCGCGCGTCTCTACGAGCGGGTCCAGCCCGCCGGCACGGCGGAGGCGGAATGATGTCCAAGCATTATCAATACGTCCTCATCGGCTCCGGAGTCGCCGCCGTCACGCTGGCCAAGCAGCTGCTGGCGAACGACCGGGCGACCTCGATCCTGATCCTCGAAGCGGGGCCGAGGGTGCCGCGGGGAGACCGGCGGAGCTGGTGGGACTATATCCTGTCGCAGCGCAAGCCCTACGATTTCTGCTACGACGTCCCGGGCGAGAACACCACGAACGGCGACGTCAAATGGGGCTATGACGGCTCGCGGATCATGGCCTATGGCGGCTCCACCGGCCATTGGGGCGCCTGGTGCCTGCGCTACAAGCCCGAGGACTTCCGGCTGTTCAGCAATACCGGCGAAGGCGCCGACTGGCCGATCGGCTATGACGATCTGGACGCTTATTATCACCAGGCCGAGCATTATCTCTCGGTCAACGGCGACTGCACCGAAAGCTGGAACGCCGTCCGCGCCCACCAGCCCTATCCGCGCCCCAATTTCGGATGGACCGAGGCCGACGGGCTGATGGTCGAGGCCTTCGAGAAGAACAATATCGAGCCCGGCGCGATGCCGGTCGCGCGCTACCGCAAATGCATGGCCACCGGCACCTGCAAATATTGCCCGATCGGCTCGCGCTACACCGCGCAGGACGTGCTCGACGAGCTCGTCCAGGATCCGCGCCACGTGAATCTCGAAATACGCTGCCTCTCCCCCGTGGTGCAGCTGATCGCCGACCGCAAGTCGAACATCGCGGCCGCGGAATATCTCGACACCAAGACGGGGGAAGCGCTCACCGCCACCGGGGACGTCTTCGTCGTCGCCGCCGGCACCTATGAAAGCCCCAAATTGCTGGTGCGCTCGAAGAGCCGGTTCTGGCCCGACGGGATCGGCAACGATCACGATCTGGTCGGCCGCTACATCGTGTCGCACTCCTTCCTGCGCGTCAGCGGCTCAATTCCCGTCAACCACCGGAACTGGGTCCAGGAATTCGACTTCCCGACCCTGATGTCGCGCACGCTCGACGCGCCGGAATATCAGCTGGGCGGCAAGATCTTCATCTTCAAGAACCGCGTCCTGCCCAACGTCGACATCGCCAGGCTGATGATCCAGGGCAAGACGCGCGACCAGATCCGGACGATCCTGTCGGGCCCGATGTTTTTCGAGCTGCAGGCATTTTACGAGGAAAAGGGCCAGCATCGCAACCGCCTGGTCGAACGCTCGGGATCGAACCGCTTCGGCCTGCCGCTGATGACCGTGAATTATCTGCGCGAGGAGAAGTTCAAGGAGCGCGCCGACAGCCGGCTGGCGCTGATGAAGCCGGTCATCGACGACATGAAATGCGAGAATGTCGTCACCAATATCGACGATCCGGGCGGGCATCATGCCAGCGGCACCTGCCGGATGGGCGACACGCCCGAGCAAGGCGTCACCGACAAGCATATGAAGGTGTTCGGGACCGACAATCTGTTCGTCTGCTCGAACGCGGCCTTCCCGACCTGCGCGGCGGTCAATCCGACGCTGACGCTGACCGCGATGACCCTGCGCCTGAGCGACTATCTCATCGGTGAAGCGACGCAGCAGGCCCGGCAGGAGATGTTCGCATGACCAGCAGCGATCCGCAGCAGCCCGCGCTCCCGGAGCTGGTCACTCAGCTGCTTGCCGCCGAGCAGCCCGCCACCCCGGCCGACAAGGCCACGCAGCGCGACGCGATCATCGCCGCGCTCAACGGCGCCGTCCTGCTCGAATTCGCGACCATCCCGCCCTATCTGACCGCGCTCTGGACGATCAAGGACGAGCGCCACCCGCTGGCCAATTCCCTGCGCAACATCCTGCAGGAGGAAATGCTGCACCTCGCTCTGGTGTGCAACATGCTGGTCTCGATCGGCGGCGAGCCGCAAATCAGCTCCGCCGCGCCGACCTATCCCGGCAAGCTGCCGCTTGGCGTCCATCCCGAGCTCATCGTTCCGCTCGGCCGCTTCTCGAAACGGATGCTCGACGTGTTCATCGAAATCGAGCGCCCCAAGGATGTCTCGCCCGACCAGGCGATCCTGCAGCCGGAGGAACATGAAGGCGCCGAGGATGAGGCCGAATACACCATCGGCCAGCTCTACGGCACGATCCTGGAGTCGTTCCGCCAGCTCGACCCCGAATTTTCCCAGGACCGGCAGGTCACCGGTCCGCTGGCGTGGATCCCGATCCTGTCGCTCGAAGATGTGGAAAAGGCGATCGAGATCATCGAACGCCAGGGCGAAGGCAGCACCGGCAAGCCCGAGGAGCGGCGCGGCTATCTGGCGCATTATTGGCGTTTCGCCGAAATGCGTCGCCTCCAGCGGATGGAGAAGGGCGCGGACGGCAAATGGTCGTTCGGCGCCGCGATCGAGTTCGATTTCGAGGCGGACGTGTGGCCCACGGGAGACGTGCCCGAGGGCGGCTATCAGCTCGACGCGGCGAGCGAGCCCGACGCCCATCACCTGCTGCACCAGTTCAACATCACCTATTCGAAGCTGCTCGATTATCTCCAGGCGACATGGTCGGGGCCCGCCGGCCAGGCGATGATCCTGAAGGCGCTCGAGGAGATGTTCGAGCTCGAAAAATACGCCAAGCCGCTGATCCGGCTCCGCCGGCCGGACGGCCAGAATTACAGTCCCGATTTCCGCTACCTTCTTCCCGATGAAAGGTGAGGCCAATGAAAGGTGAGGTGCGTCATGGCCGATGAGGGCTACAAACATTGGAAGGTGATCCGGACGGTCGAACTCCCGGCGTCCCGCGACGCGGTCTGGGAGGTGATCGGCGGCTTTTATACGATTCACCGCTGGCATCCCGATATCGTGCTCAGCGAGATCCCGCCCGAGCAGACCGAAACGCGCGAGCTGCGGCGGCTGCTCACCTTTCCCGGCCAGCCCAAGACGATCGAAGAGCTGGTCATGATGGACAATGAGGATTGCCACTATCGCTACAAATGGCATGCCGGCCCCTGGGGCGAGGACGTCCGCGACTATCACGCCTCGCTTCGCGTGGTGGCCGGGGACCTCGACCGGAGCTGCCTGGTGCAATGGGCGTCCGAATTCGACTACCCGACCGACGCGATCAGCGACTTTTACGAGAACGGCTTCCGGTCGCTGCGCGAACGTTTTCCAGCATCAAAGGAGTAAGTTCAATTGGGAAGCATCCTGGAGATCAACGACAGCCTCCAGCTGACGACCGACCAGGGATTCCCGGTCGATATCTTCAATCTGGAGCAGCATCAGAAGAGCCCGATCACGCTCGACCAAATCGGGGACAGGCTGTTTCCATTCAAGGGGAAGCTGGGTCCGCGATTTTTCCATCTCGATCCGGTGCGCGTGTTCTGGTTCCACAATCTCAATGGCCGCTGGCTGGCGTGGGGCCATATCTTCATCCAGGAGCAGACGATCTCGCGCAATCCCAATGCCCCTTCCCATGCCGGCGCGGTCAACGTCAGCGATCCCAATCAATGGATGACGAGCGGCACCTATCGCGTCGCGCAAATCTACGAACCGGATTATCAGCGCGCCTTCACCAGCAATGATCTTCCCGCCGAACTTTCATATTTTGCCGGAAAGACCTGATTCATAACGGTTAGGCGATGGTCGGGGAGACAGGATTCGAACCTGCGACCCTCTGCTCCCAAAGCAGATGCGCTACCGGGCTGCGCTACTCCCCGACATCACGATCGAACGGGATTTCGATCGAACTTCTGGTGGGCCCGGCAGGATTCGAACCTGCAACCAAGCCGTTATGAGCGGCCGGCTCTACCATTGAGCTACAGGCCCAGCCGACGCCATGCCATGCGGCTCGCCCGACGGCAATGCGGAAAGGCTCAGGCGGAGCCTTCGCTGCGGGTCGCCGGGGGGGCGGAGGAATCCTCGGCGGGAAGGGTCAGCAGGAAGCGGTCGGGGCCCATTTCGAGGCCGCCGCCCACCGCCTCGGCGAGGTTGCGGACCAGCCTGAGCGCGAAGCCGAGCCCGAGCGCCGGCGCGCCCGGCCAGTCGCCGTCGGGGCTGTAGCCGGGATCGAGCAAAGCGGCCTCGTCGAGCCCGGCGATCGCCCGCGGCCGGTCGAGCGACAGGCGCAGCGCGCGGGGCGCGCCCGCCGGCGCCAGAGCGAGCCGCACCGCGATCGTCTCGCCCTCCCCGGCCAGGCCGATCGTGCCGGCGAGCAGGCGCGCGAACATGCGCTCGGCGGCGCCCGGCTCGACCCTGGCCCGCGGCAGGCCCTCGCCGATCTCGACCGCGATCCGCGCGCCGCGCTGGGCGGCGACCTTTTCGTAGCTGTCGTGGAGCCGGACCAGCAAGGCGACGGCGTCGGCGGCGCCCTCGTCGAGGTCGAGCCGGCGCGATTCGATCCGCGCCGCCGTGTCGAGATCGTCGACGGCGCCGAGCAGGCCCTGCGCCTGCTCCATGATATTGGCGGCGCGGCCGCGATAGGAGGAGGCGGCGGGGCCCATATACTGGCCCTCGATCAGCTCGGCAAAGCCGATGATCGCGTTCAGCGGCGTGCGCAATTCGTGGATCAGCTGGCGCAGCGAATCGGCCGGGAACTGGGTGCCGAACACGCCCGGCGGCGCGTCCAGCGCGGCGCTGCGCGCGAGCTCGTCGGGCCGCGGCCGCCGGGCGGTGCCGCGATAGCCGAGGAAGGCGCCGGTGGCGGGATCGAAGAAGGGAATGCCCGAGATCCGCCAGTCGCCCGCGGCCGGGCCGTCGCCGGCGACGATGAAGCGGGCGTCGCGGAACGGCGCGCGCTTGTCGAAGCCGCCGGCCGCCTGGCCGTCGACGCCATGCTGGCCGGGCCCGGCGAACCAGGCGATGCTCTGCCCCACCAAGGGGCCGCGCGGCGCGCCTTCGACCCAGACCAATATGCCGTCGGTGCCGGTTTCCCAGCGGAAGGCGGCGGCGCGGCCCTCATGGACGGTCTCGAAGTGCGCGCTTTCCTTGTGCTTGCGATAGGCCTCGATCCGCTTGACCAGCTCGCGGATCTGCGAATCGCTCTGCACGGCTTCCGTCGGCGCGGCGACATTGCCTTCGAGGACGAAATCGCTGGTCCCGAAGGCGGCGAGCGCGTGACGGACTTCGGGATCGAGGTCGTCGCGATGGCGCAGCAGGGAGCGCGCCGCCGGCCCCAGCCTGGGCAGGATCGCGATCCAGGCCCGGGCCTCGAGCCTGGCGCCGGCGATGAGCGGCGCCGCCACCGAGGGCGCGTCCTCGGCGAAGAAAGCGAGCAGCTCCGGATCGATCGCCCGCCCGGCCAGCGCGCGCGCCGATTGGCGGCGCACCTCCGGATCGATCGCGCCCCTGGTCTCGCGGAGCAGGGCATAGGCCCGGCCGGCCGCCTCGCCGCCCGTCTCCGGCCGATGCTGGGCGAGCAGGTCGACGAGCTGGCGCCAGCGCGCGGCCAGCCGGTCGGGCCGGTCCGCGGCCTGCGCCAGCACGGTCGCGATCATGTCGTCGAAACGCATGCGCACGGCCTAACCGGCGCCGTGGCTATGCGGAAGCGCCTTGTTCGGCGCGTCGCAAATCGGGACGGCGGGAAATGGGGACAGTTACTTTTTCAGGAAACGGCGACAGTTGCTTTTTCAGGCACCGCGAACGAGGTTCATATGGTCGTGCCGAAAAAGTAACTGTCCCCCTTCAGCCCCTTCAGCGTCCCCGCGACTGCAGCCAGACCAGCCAGAATTGAGCGAGCTCGGCGCGCGGGCCGGTGACGGCGCGGAACGCCGCCTCGGCCTCGGCCCGCTGCCCGGCGAGCGCCAGCGCCGCGCCCAGCCTGGTGTTGACGACATTGGCGTCCTGGCCGCCCTTTTGCAGCGCGGCGCGGTAAAGCTCCGCCGCCGGGCCATATTCGCCATAGCCGTAATAGGCCTCGGCGAGCCGCAGCGCGACGGCGCCGTCGCGTCCGGCGAGCGCCGCGGTCCGCTCGGCCGGCAGCGAGGCGCGGTCTTCGGCCGCCCGCCTTGTGGCGAGCGCGACGCGCTCGCGGGCGATGCCGGCATTGACGGTGATGAGGTTGCGGCCCAGCCCCTCTTCGAGCACCGCCTTGACCTCGCCGAACGCCCTGACGTCGTTCGCGGCCTCGGAAAGCACCATATAATCGCGCTCGCTGTTCATCGCCCCGGCGGCGCGGACCAGCCGGTAGACGTCGAGATTCATCGGCCCGTCGGCATTGCCGAGCTCGGCATAGATGGCCAGCGAATCGTGCCACATTGCCGGCGAGGGCGCCACCGCCAGCCACTCGCGCATCAGGCCCGCGGTCTGCGGCAGGCGGGCCCGATAGGCGACGGCCGCGATCTGCTGCCGCCATTCGACCGGGATCGGCTGGCCGGCCGCGGTCTGCGCCTGCATCGCCTGGCGATAAAGCGCGATCGCGCCCGGCGCGTCGTTGGCGGTGGCGCGGAGCCGGGCCTGACGGATGAACCGGGCGGGGTCGTTGGGGTTGAGCGCGTCGAGCTGCGCCAGCGCGCGCTCGGCCTTGGCCGTATCCCCGGCCGCGGCCGCGAACTGGGCCTGGTTCTCGTAAAGCGCGCGCATCTCGCTCGGCTGGGCGCCGCCCGAGGCGATCATCTCGTCAATGCCCTGCGACTGGAACTGCTGGTTGCTGGTGCCGATGCCGATCTGGAGCCGGATCTGGCCGACCAGATATTTGGCGTCGTTGCCCCGCGCCGCCGCCGCCGCCGCCGGCAGGGCCGCCTGCGCCGCCGCCCAGTCGCTTGCGCGCACCGCGGTGACCAGGGGCTGGAAGGCCGTCCGTTCGGCGCGGTTGAGATTATACTGACGCTCGGGCTGGCCCGGCGCCGCCGTCGCCGCCGGAGCCTGCGGCTGCGCCGGGGGCGGGATCGTCTGGGGCGCGCGCGGGGTCTGGTAGCCCTGCGCATGGGCCAGAGCGGGCGCCGCGGCGCCAAGCAGAAGCGCGGCGGCCAATGCGGCCTTTGACGTGGTCATCGGGGATTCTCCTGTCGCACGATTAGTGGTCGATGTCAGACCGGGCGCCGGGCCAGCCAGGCCAGCCAGAATCCGGCAAGCTCGGCGCGCGGCCCGGTCACGGCGCGGAGCGCGGCCTCGGCTTCGGGCTTGCGCCCGGCCAGCGCCAGCGCGGCGCCGAGCCGGCTGTTGACGAGATTGGGATCCTCGCCGCCCTTCTGGAGAGCCAGGCGGTAAAGCTCGGCGGCCTCCGCATATTGGCCGTAGGCGAAGTAATTGTCGGCGGCCGCGCGCGCCGGCCCACCGTCGGCGCCGGCTTGGGCGCGGGCGCGAAGGCCCGGCAAGGCGGCGCGATCGGCAGCGACGGCGCGGGCGGCGATCCGCGGCGCCAGCCGGGGCGGGATCCGGGCCGTTTCCACCATGTTGCGCGACACGCCTTCGTCGATCACCGCCTTGGCCTCGCCGACCATGTTCGCCTGCGCGAAGGTCTCGGCCAGCTCCATATAGTCGCGCTCGCCGGCGAGCGCCTGGCTCGCGCGCATCAGCCGGGCGAGGTCGAGCGCGAGCGCCGGATCGGTCGAAAGCTCGCGATAGACAAGCAAAGCGTCGCGCCAATTGGCCGGGGTCGGGTAAGCGGCGACCAGAGCGCGGGCGAGCGCGATCGCCGCCGGCGCGAAGGCCATGTTGGCGACCGGCGGCCTGGTGCCGTCATAAGCGATGGCGAGCGCGCGCAAATGCCAGCCTTCCGGCGACAGCCGCCCGGCCGCCTCGTTGGCGGCGAGCGCGCGCTGGAAGAGCGCGACCGCATTGGCGCGGATTCGTTCGGCGGCGGCGGGCCGGGCGACGATCAGCTGGCTGGCGGTGAACTGCCCGTAATCGACCAGCACCGCCGGATTGTTCGGCTGCAGCTGGACCAGGCGCGCGAGCAGGCGGTCGGTCTGCTCGGCATTGCCGGCGGCCAGAGCGCGCCCGGCCTGGAAGGACAGCAGCCCCGGCAGCTCCTCGGGGGTGGCGAGGCCGCTCTCGACCAAAGCGTTCACCGCCTGGGTCTGCATGGCCATGTCGCCGCGGCCGCGGCCGATCTGGAATTGATAATGGGCGACCGCATAGCGGCCCGCCGCCCCGCGCGCCGCCGCGCGCGCCGCGGCCAGCGCCGAATCCTGGGCGGCGGCATTGCCCCCGGCGAGAGTGCCCTGAAGCGCGGTCAGCGCGGCACGCTCCTCGCGGCTGAGATCGAGCGCGCGCGGAATGCCCTGCGCCGCGGCCGGCGGCGCCGCGAACGAAAGCCCGGCGCTCGCCAGGAGGGCGGCGATGAGGCCCGTACTAGCTTTCATTGGGGGAAGCCTCCTCATCGACATGGTCGCCGGGCGGGCGAATCCAGCCTGCCCCGGCCGTAGGGCCGGGCTTCTAACGCTAAAGGAGGCGGCTTTCTAGGGCCGCGGCCATGAACCGCCGTTGAACTGGGAAAGCGGCTCAATATATCTGATTACAGGGACTTTTCCCTGCCTTCCCGGTCCGCCCTCGCGCGCGTGCGCACGTGTGCGTGCGCGCCCGCGCGGGCTGGCGCCGCTGCGGCGCATCGGCTAGGGTCCAATATCGCCAGCGCTTCGGCGCTCTTACCCAGACAGACAATCCAGGAATTCAATTTGGCCAGCGCCCCGCCGACCATCGAGCCCAGCGACATTTCCCCCATCTCCATCGTCGAGGAGATGAAGACCTCCTATCTCGATTACGCCATGTCGGTGATCGTCGCCCGCGCGCTGCCCGACGTGCGCGACGGGCTGAAGCCGGTCCACCGCCGAATCCTCTACGCCTGCCAGGAAGGCGGCTTCGTCCCCGGCCGGCCCTATCGCAAATGCGCCAAGATCGTCGGCGACGTGATGGGCAATTACCACCCGCACGGCGACGCCTCGATCTATTTCGCGCTGGCCAGGCTCGCCCAGGATTGGGCGATGCGGGTGCCGCTGATGGACGGCCAGGGCAATTTCGGCTCGATGGATCCCGATCTGCCGGCGTCGATGCGCTACACCGAGGCGCGGCTCGCCAAGGTGGCGATGACCCTCCTGGAGGACATCGACAAGGACACGGTCGATTTCGGCCCCAATTACGACGGCTCGCGCGAGGAGCCCTTGGTCCTGCCGGCGCGCTTCCCCAACATCCTGGTCAACGGCGCCGGCGGCATCGCGGTCGGCATGGCGACCAACATCCCGCCGCACAATCTCGGCGAGGTGGTCGATGCCTGCGTGGCGCTGATCGACGATCCGGGACTCTCGATCGACGATCTCATCGGCATCGTGCCGGGGCCGGATTTCCCGACCGGCGGCATCATCCTCGGCCGCCAGGGCATCCGCGCGGCCTATCACCTCGGCCGCGGATCGATCATCGTGCGCGGCAAGGTCGCCATCGAGACGCTGCGCGGCGACCGCGAGGCGATCATCATCACCGAGATTCCGTATCAGGTGAACAAGGCCACGATGGTCGAGCGCATCGGCGAGTTGTGGCGCGAGAAAAAGATCGAGGGGATTGCGGCGCTGCGCGATGAATCCGACCGCGACGGCTTCCGCGTCGTGATCGAACTCAAGCGCGAGGCGATGCCCGAGGTGGTGCTGAACCAGCTCTACCGCTTCACGGCGCTGCAATCCTCGTTCGGCGCCAACGTGGTCGCGCTCGACTCGGGCCGTCCGCAGGTGATGAACCTGAAGGACCTGCTGACCACGTTCGTGGCGTTCCGCGAGCAGGTCGTCTCGCGCCGCACCAAATTCCGCCTCACCAAGGCGCGCGACCGCACGCATGTCTTGGTCGGTCTCGCGATCGCGGTCGCCAATATCGACGAGGTGATCCGCACGATCCGCGCCTCGAAGGACGCGAACGAGGCGCGCGAAGCGCTGATGAGGCGCGACTGGCCGGCGCAGGATGTCGCGGCTTTGCTCGAGCTGATCGACGACCCACGCCACAAGCTTGCGGCCGACGGCACCTACCGGCTCTCCGACGTGCAGGCCAAGGCGATCCTCGACCTGCGCCTGCAGCGCCTGACCGCCTTGGGCCGCGACGAAATCAAGGATGAGCTCGACAAGCTCGCCGCCGAGATCGCCGACTATCTCGACATCCTGCGCTCCCGCGCGCGCATCCAGGGCATCGTCAAGCAGGAGCTTGCCGACGTCAGGAAGGCCTTCGCCACGCCCCGCCGCACCATGATCATGGATCAGGAAGGTGAGATGGAGGACGAGGACCTGATCCAGCGCGAGGACATGGTCGTCACCGTCTCGCACCTCGGCTACGTCAAGCGCGTGCCGCTCTCGACTTACCGGGCGCAACGCCGCGGCGGCAAGGGCCGCGCCGGGATGCAGACGCGCGACGAGGATTTCGTCACGCGGCTGTTTGTCGCCAACACGCATACGCCGGTGCTGTTCTTCTCCTCGCACGGCCGCGTCTACAAGGAGAAGGTCTGGCGCCTGCCGCAGGCCGCGCCGCAATCGCGCGGCAAGGCGCTGATCAACATCCTGCCGCTGGAGCAGGGCGAGCGCATCACAACCATCATGCCGCTGCCGGAGGACGAAAAGTCCTGGGGCGAGTTCGATGTGATGTTTGCCACGACGCGCGGCACCGTCCGCCGCAACAAACTCTCAGATTTCGTCGACGTACGTCGCTCCGGCATCATCGCGATGAAGCTGGACGAGGGCGAGGCGATCGTTGACGT
>JAXDPD010000026.1:0-15671 GCA_034668505.1 Sphingomonadales bacterium
CAGCCCGGAAAAGATCGTCGTGCTCCCCGACATGAACGCGGGGTGCAGCCTCGAGGACAGTTGTCCGCCGGATCAGTTCAGGGCGTTTCGCGAGAAGCACCCGGACCATATCGCGCTTACCTACATAAACTGCTCGGCCGAAGTGAAAGCACTGAGCGACATCATCGTCACCAGTTCCTCGGCGGAGACGATCCTCAGCCAGATACCGAAAGAGCAGAAGATCATCTTCGGACCCGACAAGCATCTCGGCGGCTATCTCGCCCGCAAGACCGGCCGCGACATGCTGCTCTGGCCCGGCGTCTGCATCGTCCACGAGGCCTTTTCCGAGACCGAGCTGCTGAAGCTCAAGGCGCTGCATCCGGGCGCCCCCGTGCTCGCCCATCCCGAATGCCCGCCGCACATCATCGACCATGCCGATTATGTCGGCGCCACCTCGGGCATCTTGAAGCACGCGCTCGAATCGCCGTCCGACCTGATCATCGTCGCGACGGAGCCGCACATCATCCACCAGATGCAGAAGGACGCGCCGCACAAGACCTTCATCGGCGCGCCCGGCGCCGACGGCAACTGCAACTGCAACATGTGCCCCTATATGGCGCTCAACACGATGGAGAAGCTCTACGTCGCCTTGCGCGACCTCCAGCCCCGCATCGAGATCGAGGAGGGGCTGCGCCTGGCCGCCAAGAAATCGCTCGACCGCATGCTGGAAATGGCGGCCCACACGGTCGGCAAGGGCGATGTCGGAAAGCCGCAGATTTCGGGGGATTGAGCGGCGTTCCCCGGCGAAAGCCGGGGAGCAGCTGCGGCCTAATTCTCGTTTGCCGTCCCGCTATAGGCCCGGTCCAGATAGAATCCCGCGAGGTAATAATGCGCTCGCGCCGCTTTTTCGTGCCGGGCCGCGTTGGCAAGATCGAGCTCGGCTTCGGCGCGCTCGAGGTAATAATCCTTCTGGGCAATATCCATTGCGCTCTATCCCCTGTGTAAAGGGCTCAATCCTCGGCGGGCTCGGCAGTTCCCGGCTCGGCCATTTTGCGGTGCTGCTCGGCGAGCATGCCGGCGGGCGTGACATGGGCCATCGCGACGGTGAGCTTGTTGCCCCAGCCGCTGACGACATGGCCCTTGCCCGCCTTCATCGCGTCCCAGCCGTCCTTGGCGACGTCGGCCGGATCGGCCTTTTCGGAGGTGCCGACCTTGGTGTCCATCAGGTCGGCGCGTTCGAAGAATTCGGTCTCGGTCGCGCCCGGCATCAAGGTGGTGACGATCACGCCCGTCTCCTTGAGCTCGTTCCGCAGCGCTTCGGCGAAGCTGTCGATGAACGCCTTGGAGCCGTTATAGACCGCCTGGAAGCTGCCCGGCATGAAGCCGGCGATCGAGCCGGTGAACAGGATGTTGCCGCGCCCCCGCGCCACCATGCGTTTGGCGATTTCCTGGACGAGATAGAGGGTGCCGGTGATGTTGGTATCGATCACATGCTGCCAGTCGCGCGGCTCCTGGTCGAGGAAGGCGCGGCCGAGGCCGTGGCCGGCATTGGCGCAGAGCAGGTCGACCGGGCGATCGCCCAGCGCCGCCACCAGCTGCTTGACGCCCAGGCCGGGGAGCAAATGGTTCACGCCTCCTGCGCCGCCATCCCGGGCTTCAGGACGATCTTGGTGTAGTCGTTCTGCTCGTCGTGCCAGTGCTTGTAGAGGGCGGGCCCGTCCTCCAGGCCGGCGCGGTGGGAGATCAGGAATTCGGTGTCGATCTCGTTCTCGGCGATCAGGTCGAGCAATAGCCGGCTGTATTTCTGGACGTGGGTCTGGCCGGATTTGACGCTCAGCCCCTTCTCCATCAGCGCGCCGATCGGGAATTTGTCGGCCATGCCGCCATAGACGCCGGGGATGGAGAGGCGGCCGCCCTTGCGGCAGGCGAGGATCGCCTCGCGGAGCGCGTGCGGCCGGTCGGTGCCGAGGAAGGTGTGCGCCTTGATCGTGTCGACGATATTGTCGATGCCGAGCCCGTGCGCCTCCATGCCGACGCAATCGATGCAGGCGTCGGGGCCGATGCCGCCGGTCATCTCCCAGAGCGCCTCGCGAATGTCGGTCCCCTCATAATTGAGGATCTCCGCTCCCATCTGTTTGGCGAGCTCGAGCCGGCGCGGATAATGGTCGATCGCGATCACCCGGTGCGCGCCCTGGAGCAAAGCCGACTGGACAGCGAACAGGCCGACCGGGCCGCAGCCCCACACCGCGACCGTGTCGCCTTCCTCGATCTGCGCATTCTCCGCCGCCATCCAGCCGGTCGGCAGGATGTCGGAGAGGAACAGGACCTTGTCGTCCTCGAGCCCGTCCGGGATGACGATCGGGCCGACGTCGGAATAGGGGACGCGGACATATTCGGCCTGGCCGCCCGCATAGCCGCCGGTCAGATGCGCGTAGCCGAAGGCGCCGCCCATCGGATAGCCGTAGAGCGTCTCGGACGCGTCCGACGTGGTCGCCGGATTGCTGTTGTCGCAGGCCGCATATTGCTCCTTGCCGCAGAAGAAGCAGTTGCCGCACGAGACGGTGAACGGGACGACGACGCGCTGGCCCCTGCGCAGCGTGCTCTTCGGCCCGGTCTCGACCACCTCGCCCATGAATTCGTGGCCCAATATGTCGCCCTTGCGCATGGTCGGGATGTAGCCGTCGTAAAGGTGGAGGTCGGAGCCGCAGATCGCGGTCGAGGTGACGCGGATGATTGCGTCCCTGGGATTGACGATTTCGGGGTCGGGAACATTGTCGACCTGGACCTTGTGCCGGCCCTGCCAGGTGATCGCGCGCATCGGTGGCTCCTTGTTCAGAGATGCTGTTCCGTGGGGTCTTCGTCGCGGCCTGAGGGGCCGGCGGAGCTGGTCACCTCGCCGGTCTCGAGAAACTGCTTGAGCCGTCTCAGGTCACGGCGGGCCTGGACGTTTGGCTCGCGCTGGAAGAGCTTGGCGATCCATTCGCCGAGCCCGCCCGCCGGCGGGTCGTAGGCGAAGGTGGCGCGCACCATCGTGCCGCGCCCGGGCGCCGCGTCGAGGAACTCGACCCGGCCCGAGCTTGCGATGTCGGCGCCTTCGACCGACTGCCAGGCGATCAGCCGCCCGGGCTCGTCGTCGGTGACCACCGCTTCCCATTCGACCGTCCTGCCGGCCGGCGCCTTGACCGCCCAGCGCGAGCGGCGCGCGTCGATCGCGTCGATCCGCTCGACATTCTCCATCACCGCCGCGAGGTTGGAGAAATCGCGCCAGAAGGCGTAGATCTCCTCGCGCGGCCGGTTGATGGTGACGGTGCGGCCGATCACCGCATCCTCGCCGTCGCGGCCCGCGGCTTCGGCCTGCCGGTCGGATGCGCGCGCGGCGGTCGCCGGCGCGTCGTCGCGAATGTCGGATTCGGACGCCATGGCGCACTCCCTGATTGCATAAGGCGTCGCTCAAAACCCCCGGAGCGCGCCTCCGGTTCCGGGCGCAAAGCACTGATCTGGATCAGCGAATCGTTTCGGACGGATACCGATCGCGGTTCCGGCGTTACTTCCGCGGACCCCATGCCCCGGCTGCTGCGGGGCGGGAAAAGGAGGACATGACATGCCCGAGCAGGACTTCACCGACGCCATCGCCTTGCTGAAGGCGGATCACCGCAAGGTCGAGCAATTGTTCGCCGCGTTCGAAAGCGCGAAAGGCGACGGCCGCAAGGAGAAACTGGCGCGGGAAATCTGCACCGAGCTCAAGATCCACACCATGCTCGAGGAGGAGATTTTCTATCCGGCCTTCCGCGGCAAGATCGAGGACGACATTCTCGACGAAGCCTATGTCGAGCACGACGGCGCCAAGCTGCTGATCAACGACATCGAGGCCGGCGGCCCCGACGAGGATTTTTACGACGCCAAGGTCAAGGTCCTCTCCGAGGAGATCGAGCATCATGTCGGCGAGGAGGAAAAGCCCGCCGAAGGCATGTTCGCCCAGTGCCGCAAGACCGACGTCGACTTGGTCGCGATGCGCGACGCGATGCTCGCCCGCAAGGAAGAGCTGCTGGCTTTGGCCGAGCGCGACGGCCTGCCCCCGGCCAAGGTCACGACGGTCGACCTCGCCCACGCCTGATGCCACGGTGACACGCCGCCGCTCCTTGGCTTAAGAGCGGCGGCGTGACCTTCGCCCTCGACCGCTTCGATCTCGGCGCCTTCGTCGCCGCCACGCTCGCCGAGGATCTGGGCGAGGCGGGGGATATCACCTCGGCGGCGGTGATTCCGCCGGACGCGCGCTTCTCCGGCGTGATGGACAGCCGCGACGCGATCGTCGTCGCCGGCCTGCCGGTCGCCGAAGCCTTCTTCCGCGCGTTCGATCCCGATGTGGCGATCGAGCGGCGCGCCGAAGATGGCGACAAGGTCGCGGCCGGCACCGACTTGCTCCGCCTCTCGGGCAAGGCGCGGGCCTTGCTCACCGCCGAACGCTCGGCGCTCAACATCGTCCAGCATCTCTCCGGCATCGCGACGCTGACCCGGGCCTATGTCGAGGCGATCGCCGGCACCGGCGCCATCCTGCTCGACACCCGCAAGACCATCCCCGGCCTGCGCGCGCTCGAAAAATACGCGACCCGGATGGGCGGCGCGCGCAACCATCGCATGGGCCTGTGGGACGCCGCGATGATCAAGGACAATCATGTCGCGATAGCCGGGTCCGTAGCCGAAGCCGTCCGCCGCGCCGCCGCCGGCGGCATCGGCAGGATCATCGTCGAGGTTGACGCGCTCGCCCAGATCGAACCCGCGCTCGCCGCCGGCGCGACCCATCTCCTGCTCGACAATATGGACGCCGCCAGCTTGCGGGAAGCCGTCGCCCTGGTCGCCGGCCGCGTCCCCACCGAGGCCAGCGGCGGCGTCACCCTGGAGACGATCCGCGCCAAGGCCGAGACCGGCGTCACCTACGTCTCGGTCGGCCGAATCACCCAATCGGCGCCGGCGGCGGATATCGGCCTGGATTTTTCCGCCGCCTGAACGCTGCGCAAGAATGACGAGGAGGTCAGATCTCCCGCCGCGCCGTCACCCGGCCCTCGATCACCCCGGTCTCGGGATGGTGCCTGTCGAGCCAGCGCTTGACGATCCTCAGGTTACGCGTGTTCGAGCGGAAGAAGAAATCCGGAATCGCGCCGATGAACGGGATGAGGCCGAGCAGGAAATCCACGCCGATATTGCCGGCCATCCGGAAGAGGTGCCAGCGCGACATGCCGAGGTTGCGCGCCTCCCAGGCGATCCACGCGCCCATCGACGCCGCCACCACCCCCCCGACCACCGGGATGATGTCGAGGATGACGTCGAGGCCGATCCTGCGGCTGGTGCCGGGAATCGTGAACGCGCGCTCGAGCACATGCTCCATCGCCTCGATCCGCTGCCGGACCGAGGCCGGATCGCGGCCGATCTGAAGCCGGTCCGCAAACTTTCCGAATTGGGCCTGGTTCATCGCCATGCTCAGTCTCGCTCCGCAATCAGGTTCACCGCGGGATGCCGCGCGAACGGGTTGGGCCGAAAGCCGGTCAGCCGCCGCGGAACGAGCGACCACCGAACCGGCTGGGTCAGGGGGATAAACGGCGTCAGGCCGGTAAGTATCCGGTCGGCGATCGCGAATTGCGCCTGGCGGTCGGCCGGCCGCGCAGCCAGCCGCGCGGCGAGCAAGGCGGCGTCGGCGGCCGGATCGCAGACCATACTCGCCTCGCAGGTGAAGTGGCGCAGATACCAGCTGGCCAGATTGGCGGGGGCGACCTCGTCGATGAAGACGAGGTCGGCGGGCTGGCCCGGACCCACGCGGACCGCGTCGACGCCGATCAGCCGCCAATCGTGGCGCAGATAGGCGAAGATGAGCCGGTAGCCGGGCCCGTCGGGCATGGCGACGCGCAGGCGCAGCGGCGCCTCCAGCCCGAGCGCGGCGATCGCCCGCGCGGCCTCGGCGCGGCGCTCCTCCTGCGGCAGAGCGGCCCAATCGGGCAAAGTGACGTTGGGCAACTCCTGGACGCCCGGCGACATCAGGCCGGTGCGCTGCGCAAGGCCCGGCGCGTCCATCGCGGCGGCGAGGACCTGCCGGTCGACCGCCATCGCCAGCGCGCGCCGCACCGCCGGATCGGCGAGCGGCCCCTCGCGCGCGGTGAAGGCGAGGCCGAACAGGCCGCTCACCGGATCGAAGACGAAGGCGCCCGCCGGCAGATCGGCAGCGCGGGCCAGCGGCAAATCGCCGATCGTGCCGCCGACCACGAGCACCCGCTGGCCGTCGGCGAAGCGGGCGATGGCGAGCGCGGCCCGCTCGCCGCGCAGCAGGATCTCCGGCGCGCCCTCGCCGGGATCGTCCTCGGTGCGCGGCCGCTGCAGCCGGACGCCGCCGGCGCCGTCCGCCGCCAGCCGGTAGGGGCCGGTGCCGACCCCCTGCTGGAGGATCGCCAGCTCGGGATGGGCGAGCAATTGCAGGAAGAAGGGCCGGGGCCCGCGCAGGCTGATCTCGAGCACCTCGTCGGTCATCGGCTCGATCGCGGCGATCGCGCCGAGCACGGGCTTCAGCTTGTTGCGGCTGGCCCGGCCGAGCGCCGCGCGAAGCCGCGCCGCGACCTGATAGGCGGTGACCCGGCCGCCATTGGCCCATGACGCCCGCCGCAGCCGGAACGTGTATCTGAGGCCGTCGTCGGAGATGATCCAGCTCTGCGCCAGCGCCGGCTCGATCTCGCCGGCGGCGTTGAACTGGACCAGCCCCTGCGCGACCGCGCCAACGAGGAAGGCGGAGGGCGGATCGAGCAGCTCGAGATTGGGATTGGCGAGGCGCGGCGGGCCGCCGATCGCGCTGACCTCGATCGGCCCGCTTTCCGGCGCGCCGCAGCCGGCGAGGCCGAGCAGGGCAGCGGCGAGGGCCGCGCGGAGCAGGGGACGGAATCTGGTCATGCCGCCCCCTTTCTAGAGCCTGATGCGCGAAAAGCAGCAGCCGCCTTTACCGCTCGTTCATTGATCCGGGTTAATTTGGATCATGTCCCGAAGATCCGGCAATGACGACGAAGGCTTCCAGTCGCGCCGGGCCGCGCGCGTCGCGGTCGGCGACCAGGCTGCGAGCCTCAATCCGGACAAGCTCTACGCGGTCGAGATCAAGGTCCAAAACCTCTCCTCGGCCGGGTTCATGGCCGAATGCGCCGAGCCGGTCCGGATCGGCTCCTACGTCTCGCTCGACATTCCCGGCATCGGCCCGGTCGAGGCCCAGGTCCGCTGGCAGATCGGCGCCAGGATGGGCGGCATGTTCCTCGACCCGATCAGCCTGGCACGCTGCGAATGGACGGCGGTGAAGGCGGAGGCGGCCTGAGAAGCCTCGGGGACACTGCCCGCTCGTCGCGCGTCCGGTCCGGAGTGTTCGTTAAGTCGAATTGCGGGGGCGGTAAATATTCTTCGAATCCCGGACTAATCATCTTGGGATCCGAAATTCAATCTAGCAGAAGCACCAAGAGAAGCGTAACTATGCGTGGCGGCACCTGAGGGGACTGCCATGCCCGCATCCGGAAAATCGTCAAGGCGGCCGCGCCTTTGGCGGTCGTCGGTGCCTGCCTCGGTCCTTATGCCTGGTACATGAACCCTGACGCTTGGCCGCTAGCGATAGCGGGCCTGTGTGTCATGGGCTGGGTGGCGAACGCCAATGCGACGGTCGCCCGCTATACGGCCTGGAAACGCGCATGGGACGCCATGGGACCGGGCGGCGCACCTCCCCATGTTTCCGACCGGCCCGCCTTTAAGGTCGCGGTGCTGGTCCTGGCCGTGGTGGCGCTGGCGGTATTCCTCAGCGCCCACCCCAACCGGCCGGGCTACGCGCTAGCGTTCAACTGGCTGATGGGGGGCGGAACCTGCGCGCTTGTCGGCTGGCTTGCCGTGCGCCGATTCCGCTCCACCGCCCGGCCGATCTGGGCGCCCAAGAAGCGCGACCGTGAGGCTGATGTGGTCAGCCTCGGCGTGTGCTCTCCCCCGATTCGGGTGCCGGATCTGAAGGGCTTACGACGCTCTGCCCGAGCATTGCTGGCGGGCCTTGAACGCCCGCTGATGACCATCCCCTCAACCGACGTCCAAGGCTCTTCGTCGAACAAAAAGGAAAATGGCCGGTGGGAGCCGGGGAAAGCATAATATGGCGCTGTTCAGTTGGTCGATGCAGATTATCAAGCGGAGTGCAGGGCGCTCGGTCGTCGCTGCTTCTGCCTATCGTGCCGGGGAGCGGCTGCATGATGAACGGCAGAACCTGACCCACGACTACTCCCGCCGTAGCGGGGTCGACCATGCGGAGATTCTGCTCCCGGCGGATGCGCCGGACTGGTGCGATGAGCTGACGCGGGAGAAGCTCTGGAACCAGGTCGAGGCGGCCGAGAAACGCAAGGATGCCCAGACGGCGCGCGAGCTGCGGATCATGATCCCGCGCGAGCTCGATCCGCCCGATCGGATCACTGTCGTGCGGGACTATCTTGAACGAAGTTTCGTGTCGAAGGGCATGGTCGCGGACGTGGCGTGGCACAACAAGACCGCGTCGGATGGCAAGGACCAGCCCCATGCCCACGTCCTGCTGACCATGCGTCCGCTGACCCCGGCCGGGTTCGGGCCGAAGGCCCGCCACGACTGGATCCCCGATCCGGAGGGGCGGACCCATCCAGACGGCCGGCCGGTCATGGTCGTCAGCAATCGCGACAGCTGGAACTGCCCGGCCTATTTCGAGCAATGCCGGGAGGATTGGGAGAAGCTCGCGAACGCGGCGCTTGAGCGGATCGGTTCGGAAGCGCGGATCGACCGGCGCAGCCTGCTAGAGCGGGGTTTGTCGCGCCTGCCCGAGCCGGCGCTGCGGCTCGCCTGGTATCTGCGCGATCTCTACGGCTGCATGAAGGATCGGTTCGGCCAGTTTCAGATGGCGCAGCATTACCGCGCCGTCGAACGGGCCGCGACGAGCGCCTATCGGAAGGCCGATCCGCTGATGACCCGGCCCGGCGAAGCGGCCGGAAAGATGCAGCGGTTCTATGACTGGTTCGAGCGGCAACTCGCCCGTCTCGAGCCCGCGGCTCCGCAACATACCCGTGACATAAACCCTGAACTGGACCGGTAGCTATGAGCGGAAACTGGAGAGATAAATTCGAGCAAGGGCGCGACAGCGGAGCGGTGCCGCCACCGCCGCCTCCGGTCGAGGAGGACATCTCGATTGCGCCTGATCTGGTCGTGTACCGACCATGGATCATCCAGCGCGGCCGATCGCGGCCTGCGCTGTTGCTCAATCTGCGGAAGTTCGATCCGCGATCCGGTCTGCTGATCGGCTGGCAGGTCAGTTATCCCTACCTGATTGCCGCCGATTACGTGGGGGAAAAGATGCTGTCGCTGGATTTCGGGCGGCGGCAATTCGTCATCCAAGGCTCTGATCTGAGCGAGTTGGTGCGTCACCTGCAACAAGGAACGGTGCTGGCAATCCAGGAATACTCGGCTCAAGTGTGGCCGCACCTCCCGTCCGGTCCGGTGGTCACAGTTATCGACAAGGTCGAGCGCCAGCCGAGCGATGCCTAGCGAGGCTCAATCCCACATACGGCTGGCGATCGCACGTTCCTCCGGCCCAACGGCGTCCAGATAGATTGCCGTGGTGGCCAATGAGGCATGGCCTAGCCACTTGGCGATAAGGCTTGGCGGTACGGCGCTCGCGGCAGCACGTATGCCGAACCCATGGCGAAGTCCCCGGCAAGTCGCCATCGGGCCTCTGATGCCGGCTGAGTTCATAGCCTCCTTGACCTGCCGCCAAGCCGTGCAGCGGTGCATTTTCCAAAGCCGGCCGCTTTCGGCGGCCGGCAAATCTAGGAGGTGGAGGATCATGCTCGGCGGAACGGGCACGGCTCGGAAAACGAGCCGGCGCCGCTTGAGCGTCCGAAGAATGACCGTGCCGCTTTCGGCATCTACCTGTTGCCGCGTGACAGCCAGCGCTTCGCTGATTCGACAGCCGCTATAGGCGAGGAAATGGCAAAGGCTTTGGGAGTGCGGCGGCAGTGTGTCCGCCACAGCTAGGAAGCGCCGACGTTCGTCGGCCGAGAGATATTTGCGTCGGCCTGTGGGGTCGTAGACTTGCCACTGGCCGAGCTGGATGAAGGACATGGCAACCCCGCGCAACAAAATGAGCAATAGGGTTGCGCGAATAAATTCTCGATACGGCCCAGAATCAGGGCTTTTTTCTCAGGCTGCCTCCACCAGCACCGAATGCGATGGACATTTTCGAACCGGGCTGGATACTCACTTCTCTTTGGGGGAGCGCATGAATCCGACACTGCCGTTTGCCAATTTAGCCGCTCGTCATAGGGGCGTGAGTGACGGAATCGGCTTGAGTTATGAAGAAGCTGCGCGAGTTTGTCTCGACCGACACCATGAGTCTCCTGCGATCTTTCAAATTCGGGACCACCTGTCAGAAAGCGCGGCCGACGCCGTTTGGATTGCCGCAGACGCGTCGCTCCAGCGCGCTTGGGCGAATGAAATAGATGCGACTGAAGCGGGCGCCTGCGCGCTGGCCCTAGCGACCGTCGAACTGGTCCGTGGACTGGTTGCCGTACGCCGCGCGGAGACCCGTACGGGTGCCGATTACTATGTGAATGTGCCTGGTGCCGCAGCCGATGATTTGGAAACAGCCGTTCGACTGGAGGTGTCCGGTACCTCTGATGGCAGCACGATCGTCATTGAGGGCCGCCTAAGGCAGAAGCTCGATCAGGCGGCGAAGGGAAATTCCAATTTACCGGCCATGGCCGTGGTCGTAGGTTTTGCTCAGCTAAGAATCGTTAGCGCGAACCTGGGTACGACATGACGTCCACTCAGTCGCACATTGATAGTGAGAAGCTTGCGAGCGAGGCTCACGAGGCTTTGCGCCGAGGGCAGGTCGATGCTGCAAAGACATTGTTTGCTCAGGCTGCCCAGGCTGAAGCCTCAGCCTTTCATTCTGTCGGCGATGACAAACCGCGAACGATGGGCATCCTCGCTGTCAGCGTGGCCGCCTTGTGGTACAAGTCGGGCCAACTGGAAGTCGCGGAGCAGTTCGCTCATGATGCCTCAAGCCGCGACGCGCTTCCGAGTTTCGCCCGGCAGGAACTGCGAGAGCTTCTCCAAGCGATATGGAATGAGCATGCGCAGCGTGAAGCTGGAATTTCATTCGTACCAGGTCAGGTGCTGGTCTCCGTCAAGGGCGGTGAAGTTGTAACAGGCGGCGCCCCGTTAGACTTGATTCTCGGCAAAGTGCAGGTGGTCCAGAGCCTGTTTTATCGGACCGCCGAATATCTCGCTGATCTACCTCTGAGAATGAGGGGACCCGCCTCGAAGACAATCCAAGCTCATTATCGGCCGTGGCTGTTTCAAAGCGTGCCGGGCAGCTATCAGTTTGCGGTGGCGGTTCAGAAGCCTCCGCAGGGGGACCTATTTCCCGGCGATGAGATCGAGCCGGAGCTTCTGACCGAGAAATTTTTGGAAATTCTTCGAGCCTGCAGCGAAGATCCAGTTGATGGCCTTTCGGAAGTCGTGACTAAGCCAGAGTATCGGCAGACCTTCCTCAAAATGACCCGGAATCTATCCCCTACTGGGAAGTCTTTCTCTGAGATAGAAATTCGGGGAGCTGGGGAGCGCGGTCCAGTGGTTCTATCTACTGTTTCCCGGAAGGTAATTTCGGAGACGCTTAGGCCTGCGACGCCTCCGACTCACCCCGGCGACGCCGAGCAGCTTCTGCGCGGTAATCTGCGAGCGGTGGACCTCGATAAAGATTGGCTGGAGATTTCTGTGGATGGCGTCACCCGGCATGTGACCGGCCTTAGTGAAGCGGTCGATGATCTAATTGGCCCAATGGTCAATCACGACGTCACCGTCCAAGTTAGGCGGGGCAGAGGGAGCCAATTGCTGTTCATTGATATCGAGCAGGACGAATAGCTACTCGGCCGCTATCCCTAGTAAGTTACTGATAATAAAGACATGATGCTGCAACAAAATTGCTCATTTTGTTGCAGGGTGGCATCTTTTCCCCGTTCAAAGCGGGGAGACGGACCCATGGCGCACCTCTACGAAGTCCATACCAATCAGGGCACGTACGACGTTCCCACGGATCACCATCACGACCATTTGAGCGTGGCGGATTTCGAGCGCATTCTCGTGCAAACGATCTGCAACAGCGTCGCGAATGTCGCCGGCAATCTCATCCTTCACCGCTATACCTATAGAGGCCGCAGGTAGGCTGTAATGGCCAGTGCGGTTCTGGCGGCTCGAGGCTGCCTCATCCTCAGGGCAATCGTGGTCGGCTACTGCTTGACCCCGAGTGGGGCTGCTGCCCAGCCGCGCGACACTCGCGCGGATCGCCAATTGACGATCGATTACATTCTGCGAGGCGGTGGCACTGCCGAAGGGATTGCCCGCGAGCGCGGGAGTTGCGCCAGCGGCCAACAACCAGCTTCCATCGCCGAGAGACGTTCGCTCGGCGTGCGCGGACTGCCCGACGCTATCGACTATTGCGTGACGCTGCTTACCCGGCTGGGCCGCGACGGGAGGCTCGGCTTCGTCCGTGATTCACGGAGCGACAGGCTGACGGCCGCCGTGGCCTTCGATAATGGGTTCGTAACGGCCTATCAGCGGCGCGAACCGATACCGGCCGAGCTGCCCAGCATGGCCACGCTGCGGCCGATCGCCCAGCGATGCCTGACGCAAGCGGAGCCGGACACCGACTTATGTTCCTCGGCGGGCTACGCTTACGGCGTTCGCGCTGCCAATGGTGAGACGGTCGTCGCTCAATAGTGATAGCGGCACTGCGCGATGAGCAAGCTGTCGTCCGCAGCCTTGTAGACAAGCCGATGCTCGCGGTTGATGCGGCGCGACCACCAGCCGGAAAGCGCCCCTCGCAACGGCTCAGGCTTGCCCGTGCCCGTAAAGGGCGTGCGCGTGCATTCTTTGATGAGAAGGTTGATGCGGGCCAGGAGCTTCGTGTCCTGCTGCTGCCAGTAAAGATAGTCATCCCATGCTTGCTCGCTGAAAACGAGCTTCATTCGGCAAGCGTCCGCTCGGTGCCGCCGCCCTGCTCCAACGCCTCGACCGCGGCGCGCAAGCGCTCGGCGTTGGCCGGGCTTTTGAGCAGGTAACGAGTTTCCTCGTAGGAAGCGAAATCCTCAAGCGACATGAGCACAGCCGGGGGCTTGCCGCGGTCGCGGGTGATGATGATAGGTTCGTGATCGGCGCTGACGCGGTCGATCATGGCTGCAAGATTCTTGCGAAGGTCGCTGTAGGAGGTGGTACGCATAGAATCATTGTACGCGATTGCGTACAATTAGGCAAGCGAAATGAGCAACGCTAAGCGGAGAGTGACGGACCAGGCCGGAGGCGCGGGATGCTCGTTGGCGTTGACGCCATGGGCGAAGCGTTCCGCGTCCGGATGATTGGCGGCGGCGGTCGCGCCGGCAGCGCGTAGCCGGGCGATGGCATCGCTCAACGTGCGATCCTCCGTGGGTTCTTCGGCGGCAACGATCTGGGAGACTTGCCTGCTCGCGAGGCTTGCCGATTGTTCGACCTGCCGAATATCGGCCGCGTCGCGCATATAGTCCCGCACCGCTTCCAGTGGATTGTCAGGATGGGCGGCAAGGCGCGCCTCGATCTCGGCGGCGGACGCGCCCCGCGCCCGCAAGGTTTGGCGCAACTCGGCGCGCAGGCGTTGGTCGAACTCGCGGGTCGAGCCGCCGGAGCGTTGGACTTGCTCGCGAAGCCGCTGAGTGGTGCCGACCAGTTCATTCCAGCGCTGCTGGAATTCCGGGCTGTCGCCGGCGCCGTGTGCCCGCGCGTCGACCATTTGGCCGATGGCGCCAGCGGAGGCATTGAGATCGCCTTCCGGTGTGCCGCGCCGATGCTGCTCCTCGATATAGGCGCGGCGCTCGGCCTCGCGGCGGCGATAGGCTTCCTCGTCCTCGGGCGAAGCAAAGCGAAGGAAGGGGTCGAAGCGGTGCATGTCGCGCATGAGGGACTGCACCTGTTGGCGGCTGACGGCGCTGACGGCGGCGAGCTCGGCTGCGGCGGTCCTTTGCGCGTCGTCGCGAACTTGCTGGCTGATGTTGGCACCGGCAGCGATGGCGCTAGCGACTTCGCGGCGAACGGACGCAAGCATGGCGGGGTTGCCGCTGGTGACCGCGCGTTCCAGTCCGGCCAGGGTTTGGAGCTGCGCGGCGACTTGGGCGCGCAGGGCGTTGTCGCCGGTGGAGCTGAGCTGGGCGAGCGCGGCTGCAAGATCGGATTGAGCAGCGAGGATCCCCGCGAGCAATTCGGTCCGAAGGCCAGCCTGCGGATCAGCGGGTCGGGCCCGCTGATCGGTCGGAGAAACTGTAGGATTGGCGGCGATAGATACCTTGTGCGCGGGTTGCTCAACCCTGAGTATAGTCTGCCACCGCTAAAATTTGGTTAATTCCGGTTAAGACTTTCGGCTCTGCCAATCAGCCTACAGGGCGGTGGCGCAGGCTCCCATTCTCATCGGCAAGGTGCTGTTTCTCGGGCGATAGCAGACCGCTGCTCCCGGCAAAGGCGATGGCCTTCCTGACGTGCAGGCCCATCCCGCGCGGCGGCTGGCGGCCTTGTCCGTGCGCCTGGGCGGTCGGCTGAGGGCGCCTCGACGCACATGCCGTGCGAGAAAGAGAGGAGCCATGACCACCACCGACATTATCCTACTGATTGAGGCGATCGCCTCCGTCGTTACCGCCATTGCCCAAGTGATTTTCGTGATGCGGCGGGGGCCGTAGCCGCTACCCGGCGACCCCAATGTCATTGCGGAGGGCCGCTTTAAGCCGTTCATGCGCCAGGTCGCGGGCCACGCGATCGTCGTTTGTATCCACGATTGCCTGAATGGCGTTCCTAACGTTTTCGGGAGCAACGAGCTCGCAACGCATTTGCCAATATGCAAATTCCTTTGCTGCCTCGTCCGTGCCCTCGACCGCTGCTCGGTGGTAGGCTTGGAGCAGCCCGACATACGATTCCTTCTTCTCTTGGAAATTGCGCTGTCGCACGCGACAACCACGCCTGCACCACCGCCGTAACGAGGGCGCCTAATCCGAAGGCTGAAAGGAACTGAACAAAATTCATCACATGCTCTCGTCTGTGGTGCGGGCGGGGGGACTCGAACCCCCACAGGCCTTGCGGCCCTACGGATTTTCGTACCAGCTACGGCTTTCGCCGCCGCCCCACTTCCGGGCGTTTGTGGTCTGGACTATCCCTTCACCGTGCTCCGATCGCCGGAGTGTAGGTGCTGCCCGTCTAGTCTCTACACCTTCCCGTTACCGGGCTTGGCTCGGGATCGCCATCTGACAGGGTTCCCCGAATTTGAGCAGTTCTGCATCCCGGGTTTCCCCGGGAGCACTCAAGTTTGGCCTAAGTCCGTTGCGTCTACCAATTTCGCCACGCCCGCATAGCCGGGCATTTTATATCCGGCGGGCGACTCCCCGCCAAGCGGAGAGATTGCGAGAGTGGCGAGGCCGCTCAGCCCGCTGCGGCGCAATGTCCGGGACGACCCATTGCGGACCTCGCGCGGAAGACCGCCTTGCGCCGATTGTGTTGAAAAACTCGGCCTTGCGCCGGTGACTCGCCTCTGATTCACTCCTTTTGCGCAAGGCGGGAGGCGAGCCGATGATGGGTGAGCAGACGGTGATGCAGGAGACGCTGTTCTACAGCTT
>JAXDPD010000027.1:0-18338 GCA_034668505.1 Sphingomonadales bacterium
CCGCCGTCGTCGACCTTGTCGATCGCCTTGGCGATATCCTTGCGGCGCCGCTCCATGTCGTCGTCGGGGCCGATGCAGATCGAGGCGATCCGCTCCTGGGGCCCAACCACATGCTCCATGGCCGTGATGAATTCGGCCGCAAGCCGACCATGGGTAACCAGCACAAGACCGATCATCGACTCACCTTGTCAGATCTCGAAACCCCGCGGCCTCCCTCGATCCCGTCGCGGGGGCGCGAGGCGAGGTCCCGATGCTCGACCGTGGGCGAAAATCCCTCGGCGCGCAACCGTGCCGCGACCCGCTCCGCGACGTGGACGGAGCGGTGCCGGCCGCCCGTACAGCCGAATGCGACCGAGACATAGGATTTTCCATCGGCCAGATAGAGGGGGAGGAGCTCAAGCAGCAAATCCTCGATCCGCTTCATGGCGCCGGCATAGGCCGGATCGCCCGCAATATAGGCGCCCACGCGCGGGTCCTGGCCGCACAGGGGGCGCAGCGCCTCCTGCCAGTGCGGATTCCTCAGGAAGCGCATGTCGAGCACCAGATTCGCGTCGGGCGGCTCGCCGCGCGAGAAAGCGAAGGAGATGATAGCGAGCTGGGCGCTCATCCGGCCGGCAGCCCGAACAGCAGCAAGGCCGCCTCGACCTTCAGCGGCGCCGAGGCCTGGTGGCCTTCCAGGGAGACGGTCGGGATCGAGACGCCGGCGACGGAGATCCTCTCCTCGCCGCCGGGCAGGCGCTCGGGCTGCCCGTCCAGATCGACGAACAGGGCGACCGGAACATCGGCGGCCGATTCGCGCTCGACGATGCCGACCCCGCGCACCTCGATCTTGCCGGCGATGGTGGCCGGGGCCGAGGCGAGCGCGCGGCCGCTGACCCGGTGGACGTAGGTGTAATCGTCGCTGACCAGAATGGCGCCGCGGTCGATCAGCCGCAAGGCGAGGTCGGACTTGCCGGTGCCCGAGCGGCCGCCGATCAGGACGGCGCGGCCGTGGATGGCGACGGCGCTGACATGGAGCGTCTCGGAGGAGAGGGAAGGGGGGCTCATGCACTGACTCCCGGAAAGCGGACGACGAAGCGGGCCCCCGTTCGTCCGTCGTGGCGGTCCTCGATTTCGATCCGCCCGCCATGCCCTTCGACGATCGCCCGCGCGATGGCCAGCCCGAGCCCGCTGTGGCGGCCGAAATCCTCTTCCGGCCTGATGCTATGGAATCGGTTAAAGATCGCTTCCCGTGCGTCGCCGGGAACGCCGGGCCCGTCGTCTTGCACCGAGACCACGACCTCGTCGCCGAGGCGCACGGCGCCGATCTGGACGAGGCCGCCGGCCGGCGAGAAGGAGATGGCGTTGTCGACGAGGTTGTCGATCAGGCGGGCCAGCCGCGATTCGTCGCCCATCATCACCGCCGTGCCGACGCGCGGCCGGGCGAAGGCGATTTCGGCGCGGCCTTCCGAACGTTCCTCCCAGACCGGCACCATCGTCTCGATCGTTTTGCCGAGGTCGATCGGCTCGAACCGCGCCCGCGACAATTCGGCGTCGAGCCGCGAGGCTTCGGCGATGTCGACGACCAGCCGGTCGAGCCGGCCGACATCCTGGCGCACGACATCGAGCATCTGCCGCCTGAGCGCCGGATCCTCGACCCGCTCGAGCGTGTCGACCGCCGAGCGCAGCGAGGCGAGCGGGTTCTTGAGCTCGTGGGTGACGTCGGCGGCGAAGGCGTCGGTGGCGTCGATCCGCTGCCTGAGGCTTTGCGTCATCTCGCTGAGCGCGCGGGCGAGCTGGCCGATCTCGTCGGTCCTCAGCGGCAGCGTCGGCACGTCCACCTCGCGCGCGCTGCCGCGCCGCACCCGGTGCGCGGCATGGGCGAGCTTGCGCAGCGGATTGGCGATCGTGCGGGCGAGGAAGCGCGACAGCAGGATCGAGACGATCAGGGTGCCGACCAGGATCAGGAACAAAGAATAGCGTTCGGCGCGCACCACGCGGCGCACGTCCCGCGCGTTGACGGTCAGCAGCAGCACCTGCCGGTCCGCGCCCTCGATGCGCTGCGCCGCGGCGATATAGGGGGTGCCGTCGGCGGCGCGGCGCAGCATCGGCACCGGCGCCCCGGTCCGCAGCGTCTGCTGCGCCTCCGGCCAGGCCGAGAGCACATCGTGGGCCGGCGGCACGAATTCGGGCGGCGGCGGCGCGCCGACGATCGTGTCGAAGCCATTGTCGAGCCACAAGGCGACGTCGCGATACCAGGGCTCGATCGCCGGGTCGCGCAGCGCGTAGGTCGGGGTCGCGTTGTGCCAGCTGTCCGCCACCCGCGCGCCATTGGCGGCATAGAGGCGAAGCCTGGTCCCGGAATCCCGGCCCAGGCGGATCAGGATCGGCTCGCGCTGGTCGGCCGGCAAGGCGGCGAGCATATGGGCGATCATCACCGCTTCCGACTGCGCCTGATCGACCCGTGCCTGGGTCAGCCGGCTGCGGAAGCTGTCGAGATAGAAGATGAGGCCCGCCAGGATGGCGAGCGCGAAGATGTTGACCGCGAGGATGCGCTGGCGGAGCGACAGCCGCTTCGACCAGCCGCGCAGCCGGCCCGGCGGCTTATTCCTCGGCAAAGCGGTAGCCGACGCCATAGAGCGTCTCGATCGCGTTGAAATCGTCGTCGACGGCGCGGAACTTGCGGCGCATCCTCTTGATGTGGCTGTCGATGGTGCGATCGTCGACATAGATGTCGTCCTGATAGGCGACGTCCATCAGCTGGTTGCGCGATTTGACCACGCCGGGCCGCTGCGCCAGCGCCTCGAGGATCATGAATTCGGTGACGGTCAAGGTGACGTCGCCGCCGTCCCATTTCACCCGGTGGCGGGCCGGATCCATGAGCAGCCGGCCGCGCGCGATCTCGGCCTGCTCGGGCGCGTCGTCCTCGGCAGGCGGGCGCGCGCGCATCTCGGTCCTGCGCAGAACCGCGCGAATTCGCGCCAGCAGGAGTCGCTGGGAAAACGGCTTCGCAATATAATCATCCGCGCCCATCGCGAGGCCCAAAGCCTCGTCCAGCTCCTCGTCCTTGGAAGTGAGGAAGATGATCGGGAAGTCGCTCCGCTCCCTGAGGCGGCGAAGCAGCTCCATCCCGTCCATCCGCGGCATCTTGATGTCGAGCACGGCCAGATCGGGCGGATTGTCGACCAGCGCCTTCAGCGCCGCCTCGCCGTCCGAATAGAGGCGGGTGATGAAGCCTTCCGACTGCAAGGTGACCGAAAGCGAGGTCAGGATGTTGCGGTCGTCGTCGACAAGCGCGATCGTTATCGACATCGTCCCTTTTCACCCACTTTCCCTGCCCACACGGGCTTTAGCCAAGGGCGCTTCGCCGCGCTACCCTTTGACGCAGGCGCGATGCTCCGATATGCGCCCGCCATGAACGCCAGGCCCCTTCGCCGGGGCCCGCAAACGCGCAACAAGAGGATATCACGTGGCCCAGAAGGTCCCGTCATTCGATCTGGCCTATCAGGGCATCGACACCGAAGCGGCGCTGCACTGGAATCTCGGCCCGGCCATGCTGGTCGAGGAAGCGCTGAAGCGCGGCGAGGGACTGCTCGCCGCGGACGGCCCGCTCGTCGTCAAGACCGGCAAGCACACCGGCCGCTCGGCCAAGGACAAGTTCATCGTCCGCGACGCCGAGACCGACGCCACTATCTGGTGGGACAACAACGCCTCGATCGCGCCCGAACATTTCGCCGCGCTCAAGGAGGATTTTCTCGCCGCGCTGGCTGAGAAGAAAGAGCTGTTCGTCCAGGACCTCTACGGCGGCTCGCAGCCCGAGCATCGCGTCCGCGTGCGCGTCATCAACGAGCTCGCCTGGCACAGCCTCTTCATCCGCACGCTTCTGGTCCGCCCCGGGCCCGAGGCGGTGGCCGGCTTCGAGCCCGAATTCACCATCATCGACCTGCCGAGCTTCCGCGCCGACCCAGCCCGCCACGGCACCCGCTCGGAGACGGTGATCGCGGTTAATCTGACCGAGAAGCTGATCCTGATCGGCGGCACCGCTTATGCCGGCGAGATGAAGAAGTCCGTCTTCGGCATCCTCAATTACCTGCTCCCGCCCACCGGCGTGATGCCGATGCACTGCTCGGCCAATATCGGCCCCAAGGGCGACACCGCAGTCTTCTTCGGCCTCTCGGGCACCGGCAAGACCACGCTCTCGGCCGACGCCAGCCGCACCCTGATCGGCGACGACGAGCATGGCTGGTCGGATACGGCGGTGTTCAATTTCGAGGGCGGGTGTTACGCCAAGATGATCCGGCTTTCGCCCGAGGCGGAGCCGGAGATTTACGCGACGACGAAGCGCTTCGGCACGGTGCTCGAAAATGTCGTGATGGACGAGGCGACGCGCGTCCTCGACCTCGACGACGCGACGCTCGCCGAGAATACCCGCGGCGCCTATCCGATCCACTATATCCCCAATTGCTCGGCCGAGAATATGGGCCCGGTGCCGAAGAACGTCGTCTTCCTCACCGCCGACGCCTTCGGCGTGCTGCCGCCGATCGCGCGGCTGACGCCCGAGCAGGCGATGTACCATTTCCTCTCCGGCTATACCGCCAAGGTCGCCGGCACCGAGATCGGAGTCACCGAGCCCGAGGCGACCTTCTCGACCTGCTTCGGCGCGCCCTTCATGCCGCGCTTCCCCTGGGTCTACGGCAACCTCCTCAAGCAGCGGATCGCCAAGGGCGGCGTGCATTGCTGGCTGGTCAACACCGGCTGGACCGGCGGCAAATACGGCGTCGGCAGCCGCATGCCGATCAAGGCGACCCGCGCGCTGCTCAACGCCGCGCTCGACGGCTCGCTGCAGAACGTCGAATATCGCAAGGACCCCGTTTTCGGCTTCGGCGTCCCGGTCAGCGTGCCCGGCGTCGAGAGCGGGATCCTCAACCCGCGCGACACCTGGGCGGACAAGACCGACTATGACGCGACCGCGGCCAGGCTGGTGACGCTGTTCACCGACAATTTCGCCAAGTTCGCGACCCATGTCGACGCGGGCGTCCTCACCGCCGCGCCGCAAGCCGGCCAGGCCCGGCAACACATCCGGGAGCCCGTGATCAGCGCGGCCTGACGCCCAGCAAAGCCCTCATCCCAACCCTCTCCCCAAATGGGCGAGGGGGCAGATGAAAAAGGGAGCGCGCCGGCGAAGGTCGGCGCGCTCCTTTTCTTTTGCGGAGACCACCAATGAACGAACACAAACACGAACCGCGGCTCTGGCCGGACGACGACGCGATCCGCCGGGTCGGCGCGGGCTTCCTCGCCTGCACCCTGCCCAAACCCGAATGGACCCACGAGGCGCATATCTCGACGACCTCGTGGATCCTCCTCGAACGCCCGGACATTTGCCCCGAGCGCGACCTGCCGGGGCTGATCCGCCGCTACAATGAAAGCGTCGGCGGGGTGAACAGCGACACCGAGGGCTATCACGAGACGATCACCCAGCTCTTCATCCGCACTTTGCGGCGCGCGCTGGCGGGGAGCGAAAGCAGGGGGCTGGCGGAGCGGGTGAACGCCGTGCTGCTGGCGCCGGAGGGGCGGCGGGATTGGCCGCTGCGGTCTTATTCGGCGGAGCTGCTGTTCTCGGTGGAGGCGCGGCTGCGGTGGGTGGAGCCGGATCTGGCGGTGCCGCCGGCGGTCTGATTTCAGTTTCGGCAGGGAAATCCGTGACAGTCACTATTTTCGAAATGCGTGACTGTCACTCTTTTCCGCCCTTCGCCTACAGCATCCTCACCCGCGGCCCCCCGGCGCTCCTTGTCGAACAATTCCGTCATCGCCCACAGTTTGAGATTGGGGACAGGTACGTACCTGTCCCCCTTTGCGCCCCCCTTGCTTCCTCGCGACTTTGCGCCCCTATGTTAACCCGAACTTCCTTGGCCATTCGGAGCCCTCTCCGAGGCTCGAAGGCCCAAAAAATGCAGGGGTAGAGGCAAATGGCGGTCATCTTCACGGAAGCGGCAATCCGAATCCTCGGCCAGTGGCGCGATGCCCGCCAGCCGATCTCGGCGATCGGAAACGGGCTCTTCTTCAACGCCGGGATCGTGACCGACGTCGAAGTCGATTCGGTCACCTTCCTCGCCGACGGTACGAGCCAGAAACTGTCCTTCCTCCCCGGCCATATGAACCCGACACAGGGCTGGGACTATTACGAAACCGACGACAAGAAGCAGCAGAATCTCTCGCTCTTCTACGCGCTCCCGGACGTGAATGCGCAGGTCAACCTTGCTGCCGATCTTTAGGCCTTCGTTCGTGCGCGAATGTGGGGCTCCAGGGGACAGGGTCGTACCTGCCGCCGCGGAGCCTGATCGAGCGGGTCAACGCGGTGCTGCGGCGCCGGAGGGGCGGGTTCGTTGGTGAGGTTCGTTGGTGACAGGTACCTACCTGTCACCGGGGTGGGTGGAGCCGGATTTGGCGGCGCTCCGGTAAGGCGGGTCCGCGCGGCGAAGCAGAGGCGCGGAGAGACAGCGGAGGGTCTGCCCGAAGCGAAGCTTCCCCGAAGACGATGCCCCGAACTAGGCCGTCGAAAGCCACGGCGGCCGACCGGGCGTAACCATCCACGCGCCCACCTCGGTGAACGTAACGGTACATTCGTTCAGCTCGAAGTTGCCCGGAGCTTCGATGACGGCCGAGTAACCGTACACATCGTACCAGATCGCGAGAGCGTTACTGCTGTAATCGCCGACCGCCACATAGAATGCGAGCCTGGGCGTGATCGTTCTTGTCCGTTGCGGCATCGGCGACCAGCTCATGCCAACGAAGCCCTGCTGCGTCTCGATGCCGAAGGTCTGGCTGCTGAACCAGCCTCTGTTCTCGTTCGAGACCCTGTCGAAGGCGTTCGAGACGATGGCGATGGCGTTCGGCGGCGCCGGCGTGGCCGCCTTCGCCATTGATGGACCTGCTTCGGGCGGGGCGGTCGCGTAGGTTGCATTCCAGGTGTCTCGAAGCGAAGCCTCTTTGGTGACGTCCGAGACGATCGCCTCGTTCGGGCCGACCGGATGGTTGCTCGCACCCGCGCCGACAACGTACTCGACCCTGATCCCAAACGCTTCGATCGCGCGGCTGCCCGGAGCCACGGTAAGAGAAAGGCCTGAATTCGCGAAGACGCCGTCGTCGTTTGCCAACTCCTCCGGCGGCGCAAGGAAGCACCAGAAGGTCTGGGGCTCGGCGGACTCGTTCTCCAAATAGATAGTGTAGGTGTCGGGCATGACCATCAACTCCTCATCAGGCGTGGGATCGGGATGGCGGACGGGTACGTCCTGTCCTTGGCTGGAAAGGGACACGCAATTTTTCGCGCGTCGCCGTCTTGGAAATCCGTGACGGGAAATCCGTGACGGTCACTATTTTCGAAATGCGTGACTGTCACTCTTTTCGGGAACGGGAAATCCGTGACAGTCACTATTTTCGAAATGCGTGGCTGTCACTCTTTTCCGCCCTTCGCCTACAGCATCCTCACCCGCGGCCCGCTGCGCTCCTTGTCGAACAATTCCGTCATCGCCCAGACCATCGCGTCGGCGCGATCCGGGCTCCCCTGGCCCTGATAGCCGGACCAGGTCAGCGCGCAGAGCTGGTCCTCCAGCTCCGGGAAACGGCCGGCGAGCCGCGCCCGCCCCGTCTCGAACCTGAGCGCGATCGGCTCCGCGCGCGCGGCCTTGCTCTTGGTCGCGGCGACCAGGCGGATGGGGAGGTTGGCGTCGACGGCGCGCAGGACGCTGCCGATCATGTCGCCGCCCTGGTTCTTCTCGGCGACGACGCGGCTCGCGCCATGCTGCGCGGCGGCGGCGGCGACTCGGCGGGCCCAGGCTTCGGGGGAAAGGCCCTTGGCGGTGAGGTCGGCGAGGACGTGGGCGACGCCGTCCTCGTCCATGCCGCAGACAAGGATGCCGCAGCTGTTGCCGCCGGTCGAGGCGGGCGGATCGAGGCCGATGACGATGCGGACGAAGCGGGGAGGGGCGCCGGAATGGGGACAGCCGCTTTCCGTGCCGCCGGTCCCGCCGTCTTGCTCCGCGCGCGAAAGTGACTGTCCCCGCGCTTTCTCGATCAGCTCGCGGCTCCAGAGCGCGTCTTCGAAATCCTCGAGCAGCAGGCCTTCGAGCTCCTGCTGGCCGAAGCGGGTGCCGCCGTGCTGCTCGTACATGGCGGTGCGGAAATCGGGGGCGGAATCGGGGTTGTCGGCGGTGCGGCCGTGCGTCCTCACGGTGCGCGGCAAAGCGAGGATGCGCTTCAGCGCCGCGATCGGCTGCGGCGTCGTCGTGACGATGGTGCGCGGCTTCTCGCCGAGGCGCAGGCCGAGCATGAGATTGTCCCAGGCGGCGCCGGCGCGCGGCCATTTGGCGAGCTCGTCGCACCAGGCGAAATGATGCTGCGGCCCGCGCAACTTGTCCGGCCGATCGGCAGTGAAGGCGTGCGCCCGCGCGCCGGAGGGGAAGAGGAAGAGGCCGCGCGTGACGATCCAGCGCGGAGCCTCGTCGCAGCGGGCACAGGCGAGGAGGCCGCTGTCGCCCTCGACCATCACCTCCGCGACCTCGTCGAGGGTGGCGCCGACGAGCGCGATCCGGGCCCGCGGGTTCTCCCGCGCCCGCGCCCACACCCATTCGGCGCCCGCCCGGGTCTTGCCGAAGCCCCGCCCGGAAATGATCGCCCAGACCCGCCAGGGCGACCCGTCGGGGCAGGCCCTGGGCTCGATCTGGCCGCCGCGCGCCTGCCACCACCATTCCTCCAGGATCGCCCAGCGCGCCGGCGCGGGCAGCGCCATGAACACATTGCGGCGCAGCTCGGGCGTGAGCCGCAGCAGAGCGAGCAATATGGCGAGCATCTCGGCGCGGGTCATTCCTTCGCTTCCGGCTCTTGCGGCGGGACGCCGTCGCCATCTTCCGGGGGGACGACGCCGTGGCGGACGCCGAGCGCGCGCAGCTTCCTGTCGAGCGCCACGATCGCCTCCTCGAAGGTCCAGCGCTTGAGGTGGCCGTGGCGCACCTCGCGGTGGCCGAGGCGGCCGTCGCGGCGGTCCCACCGGGCGAGCAGCTTCATCACCCGCTCGAACTCCGTCGCCATCTCGCCGGTCGGAACCAGCTCCTCGCGCAGCCGCTCCTGCGCCGCGAGCCGCTGGCGCACCGCCTCGGCCTCGAGCTTGGAATAAGCGTATTGCAGCGCTTCGTCGTGCGCGGCGGCGAATTCGGGATGCTTGCGGCGGTGGCTGTCGACGGTCGCCACGGACACGCCGGCGGCCGCCGCCGCGGCCTGGGAATCGGCGGTGCCTGCGAAATGGTCGAGGTAGATGCGCTGGCGCGCCGGGGTGAAGCGGACGCAGCGCATCTTGCGCCGCTGCAGCAGGCGGCCGCGGCCGGGGACGATGCGGACCTGGCCGTCCTCGTCCCCGCCGCCGCCGTCCCGCGACGGCGCGCGTTCGTCCGCCGCGGAGAGCTCGAGCGCCCAGATCCAGGCAAGCCTGAACGCCGGCTCGCGGCGGCGGACGCCGAAGAAGCCCTTGACCGAGAAGCCGGCGGCCTTCGCGGCGAGCGCGATCGGCGCGCCCAGCCGCAAGCCCGCGAGGAACCGCGCCTTCGCCGCCGCATCGATCCATCGCCGTTTTCCAGGCCGCGAATCAGTCGTTCTGCCCATCGACACATTAGAACATATCAGGAACGGTGTAGGAAAGCGCTTTTTACCCTATAGGTTCGTGAACATGAATCGGCGACGGTCGCGTCGTCGTCATCGCCCTTCGTCATCAGCTGTTGCGCCCGGCGGCGGCCGCGCGGTTGACGAGGCCGCGGCCGTCCCCGATACAGGGCGATGTCCTGGCCGCCGCCTCAGGGAGATTCTCGATGTACTATCGCTTGCCCGCCGCCATCCTCGCCGTCATCGCCGTGCCGATCGCCGCCGTCGGCCAGCAGCCCGGCGCCGAGCCCTCGGCAAAGCCCGAAAGGCGGACCTGCGAAACGACGCACGAGATCGGCAGCCGCCTGGCGCTCGTCCGCCGCTGCCGCTCGAGATCGGAGCGCGACGCCAATAAGCAGGAGGCGCGGCAGACCGTCGACCGCGTCCAGGCGCTGAAGGTCACCTTCGGCAAATAGGGCGCCGTTCCGGAAGAGAGTGACAGTCACGCTTTTCGAAAAGAGTGACTGTCACGCTTTTTCTAGCCGCGCCGTGCCGCGACATGCGCCTCGACGATCCGCCCGAGCACGACCAGAGGCACGTTGCCGCCGGTCACCAGCGCATCGTTGAACAAGCGGAAATCGAAGCGCGGGCCGAGCGCGGCGCGGGCCATGTCGCGCAGGCGGTTGATCTCGCTGTGGCCGACCTTGTAGCCGCAGGCCTGGCCGGGCCAGGCGCAATAGCGGTCGACCTCGCTCCTGACGTCGTCGAGCGGCGAGCCGTTGGTGGTCGCGAACCAGCGGATCGCATGGTCGCGGGTCCAGCGCCTGGCGTGGAGGCCGGTGTCGACGACCAGGCGGCAGGCGCGAAAGGCGATCGACTGGAGATAGCCCAAGCGGCCGAGCGGGTCCTCGTCATAGACGCCGAGCTCCGCGCCGAGCTGCTCGGCATAAAGCGCCCAGCCTTCCGAATAAGCGTTGAAGGCGAGCAGGGAGCGGACCAGCGGCAGCCGGTAGGTATATTCGCCCTGCCAGACATGGCCCGGTATGCCTTCGTGGAAGGCGAGGGTGGTGAGGCCGAAGCGCGGGCTGGTCCTAAGATCGTGGAGGTTGACGTAGAGGTTGCCGGGGACACTGCCGTCGATCGAGCCGGCGGCGGCATAAGCGCCGGGCGCGCCGATCTCGATCTCGGGCGGGACGCGCTTCACGATCAGGTTGCCGGCGACCAAGGTGGCGAAGGCGCGGGGCAGGCGGGTGCGCATGTCGTCGATGCGCGCGTTCATGAAGGCGAGCAATTGCCGGCGGCCCTCGTCATCGTTTGGGAAGAGCTGGCGCGGCTCGGCGCCGAGCGCGGCCATCCGCGCGCCGACGCTGCCGCGGGTCAGGCCCTGGGCGCGGAGCAGCACGTCCATCTCGGCCTGGAGCGCGCGGAGCTGCTCGAGGCCCTGCTCGTGGACCTCGTCCGGGGTGCGGGTCGTGGTCGTCCCGGCCTTCAGCGCCCAGGCATAATAAGCCTCGCCCTCGGGGAGCTTCCAGACGCCGGCATCGGCGGTGGCGCGCAGCCGGTGGCGGGCGAGCTCGGCGATCTGCCGGTCGAGCGCGGGCGCGACCTTTTCGGCGACCAGGGCCTCGGCGCGGCGGCCGAAAGCGCCGGGCATGGCGGCGGTGCGGCGGGCGAGCGAGGTCACCAGCCCCCATTCTGGGATCGGCGCGGCGCGGACCGCGCGCTGCTGGCGAAGGCTCTTGTCGAGCAGGAAATCGGGCGCGACCACGCCCAGAGCGGCGTCGTGGGCGAGGCGGCCGGTCTCGCCGTCGAGCGCCGCGGCATAGGCTTCGAGCCGGGCGAGATAGGCCTCGGCATCGGCCGCGTTCTCGACCTTGTGGTTGGAATCGAGCAAATCCGGGATCTCGACGAACGCCCCGGTATTCTGGGCGACCGCATAAGGCGCGTTGCGGTAGGACCAATTCTGGTTGAGCACCGCCATGTCGCCATAAGGGAAGGCGAAGCCCTCGACCGCGGTCTCGTGCGCGGTGCGCACGACGTCGAGATCGATGCGGGCGGCCGGGGCGAGGGCGGCGGGGTCGATCGCCCTGAGCCGCGCCAGCCGCGCCGCCGCGCGTTCGGCGAGCGCCTGCTGGCCGGCGCGCGAACGGTCGCTGAGCCGCGACTTGAGCGCGGCGCGGGCGCCGTTGTCGAGCCCGAGCGCGCTGGCATTCTCGGGATAATCGGCGAGCAGCGCCTCGGCGATGCCGGCGAGCAGGGCCTGCGCCGGATCGCCCGCGCTCTGGCCGGCCCAGGCGGGGAAGGAGGAGGCGAAGGCGAGCGCGCCCGCCCCGACAAGCAATTCGCGGCGATCGATCAACGTCATTCTCCTGTCCGGGCCAGGCCCCGATCTGCCATCCGACGGGATCGCCCGCAAGCCGGGCACTGGAGCCGCACCGCTTCGCCCGCTAGTTTCGCCGCATGCGCGCCCGGATTTTCCAGATCGACGCCTTCGCCTCGCGGCTGTTCGCCGGCAATCCCGCCGCGGTGATGCTGCTGGACGCCTATCCGGCCGACTCCATTCTGCAGGCGCTCGCGGCCGAGAACAACCTTGCCGAGACGGCCTTCCTGGTCGCCGCCGGCGCGGATTACCGCATTCGCTGGTTCACTCCGACAGTCGAAGTCCCGTTATGCGGCCATGCCACGCTCGCCGGCGCCGCCGCCGTCCTGGAACGGCTCGCGCGCGGCCGCGACGCCGTGACCTTCCATTCGGCGAGCGGCCCGCTCCCGGTTCGCCGCTCCGGCGCCGGCTATGCGATGAGCTTCCCCGTCCGCCGCTGCGCGCCGGCCGAACCGCCGGACGGCCTCGCCGAAGCGCTCGGCGCGGCGCCCGTCGCGACGGTCTGGGACGGCTTCAATTTCCTCGTGAGACTCGCCTCCGCGCAGGCGGTCCGCGCGCTCTCCCCCGATCTGGCGGCGATCGCGCTGATGCCGTGCGCCGGAATTATCGTGACGGCGCGCGGGGAGGGCGGGCATGATTGCGTCAGCCGCTATTTCGCGCCGGCCAAGGGCATCCCGGAGGATCCGGCGACCGGCGGCGCCCATTGCGCGCTCGCGCCGTTCTGGGCCGGGCGGCTCGGCAAGACCGAGCTTCGGGCCCTCCAGGCGTCTCCCCGCGGCGGCGAGATGATCTGCAGGCTCGCCGGGGATCGCGTCGAGCTCGAGGGCGCCTGCGTCTTCTACTTCGAGGGCGAAGCCGAATGGTGAGCGGCCCCCTCAGCGATACGACATCCTGAGGACCGCCTCGGGCAGGCGCGCGCCCTGGACCTCGATGCCGGCGATCGTCGCCTCGATCTCGCGCAGCTCGTCGGCGGTGAGGACGAGCGCCGCCGCGCCGACATTCTCCTCGACACGATCGAGCCTTCGGGTTCCCGGGATCGGCACGATGAAGGGCTTGCGCGCGAGCAGCCAGGCAAGCGCGATCTGCGCGGGCGTCGCATTCCTGGCCTCCGCGATCCGCCGCAGCAGATCGACGATGCCCTGGTTCGCGTCGCGCGCCTCCGCGGTGAACCGGGGGGAATGGGCCCGGAAATCGCCCGGGTCGATGCGGGTTGCGGCATCGACCGTGCCGGTCAGGAAGCCGGCGCCGAGCGGGCTCCAGGGGACAAAGCCGATGCCCAGCTCCTCGCAGAGCGGCAGCACCTCCGGCTCGGGATCGCGGGTCCACAGCGAATATTCGCTCTGGACCGCAGTGACGGGCTGCACCGCATGGGCGCGGCTTATCGTGGCCGCGGCCGCTTCCGACAGGCCGAAATGCTTCACTTTCCCGGCCTCGATCAGCGCCTTGACCGCGCCCGCGACCTCCTCGATCGGCACGACGGGATCGACGCGGTGCTGGTAGAGGAGGTCGATCCGATCGGTCTTCAGGCGCCGCAGCATGGCCTCGGCCGTCCGGCGGATATGGTCGGGCCGGCTGTTGAGGCCCGGACGCCGTTCGCCCGTCGCCTCGTCGATGTCGAAGCCGAACTTGGTGGCGATGACCACCGAATCGCGGATCGGGCCGAGCGCCTCGCCGACCAGTTCCTCGTTGGTCCAGGGGCCATAGGCTTCGGCGGTGTCGAAGAAGGTGACGCCGAGTTCGTGCGCGCCGCGGATGACTCGGATCGCCTCGCCGCGATCGGGCGCCTGGCCCTAAGTGGAGGCGAAGCTCATCGTGCCGAAGCCCATTTCGGACACGGCGAGCCTTCCCAGCATGCGGGTCTTCATGAGGCGCTCCTGCCGTTCCCCGCCTGAACGCGCAGGGGCGGATCCGGCTTCAAGCCGGGGGCAAGGGCGGGTTCCGCGCCGAGAAATGAGTGACCGTCACTCTTTTTGCGGATTCTTTTCGGTCCCGGGCGGATGCTTGCGAGTGCGTCACCATCACCACATGGCCGTCGGGGTCGACGAGGCGGAACTCCCCGGCCGGATTGTAGAAGGGCTTGGCGATCGGGCCGGGCTGCAGGCCGGCGTCGGCAAGCTGGCCGCGCATGCGTTCGACATCCCCGCAATAGACATAGAAGAGCACGGCCTGCGGCACGGCCGCGACCGGCGCGGAGGCGCGGGCGAGCATCAGCTCGGCGGCGCCCGACCGCAACGATAGCCAGGACGGCTGGTCCTCGCCGGGCGGCGCGAAGCTGCCGCCGACTTCGAATCCCAGCTTTTCATAGAAAGCGGCGGAAGCCGCGACGTCGGCGACCTGCGCCATCGGCACGAGGGAAGTGACGCGCTGGCGATCCATGGCTTGGCTCCCAAGGGCGGCACGGCTTGTTCCGGCCGTGTCCGACTGTCGGCTTTCAGGCGGGGGCGCGAATAGCCGACGTTTGAAAATCCCGTGCTGCGCCGACGGATCGACCGCCGAGTGGCGATATTCACAAACCGGCGAGCACGGCCTATAATCGTGCAATGCTCATCGTCTATGACGGACTATGCAATTTCTGCAACGGATGGGTCCGCTTCGTGGCGGAGCGTGACAAGGAAGGTCTCTTCACCTTCGCCTCGACACGCTCGATCACGGGCTCAAAGATCATGCAAACCGCGGGCCTCAGCATTGAAGACCCGCAATCCATCATCCTGGTGGACGGGGACCGCCACTTGTTCAAATCGGACGCTGTTGTCGCAATCCTCTCGCGGCTCGGCGGCCTTTGGGCCCTCGCGGGTGCGTGCCGCGCGCTGCCAAGACCTTTCCGCGATTTCTGCTACAGCCAGTTCGCACAGCGTCGATATGCTCTGTTCGGCCGTCGAAACAACTGTCCTCTCCCGCCGCCGGAGTTTTGCGACCGCTTCCTGCCATGAAATGATTTAAGGTCCTCACAGCTCGCCGTCGCAGGTTACTTGAAAATGAGGCATTGAAGGAGTAGGTGCTTTCGCTGGTCCTACGACTTGCGGGAGCGGCTCATGGAGTATTGGGCGACAAGCAAACTCGACACAATTCGTCGCGGGCAGGACGAGCCGGGCCTTGCAAGGCACCTCGCGGCGGTGCGGGCGGACGAGACGAGACGAACAGTCCGGATGGCGCGACCTGGGGCGGTCGTGACCAGTGCGCCGTCCCTGGCCAAATCCACAACCCAGTATTGGCTGAAGCCGATCCGGGGATCGGTTATGCTCTTCTGGGGTCGACAGGGTTCCGAGCTTATTCCCGCGCTCGAACGGGCCTATTCGACCGGCGATGAAGCCGCGTTGAAAAAATTAGGCAAAGCCTTCGCCGATGAATTCGAGCGTAGGCCGGTCGTGCCGATCGAGGAAAGTTTTAAGGCGCTCTTCGCTTCACCAATGTACTTCGACCTCCAATATGGATCGAAACAGCTCATCTCCAGATTGGCTCTCCCGAGCGGCATCGATTTTGGGGCGGTCGGCTTCGCCTACAATGGTGGAAGCCTGGAGGACGAGGACTTCACGCTCCGGGAGTATCGGAGGCCGTTCGAGCGGCTGAGCTATGAAACGCTCATCGTGAAAGTCCCACCGGAGCTTTCCGCGATCGAACGCGAAGCTCTGGAACTGGCATCTGCAGATGCATCGGAACTGAACATCGGGCACGCCGCAATGTGCGGCTTTGGGTGCATCGCCATTGCAGCGGTCGTGATAGCGCTGATCACCTGCGCCGGCGGCTGTGAAATCCTGCAAGAGAAATTGGATGAAGTGTCGCTGACGGAAGACCAGATTCTCCAACTCGGACCGCTTGCATCCGCGCAGGAGCTTCTGGCCGTTCGCCGGGAGATTTTCGAGCAGCATGGCTTCTAGTCCGCTCAAGCCCCCAATGCCGGTTTCGCTCACCGCGACCGAAGGATGATCCGCGGCGCCTGGGATGGTCTTGTGGTGGTGCTCTTCGGCGGGCTGCTGCTGGCCACCGTCGTACATAATCTCGGCCTGAAAAGCCGACGGCTAAGCCTGCTGGAGGGCCTAGGCCTCGTCCCGAAGTGGAAATTCTTCGCTCCCAAACCGGGCGTGTCGAACTATTATTTGCTCTATCGAGACAGGTTCGCCGACGGATCGGTTACACCCTGGCTGACTCTTCACGGGATGGACAGCGACAGGGACGCAATTGCCTTTATCTGGAATCCGAACCGCAGGCTGCGCAAGGCGCTCCACGACCTGATCACGGACCTGCCCTACGACTTGTGCGAAACTCAGCCTGCTATCTTCAAATTGACGACGGCCTATCTCGTCATCGTAAAGCATATCTCCACCCTGCCGAGGACGGCGGAATCGCGCGAGACACAATTCCTGATCGTCGAGAAGTATTTAGATCAACCGGCCCAGACGCTCTTCCGCTCGGAGCTCCACCGGCTATGACCCTATGGCCCATCACCTCGCCGGAGATCGCGGTGAGCTTGGTGCTAAGCATCGCCACGATCGGCATATGCGTGTCCGCCGCCGAAGAACTCTACCGTCGCGACATCTTCGGCGATTCGGGACTGCTGAGTTGGTCCGTCCTTAGATACTCGGGCGGCACAAGCGCTGCGGCGTGGATCTCGCCGCTACTCGACCGGATGTTCGCACCGAAGGCGTTCCATGCGATCCTGGTCCTCAAGCTTTTCGTGGCCGCGGCGCTAGGCCTTTCGATGACGCTCGCCAGGTTCGCCCCCCTGGCGGCAGGGCTCCTCAGCGCTGCTCTCCTATTCGTGCTGCTGATCCTTAAGACGCGGACGAGCTATGGTCTGGACGGATCTGATCATATGAACATCCAGATTTTTGTCGCGGCGATGTTGTTCTTCATGAGTCCGTCGGACTCAACCGCCCGCACGGCCTGTGTGCTTTACATCGGCTTACAGTCGGTGCTGTCGTACACCGTCTCGGGCCTTGCCAAGTTCGCCGGCCGGGAATGGAGAACGGGGACGGCTTTAGCCGGGATCTTCAGCACCCAGATCTATGGGCGAGCCTTCGCCGGCCGCTTCTTCCGCGCCCATCCGCGCTTTTCGCGCGCCGCGTGTTGGGGAATCATCGCCTTCCAGTGTCTTTTCGTCCTGACGATTGTCGGGGACGACCGAATACTATTCCTGTTTCTCGCGATCGGAGCAGCGTTTCATATCGCGAACGCATTTCTGATGGGTCTCGGCAGCTTTGTCTTTTCGTTCATGGCGACCTACCCCGCCGTGATTTTTCTTCACCACTGGCTTCGCATCGCCCATTAGCCCAACGACCGCTTGCGGGCGCTGAACTTAGGGAGCGCTACGACCGACTTCGGCGCAAGGCCGCCTTTGGTCAAAGGCAGTAAGCTTCATTCGCGCGAGCGCAGCCCTATGCGGGCTCCACGGTCAGGCACGTCCCGTCCGCCCCGACCACGCGCACCTTGGCCCCGCTCGGCAGGTCCGGCCCGCGCGCGTTCCAGACGCCGTCGCCGACGGTGACCCGGCCCTTGCCGTTCTCGATCGCGGTCTCGACGGTGACGGTCTGGCCGATCAGCCGGGACGCGCGCTCGTTGAGCCTGGGGTCCTCGCTGGCGACCGGGTTGCGGGCGTAGACGCTGCGCCCGGAATAGACCGCGGCGAAGGCGAGCAAGGCGAAGATGCCGAGTTGCCAGGCGAGCGGAATGTCCCCCGGCGCCAGCGCGACGATGAGGCCGGTGACGCCCGCCGCAAGCGCCATCCAGACCAGGAAGATGCCGGGGACGAGGATCTCCAATATGCCGAGCACGGCCGCGATCAGCAGCCACCACCAATGATAATCCAGCCCCTGGAGAAAGCTCATTGCTGGCCTCCCTCGAACGGCCCGCGCCGCGGCGCCGCCTGATCGCTCTGGCCGAGCGCGTCGCGGGCGAGCGCGCCGATCCCGCCAAGCGTGCCGATCAGCTGGGTCGCCTCGACCGGGAACAATATGGTCTTGGCATTGGGCGAGGTTGCGAACAGTCCCAGTGCCTCGACATATTTCTGGGCGATGAAATAGTTGATCGCCTGGGTGTTGCCGTCCGCGATGGCGTTCGACACCACCTGCGTCGCCTTGGCCTCGGCCTCGGCCGCGCGCTCGCGCGCCTCCGCATCGCGGAACGCTGCCTCCCGGCGTCCTTCCGCTTCCAGGATCTGCGCCTGCTTCTGGCCCTCGGCGCGGAGGATCTCGGAGGCGCGCAAGCCTTCGGATTCGAGAATCGAGGCGCGCTTGTCGCGCTCCGCCTTCATCTGCCGCGCCATCGCGTTGACGATGTCGGAGGGCGGCCGGATGTCCTTGATCTCGATGCGGGTGATCTTGATCCCCCATGGCGTGGTGGCGTGATCGATCACATC
>JAXDPD010000028.1:0-46089 GCA_034668505.1 Sphingomonadales bacterium
CGACTGCGGATCGGTGATGCCGCAGCGGACGAAGGTGAGGCGGGTCTGGCGTTTGAGGTAGGGCAAGTCGTCGACCGGGCCGACGCAGTTTGGATGATCCTTGCCGAGGCGAAGCACGTCCGGCACGTCCTCCGGCGCGAGGCGGGCATAGCCGATCCGGCCCTCCGACGTCTCGATCTCCAGCAAGGGCTCGAGCTCGAACATGCCGCGCGAGCCGTTGCGGACGACCCCGGGCCCCACGGCGGCGGCGGTGCGCCACTTGATCCCGGCCGGAAAGCCCGCCCCGCCGCGCCCGCGCAGGCCCGACGCGAACACCTCCTCGACCGTGGTGGCGGGGCCGAGCGTCTTCGCCCGCTCCAGCCCCTTGAAGCCGCCATAAGCGCGATACTCCTCGATCGACCGCGGATCGGTGATCCCGCAGCGCGCGAAGGTGAGGCGGGTCTGGCGCTTGAGGAAGGGCAGCTCCTCGACGAGGCCGAGGTAGCCTGGGTGATTTTCACGAAGTCTGAGAATCTCGGGAACATCGTCGGGCGTCACCCGAGCGAAGCCGATCCGGCCCTTGAGCGTCTCCATCTCAAGCAGCGGCTCCAGCTCGAACATCCCGCGCGAGCCGTTGCGGATCACGTCATTCCCAACGGCGGCCGCCACCGCGTCGGCGCCGACCGCGACCGCGCCGGCATCGCCGGGGACGAAGATCCTCACGCCGCTGCCTCGTCGATCAGGCGCAGCGCAGCGTCTTCGTCGAGCCGCGCGAAGACCCGCTCGCCGACCATGGCGGAGGGACCGCTAGCGCACAGGCCGAGGCAATAGACCGTCTCGACCTGTATCCTGGGATCGCTCTCGAACAGAGGCGCGATCCGCGCGACGCCGCGCGCCTGGCAGGCCTCGGCCCGGCACAATTTGATCACCGGCCGGTCCGCCGGCACGCGCTTCAGGTCGTGGTAGAAGGTGACGACGCCATGGACCTCGGCGCGCGACAGGTTGAGCGCTTCGGCGACGACCGGGACGGCGGCGTCGGGGACATGGCCGAGCGCGGCCTGAATGTCGTTGAGGATCGGCAGCAGCGCACCCCTGCGGCCCGCATGCCGGCGCAGGATCTCGTCGATCTCGGTCACTGGCTCTCTCCTGCGCTTCCGATTAGGCCGGAGCGGCGGAGAAATCAAAGCTCAGCGCGGCCAGAACTCGATCATCCGCTCGACCGCGTCCGGGGTCAGCTCGACCAGGCGCGTCTTGCGCGAGTCCGGCGCGCGGCGGCGGCTGATCAGCCCTTCTTTCTCGAGCTGGTCGAGCAGCCGGCGGCCGGTCGTGTCCGAGACGCGGGCGGCGCGATAGGCGGCGCAGAGGATCATTTCCTCGCCTTTCTCGCGTGCGGTGAACAGGGCCAGCAGCAAGTCCCAGGCGGGTTCGCCGAATATGCCATCGGGGAACAAGGCGTCGCGCCGCCGCCGCTCGAAATAGACGCGCTCGCTCCAGGACCTTGCCTGGCTGCGCTTGGTCTGGCCCTTGTCGGCGCCGGCGGATGCCGCCGCGTCGGGCGTGTAGTCGAGGGCGTTGCTGTGTCCCATCTCAAAGCAATCCCGAGGCGCTGAAGCTGATCCAGCCCGAGCGGGCGACGATGACATGGTCGTGCAGCCTGATGTCGAGCGCGGCCGCGGCGCCGGCGACGAGCCGGGTCACGCGGACGTCGTCGCTGCTCGGCTTGGGATCGCCCGAGGGATGGTTGTGGGCGAGGATGAGCGCGGTCGCGCCGATCTCGAGCGAGCGGCGCATGATCTCGCGCGGATAAATGGGGGCGACGTTGATCGAGCCTTCGATCACGGTCTCGTCCTGGAGCAGCCTGTTCTTGGTGTTGAGATAAAGCACCCGCAACTGCTCGACCGGCTCGTGCGCCATGCTGGCGAAGAGATAGTCGATGACGGCGTCGCTGTTGCCGAGCACGGGGCCTTTGAGCGCTTCTGAGCGAAGGGCATGGAGCATCGCGGTGCGTATGGTGCCGAGGAAAGCGAGGGCGTTGCGCTCATTGCCGATCACGCGGCGCTGGGCGAGCGAGCCTGCGGCGAGCACGCCAGCGAGCGAGCCGAACTCGCCGACTAAACGGTCGGCCCAGGCGGAGGCGCTTGATCCGAACGGCCGGAGAAGGTCGACCAGGAGGGATCGACACCGTTGCGAGCTAGTCGCTGCTGATGCCGATAAGTCCCCAGCGCGATCAGCAGGAGCATCGGATAGCTCCAGAACCCCAGCGCGAAGGCGTAGGCCCTGCCGATAATTGCCGGATCGACCAGTCGCACGGCGTGTGCCGCGGCTCCGATAAACTGCAGCGCCGTTATCCATAATGGCCAATACCTTTCCGCCCGGAGCGCAAGGACAAGGAAGGCCAGAAGGCAGACCACGTCGATGAGAATGACCCCCGGCGCGACCGACCTATATTGGTTGGTCCTACCCCATAGGGCGGCCAGGGTAAGGATCGAGCCGATTGCGAGAATGGCCGTACCGATACGCTCAGGCGCGCCTCCCTTAAGAAACGCAAAGACGCAGCAGAGCGCCAGCAGCGTGTAGTAGAACCAGATGGGCATGGTCCGACGGAAACATGCCATTGTGGCCCGGTCAAGCCCACGTTCCCTTGCAACGCCGCGCTGACAGGCCAGCCAATTGAGGAGAGGCGGACGGCCTTGTGTTTGGTATCTCGAATGTCTTTCAGCACAACCCTCACCCCTGCCAAATTATGACGATCAACTTTCACGCGCTCAGGCGACAGCGTGGAGGTGACCTGCCGGTCTCTCCTCCTGAATCCCGGTTTTGTCGGGCACTTCGCCAATGTCGACCGTTCGCAAGCCCACTTGGATCTTAGCTTGGCTCAGGCGCCTATGGGTCTCGACGATGTCGCAACGCGCGCGGGCCAAGGCAGCGAAAGCCGCGGCCGACACCTCGAAGGCGTCTTGTCCGATCAGCGCCGACAGGTTCGCCTCGCCTCGGGCAGTGACCATGTTGCCGTTCAATTCCGCAGCGCGCGCCAGTGCGGCGTCGATTGCCGCTTCGGTGGCCCACAGGCTCTCTGCGATCTTCATCGCGGCCTTACGACGCTCTTTTAGCATAAGACTTCTCCCCTCCGCGCAGCGGTGGCTACGCGGTGCCTATTGCCTGGCAAAATTCGATTTCTTGCTGGGTCTAGCTCCAGAGGAGCCTTGTCAGCGCTTCCACTCCCGAGATCAGGGCGCCGAATGCAAGGGCGACCCCGATCGTAATGCCGGCGATCCACGCCAGCCGCATCAAAATCCCTACGTCATTTGGCCTCGCTCCCCCGATTGGCAGCGGCAGTGCGGGTCTTCTGGCAAAGGGTCCTGTCTCGAAGGCAGCTTGTTCTTCCCTCATCGCCTCGCCTGAAGACCCGCTTGGCCGCCCGCCCTCAGTCGTTGGTGCAAATGTCGCCTGATGCGGGGCAATGGCAATATCCCGTGGCGGGTATACCAATGGCGGGTAGGGCTCGGCCCCTTCATATTGGGCGAGGAGGAGGGCGGCGTCGCGCCGGCGCTGGACGCCGAGAATGCGCATCGCCGCCTTGATCCGCTGGCTGACGCCATCGGGGCTGATGGCGAGGATCCGCGCGATTTCCTTGGTTTCCATATGGCGATAGACCATGCGCAGGCATTCGCGCTGCCCTTCGCTCAGTCTGGCGACTTGATGCTCCATCAGGAGCGCAGGATAGCCCCAGACCGGCTTTGAAGGAATGGGTTAATGTAAATTGCCGGGACAAAAGCGGCTCGACGAAGCGCCAATCTAGCGGCGGTGATTTGGACCTATCCACCCTCGCGCCCGTCGCGATAGGCACATCCAAGCATGATCGCCGAAGCTCTCAAGACACCTGTCATTATGGACCTTAATCTTGTTGACCCGACAGGCACCCCCATGGTCGATCACCATCATGCTGGGCGGCAAGCCCTATTTCATGCTCATGGTCCTCTGCTGGACCTATGCGATGCTCAAAGGCGGGGAGCCGGAGCGGATTGGCGCCACGATTCTGGCGGTCGGTTCCGTTCTCACTGTGGCTGTTATACCAAGCTGGGCCAGCCATGTGGGACCGGTGGAGATTGGCATCCTGGTCGTCGATACAGCCTGCCTGGCCGCTTTCGCCGTCCTTGCCCTGCGCGCCGACCGGTTCTGGCCGATCTGGATCAGCGCGCTCGTCGGCGTCGGGGCGCTCGGGCATCTGGCCCGGTGGTTTGACGGGCCGGAAATCAGCACGCGGGTCTATGCGATGAGCCTTGCGATCTGGAGCTATCCGATGCTGGCGCTCATCGTGATCGGCACATTCAATCATCAGCGGCGGTCGGCGCGGCAGGTCGCGTCGCCATCGGACGCTATTGCACCCAGGGCGAAAGCCTGAGAGCGGCCAGGAGATAGGCGCGCATTTCGTCGGCGCCGGCTTCGGTGAGGGCGACCAGCGGATTCTCCGCATTTTCCCCCGGCCCGTTGCGCACGACCATGCCGCGCCCGGACAGCCATTCGATCCAGTGCAGCGCCGAGGCGAGCGGGATATCGGTCACCGCGCTGAGGCCTGCGACGTCGAGGCGCTCGCCCTGGAGCCGGTTGGCGAACAGCTCCAGCAGGAGCGCCCAGGCGGCCTCGCTCATCGCCGGCCAGAAATATTGGTCGCGCAGCCGCCGGGCGTTGATGATCGAGCGGATTGCGGCGCCGTTGATCTCGGAGGTATGGCCGAGCGCGAGATCGCGCAGCTGCTCGGCCTCGGCGAGCCGGCGCAGGATCGGCACCCAATGGGCCATTTCCCGGCTGACCTCGGCCAGCGTCCTGGCGGTGTCGGCGAGTCTTGGGCGCTCTACCGAGGAGTCGGCGGCGGGGGGCTCGGCAAAAGGGAGGTCGTCCGCGTCCGCTTCTCCGGCGGGCGGATCGTCGCGGTCGCGCCGCGTCAGGTCGCGGAAGAAACGCATGTCTGGCCGGCCACGCCCCCAAGGATTCCAAATCCAAGAATCGCCGGCCGGTGCAAGCTTGGCCAAGTCCTGCGCCGGCGGTCCTCAGTCGAGACGCAATTGTGGTCAATTCGGCGACCGGGGCAATGTCCGGCATTTGGTATACCAATGGCTGGAAGCGGATTGGGCCGGGCCGGGGCCGCGCTTATTAATGCCGGCCGACCCTGGACAGCGCCTCCAGGCCGGCCAGGAAGACGCCGAAGGAAAGCGCGACCATCAGCATGATCGCGAAGATCCAGGCGAGCCTGCGCAGCGGGCCGAGGTCGCTCGGCTTGCCGCCCCAGATCGGCAGCGGCGGCTGGAATTTCGCGGGCAGCGGGCGCGCGTGACCCACTTCGAAATCCGCCTGCTCCTCGTGCATGGCCAGGATCCGGTCCACATCGGCCCGCTGCTCGCCCGCCGCGTCATGCTCGGCGAGCATCCGTGCCGCCGCGCGCCGCTCGCCGACGCCGAGCGTGCGCATCGCCGCTTTGATATGCTGATCGACCGAACCGGGCTCGATGCCGAGCCGCGGCGCGATCTCCTTCGAAGTCATGTGCTGGTAGACCATGCGCAAGCAGGCGCGCTGCTGTTCGGTTAGCCGGTCGAGGCGGTCGCGGTCCATCTATTGCGCATATCGCCTATACCCGGCTTTACTTTCAACCACTGGAAAATAGGGGCAGTATATATTTTTGTCCCTCGGCGAGATGCATGGCCGAGTCATGAGCGGCTAAAGACATATACTGTGCCCGTTTCTCGCCGACGGGGCCGGCTGCCGCGCAAGGGCGCTCCGAATCGGGCCGCCGGCGCGCGGCGCCGGCTATTGGCAAGGGCGGCGCGAAGGGGCAGTATCCGCGGCATGAAGCGAATCGGGATGGATCGGGGCCGAAAAGCGGGCGGCGGCAAGGGCATAGGTCTCAAGGCCTGGGCCGCGACGGCGGCCGCCTTCATCTGGTCGACCGCCGCGCAGGCGCAGGACTCGCTCGCCGACCCGGCCGGATCGAGCGTGATCGTGCGCGCGGTGCAATGGCTGCAGGGCACTTTGCTGGGCACGATCGCCACGGTGGTCGCGGTGATCGCGGTCGCCTCGGTCGGCTTCCTGATGCTGACCGGGCGGATCAACTGGCGCTACGGCGCGACCGTGATCCTGGGCTGCTTCATCCTGTTCGGCGCCGCCAGCATCGTCGCGGGCATCCAATCGACGGCCGGCTACGGCAATTAAGGGACGAAGGCCATGAACGGGCTCGAGCGGGACACTTTGTTCGTTGCGCTCACGCGGCCCCAGATGTTCGCCGGCGTCACCTACAGCTTCTTCATCGCCAATGCAGTGATCGCGACCGAATTGTTCCTGATCTTCAAGTCGATCTGGGTGCTGGCTTTCGCGCTCGTCCTCCACGTCGTCGGCGTCCTGCTCTGCCTGCGCGAGCCGCGCTTCTTCGACCTGTGGCTGACCCGGGTCGGCCGCTGCCCGCGCGTCAAGAATTTCGCGATCTGGCGATGCAACTCCTATCGCCCCTGAGCCGCGACAAGAAGGCGGTCGTGCGGGAGAAGCCCGCCGGCGTCCATCTGCCTTATGCGCGCCACGTCGACGATCATACGATCGAGACGCGCGACGGCATGCTGATACAGTTCGTACACCTGCGCGGCCTCCTGTTCGAGACCGCGGACACGGACGAGCTCAATTACCGGAAGCGCCTGCGCGATGCGATGCTGCAGGCGATCGGCACGTCGCGCTTCGCCCTCTATCACCATATCATCCGCCGGCGAATCGACGTCGAGCTCGGCGGCGATCATCCCGATCCCTTCTCCAAGTCGCTCGACGCCGCCTGGCGCGCGCGGCTCGCGACCAAGAAGCTTTATGTCAACGAGCTGTTCCTGACCCTGATCCGCCGGCCGCTGCAGGGGCGGGTCGGCGGCTTCGACCGGCTGCGCGCGATGCTCGGCCGCGGCGGCGGCGAGGACGGCGCCAATGCGGTCTACGAGGCGCGCCAGCTCGACGTCGCGCGCGAGGCTTTGGTCGCGGCGCTCGGCAATTACGGGCCGCGGCTGCTTGGCGTCTACCAGACCCCGGCCGGGATTTGCTCGGAGCCGCTCGAATTCCTCTCCGCGCTCTACAATGGCGAGATGCGCCCGGTGCTGCTGCCGGTGCAGGATCTGGGCGCCTATCTTCCCTACCGGCGGGTGAGCTTCGGCGAGGAGACGGTGGAATTGGGCCCGGCCGGGCAGAGCCCGCGCAGCTTCACCGGCCTCATCTCGATCAAGGATTATCCCGGCCAGACCGCGCCCGGCATGCTCGACGAATTGCTCAGGCTGCCGTTCGAGCTCACCGTCTCGCAGAGCTTCGGCTTCGTCGACCGCCAGGCGGCGCTGTCGCGGATGAACCTGGCGCTGAGAAGGATGCGCTCGGCCGAGGACGAGGCGGTGAGCCTGCGCGCCGACCTTTCCAGCGCCAAGGACGAGGTCGCCGCCGGCCGCGCCGGCTTCGGCGAGCATCACATGACCATCGCCCTGCGCAGCGATACGCCGGCCGCCGTCGACGAGGGCGTCGCCGAGGTGCAGGCGGCGCTCGCCGATCTCGGCATCATGGCGGTCCGCGAGGAGATTGGGCTCGAGCCCGCTTTCTGGGCGCAATTCCCCGGCAATTTCAAATATATCGCGCGGCGCGGCCTGGTCTCGACGAGCAATTTCGCGGGGCTGGCGTCGGGCCACAACTTCCCGCTCGGCCAGGCCGACATGAACCATTGGGGCGAGGCGGTCACGCTCCTCGAGACGACCGCCGCCGGGCCTTATTATTTCAACTTCCACCAGGGCGATCTGGGCAATTTCACGGTCATCGGCCCGTCGGGCTCGGGCAAGACGGTGGTGCTGAACTTCCTGCTCGCCCAGGCGCGCAAATATCATCCGCGAATCATCTTCTTCGACAAGGACCGCGGCGCCGAGCTCTTCATCCGGGCGATCGGCGGGCGCTACGACGTGCTGCGGCCCGGCGAGCCGTCCGGGCTCAACCCGCTCCAGCTCGACGACAATCCGATCAACCGCCAGTTCCTGATCGACTGGCTCTCGCTGCTCGCCGGCGGTGCCGACATCGACGAGACGGCGCGGGTCAAGGATGCGGTGGACGCGAATTTCGATCAGCCCGCCGAGCATCGCCGGCTGCGCCATCTCGCCGAATTGTTCCGCGGCGGGCATCGGCCGCACGGCGCCGACCTCTGGGCGCGGCTCAGGCCCTGGTGGGGCGAGGGCGAGCGCGCCTGGCTGTTCGACAACGAGACCGACCGGACCGACCTCAAGGCGGACACGGTCGGCTTCGACATGACCCAGATCCTCGACGATCCGGCGATGCGCACGCCGGCGATGATGTACCTGTTCCACCGGGTCGAGGAGCGGCTCGACGGCACCGCCGCGATCATCGTCGTCGACGAGGGCTGGAAGGCGCTGGACGACGACGTCTTCGTGCGCCGGATCAAGGATTGGGAAAAGACGATCCGCAAACGGAACGGCATCGTCGGTTTCGCCACCCAGAGCGCCCAGGACGCGCTCGAAAGCCGAATCGCCAGCGCGATCATCGAGCAGGCCGCGACCCAGATCTTCATGGCCAATCCCAAGGCCCGCGCCGCCGATTATATCGAGGGCTTCGGCCTTACCCCGCACGAATATGAGCTGGTCCGCACGCTGCCCGACAACGCCCATTGCTTCCTGATCAAGCATGGCGCCGAAAGCGTGGTCGCGCGACTCGACCTCACCGCCGAACGCGACATCCTCACCATCCTTTCCGGCCGCGAGCGCACCGTCAGGCTGCTCGACGAGATCAGGCTGACCAGCGGCGACGATCCCGCTTCGTGGATGCCGCGCCTGCTGGAGGTCGCATGATCGCGCCCGTCTGCCTGGCGCCGCCGCCCCAATCCGGCTTCCTGCAGGGACTGCTCTCTTATGTCGATTGCCAGGCGCAGTCGATCGGCGCCAACGGCTATGAGGCGCTGGCCTCGCCGGGATCGACGCTCTCGCTGGTCGTCACCGGCTTCCTCACTTTGTTCGTCGCCTTTCTCGGCTATCGCATGCTGTTCGGCCAGACGCCGACCGTGCGCGAGGGCGTGCTCGCTCTGCTCAAGATCGGCATCGTGCTCGCCTTCGCGACCAGCTGGGCGGTCTATCGCACCCTGGTCTACGATGTCGCGCTCAAGGGGCCGGCGGAGATGGCGGCGCAGATCGGCCAGCCGGCCGCTTTGCCCGGTGCGGGCGGCGGCCTCGTCGACCGGATGGGCTATACCGACCGCGCCTTCGTCCAGCTCGCCATTCTCGGCACCGGCGACACCGAGGGCGCGCGCGCGCAGGCGCAGCAGGGCAATGCGACCGGCGAGCAGGCCGCGCCGCCGCCCTTCGCCAATTTCGACAATTTCGCGATCGGCGGCTCGCGCATCCTCTATCTCACCGGCGCGATCGGCGCGCTCGCCTCGGTGCGGCTGATCGCGGGCCTGCTGCTCGCTCTTGGCCCGTTCTTCATCGCCTTCCTGCTGTTCGAGGGGACGCGGGGGCTGTTCGTGGGGTGGATCCGGGCGCTCGCCGCGGCGGCGCTCGGCGCGCTGGGCACGTCGATCCTGCTCGGCGTCGAGCTGGCCCTGCTCGAGCCAAGGCTCGCCGAGCTGATCGCGCTGCGCACCGCCCGCCAGCCCATCCCCGGCGCGGCGATCGAATTGTTCGTGATCGCCCTGGTCTTCACTCTGGTCCTGCTCGCCATGCTGATCGCCGCCGCCCGAGTCGCGCTCGGCTTCAGGCTGCCCGACGGCTGGCGCGGCGCGCCCGCGCAGCTCGCCGCGGCGGTGCGCGGCGATTCGGTGCGTTTCGCCGGCGTGCCGCGCGAGCCGGCCGCCGCCGCCGCCGACCGTTCGCGTGCCGCCCAGGTGGCCGATGCCGTCGCCGCCAGCCAGCGCCGCGAATCGGCCGCCGCCGCCGCCGGGGCGCACACGGCGGGCGCGGCGAGCGACGGCCAGCCGTCGCGGCGAATCGGGCAGCACATGCCTGCGCGCGATGTGCCCGAGGCGGGGGTGGCGGTGCCAATCGGTCAGAGCTATCGCCGCCGCACGCGAGCGCGTATCTCCGCAAGCGCAGGCCGCCGGGATCGCGACTCATGAACAAGCAGGCACGCGAAGCGCTCGACGCTTATTATGTGGAAGCGGGAAGCTGGGCCGAGGACCGGCAGGAGGAGCTGCGCAAGTCGCGCAAGACCGCCTGGACCATCGCCCTGATCGCGGCGGTGGTCGCCCTGCTGCTGGCGCTGGCGCTGATCGTGCTGCTGCCGCTCAAGACGGTCGAGCCCTATACGCTGCTGGTCGACCGCCACACCGGCTTCGTCCAGGCGCTGGAGCCGCTCAACCCCGAGCGGATCTCGGGCGATACCGCGCTCACCCAGTCGTTCCTCACCCAATATGTGATCGCGCGCGAGGGCTTCGACGCCGATGCCCTCCAGGCCAATTACCGGCGGGTGTCCTTGTGGTCGGCCGATACGGCGCGCTCCAGCTATATATCCGGGCAGCAGGCTTCCAACCCCGATAGCCCGCTCGCCCGCTATCCGCGCACCACCGTGGTCGAGACCCGCGTGAAGAGCATCTCGCCGATCTCCGCCAACGTGGCGATGGTCCGCTTCGAAACCCAGCGGCGCGATGCCGGCGGCCAGGCGCAGCCGGCGCAGGCCTGGGTGGCGGTGATCCGCTACCGTTATTCGGGCGCGCCGATGCGGATGGAGGATCGGCTGATCAATCCGCTGGGCTTCGAGGTGCTGCATTATCAGCGCAACGCCGAGGCATTGCCGCCCGAGCCCGAGCCGCCTGCCGCGCCGCCTCCGGCGACGAATATCAAGCCGGTGGTCGTGGTGCCGGCGCAGCAGCAGCCGCCGGCCCAGCAGGCGCCGCAGCAGCCGCCCGCCCAGCCGCGAGGCCCGGAGGTCGAGCTGTGAGGATCCCGTTGTTCGCTTTGGCGCTGGTCGCCGCGCCGGCGTCGGCGCAGATCCGCCCCCAGCCCGGGTCGGGCGATCCGCGCATCCAGAGCATCGAATATGACGCCAGCCAAGTCGTCCAGATCCAGGCCGCGCCCGGCTATCAGGTGACGCTCGAGCTTGGCTCGGACGAGCAGATCGAGAATGTCGCGGTCGGCGACAGCGGCGCCTGGCAGGTCACCGCCAACCGCGCCGGCAGCCGCCTCTTCGTCAAGCCGGTGCAATCGGGCGTGACCACCAACATGACGGTGGTGACCAATGTGCGCATCTACGCGTTCGAGTTGGTCCCATTGTTCGGGCCCTCGCCCGAAATGGCTTATACGATTCGCTTCCGCTATCCCGCGGCGGCGGCCGCTTCGGCGAGCGCCGAGGCCGAATTGATCGTCGAGGGCCGCTACCGGCTGAGCGGCGAGCGCACCCTGCGGCCGAGCCGGATCAGCGACGACGGCCGCCACACCTATATCGAATTCCCGCGCGACCAGGCGATCCCGGCCATCTACGCGGTCGACGAGCGCGGCGGCGAATCGCTCGTCAACGGCATGATGCGCGACGATCTGTTCGTCATCGACAGCGTCGTGCCGCGGCTCGTCTTCCGCATCGACCAGCATGTGGCGCGGGCGACCCGCGTCGCGCCGCAAGCCGCCCGCTAGTGGCGATTCGCGGCCCCGCCGGCGATCCCCGGGTCGAGGCGAGCGCCTCGGGCGAGGCAAGCGTGCGGCCGGTGGTCGGCTTGCCGCGCAAGGGCCTGCCGGGCTGGGCGATCGGTGTCGGCGCAGTAATCGCGGGCGTGCTCCTGTTCACGGTGCTGGACGCCCGCCGCCGCGCCCCGTCCGCGCCCGCGGTCAAGGCGCGCGCCGCGGACCTGGCCGGCGGCCCGCCGCCGCCGCCGCCGCTCTACGTGCCGCCCGTGCTGCCGCTGCCGGTCGAGCTTGCCGAAGCGGCGCCGCCCCCGCCGCCGCCGCCGCCGCCGCAGCCGCAGCCGCGGATCGTCTACGTCCCGCAGCCTTATCCGGTGCCGACGCCGGGGCCGGTCCAGGAGGCGCCGCCGCCGCCGCCGCGAGTCACCAACGATCCCACCCTCGTCTTCGACTTCGCCGGCGCGCCGGCGGCAGCGGCGGTGGCCGCCGTCGTGGACGGCAACGGCGCCGCCGTCGATCAGCCGGGCGCGGCGGGGACCGCGACCTTGGCGGCGCGCACCCGCGCCGGAATGCTCGCCAACCGGGCGACGACGGTGGCGCAGGGGACTTTGATCCCGGCCGTGCTCGAGACCGCGCTCGATTCCACCCGGCCGGGCTTCGCGCGGGCGATCGTCTCGCGCGACGTGCGCGGCTTTGACGGCACGCGGGTGCTGATCCCGCGCGGCAGCCGGCTGATCGGCGAATATCGCTCGGAAGCGGCGCCGGGCCAGCGCCGCGCGCTGGTGATCTGGACCCGGCTGATCCGGCCCGACGGCGTGACCATCGCGATCGCCTCGCCGGCCGGCGATCCGCTCGGCCGCGGCGGCATCCGCGCCCGGGTCAACACCCATTTCTTCGAGCGCTTCGCCGGCGCGATCCTGCAATCGGGGCTCGACATCGGCGTCAACCTCGCCTCGCGCGCCGGCAGCGGCAACGTCATCATCCTGCCCGGCACAAGCGGGGTCCAGAGCAGCGTCGGCCAGATCGTCCAGCCGAGCCAGATCACGCCGACCCTGACCGTCCGCCAGGGCACCAGCATCTCCATCTTCGTCGCCCGCGACCTCGATTTCACCGGGGTCGAGAACCGGCGATGAGCGTCGCCGCGCTTGATCGGGAGGGCGTCTATCTCCGCTCCTATCTGGCGCCTTTGACCGGCATGCTGGCCAGGCCCGACGTCACCGACATCTACGTCAACAGGCCCGGCGAGCTCTGGGTCGAGACGACCGGCGGCGCGATCGAGCGCCACGACGCGCCGGCGCTCGACGAGGCGACTTTGGCCCGGCTCGCCCGCCAGATCGCGGCCCTGTCGCACCAAGGGATCAGCCGCGAGCATCCCCTGCTCTCGGCGACGCTGCCCGACGGCGCGCGCGTGCAGGTGGTGGCGCCGCCCGCCACCCGCGGCCCGCTGGCGCTGGCGATCCGCAAGCATGTCTCGCCCGATTTGAGGCTCGAAGATTATGTCGCCGCCGGCGCCTTCGCCGAGACCAGAGGGCGCGAGGGAATGGACCGGTCGCAGGTCGATCGCGCGCTGTCGGCGCAGCTCGCGGCCGGCGACATAGCCGGCATGCTTGCCGCCGCGGTCGGGGCGCGCAAGAACATCCTCGTCTCGGGCGGCACGTCGAGCGGCAAGACCACCTTCCTGAACGCGCTGATCCGCGAGATTCCGGCCGAGGAGCGGCTGATCCTGATCGAGGACACGCCCGAGCTCTTCGTCGCCCACGCCAATGTCGTCGGCCTGCTCGCGGCGCGCAGCGCATTGGGCGAGGCGGAGGTGAGCGCCAACGATCTGCTCGCCGCGTCCCTCAGGATGCGGCCCGACCGGATCATCCTGGGCGAGCTGCGCGGGCCCGAGGCCTTCGCCTTCCTGCGCGCGATCAACACCGGCCATCCCGGATCGATGACCACGGTCCACGCCGATTCGGCCGAGCGCGCGATCGAGCAGATCGTCCTGCTCGCGCTCCAGGCCGGCACCCAGCTCAATCGCGAGGACATCCGCCATTATGTCAGCCACACGGTCGACGTCTTCGTCCACCTCGACCGGATTGCGGGCCGCCGCCGCGTCGCCGAGGTCGTGCTCAGCCACTGATCGTCATGTCCGAATTGCCCGAAGCCATACCCGCCGCCACGCTCGTGCTGATGCGCGAGGCCGATGCCGGTCCGCCCGAATTGCTGGTCACCGAGCGGACCGGGCGGATGGCGTTCGCCGCCGGCGCTTTGGTCTTTCCCGGCGGAAGGGTCGACCCCGATGATCATGAGACTGCCGCCGGCTTCGCCTTGGCAGACGCGGCGGCGCGGATCGCGGCGATCCGCGAGACGATCGAGGAGACCGGGCTCGCCATCGGCCTGCGCCCGCAGCCGGACGCCGCCGCGGCCGAGGCGCTGCGCGAAGGGATCGTGCGCGAGGAGCCGTTCGCGGCTTTGCTCGCCGGGCTCGGCCTGGCGCTCGATCTCGAGGCGCTGACGCCGTTCGCGCGCTGGTGCCCCAATTTCCGCGAGACGCGGCGCTTCGACACCCTCTTCTTCCTCGCCGAGGCGCCGCCGGACGCGCCGGCGCCGGTGGTCGCCGAAGCCGAGGCGGTGCGCGCCTTCTGGGCAAGCGCGGCGGACATATTGGCGGAGGTCGAGGCGGGCGACGCGCACGTCATCTTCCCGACCCGGCGCAACCTCGAGCGGCTGGCGCGATTCGGCTCGATCGCGGAAGCACGCGCCGATGCGGCGCTGCATCCGGTGACCTGCATCACACCCTGGGTCGAAGCGCGCGGCGGCGCTCCCCATGTCTGCATCCCCGAAGGCATCGGCTATCCGGTGACGTCCGAGCCGCTGGAGTCGGCGCGGCGGCGTTGAGGCCCCGGTGCGCGTCCACCGGCTCATCCTTCCTCTTGTCCTCCCCGCCGCGCTGGCGGCGGGCGGTCTGATGGTCCGCGATTATGGCCGTCGCCACCCCGAAAACGTCCCCTGGACCGCGCTCGACTTGCGCCGCCCGATCGGCACCTTCACCGGCCGCAAGCTCGCAGCGTTGGGCGAGGATCCCGCGCGCTGCCGGGCTCTCCTGACCCAGGCCGGCGCGCGCTTCGCGGCGCTGCCGCCGCGCAATGACGGGCCGCAATGCGGCTATGACAATGCCGTCCGCCTGCGCGGCGGTGCGCTGCCCGGCGACGCCGACGCGGCCTGTCCCGTGGCGGCGGCGCTCATCCTTTGGGAGCGGGAGATCGTCCAGCCGGCGGCGCGGCGCCATTTCGGCCGGCCGGTCGCCGCCATCGACCATTTCGGCAGCTATAGCTGCCGCCGGGTCTCCGGCCGGGAGGAAAGCGGCTGGAGCGAGCATGCCCGCGCCAACGCGCTCGACGTCGCCGGCTTCCGCCTCGCCGGCGGCGGGCGCATCGGCATCGCCGCCCACTGGCGCGATCCGGGCGCCAAAGGCCGCTTCCTGCGCGAGGTCCGCGACGGCGCCTGCGCCCTCTTCGCGACCGTGCTCTCGCCCGATTACAACGAGTCCCACCGCGACCATTTCCACTTCGATCAGGCGCGCCGGGGCGCGGGGTGGCGGGCGTGCCGGTGACGGTTTGTGGTGACCCAACGTCTATCCGAAGCCTTTATCTGGCCGGGCGGTGGGGATGAGTGCGGTTTGACTATAGCCAGTCGAGGTTGGTGGGTGGGACGACGCTCACGTCTTGGATCCAATAGGCAAATCTGCGGCCCTTGGCATAGAGGATGAGGCCGCCGGCGACATAGCGGCTCTGCGAACTTCGGCCGTCCATAAACTCCGGATTCCCGATCGTTATCGGCTTCGGCTGTCCAATAAGGTACGCCTGCCACGAGCCATCCACCAGGGCGCCCTTCCAGATTATACTGGCCGTGTCCTTTTTCGTTTCGGTCGCGCTGCCGAGGGGATCGGCAAGCCACCGCTCCAGCTCAGCCGCCCGGGCTTGACGAAGGCGCGCGGCCTCTTCTCGCCGCCGGGGATTGGTGACCGCAGCAATCTCGGCAGAGTCGAGGTCGTCCAAGCGGAAGGGCTCGCGATTTTCGCCGACGACAAAAATGAGGATTTGGATCGCGTCGCCGCTGTCCAATAGCCGGCGCAATGCACGGATGAGCTCCTCATCCGCATTGGGGAGATAATGTCCTTCCCTGTCGCGCAGCGTGCGCGCTCCTTCCTTGAGCTTATCGAGGAAGCGCAGCATCCGATCACGAGCCTGATCGAATGAAAAGAGAACTGCGGCGCCAGACAGAAGGAGAGCCGCGAGGTCGATAATGACGCTCCCCATTCGCATATTTGTGAGGCGAAGGGTCACGGGGGGCATATCCGATTCGCGGTCGAGAACCTGGAACCGGTCGAAAGCTACGTTCAGACGTTCAACGATCTGTCCAACGTCCCGGCCCTTGAGAGGCCGAACATTGTCGATCTCAAGCCGAAGTATTGGCGGCGTTTCTTCTTCCCCCATAAGACCAAACTGCACGACTGGCCGTGGACGCGCAAGGTCGCCGCTTCGGCGCGCGGGGGTCGGGCGCGACGATAATGGGCGGTCCTGCCCGGGCTGACGCGTGGATAGATGTCCGCCGGCCCGCTCACTCGGGCAGTGGAAGAAAGCCACAGAAAACCGGTATTTTTTCGCTAGAAGCTGGTGACCCCTACGGGAATCGAACCCGTGTTTCAGCCGTGAAAGGGCCGCGTCCTAACCGCTAGACGAAGGGGCCGTGAAGCGAGCCGCGCCTTAGGGGCTGGGTGGCGGAGGGTCAAGCATCGCCCCGCCAGGCCGCCAGCCCCTAGAGGTCCGCCCAGGCGGCGTCGTCGAGGTGGAGCTCGGCCGCGTCGCCGCCATTATAATCGTCGCGCTTGATCTTGCCCGCCAGCCACAGCCGGCGGTGCGGAGGGGCGGCGAGCAGCGCCTCGCCCAGCGGGCTTTCGGCCATGCGGAAGGCGATCGCCTTGACCCGGCGGCCGTCCTCGCCGGCGGCGATGATCCGCACATGGCCGTTGCCGACCACGTCCGCCTTGACGATGCCGACGGGCCCGGTGGCGACGCGCGGGCCGGGCCAGCCGGCGCCATAGGGCCCGCCAGCCTCGATCGCCGCGCAATAGGCCGCCGAGACGCCGCCCGGCGCGAGCAAGGCATCGAGCAGCAGGGCGCGGTCGTCGCGGCTTCGGGTGACGTCGGCGGCGAGCCGTTGGTCGAGGAAATCGGAAAGTGCGGCTAAAGTGTCGCCAACGACGGTGAGGCCGGCCGCCATTGCGTGGCCGCCGCCGGCGATCAGCAGCCCCTCGTCCTTCGCCGCCAGCACCGCGGCGCCGAGGTCGACGCCCGAGATCGAGCGGCCCGAGCCCTTGCCGAGGCCGTCCTCGCCCAGAGCAACGACGATGGCGGGCCGGTGCAGCTTTTCCTTGAGGCGGCCGGCGACGATGCCGATCACGCCCGGATGCCAGCCCGAAGCGGCGACCAGCACGACGGCGCGGTTGCCCTGCGCGACGGCGAGCGCCTCGGCGGCCTCGCAGACCTGGGCTTCGATCGCCCGGCGCTCCTCGTTCAGCCGGTCGAGCTCGGCGGCGATGCCGCGCGCCTCCTCGGGATCCTCGGTGGTCAGCAGCCGCACCCCGAGATCGGACTTGCCGACGCGGCCGCCGGCGTTGATCCGGGGTCCGAGCGCGAAGCCGAGGTCGCGGCATTCGGGCGCGCGGGAAAGGCGGGCGGCGTCGGCCAGAGCGGCGAGGCCGGTGTTGCGGCGGCCGGCCATCACCTTGAGCCCTTGCGTGACGAAGGCGCGGTTGAGGCCGCGCAGCTGCGCCACGTCGGCGACGGTGCCGAGCGCGACCAGATCGAGCAGCTCGATCAGCTTCGGCTCGGTCCGGCTCGCGAAATAGCCGCGGGCCCTCAGCGTCCTGAGCAAGGCTGCGCCGAGCAGGAAGGCCATGCCGACGGCGGCGAGATGGCCCTGCGCGGCGCCTTCCGCGCTCTCGTCGAGCCGGTTCGGATTGACGATCGCGAAGCCGTCCGGGAGCGAGGACGCACATTTATGATGGTCGACGACCATGACGTCGACGCCCGCCGCCTTTGCCATGGCCAGCGCCTCGAACGCCTGGGCGCCGCAATCGACGGTGACGATCAGGCTGGCGCCCTCCTCGGCGATGCGGACCAGCGCCTCGCCGGACGGCCCGTAGCCTTCCATCAGCCGGTCCGGAATATAGGCCCTGGCGCAGAGGCCGAGGTCGCGCAGCAGGCGGATCAGCAAGGCGGCCGAGGTAGCGCCGTCAACGTCATAATCGCCGAAGACGGTGACCGCCTCGCCGGCCTCGACAGCGTCGGCGAGCCGCCCGGCGGCCTTGTCCATGTCGCGGAAGACGGAGGGGTCCGGCATGAAGTCGCGCAAGGTCGGGTGGCGGTTGCGCTCCAGCGCCTCGCGGGAGACGCCGCGGGCGAGGAGCAGCTGGTCGACGAGTTCGTCGGGCTGGAAGCCGGGATCGCTGTCGTCCGCCGCCAGCCCGCGCCAGCGCCAGGGCTGGCCCATGATCGAGCGGCTCACGCCGCAGACGAAGCTTGGGCTGGTCAGCATCGGGAGACCCTAGGCCCGGGCGCGGCAAAAGGGAATCGGGCCGGGATATTCTCTGTGGAAAAGCCCGCTCGCGCTCAGAAGCCGTAGCTGACCGCCAGCGGCAGGCGCAGGGCATCGGCGGGGACGGTGAGCTTGACCACGTCGAAGGTCGGCTGGCCGCGCAGCCGGTCGCCATTGGCCATCGCCCAGCCGTCGGCCGGCTGCCCGCTTGCGCCCATGTCGAACTGGTTGTTGCCATTGGTATCGTGCCAGACGGTGATGGCATAATCGCCGGGCGGGACGTCGCCAAGCTCGACGCTGAGGCTGCCGGCCGAAGGCGCGGCGACGATCCGGCCGCCGACGCGGGCCTGGCCCATGAACTGCTCGCGGGTCTGGACCTGGACGTAGAGCGTGCCGCCGGCGTGCAGGCCGGTCAGGTCGACCGTGACCGGCCCGGCCCAAGCGGCGGCTGGGAAAGCTAGCGCCAGAGCGGCGGCGGCGAAATAGCGAAAGCGGATCATGTCATCACTCCAGCGAATCGGAGAGGGCTCTATAATGCAAAGTACTCCTTAGCGCAACAGCCGTGCTTTTTGACGGGGTACGCGGTTCGTGCGATCCAGCCGCAACGAAGGGAGCAGCCATGGATCGCCGCTGGATTTGTGCCGTCGCCGGGACCGCCGCCCTGTTCGCTGGCGTGCCCGCCGCCGCCCGCATCTCGGTCGATCCGGCGACGGGCCGGGTGACCTGCGAAAGCAGCGCCGGACATTATGCGCAGCGGACCGTCGCCAGCCGGGCGACAGGCGATCAGCTCATGGGGCGCATCCGGCTGGTCACGCCGGCGCCGAGCGCGCGCTGGGTGCCAGCCGCCGGCTTCATGTTCAACGGCGACAATGACCGCAGCGCCGGCGTCCAGATCGCGCAATCGCCGGCCGATTCGTCGGTCATGCTCGTCGGCCTGCGGCTCCCCGGCAACCGCGCGCTGATCCAGCTCGGCAGCCTTCCCGCCGACCGCTGGATCACATTGTCGGCGTCGCTGGGCGCGGGCGGGCTGCTGGTCGTCAGGGTCGGCGATCGCGTCGAGCGCCGCCGGGTGCGGCTGCGCGGCGCGATCGAGCCCGTAATCCATTGCAATTCCGGCACGTTCGAATTCGAGCTCGCACCCGGCATGCGCCTCGCCGATCCCCCGCACGGCCAGGATTGAAGCCTCAATAGACGCCGGGCTCGTGCTCCGGGCGATGCTCGCCCTTGACCCAGCGCACCGTCCCCGTGCTCGCGCGCATCACCACGGATTCGGTGGTGATGCAGGTCCGGCGCCGTTTGACGCCGTCGAGCAGCGAGCCGTCGGTGACGCCGGTGGCGGCGAAGATGACGTCGCCCTTGGCGAGGTCGTGGAGCTGGTAGATGCGGTCGAGATCCTCGACGCCCCAGCGATGGGCGCGGGCGCGCTCGTCATCGTTGCGGAACAGCAGCCGGCCCTGGAACTGGCCGCCGACGCAGCGCAAGGCGGCGGCGGCGAGCACGCCCTCCGGTGCCCCGCCGGAGCCCAGATAGAGGTCGATACTGGTGTCGGGATCGGTGACCGCGATCACCCCGGCGACGTCGCCGTCGGGGATGAGCTGGATGCCGCAGCCCAAAGCGCGCAATTCGGCGATCAATTTCTCGTGGCGCGGCCGATCGAGCACGCAGGTGATGATCTCGTCCGGCGCGACGCCCTTGGCGGCGGCGACCGCGCGGACATTCTCGCTCGGGCTCCTGGCGAGATCGATCACCCCCTCGGGATAGCCGGGCCCGATGGCGATCTTGTCCATATAGACGTCGGGGGCGTTCAAGAGGCAGCCCTGCTCGGCGATGGCGAGGACGGCGAGCGCATTGGGGCCGGCCTTGGCGGTGATCGTGGTGCCCTCGAGCGGATCGAGCGCGACGTCGATGCGCGGCCCCGTCCCTTGCGCGGCCCCGACGCGCTCGCCGATGAACAGCATCGGCGCCTCGTCGCGCTCGCCCTCGCCGATCACCACCGTGCCGTCGATGTCGAGCGTGTTCAATGCGGCGCGCATCGCCTCGACCGCGGCATGGTCGGCGGCCTTCTCGTCGCCCCGGCCGATCAGCTTTGACGCCGCCACCGCCGCCGCCTCGGTCACCCGGACCATCTCCAGGACCAGCACGCGATCGAGAACTTGGCTTGCCTTCACCATCTTTTGTGTCATCCTCCTGGCCGAACGGGGGCGTTCACGGGCGGAAGTAAGCGAGGCCCATGACAAAGTCGAGAACGCTCCCGGCGCTCCTCCTGCTCGCTTTGGCCGGGCCGGCGGCTTCATTCGGCCAGAGCATAAGCACGTCCGATCCCGCCCATGAGGCGGCGGCGCCGCCGCAGCCCGGCACCGACGCCGCGCCGACCATCGTCACCGCCGACGAAGCGGTGGCGATGAGCCGGCGCCAGGTCAGCGACATGGTTGCCCGCGCCTGCCCGCCGGGCGCAGAGGATAGCGACGTCGTCGTCTGCGGCCGCCGCGCCGCCCAATCGCCCTACCGCCTGCCCTTGCCGGTCGCGCCGACCCCCGGAACCGGCGAACGCGCGGGCGGCGAGCAGCTCGCCGCGATGGAGGCGGGCAGCACCCGCTGTTCGGCGGTGGGCCGCGACCAGCAATGCGGCGGCGGCTTCGACGTGATCGGGATCGGCTTCGCGATCGTGCGCGGAATCGCCCAGGCACTGATCAACCGGGATTGAAGCGGATGCGAACGCTCGCTTTGCTCCTGCTCGCCGCATCCGCGCCGGCGCGCGCGCCCCCGTCCGCGACCATCCCGGCGCCGCCCGACCCGCTCGGCGATCTCGCGGTGCGCCGGGCCCTGGCCGACTCCGCCGACGCCGCCTGCCGGCGCGGCGGGCTCGCCGATGCGATCATCGTCTGCGGCCGCGCCGTGGCCGGCGGCGGCTATCGCGTGCCCTGGGAGCCCGAGCCCGGCGCGCCGGTGCGGCTGATCGCCGGCGAGGCGCCCTCGGCCATGGCGGCAATGGGCGCCGATCGCTGCATCCGGCTCTGCCTGCAGCCGCTGATGATCGATGTCGGCGCGGCCGTCCGCGGCCTTGCCCGTGGCATCGACCGGCTGCTGCACCCCGATTGAGCGCGCCTTTGTCCTAGCGCACCAGCACCTGGAGCGAGGGGCTGGCACCGCCGAGGCTGGCCGGATCGTAGGCGACGGTGACCGAGCCGAGCTCGGCCTCGCGGTTGCGCAGATTATATCCGGACGAGCAGCGGCCGGCCCGAACCCTGGTGGCGAGCCGCACCGCCTGGCTGCCGCCGCTGCGGAAGCGCACGTCGGCGCTGACCAGCTGGACGTTGCCGCCGTCGACGCAGAACATGATTTCGCGCGGGACGCTGGTCGTCCGGACCTCGAACATCTGGCTGGAGCTGCCGGCGGCGAGGGTGCGGGTGCCGACCCCCAGCCAGGCTACGTCCCGCTGCGCGCTCGCGGGCGCCGCCACCCCGATTGTCCCCATCGCGGCCAAAGCGGCCGCCTTGACGATCCTCATAATCCTGTCTCCCCCGAATATCCCGCGCGGGCGAGGCCGGCCCGCTGGAGGAGGATAGCATAAGCGGTCGCGAGCGCAAAAGCGGGGTGTAACGCCACCCTTCCCCGGGAGTGCCGGATTCACTAGAGAGCGCGGGAACGAGGAACCCCCTTATGGCCGACACCACCGACACCAGGGACAACGCGGCCGCCCCCGCTTTCCCGACCCCCTCGCTCGAGGACATGCAGCATTGGACCTGGGTGATGGGCCGGGCGCAGCAGCTGATGATGGAGCATCTGGCGCAAGCGATGGGCGAGGCGGCGGAGAAGGCGGCCGGGGGGGCGGCGGCGGAGAAGGCTCAGGCGGGCATGGTGCAATGGCCCGGTATGAGCCTGTTCGGCGATCCGGCCAAATTGATGGAGGCGCAGGCGCAGATGTGGGCCGAGGGGCTCGACATCTGGCAGCGGGCGCTGAGCCCGGCGGGCGCGGAGGGCGGCGGGAAGAGCGCGCTCGCCGAGAAGGCCGACAAGGATCGGCGCTTCGCCGCGCCCGAATGGCGCGACAATCCCCTGTTCGACACGATCCGGCAGACCTATTTGCTGGTCTCGGAGAGGCTGCTCGGCTCGGTCGACGCGATCGAGGGCGTCGACGCGGCGACGCGCGAGAAGATGCGGTTCACGACCAGAGCGTTCGTCGATGCGATGAGCCCGAGCAATTTCGCGCTCACCAACCCGCAGGTGCTCGAAAAAGCGATGGAGACCAAGGGCGAGAGCCTGCTCCACGGCCTCGAACATATGCTCAAGGACCTGGAGAAGGGCCAGCTCACCCATGTCCAGCCGGGCGCGTTCGAGGTCGGCCGCAACATCGCGACGACGCCGGGCAAGGTGGTCAAGCAGACTGCGCTCTACCAGCTCATCCAATATGCGCCGGCCACCGAGCGGGTGCTGGCGGCGCCGCTGATCATCTTCCCGCCCTGGATCAACCGCTTCTACATCCTCGATCTCAACCCCGACAAAAGCTTCATCAAATGGGCGGTGGGCGAGGGGCTGACCGTGTTCGTCGTCTCCTGGAAGTCGGCGGACGAGAGCATGAAGGACATAAAGCTCGACGATTATGCGCTGGCCCAGGCCGAGGCGATCGACGCGGTGCGCGAGGCGCTCGATGTCGAGGCCGTGCACGCCATCGGCTATTGCGTGGCCGGGACGATGCTGGCGGCGACGCTCGCTTTGCTCGAGGCGCGGGGCGAGGCGGGCAAGGTCGCCAGCGCCACCTTCTTCACCGCCCAGGTCGATTTCTCGGAGAGCGGCGACCTCAAGCTGTTCATCGGCGATGAGCAGATGGAGCTGATCCGCCAGCTTTCCGCCGACAAGGGCTATCTCGACGGGCGCTACATGGCGGCGACCTTCAACCTGCTCAGGGGCCGCGACCTGATCTGGAGCTACGTCACCAACAATTACCTGCTTGGTCAGGATTATCCGCAATTCGACCTGCTCCACTGGAATTCGGACACGACCAATTTGCCGGCGGACTGGCACCGCGCCTATCTCCAGCAGCTCTACCGCGAGAACAAACTGGTCCAGCCGGGCCGGATCAAGGTCGACGGCGTGCCGATCGACCTCAGAACGGTGAAGACGCCGACCTACGTTCAGGCCGGGCGGGAGGACCATATCGCGCCGCCGCAGAGCGTATGGAAGATCACCCACCACTTCACCGGGCCGATGCGCTTCGTGCTGGCGGGCTCGGGCCATATCGCCGGGGTGGTCAACCCGCCGGCGGCGCAGAAATACCAATATTGGACCAACGAGGCCAAGGCCGACACGCTCGAGCAGTTCATCGCCGGCGCGACCGAGACCAGGGGCAGCTGGTGGCCCGACTGGATGGCGTGGATCCGCGGCATCTCGTCGGAAGAGGTGCCCGCCACGCGCGCGCGGGTCCCCGGCAAGGGGCGGCTGAAGGCGATCGAGGACGCGCCGGGGAGCTATGTGAAGGCGCGTTAGCCGACCATCCCTTTGTAATCGCTCCAACATTGCAATTATGTTGCAGCGCACAAAAAAGTGCTTGAAATCCCGATTCCGCGCTCCTATTTGTTGCATCGCAGCATAGGAGCGTGAACATGGCTGATCAGGCCGTCGAGACCAAAGTGAACGAAACCAGGGCGGACACGCCGCGCATCGCGGACGCCATCAAGGCGCCCCTCGCCGAGGCCCCGAAGGCCGAGCCGGTAAAGGCCGTCGAGCCCAAGCCGGAGGCGCCCGTCAAGGCCGCCGCCAAGCCCGCGCGCGCCAAGCCGGCCCGCAAGCCGGCCACGGCGCGCAAAGCCAGGGCGAAGGCGAAGCCGGCCCGTTCGGCCGCCAAGGCCGCCCGGATCGCCAGGCCGGCGATCGTCGCCGCCAAGATCGTCAAGAAGCCGGCCCGCGCCGGCGCCAGTGCCATCAAGACAGGAGTGAAGACCATGAACAAGCAGACCCAGAAGGCCGCCGACGCCGGCTTCGCCGCCGCCGAGCAGATCAAGACCGTCGTGAGCCAGGCCAATGACCGTGCCAAGACCGCGATGGAGAAGAGCGCCAAGGTCATCGAGGAGCTCGCCGAGCTCGGCCGCGGCAACGTCGAGGCGATCGTCGCCTCCTCGAAGGTCGCCGCCAAGGGCGTCGAGGGCTTCAGCCAGGACGCCGCCAACTTCAGCCGCAAGAGCTTCGAGGACGCCTCGGCGGCCTTCAAGAGCTTCGCGGACGTCAAGTCGGCGACCGACCTCTTCAAGCTCCAGGGCGATTTCGCCCGCAGCGCGTTCGATGCCGCCGTCGCCCAGAGCGCCCGCGTGTCGGAGAACATGCTGAAGCTGGCCGGCGACGTCGCCGAGCCGCTGACCAGCCGCTACACCGTGGCGGCCGAGCGTGTGAAGACCCTCGCAGCGTAACCGCAGGGTCCTAACCAGTAGAGAGGGCGGCCGCTCCCAGTTGGAGCGGCCGCCCTTTTTGCGTGCGGATGGGACAGCTCACCCCTTGCCCGCCCGGGGCACCATGCCATATTTATGGCGTTGAGACCTTCATGAGCGAGTCAGTGATCAGAGCGAATAATGACGACCGGCCGCCGGGCGACGATGAAGGCACGGGCCTCGGCGTCGCCACGCGCACGCGTACCCGCACCAAATCGCCCTCGCCCTACAAGGTGCTGATGCTCAACGACGATTACACGCCGATGGAATTCGTCGTCCACGTCCTCCAGAGCTTCTTCAAGATGAGCATCGAGGACGCGACCCGGGTGATGCTCCACGTCCACCAGCGCGGCGTCGGCGTGTGCGGCATCTTCCCTTATGAGGTGGCCGAAACCAAGGTCGCCCAGGTGATGGATTTCGCGCGGGCGAACGAGCATCCGCTGCAGTGCACGCTGGAGAAGGCCTGAGCCGCTCTCGTCACCGCGGCGACGGCCGGGGTCTGGTGGAGACCCGCTGAGGCTTTCCGACCCGAGATCCCGGCCTTCGCCGGGATGACGGCATTCGAGCCTATTTCGCGGGAGGCAGCCAGCCGGTTTCGAGGCTGGAGCGGTCGGCGAAGTTGGATTCGCCGACCAGCCGCGCCTCGTCGAGCAGGCGGATCTGGCTGACGCCCTCGCGCTCGATGATCCGGTCCTCGACCAGAGCGCGCATCATCCGGTTGACGTGGACCGCGGTGAGCCCGGTGGCGTCGCCGATATCCTCCTGGGTCAGCGGCAGCTGGATGGCGCCGCCGTTGCCATCGGCCAGGCCGAGCCGCCGCCGGCGCGCGAAGATCTCGCAGATCAGCGAGCCGACCCGCGCCCGCGCCGATGTCCGGCCGATCGAGGCCAGACGGTCGGCGAGCGCCACCCGCTCGGCCACCGACAGGCCCAGCATCAGGGCGCCCAGCCGCGGATGATCGCCGATCAGGGCGGCGAGCCGCTCCCGGCTGAACGGGCACAGCACTGCATCCGAGACCGCCGTCACCGTCTCCGGCGAATCGGCGAAGGCGAGCAAAGGCAGGCCCAATATGTCGCCCTGGAAATGGAAGCGCATGATCTGGCGGCTGCCATTGCCGAGCACGACGCTGGAATGGAGCCAGCCCGAACGGACGATATAGAGCTCGCGCGACGCTTCGTTCTCGCGGATCACGACGCCGCCGCGCCGGCAGGCGCGGTCCTCATCCTCGAGCTTGGCCAGCGAATGACGCTCGGTGTCGGACAGCCGCACATAATGGCTGAGCCGCTCGGCTAGACAACTTCCCCCCAAACCTGTCCTCTTCCCCGCGGCTGATCGATCCGGTGCGCGCCGGAACATTAGGTGCGAATGTGCCGCCATGCGCTGATCGAAATCAAGAAGCCGTTCATTCGGCGGCGTTTTTCCGCAGGGGCGGCGGGCCGCTTGCCTGGCGGCGGAGAAGGCGTAAGACGGCGCCCCATGGACAGGATCATCATCCGCGGCGGCAAGGCGCTCAACGGCAGAATCCCGGTTTCCGGCGCCAAGAACGCCGCGCTCACGCTGATGCCCTGCGCGCTCCTGACCGACGAGCCGCTGACGCTGAGGAACCTACCGCGGCTCGCCGACGTCGACAGCTTCGGCCATCTGCTCAACGAGCTCGGCGTCTCGACCGCGATCGAGGGCTCGCGCAAGGGCGAGTTCGGCCGGGTGATGACCTTCCGCGCCGCCAATATCGCCTCGACGGTCGCGCCCTACGACATCGTCCGCAAGATGCGCGCCTCGATCCTGGTGCTCGGGCCGCTGCTCGCCCGCGCCGGCGAGGCGACGGTGTCGCTGCCCGGCGGCTGTGCGATCGGCAACAGGCCGATCGACCTGCATTTGAAGGCGCTGCAGGCGCTCGGCGCCGAGATCGAGATCGCCGCCGGCTATGTGAAGGCCGTGGCCCCCAAAGGCGGCCTCGTCGGCGGCAAGATCAGCTTCCCGACCGTCTCGGTCGGCGCCACCGAAAATGCGCTGATGGCCGCCGTCCTCGCCAAAGGCACGACGGTGATCGAAAATGCGGCGCGCGAGCCCGAAATCACCGACCTTGCTTTGTGCCTGATCGCGATGGGCGCCGAGATCGAGGGGCTGAAGAGCGACACGCTCACCATCCACGGCAGGGACCGGCTGCACGGCGCCACCCATGCGGTGATGCCCGACCGGATCGAGGCCGGCTCCTATGCCTGCGCGGCGATGATCACCGGCGGCTCGGTCGAGCTGGCCGGCGCGCGCGAGGACCAGATGCACGCCATCCTCTCCGGGCTCGCCGACGCCGGCGCTCAGATCGAGCTCGGCAAGGGCTCGATCAAGGTCAGCGCCAATGGCGGGATCAGGCCGCTGTCGCTCTCGACCGCGCCTTATCCCGCTTTCCCGACCGACATGCAGGCGCAGTTCATGGCGATGCTGGCGCTGGCCGGCGGCACCAGCCTCTTGACCGAGACGATCTTCGAGAATCGCTACATGCACGTGCCCGAGCTCAGCCGCATGGGCGCGGACATCGAGGTCCGGGGGCGCTCGGCCGTGGTCCGCGGCGTCGGCGGCTTGATCGGCGCGCCGGTCATGGCGACCGATTTGCGGGCCTCGATGAGCCTGGTCCTGGCCGGGCTCGCCGCCAAGGGCGAGACCCAGGTCAACCGAGTCTACCATCTCGACCGCGGCTATGAGCGGCTCGAGGAGAAATTGCAGGCGGTCGGCGCGGATATCGAGCGGGCGAGCGACGGCTAGGCTTGAGGCGGATCGTCGCCCCGGGCTCGCCCCGGGGTCCACCTTCTTTTGGCAGGTACGGAAAGAAGGTGGATGCCGGATCAGGTCCGGCATGACGAATGCGCGTGATGCAATTGCGATTGGCTCTAGCCGCTTCGGTCTCCTTCCTGCCTCGCCCGCATCGCCGCCGCCAAAGCTTCGGCCTGGTCGAGCGCGGCATCGCCGCCGCCGCGGACCTCGTCCCACAGGATCGCGAATTTGCTCGGGTCGGCGCGGTCGACGACAACCGGGAGCTGCTGGCCCGGGCTCGGCCACAAGGAGGTCTTGACCAGGCCGCCGAACTGGACCGCCCTGGGCTCGACCCCGTCGGCCGAGAGGATGCCGGTGATCCGGGTCATATGATAGGCCGAGCCGCGGTCGGGCATGGCGGCGGCGGTGACGAGCAGGGTGCCGGGCACGGGATCGGCCATCGACTTGACGGCGGTTGCGGCATTGCCGCCGGCGCGCATCACCCGGATCAGCACCAGAGCGACGGCCAGGATGAGGACGCCCGCTACCGCGAGATGGGTGAGAATCGCGCCCATCATCGAGGATGCCATAGTGCCTCGCCGCGTTTCAGCCGTCCGGGGCAGCCTAGCACGTCCGCCCCACCCCGTCATTCCAGCGAAAGCCGGAATGACGGGACTCAGTCCTGAAGCGTCTTGGCGAAACGGTATGACGTGCGTTGGTAGCCCAGCCGCTGGTAGAAAGCGTGGGCGCGCAGGCGTTTGGCGTTGCTGGTGACTTCGATGAGCCCGCAGCCCTTCGCCGCGAGCCGCTGCTCCGCCTCGGCGACGAGCGCGGTGCCGATGCCCTGGCCGCGCAGGTCTTGCGCGACCACCATCATCGTGATCCGGCCGACGGGGCGGGGGCGATGCAGGACCTGCGTCAGATAGATGGTCAGGACCCCCGCTATCTCGCCCCGCTCCGCCACCAGAGCGGGCATGCCAGCCTTCTTCAGCGCCGCGAGACGCCGCTTCACCTCGGCCGCGGTGACCTCGTAGCCGAGCGCGACGATGAGCGGCGCGATCGCCTCGGCATCCTTCGGCCGCGCCTCGCGGACCGAAAGCTTCGGCGCGGGCTTCGGCGCTGGCGCCGGCGCGGACTTCGGGCGCGGCCCGGCCTTCGTCTTGCCGACCGACGTCTTCCAGGCCGAGGCGCCGTCGCCGCGCAGAAACCGCTCGATCTCCTCCGGCGCCGCGGTGAGGCCCGCCTTGCCGAAGCCGAAAATCTCGCGCCCGGTTTTCGCATCCTTCAGGCCGAACTTGCCATGGTCGCCTTTGCCGGGGGTGCGGACGCGCGAGGCGACCAGCTTGCAGCCGCGATTTTCGGCCAGCTCGCGCAAGCCGTCCGGTTGCGCGCTCATGTCAGCACCTCGACCGTATGGATGAGCAGGCCGACCAGGCCGCCGACCAATGTGCCGTTGATCCGGATATATTGGAGGTCGCGGCCGACCGCGCCTTCGAGCCGGTCCGAGACGGTGCCGGCGTCCCAGCCGCGTACCGTCTCGGAGACCAGCTTGACGATGGAATCGCCGTAAGAGGCGACCAGGCCGACCGTGGCGCGGCGGGCGAATTGGTTGATCGCCGCCTTCAGGCGGGGCTCGGCCTGCAGCGTCTCGCCGAGCTGGCGCAGCGCCTCGCCGAACTTGCCGGCGAGCGCCGCGTCGGGATCGCGCGCGCCCTTGAGCAGCCCGGCGCGGCCTTTCTCCCAGATGCCGCCGAGCCAGGCGGAGACCGCCTCATTCTCGATCATCTCGCTCTTCCACGCCTCGACCTTGGCCTTGGTCTCGGGATCGTTCTGGAGTCGGGAAGCGAGCGAGGCGAGGCCCTCCTCGGCCTTGGCGCGCACCGGATGGTCGGGATCGACCGCCATGTCGATGCTGAGCTTGCGGAGGCCGTCGACGATGGCGTCGGCGAGCTTCTCGTCGAGCCCGGCCATGCGCAGGATCCAGCCCGCCCTCTTGTGGACCATCGCGCGGATCAGATCCTCATTGGCGTCGAGCGTGCGGCCGGCCCAGCTGACGAGTCCATCGACCATCGGCACGTGCCGCTCGGAGGTGATCGCGGCCTCCAGCGTCTGGCCGAGCAGAGGCGCGATCTCGACCGAATGGATGCGCTGGGCGATCGCGGTCTTGACCATGCCGCCCAGTTTTTCCTGATCGAGCGATTCCAGGATGTCGGCGAGCAGGCGCGAGCCGCCCGCGCGCAGCCGGCCCTCGCCGGGCGGCTGCGCGAGGAAGCGGCCGACCGCGCCGGCGACGTCGAACTTGCGCATCCTACGCGCGACGACCGACGGTGTGAGAAAATTATCTTTGAGGAAGGAGGCGAGCGCCTCGCCGATCCGGTCCTTGTTCCGGGGCACGATCGCGGTGTGCGGGATGGGCAGGCCGAGCGGGTGGCGGAACAGAGCGGTGACCGCGAACCAGTCCGCGACCCCGCCGACGACTCCGGCCTCGGCGAAGGCGCGCACGAAGCCCCAGGCGGGATGCGTGGCTTCGAGCCCGGCGGCGGCGACAAAGATCGCGGCCATGAAGGCGAGCATCGCCGTCGCCAGCGCCCGCATGCCGCGCGCGCCGTTGCGGGCGGAAAGCGGGCGGCCGAGGCGCGTCGGATCAGGCCGGGTCATGCCGGATGAATAACCGGCGGCCGGACTGGTTCAAACCGGCCGACGATTATTCCGCCGGCTCGGGGGCCGGCTGGAGGCCGTGATCCTGCTTGCCCCGATAGGTGATGAGCCGCCGGAACTTTGGCGCGAGCCACTTCTCGAAGCTGTCGGCGAGGCTGAACGAAGCCGGCACGATCACCAAAGTGAGGACGGTCGAGAGCAGCAGGCCGCCGATCACGACGATGCCCATCGGCGCGCGCCAGCTGGCATCGCCCTCGAGCGCGAGCGCGGTCGGGAACATGCCGCCGACCATCGCCATCGTGGTCATCACGATCGGCTGGGCGCGCTTGTGGCCGGAATCGGCGATCGCCTCGTCCCTCGGCACGCCCTTGGCCATCTCCTCGATCGCGAAATCGAGCAGCAGGATCGAATTCTTGGCGACGATGCCGAGCAGCATCAATATGCCGATCAGCACCGGCATCGAGAGCGGATTGCCGGTGATGAGGAGCGCGATCGCCCCGCCCAGCGGCGCCAGCAACAGCGAGCCCATGTTCACGAACGGCGCCATCAGCCTTTTGTAGAGCAGCACCAGCACCGCGAAGACCAGGACGATGCCGGCGAGCACGGCCAGGCCGAAATTGGTGACCAGCTCCGCCTGGAACTTGGCGTCGCCGAACCGCGCGCGATGCACGCCCTGCGGCAGATTCTGCATGCTCTCCAGCTGGTTGAGCACCGGCAGCCACTCGATCACGCCCGGCGCGAGATCCGCGCTGATCATGATCCGCCGCTCTTGGTTGAAGCGCTGGATGATGGAGGGGCCGGCGCCGAAGGTGAGCCGGGCGACGCTGTTGAGCGGCACGGTCGTGCCGTTGCTGGTCTGCACCGGCATGTTCTCGATGGTCGCGATGTTGCGGCGGGCGGCTTCATCGACGCGCACGCGTATGGGAATCTGGCGATCGGACAGGGAGAAACGCGCGCTGACCTGGTCGATCTCGCCCTGGGTCGCGACCCGCACCGCCTGGCTCAGCGCCTGGGTGCTGACGCCAAGCTCGGCCGCGAGCGGCAGCGGCGTGATCGTGATCTCGGGCCGGCGCAAATCGCCCTCGATCCGCGGCGCGCGGAACTCGGACCGTTTCGCCATGTCCGCGACCACCGCCGAGGCGGCGCGGTGCAATACGTCCGGGTTCGAGCCGGCGAGCATCACCGAGACCGCCCGTCCGCCCGTAAATCCCTGGCCGCGGAAGAAAACGCGCGCGTCGGGAATGGTGGTGAGCTTGGGAGTCATGTAGCGCTCGAATTCGTAGCTTGCCATCGTCCGGTCGGGCTTCAGCGTCGCCCAGATCGTCGCATTGCCGACCCGCACCGCCTCGAACACCTGCTCGACATTGGCCTCGCGCCCCAGCATCGCCGCCGCCCGGTCGGCGACCAGGCGGGTCTGGTCGAGCGTCGCGCCCGGCGCGAGCGTGACCGAGACGCTGACCGTGTCCGAATCGACCTGCGGATTGGTGGTGAAGCGCAGCTGACTGAAGGCGAAGATCGTCGCGACGAAGGCGAGGGCGCCGATCCCGACCGTCTTCCAGCGGTTCCTCAGCGACCAGTGGAGCACGCCCATATAGCGGTCCATGATCCAGCCTTCGCCATGTTTGGCCTGGCCCTTGGCCTTGAGGAAATAGGCCGCGAGCATCGGCGTGATCAGGCGCGCGACCGCGAGGCTGATCAAAACGGTGACCACGATGGTGAAGCCGAAGCTCTTGAAATATTGCCCGATCAGGCCGCTCATCATGCCGACGGGCAGGAACACCGCGACGATCGAGAAGGTGGTCGCGACCACCGGCAGGCCGATCTCGTCGGCGGCGTCGATCGCCGCCTGATAGGCGCTCTTGCCCATGCGCATGTGCCGGACGATATTCTCGATCTCGACGATCGCGTCGTCGACCAGCACGCCGGCCACCAGGCTCAAGGCGAGCAGGGTGACCCCGTTGAGCGAGAAGCCCATCATCTCCATGAACCAGAAAGCCGGGATCGCGGAGAGCGGGATGGCGATCGCCGAGATCAAGGTCGCCCGCCAGTCGCGAAGGAAGATGAAGACGCACAGGACGGCCAGCAGCGCGCCTTCGAGCAAGGCGCGCATCGCCGCCTTGTAGCTGTTGCGGGTCTCGTCGACGGAGTTGAACCGTTCGCTGAAGGTGACGCGTGTATTGTCGCGCGCCATCTGGTCGAGCTCCGCCTTCACCGCCTGATAGACGGTGACGTCGGAATAGCCCTTGGCCTTCTGGATCTGGAAGCTGACCACCTGGCGGCCGTTGGCGATGCCGTAGGAGCGCTGCTCGCCATATTGGTCGCGCACGTTGGCGATCGAGCTCAGCCTGACGGTGCGGCCGTTGCCCACCGGGATCTGGCGCTCGGCGAGCTGCGCCGCGCTCACCGAATTGCCGACCACGCGAACGCTCTGCTCGGAGCCGGCGATCTCGGCGCGGCCGCCGGCGGCGTTCTGGTTCAGCGCGCGAAGCGCCTGGTTGACCTGGCTCGCGGTGACGTTCTGGGATTGCATCCGCGCCGGATCGAGGTCGACCCGGATCTCGCGGTCGACGCCGCCCAGCCGGCTCACCGTGGAGACTCCGGGGACGGCGAGCAGGCGGCGCGCGATGACGTCGTCGATATACCAGCTCAATTGCTCGACCGTCATCGCCGTGCTGGTCGCCGACATGGTGACGATCGGGCCGCCTTCGACCTCGATGCGCTGGATGAACGGCTCGAGGATGCCCTCGGGAAGGTCGCCGCGGATGCGCGCCATGGCGTCGCGCAGGTCGCTGACCGCGCGGTCGATCGGGGTGCCGATGTTGAACTGGACCATGGTCTCGCTGGCGCCTTCGCGCACGGTCGAGGAGACTTCGTCGACTCCGGCGATGCTTCGGATCGCCGATTCGACCCGGCGGGTCACCTGCGTCTCCAGCTCCTGCGGGGCCGCGCCGGGCTGGCTGATCACGACCATCGCGCCCGGGAAGCTGATGTCGGGCATGTTGTTGACGCTCATCCGGTTGAACGAGATCAACCCGACCAGGGTCAGCATGAAGAAGAGGACGAGCGGAATGACCGGATTGCGGATCGCCCAGCTCGAAATGTTTCTCAGGCCCATAACATCGTCCCGTTCACTACGCCGCCGGCGCGCCGCGGCGCGCCGGCCGGAAGATTAGTTCCTGCGCCGCGCCCGCTCCGGCCGCACGCGCTCGCCCGCATTGAGGAAGGCGCCGGCGGATTCGATGACCTGCTCGTTGCCGTTGAGGCCCGAGACGATCGGAACGCCGCGATCGGTGACCGTGCCGGTCTGCACGCCGCGCCGGGCGACGGTGTTGTTCGGCCCGATCACGAAGACGAAATTGCCCTGGTCGTCGGTGAGCACCGCCGATTCGGGCAGCAGCGGCACGCGCATCAGGCCCGAGCGCAGCTGCGCCGAGGCGAAGCCGCCCGGCCGCAAATTCGTCTCATAGGGAACCAGCACGTAAACGATGCCCTGGCGAGTCTGCGGATCGATGATCGGCGAGATCAGCCTTATGGTTCCGCGATAGGGGCGGTTCGAGCCGACCGGCGTCACCGTGACCATGCCGCCGACCCGCAGCTGCGCGAGATCGGGCTGGGCCAGGCGGGCGAGCAGCTCCATCTCGCCGCGCTCGGCGATTCGGAACAAAGGAGGCGAGCCGGCGCCGACCACTTGGCCGGCCTCGACGTTGCGCGAGAGCACGAGGCCCGCCGTCGGCGCCCGGATGTCGAGCCGGCCGATGCGGGCGCGGCTGGCGCCAAAGTTCGCCTGGGCGACTCGGACCCGGGCGGCGGCGGCGTCGCGGGTGGCGCGCTTGCGGTCCATGTCGGCCTGGCTGATGAAGCCGCGGCTGACCAGCGCCTGGGCGCGGTCGAGCTCGCTCTGGGCGAGGCGAAGGTCGGCGCGGTTCACCTCGATCTGGGCGGCGAGCTGGGCCGCTTCCTGGGTCTGCACCGCGCGGTTGATCACGGCCAGGGCCTGGCCGGCCTGGACATAGTCGCCGGGTTCGACCAGCACGCGCTCGATCTGGCCGCCCTCGCCGGCGACGCCGACCGGCATGTCGCGCCGGGCGGCGAGCGATCCGGTCGCGGAAATCACCGATTCGACTTCGGTGCGGCCGGGGACGACGACCGTCACGGTCGGCAATTGCTGGCCCTCGGCGCTCTTGCCGGCGGCCTTGGGCGCGGGGGTGCCGCCGCGGCCCATCGTCATATAGGCGCCGACGGCGACCACCAGCAGCAGGACGACGATGAGAATGATCCGCCGCTTCTTGCGTCGCCGCGCCAGAGCCTCCTCGTCGACGACCACGTCGTCGATCGCGTCGCGACTCCACTTGCTGGCCTCGTAGTTCATCGTCTTCATCGTCCCCACTCGTACAGCTCGGCCGACAGCCGCGTGCGCCGCGCTGTGTTAGCCGAATACATCACCTGGAACAAGCCATAATCAGCCATGGCCCGTCCACCGCTCCCCCTCTTCGCGGAACCGCGCCTTTACAACCTTAGTTAGGCCATTACCAATGTTGAATGACGGCCGTCCGCGCCGTCCGGCGCTGGAGGAGGAAAAGTATATGGGTCAGTTTCTCGCCGAACATGGATGGATCTGGTGGATCGTCATCGGTCTCGTCGCCGGCGCAATCGCCAAAATGCTCGTGCCCGGGCGCGATCCCGGCGGCTGCCTGATGACCGTCATCCTGGGCATAGGCGGCGCGGTTGTGGCCGGTTTCCTGGGGCAGCAGCTCGGCTGGTATCGCCCGGGCGAAGGCGCCGGCTTCCTGGCCGCCATCGTCGGCGCGGTGCTGATCCTCTTCGTCTACCGGCTGATCGCCGGCATGTCGAACCGGCGCTGACCGGACGCGGCGGCTTGCCGCCGATCCGGCCAGGGCTCATTCTCTCCCCACCAGAATCGAAAGAGGTGGGGAGGGACTGAGATGATCCGCAAGACAGGAAGAGCGGCGCTGCTGGCGCTCGCTCTGGCGATGGCGACACCGGCGGCGGCGCAGCTGCCCGACGCCCAGATCGCGCCGATCCCGGCCTTGGCCGGGACCCGGCTCGACGTAACCGCGACCGGCCAGCTCGCCCGGATCCCGGACGTGGCCCGGGTCGAGGCGGGGGTGGTCACGCAGGCGCGCACGGCCGCGGAGGCGATGCGGCAGAATAGCGCGCTGATGGCGCGGGTGCGCGCCGCTCTCGTCCGGGCCGGCGTCGCCGACCGCGACGTCCAGACCACGAGCTTCAACCTCGGCGCTTATTATATCACCGGCCCGGCCCCGGCCCGCGAGCAGATCTTCGCCGGCTATCGGACCAGCAACCGGCTCATCATCCGGCTGCGGGACGTCTCCCGCTCCGGCCAGGTGCTCGACGCTCTGGTCAATGAAGGCGTCAACGACATAGACGGGCCAAGCCTCGACTTCGAGAATCGGGACGTGTTGATGGACGAGGCGCGGACGCTGGCGATCGCGGCGGCGCGGGCGCGGGCCGAGCTCTATGCGCGCGGGCTCGGCATGCGGGTGAAGCGGGCCGTGCTGATCGACGAGGGCGGCGGCTATTCCAGTTCGAACAATGTCGCCAATCTCAACACCAATATGGTCGTCGGGAGCACGATCGACACGGGCGGACGAGTCATCTCCGCGACCGTCTCGGTGGTGTTCGAGCTCGAATAGCAAAAGGGGCCGCCCCTTTTCGGGAGCGGCCCCTTTCGGTCCGAGTCGGGAGCGGCACGGCGCTGCCTTCGGCTCAATAATTCTGCTGGCGCTCGTAGAGCGTCTTGTAATGCTGGATCCGGGTGACCCTGAGCCCGGGCATGCCCGAGCGGTCGACCGCGCGCTGCCAGCCGGCGAATTCCTCGAGGCTGAGGCCGTAGCGCTCGCACGCCTCGTCGACGCTCAAGAGGCCGCCGTTGACGGCGGACACGACCTCGGCCTTCCGGCGGACCACCCAGCGGGTGGTCGTTGGATGCGGCAGCGAGTCGATGGTGAGCGGCTCGCCGAGCGGACCGATGACCTGAGCGGGACGTATTTTCTGATTCTCGATCATTCGTACCTCAAAACTTCACGCGCTTTCGGCTCCCTAGCGCCGTCTGCGTCCCTTGCTTTAGCGGGAGACCGTTGAAGGAAGATTGAAACGCCAAGGTAAATATCGTGGTGATCATGGTTTACGGTACATTGTGACGCCGTTTCACTTCGGCACGGTTGAAACAGAAACGCTGGGCCGACGCGGCCTGCCGCCATTGCGGGCCGGCGAGCAATGTCTCGACCAAAGGCTCGGCCTCGGGCGGCGGCGCAATATTGCGGTCGAACGCGGCCTGGGCGCGCGCCGCCGGGCTCGCCGCCTGCTGCGCGATCAGGCCCGCGCACAGCAGCTGGAAGTCGAGCGCCGCCGGCTGGGGCGGCCCGGATAGACGCTTGGCGCGGTGCTGGAAGGTCTCGTCCATGGAGGCCGAGTCTCTAGAGGAATAGGGTGAAGAGCCGGTAAAGCCTGGCCTTCGGGAGTCCGGGGGGTGGGCGCGGCGCGCTCCAGCGCCTATCTAGCGCGCTTATGGATGCGGATTTCCAGCTCGGCCGGCCGGCCCATCGCGCGCGGATCGTCGTCGCCATGTCGGGCGGCGTCGATTCCTCGGTCGTGGCGGCTCTGGCCGCGCGGACCGGCGCCGAGACGATCGGGGTGACGCTTCAGCTCTACGATCATGGCGAGGCGCTGGGCAGGACCCGGACCTGCTGCGCCGGCCAGGACATATACGACGCCAAGGCGGTCGCCGAGCGGCTCGGCATCGCCCATTACGTCTTCGATTATGAGAGCCGGTTCCGCGAGAGCGTGATCGAGCGCTTCGCCGACGAATATGCGCGCGGGCGCACGCCGATCCCCTGCATCGCCTGCAACCAGGGGGTGAAGTTCACCGATCTGCTCGCCCTCGCGCGCGATCTCGGCGCCGATTGCCTGGCGACCGGCCATTATGTGCGCCGCGTCATGGGCGCAGGAGGCGCGGAGCTGCACCGCGCCGCCGATCCGGCGCGCGACCAGAGCTATTTCCTGTTCGCGACCACCCGCGACCAGCTCGATTTCCTGCGCTTCCCCTTGGGCGACATGCCCAAGCCCGCGGTGCGCGAGATCGCGCGCGAGCTGGCGCTGCTGGTGGCGGACAAGCCCGACAGCCAGGACATCTGCTTCGTCCCCGACGGCGATTACGCCAGGGTGGTGAAGAAGGTCCGGCCCGAGGCGGCGGTCGAAGGCGAGATCGTCGACCGGGACGGGCGCGTGCTCGGCCGCCATCCGGGCCTGATCCATTTCACCGTCGGCCAGCGCCGCGGGCTGGAGATTGGCGGCCAGAGCGAGCCGCTCTACGTGCTCAGGCTGGAGCCGGATTTCGCGCGGGTCGTGGTCGGCCCGAAAAGCGCTTTGGCGGTCCGCGAGGCGCGGCTGAGCGGCCTCAACTGGCTCGGCGAGGACCAGCGCGACGGCCTGACCGTCAAGGTGCGCTCATTGGCCAGGCCGGCGCCGGTGCTGTTCGATGGTGCCTCAGTCCGCTTCGACCGGCCCGAATATGGCGTCTCGCCGGGTCAGGCGGCGGTGCTCTACGAGGGCGAGCGGGTGCTCGGCGGCGGCTGGATCGAGGAGACGGTGGCGGCCGAGCTCGAGCCTGCCTGACGGCGGGCCAGCGCGTAGAGCAGGACGCCCACAACGAGCGCGCCGCCAAGCATCGCCCAGCTTTCCCATTTCGACTGGGCCGCCGCATAAGCGCAAATTGCGAGGCCGGCGGCGGCGAGCAGCAACGAGGCCGCGCCCGGCCGCGCCTTGGGCAGAGCGACGATGCAGGCGGCGTAGACGACGAGCCGCGCGAGCGTGCTGACGATGGCGAGCCACAGGAAGCTGCCGCTGATCGCCAGCACGGTGCCGGCAAGCCCCATGAACAGGATCGAATTGGCCGGTGTGGCGAAGCGGGCGCTGACCGCGCCGAACCAGCGCGGCAGCGAGCCCTGGGCGGCGAGCGCGTAGGTGACTCGCGGCGTCGATGTCATCGAGCCGCTGACATTGCCGGCGACCGAGGCCAGGGCGGTGATGCCGAGGATGAGCGCGCCGGTCGGGCCGATCAGGGTCTGGGCGAAGGCGGCGAGCGCCGCCTTGGGCGCGGGCCCGGCCGGCATGGTGGCGGCATAAGCGAGCTGGACCAGGAAATAGAGCGCCGCGGTGGCAATGATGGTGGCGATAAGCGCGCGCGGGACGGTCCGGCCCGGATCCCGCGTTTCGCCGGCCGGGACCACCGAATTCTCGAAACCGACGAAAGCGTAGAGGATGACGAGCGCCGACGCCTCCAACGCCGACAAGGGCGGTGGCGGGCCCGGCGGCGGGATGCCCTCGGCAGCGTAACTCAGCCCCCAGATGGCGAGACCGACCAGCGGCAGCGCCTTGAGAAGGGTCAGCGCGTCGAGCGCCCGGATCGCGCGCTTCACGCCGACGATATTGACGAAGGTCAGCGCGCCGACGAGAGCGGCGATCACCGCCATGCGCCCGGCCATGGTGCCGAGCGGCGCCCAGGAAGCGCCCGCATAGTCGGCAAAGACGTTGGCGTTGGCCGCGAGCGCGGCGATCCGGGCGAGATAATAGAGCCAGCCGACCTGGAAGGCCGCCATCGGCCCGAAAGCAGCGGTGTAGGCGACCGGCCCGCCGGAATTCGGGAACAAGGCCGCCAGCCTGGCGAAGGGCAGTGCGATCAGCAGCACGAGCAGGCCGAAGAGCGGGAACAGCCAGGGCGCGAAGGCGCCGAAATCCCGGTGGAGGATCCCCGGCGTGATGAAGATGCTGGCGCCGATTATGCCGTTGAACGACAGGAAGGCCGAGCCGGTCAGCCCGATGTCGCGCCTGAGGCCGCGCTCGGAATTCCCCCCCTCGGTGCTCACGAGCCGGCGCGGCTCATTGCGGGGGCCGCGCGGCCTCTTCGCGCTGGGCGTCTTCCTCGGCGGCCTGCGCTTCGGCGTTGATCCGCGCGGCGCGGGCCGCCCGCGCTTCCTCCGCCATGCGCGACCAGTTGACGTCGCCGATGCCGGCGGCGCGGCGCTCGGCGCGGGCCTGGCTGACGAGCTGGTTGAAGCAGCCGGTGAAGCCGCCGCCGCCGACCGTCGAGCAGCTGTCGGTGCCGGTGCGGCCGACATAGGAAAGCTCGGTCGCGCGGCCGGCCCAGGCCTGGCTGGCCGGATCGTTGGGATTGTTGCGCAGGTTCGGCGGCACCCGGTAGCGGTCATTGTCCGGCAGGCGCGCGCAGACCGTCACTTCATTGGGGTCCTGGCTTTGCGGACAGGGATCGTCGCCGTAGACGATCAGCTGGTTGACGCGGACGTCGTCGGGGCTGGCCGCGCTTTGCGCCTCCGCCGCTCCGGGGACGGCGACGCCGGGCTGCTGGGCGAGAGCGGGCGCGGCGAGGCCGGCGGCGGCGACGAAAATGAGGGCGATGCGCATGACTCAGATCCTCTTCGAAAGCTCGATTGCGATACGACAGCCCGCCCGGATCGCGGAATAGAGTAAGGGGTAAGCCGGGCTTTGCTCGGCGCCGGCGCCAAGCGCGATGTCGCGATGCTCGCGCTCGTCGGCCTGGAAGCGGGTGATGCTGGCGGAGAGTTCGGGGTCGCTGTCGCCCAGCGCCTCGAGCTGCTCGGCATAATGGGCGTCGATCTCGTCCTCGATCGCCGCGGTGCAGGCCATGGCGGCCTCGGGCCCGATCAGGGCGGTGGCGGCGCCCAATGCATGGCCGGCGACGGCCCAGATCGGCTGGAGCAAGGTCGGCCGGACGCCGCGCGCGGCCAGCATCGCGTCGAAATGGCTGAGATGCTCTTTCTCCTGCGCGGCCATGCGGGCGACGAGGCCGGCGGTGGGCTGGTGCCCGCCGAGCATTGCGAGCTGGCCGGCATAGATCCGGGTCGCGCCATATTCGCCGGCTTGGTCGACGCGCAGCATCGCCGCCGAATCCGGCGCGCTATCGCCGGGGCGCCAACTCAAGCGGGGTTCCGCGGTCGTTTGAGGCTCAGCCATAGGATCATCAACGCGCCGAGGACCGAAAGGATCGCATTCCAGCCCGCCATGGAAATGCCCAGCCATTTCCACTGCACGACGTCGCAGGGCACCACATTGAGGTCGGCCATCATCTCCTCGATCGAGCGGGGGCCGCCGGCGCTGCACTGGGTGAAGCCCTGGAAGATGTCGAGCTCCACGCCCGCATGGTAGAAGCCGATCGCGCCGCTGACGAACACGGCGAGCGCCGCGAGCCAGACCAGGGAGCGGCCCCGGTCGGGCAGGCGGCCGCCGAGCAGGGCGCCAAGGGCGAAGGGCAAGGCCGCGAAATGGGCGTAACGCTGCCACCAGCACATCTCGCAGGGCGAAAGATGGCCCCACAGATATTGGAAGCCATAGGCACCGAACAGCAGCCCGGCCGGCACCAGCAGGGCCAGCACCTTGGCCTTGGCGAGCGCGGTCATCGCGTTTTCCCCGCGGATTGCGTCAGCGGCGCGCGCGGGGCCGGGCCGGCGCGCCGGCGACCCGCGGCGGGGCGCCGAGCCGGGCCAGCGTCCGGATCGCGTAATCGAGCTGATAATCGGTGACTCCGCGCGCGGTCAGCTGCTCGGCGGTCGCCGCGAAGCGCGGATCGGGCCGGCCGTCGTCCTGGATGAGCTCGTCGCGGACGCCGGTCTCGTTGACGAGATGGCGCCTCAAATCCGATTCGCGGACTCGGTTGCGCAGCCGGTAATCGGGGTCGGAAAGCTGCGGCACCAGCACGTCGGGCGTGATCCCGCCCTCCTGAACCGAGCGGCCCGACGGCGTGTAATAGCGCGCCGTGGTGAGCCGCAGCGCGGTGCTGCCATCGCCGAGCGGGAGCAGGGTCTGGACCGAGCCCTTGCCGAAGGTGCGCTCGCCCATGACGACCGCGCGGCGATGGTCCTGCAGCGCCGCCGCCACGATCTCGGACGCGGAAGCCGTGCCGGCGTCGACCAGCACGATGATCGGCACGCCGTGGGCGGCGTCGCCGGGCCGGGCGTAATAGCGCTCGATGTCGGTGCGGCGGCGGCCGCGCTGCGAGACGATCTCGCCGCGCTCGAGGAACAGGTCGGAAAGGCCGACCGCTTGATCGAGCAGCCCGCCCGGATTGGAGCGCAAATCGAGGACGTAGCCGAGCGGCGGATGGCCGAGCTGGCGCTCGATATCGGCCATTGCGCGGGCGGCCGATTCGGTGGTGACCCGGCTGAAGGTGGTGACGGTGATGATGCCGACGCCGTCGCGGACCTCTGAGCGGACCGCCGGAATGTCGATGATCGCGCGCGTGATGCTGACGTCGAACGGCCGGTCGCGGCCCGGGCGCGCGATGGTGAGCCTTACGCTGGTGCCGGGATTGCCGCGCATCCGGTCGACCGCCTCGTCGAGCGTGCCGCCGTAGAACAGCCGGCCGTCGATATGGGTGATGAAGTCGCCCGGCTTGATGCCGGCGCGGTCGGCTGGTGTGCCGCGGGTCGCCGCGATCACCTTGACGGCGCTGTCGTCCATGGTGACGGTGAGGCCGAGGCCGCCATAATTGCCGTCGGTCGCGGTCATCAGGGTGCGGAAGCCGCGCGCGTCGAGATAGGAGGAGTGCGGATCGAGGCTGGCGAGCATGCCGTCGATGGCGCCGCGGACCAGCTGCTCGTCGGTGACTTGGTCGACATATTCGGCCTTCACCCGCTCGAACACGGTCATCAGCTGGCTGATCTCGCGTACCGAGCCGGCGTCGACCTGGGCCATGCTGGCGGTGGCGGCGGGGATGAAAGCGATGGCGCCGACGAGACCGAGCGCGGGAAGCAAATTCTTGGCCATGGATATTCCTGCTGTGGCTTTTGCCGGGGCTTCTACCAGCCTTCTCTAGCCGGCGCAAAGCAACGTTCGATGAACGTCATCCGGATTTAGGCAAAGCGGCACCGGCCCGCTCCCCCACCCAGCCTCCCGACAGGATATGCTATGGGAGGCTGGGTGGGGGAGCGGGCCGGTGCCGCCCCCCAACAAAGACTCACCCACCGATCAGCTGGGCGAAGGGGACCGGGCGGCCGTTGCGGCGCAGCTCGAGAGTGACTCGCGGGCTGCCCCCGCCGGTGCGTCCGATCCCCTCGCCGCGCCGGACGACCGTGCCTTGCGCGACCTCGAGCGTGGCGATGTCGGTGATCACGCTGGTCCAGCCGCGGCCATGGTCGATGATCACGACATAGCCGTAGCCGCGGAACGGCGCCGCGTAGATGACCTGCCCGGCGGCGGGAGCGATCACCCGCGCCTCGGCCGCGGTTTCGATGGTGAGGCCGCGCGAATGGACGCCACCGTCCGAAATCTCGCCGACGCCGGCGACGAGCCGCCCCTCCACCGCAAGCGAATAGGGAATGGCGTCGGCGGGTGCGGCCGCGGCCGGGGCGGCGCCCTCAGGACGCGGCAGCGGGCCGGGCAGCCGCGCCAGGCTGGCGGCGATCGCGGCCTCGGCCTGGCGCGTCCCGATCCGTCCGGCCAGGCCGCGCGCCTCCTCGCCGAAGACCAAGGCGCGGTCGGACTGCGACAGGGCCAGGCCGGCAAGCTCCTGCGAGCGGGTGCGCTGCGCCGTCTCGAACGCCGACAGAGCGGCGCGGCGCTCGCCGAGCGCGACACGGCTGGCGAGAAGGCCGGAGCGCGCGGCTTCGGACTGGCGGCGAAGCTCGGCGCTGCGCGAAACCTCGGCGCGGAGCGACGCGGTGCGGCGGCGGATTTCGGGCATGGTCGCGGCGAGCAGGGAGCGGACATGGACGGCGTCGCGCACCGAGCCGGGCTGGACCAGAGCCAAGGCCGCCGGGCGGCGCGTCATCGTCTGCAAGGCGGCGGTGAGCCGGATCACCGGGCCCTGCCGCTCGGCGAGGCGGGCGCGCTGCTCGGCCTGAAGCGCGGCGATCAGCGCGATGCGGCGCTCGGCGGCGGTGAGATCGGCCTCGGCGGCCTCGATCCGGGCGGCGAGCGCCTCGGCGGCGGCGCGGGCGCGGTCGGCCTCGTTGACGGCGCGGCGGGCCTGCTCGTCGAGCTGCTGGTAGCGCTGCGTCGCCTGCGCGGCCTCGGCGCGCGCCTGGGCCAGCGCCGCCGCGTCGGCGACGCTCTCCTGCGCGCTCGCCGCGGCGAAGGCGCCGGCGCCGGCGATCGCGATCAGGGAAGCGAGGACGAACAACCGCATTCCCTATCCTTCACGATGATAGGGGTGGTTCGCAAGCAGGCTCGTCGCGCGGAACAATTGCTCGGCGAGCATGGAGCGGGCGAGAAGGTGCGGCCAGGTCGCCTGGCCGAATGCCAGCAGCAGGTCCGCTTCGGCGCGCTCGGCATCGCCGAACCCGTCAGCGCCGCCGATCAGGAAGCGCGCCTCGCGCTTGCCGCCGTCCCGCCACGCCTCCAGCTTCTTCGCCAAGGCGACGGAGCCCAGCTGCTCGCCTTTCTCGTCGAGCAGGATGGTGACGCCATTCTCCGCCGGCGGCGGGGCCTTGCCGCCGCTCTCGGGCAGCTCGGTGACCCTGGTCGGCCAGGCGATCCGCTTCAGATAGCGCTCGACGAGCGCGGCCTCCGGGCCGCGCCCGATCTTCCCCCGCGCGACGATGTGGAGGAGCATGGGTCAGCCGCTCCCGCATTCGTCATCCCGAAGAAAGTCAGGACCCATGAACACGAAAATGGCCGATCCGCGCGGCGCAGCGTTCATGGATCCCGGATCAAGTCCGGGATGACGGGAAGGGGCGATGATGTGGAGGAGCAATTAGCGGCTGGCCGTCGCGGCCGGCGCATTGTCCTCGAACGCCCACATCCTCTCGAGATTGTAGAAGCTGCGCACCTCCGGCCGGAACAGGTGGACGATGACGTCGTCGGCATCGATCAGCACCCAGTCGGCGACCGGCAAGCCCTCGAGCCGGACCGAGCGGCCGAGGTCGCGCTTGATCCGTTCGGCGAGCTTGCCCGCCATGGCGGCGACCTGGCGGGTCGAGCGGCCCGAGGCGATCACCATATAATCGGCGATGTTGGACTTCCCGCTGAGGGGAATGGAAACGACGTCGACCGCCTTGTCGTCGTCGAGCGAACGAAGCACGAGATCATGCAATGCCTCGGCCCGTTCGATGGCTCCGTCTACGGGCGGAGCGGATGCAATTTGGGGCAAACGACCTCCTTCACGATATCGGGCGCCGCGTCACGTCGTCGCGGATGGCCCTGTGTTGAAACGATTTCATTGCGCCTTCGTGCCAATCGGGATTGGCGGCGCGGATGGCGGTGGCGGATGTCGGATCGGGCGGCAATTGCAACAGCACGAGCGCCGGCGGTCTCCACATGGTCCAGTCTTGCGCCATGGCTGCGGGCCGGACGAAACGCCGCAACCAGCCCCAGGCCTGTGCCTTTAGGGCGCGGCCATCATAGCCTGGACGGCCGATTACCGCAATCGGCACGGTGCGCGCGATTTTCCGCCAGTCGCGCCACAGGTGAAGCTGGGCGAGATTGTCGGCGCCCATCAGCCAGATGAAGCTTTTTTCCGGGAAGCGGCGGACCAGGGCGGTGAGCGTGTCGACGGTGTAGACGCTGCCCAGCTCGCGCTCGATGGCGGTGACGCGGATGCGGGCGCGGCGGGCGGCGCGGCGGGCCGAGGCGAAGCGGGCCGGCAGCGGCGCCATGGTTTTGCCCGGCTTCAGCGGATTGCCGGGCGAGACCAGCCACCAGATCTCGTCGAGCCCGAGCGCATCCAGGGCGGCTAGGCTGATCCGCCGGTGCCCCTGATGGGCCGGGTTGAAGGAGCCGCCGAGCAGGCCGATGCGGGTCATCGGCCGCGCCGGTCCTGGCGGGCGTGCGCTATCTTACGCCCCTTGCCGGGCCGGGCCGCCGATGCCGCCGCCGCGCGGCTTGCGCGTCGAGGGGATCGAGGCGCCGGTGGCGGGCATGAGCGACGGCTTCAGATTGGGGTTCTCGCGGCCGATATCCTCGCCCTTGATCGCCTTCTTGGCCTCCTCGCCGGTCAGCGTCTCATATTCGAGCAGCGAATTGGCGAGCCGGTGGAGCTCGTCGAGATTGTCGGTGAGCACCTTGCGGGCGACGCCTTCGGCCTCCTCGATCAGCCGGCGGATCTCCTGGTCGATCAGCCGCGCAGTCTCCTCCGAGACATGCTGGGCGCGCGACACGCTGTGGCCGAGGAACACCTCTTCCTGATTGTCGCGATAGCGCAGCCAGCCGAGCCGCTCCGACATGCCATATTCCATGACCATCGCCCGGGCGAGCTCGGTCGCCTGCTGGATGTCGTTCGACGCGCCGGTGTTGAGCGAATCCGAGCCGTAGATGAGCTGCTCGGCGATGCGCCCGCCGAAGCAGAGCGCGAGCCGCGCCTTCATCTGCTTCATCGTCATCGAATAGCGGTCGCGCTCGGGCAGGTTCCAGGTGACGCCCAAAGCGCGGCCGCGCGGGATGATCGTCACCTTGTGCAAGGGATCGCAGCCATCGACGTGGAGCGAGACCAAAGCATGGCCCGCCTCGTGATGCGCGGTCGCCTTCTTCTCCTCCTCGGTCATGACCATGGACTTGCGCTCGGCGCCCATCATCACCTTGTCCTTGGCGAGCTCGAACTCCTTCATCGCGACCAGGCGCTTGCCCATGCGCGCCGCCAGAAGCGCCGCCTCGTTGACGAGGTTGGCGAGATCGGCGCCCGAGAAACCGGGCGTGCCGCGCGCGATCGTGCGCGGATCGACGTCGGGGGCGAGCGGCACCTTCTTCATGTGGACCAGCAGGATCTTCTCGCGGCCCTCGATGTCGGGGCGCGGCACCACGACCTGGCGGTCGAAGCGGCCCGGCCGCAGCAAAGCCGGATCGAGCACGTCGGGCCGGTTGGTGGCGGCGATGATGATGATGCCCTCGTTGGCCTCGAAGCCGTCCATCTCGACGAGGAGCTGGTTGAGGGTCTGCTCGCGCTCGGAGTTGTTGTCCGCCCCGCGCTCGCCGCCGACCGCGTCGATCTCGTCGATGAACACGACGGCGGGGCGGTGCTCGCGGGCGGTCGCGAACAGGCGCCGGATGCGCGCGGCGCCCAGGCCGGCGAACATCTCGACGAA
>JAXDPD010000029.1:0-67441 GCA_034668505.1 Sphingomonadales bacterium
ATCGCGAGCACGAACTCGATGTCGGACAGCCGATAGCCGCCGATCCGCTCGTGCATCAGCCCCGCGGGAGATCTGCCGCCGGTATAGAAATAACGGCCCTGAACCAGCGAGCTCGCGCAATTGCCGATCCCGACCAGCGCCACCTTTATCGTTTTCATAAGTCTCCGTGGGTCATGATGAGGCACCGGGTCAACGGCCGGACCGGTGATTGTTGCGCGTCGCCCAAATCAACAGGCGGGAGAAGGCGGACCAGCAGCCGCAATCCACATCGGACATGCGGCTAAGCGAAGGCGACGCCGGCCGGGCAGGGGGCTCCACGGCCGGCGCCGCCTCCTCCGGCTCGGGACGACCGGGATTGTCTGACAAAGGCGGCAGGGCCAGCATGGCAATGAGACGCCGCCCGCGCCCCGAACCCGCATCTATGCCATGTCGCGGCACTCCATCTCGCTCTCCTTGTCGCCTTCGCGCGAACCCGAGAGCAGCGAGGCGAGCACAAAGGCGATCCACCCCGTCGCCACGGTGGCGAAGATGCAGAGCGCCGTCCACGCGAGCCCGGCGACAATCAGGATCATGAAGAGGAAGGCGAAGAAGTCGCGGCTGGTGATCGGAGTGAAGAAGCGGATCACGGCCTGGGCAAGGCCCGGCGGCCGACGCCCGCGTGGCTTCAACAGGTCAAAACTCAAAGGCCCTCCGTCGGACCGAACCCGCCACGCGATCAGGCCCGCGCCCAGCGTGACCACCCCCACCGCCCACATGCCGGTCCAGAAAATGAAGGCGCCGCCGTGCCGACCGAGGTGGAGCGTTAGGCCGAGGAGGAAGAGAAGGTTGGTCGCCATGTCGATGGCGCTGTCGAGCGTCTTGCCGAAGTCGGTGGCGCGGAACGTCGCGCGTGCCACCTCGCCGTCGACGCCGTCGATGATCGAGGCGGCCTGGAACAGGACCCCGCCGAGGATTAGGCCGAGCTTGCCGCCGGCGAGCATGCCCCAGAACAGGATGATTGCGAACACCGCCGAGGCAATGGTGGCGTGGATCGGGCGGGTGCCCCTGATGAGGAGCAGGCACCAGGAGATGCGCTGCGAGATCGGCCGGTTTAAATGGCGCGACACGATGCCGTCGCCGGGCTTGGTGGTGGCGCGCAGGATCGCCATCGCGCTGAGGATGGGCGCCGGCGTCGCGGCGAGACCGGCCGGCGCTCCACCCGCGCGCACCGCCATGACCCGCATCCCCCCGCGCAGCCGCTCGATGTCCGTCATCGTCGACGGCGCCAGCGCCGCGTCCGGGCCGAGCGTCAGCCAGGCCTCCGCGACGCCCGCCGCCGCAAGAGCGTGGACTGCTCGCGCCGCGGCGGCGACGCCGGCGACCCGCCGGTCCGCGTCGCGCGCGCTCGCGAACGCCACCATCCGGCGCTCGAGGCTAGAAGGCCGCATCGAAGCCGATCCTGAATGTGCGCGGGCGGAGCGGCGTCGTCTGGGTGCGTGCGGCGACGCTGAACGGGTTGCCGAAGGCGAAGCGGTTGCCGCGCGCGTCGGCGACATTGTCGACGTCCAGCGACAGGCCGAATCGGCCGAAATCGAGCCGGGCGCCGATCTGGCCGTCGACGTAGCGCCCTTGGTCGATGTCGAGCGGCGCGCCGATGCCGAGATGGGATTCGCCGACGTAGCGGACCGAGCCGTCGAGCGCGAGCGTGAGCCCGGGCGTCAGCGCGGCCCGGTAATGGGCGGCGGCCCGGGCGCCGGCGCTGGCGATATTGGGAAGGGCGCGCTCGTCGGCCGCGGCGAAAGCCGGAGCAGGCGACGACAAAGCGCTGTGGTTGATGAAGGCGGCCGCATCGAAGCTCAGCGCCGGCGTCGCCCGCCACGACGCCTCGAACTCGAAGCCGTAGATCCGCCCGTCGCCGAGATTGGTGGTGAAGGGCAGGCCGCGCGCGTCGATCAGATCGGCCTGGATGTCTGCCCAGCGCGCATAGGAGATGGCGGCGTTGAAGCTCAGCGGATCGACGTCCGGCCGGCCGTACCGCACGCCGGCCTCGTAGGAGGTGAGACTGTCGGATTCGAAGCGCTGCACGGACGGTGTCGAGCCGCTCGCCGAGACGGCGAGACCGCCGGCGCGAAAGCCCTGCTGGAAGCGCGCGTAGAACAGGGGGCCGTGTCCCATCCGCCAGGTGAGCGCGGCGGTGGGCGAGACGCGGATGTCGGTGCGGTCGGGCTCGTTGCTGTCGTCGGGCGCGTCGAGCGGCATGCCGGCGCTTCTCGAATAGGTAAGCCGCCCGCCGATCGTGCCGACCAGCCGGGGCGTCAGGGCATAACTGTACTGGCCGAACAAAGCGGCCTCGCTGACCTCGTTCCGCACCCCGGCGATTGGCAGCAGCGCCGCCGGAGCCCCCAGCCGCCTGGTGATTCGGCTGATGTCGTGAAGCAGGCTCCAGCCGACCACCCAGCCCTCGCCGCGCGAATTGGGCTGGGACAGGCGGGTTTCGTTGGAAACGAGCGTGATGCCGACATCCTCGGCATAAAGCTGCGGCCCGACCGTGCCGGGAAAGCCGGTCGCGTCGAAGCGGGTGTCGAGCGAATGGCGCACCAATCCGGTCGCGGAGACCAGCTCGACCCCGCTCCAGCGCTTGCGGACGGTGACCTCGCCCAGCAGATAATCATTGTCGAAGGGCTGAGCGAGATTGGTGCGGCGGGTGAGCGGCGGCAGGCCGCGTGTCGCATATTGGCCGTCGCGCCCGGCGATATATTGCGCCACGCCGCCAAGCTCGAGCTGCCAGCCATTCCCGGACTCCCACAGCAGGGCGGCGCGTCCACCCCAGGTCGAGGTGCGGTTGACGTCGTCGAGCCTCCGGCCCAGATCGTCGATATAGCCGCCGTCGATGGACTTGTAGCCGACGGCGCGGACCGCCAGCCGGCCGGGGACGAGCGGGAGGTTGATCATCCCGGCCACGTCGCCGCCCAAGTCGCCATGGTGGGTCGTCAACAGTCCGGTCGAGATCGCCCCGGCGAAACCCGACGAATCCGGCGCGTTGGGGACGAGCCGGAGGATGCCGCCCAGCGAACCGGTGCCGTAAAGCGTCCCCTGCGGTCCTTCGAGCAGTTCCACCCGGCCAATATCGTAAAGTTGGAGGTCCGGATCGGGCGCGTTGAACGTGAGCCTGACGTCGCCGAGATACTGGCCGACGACCGACTGGCTCGGCCCGTTGAAGCTCGAATCGGCGACGCCGCGTATGTAGATCTTGTTGCGGCCTGGACCGAGGCTGGTCGAGGCGAGCATCGGCAGCCGATTGAGCACCGCCTCGCTGCCGCGCGCGCCGAAGCGGCCGACATCCTCATTGCTTAGATCGATCAAGTGCGCCGTACCGCCGAACCGGTCGAGCGCCACGCCCTGCTTGCTGGCCGTGACAATGATGTCGGGCTGGGGCGGCTCGGGCGGCAATGGACCCGGCGCGGAGGCGGGCGGGCTTGGGCGCGGCGGTGTCGGACGCGGCGGCGCGGTCGGGCGCGCGCGGACGATCCGGACCGTGTGGGCATCGACGAAGGTGAAGCTGTAGCCGCTGCCGGCAAGCAGCCTGCCAAGCGCGGCGCGGACCGACATCCGGCCCCGCAGCGGTCGTGAGCGGAGTCTCGCCAAGCCGGGATCGCTTGCGCCGATCGTGATCCGCGCCTGCTCGCCGAGCGCGATCAACGCGTCGCTGAGGCGGCCCGCCGGAATGTCGAACTGCACGCTCGCCTGCGCGTCGGCCGGTGCCGCCGCCAGACAGATGATCGTCAGGGCGGTGAAGGGTTCAGCGAGGCGCACGCGAATGGGGCTCGATCAGCCAGCTGTCGCCGGTGCGGCGCGCCTGCAGGCCGAGCGCAGAGGCGAGGCTGGTCACGGCATCGCGATCGACGCGGACCGAACCGGTGAAGGGCAGGGCCATGAGCTCAGGATCTATCGCAACCTCGACGCCAAGGCTACGCGACAGGTCGCCGGCCACGGTTTCCAGCGGCGCGGCACGGTAGCTCAGCTGCCCGCGTTGCCATCCGGTCATCGCCTGCGGATCCTCGCGGCCGACGACCGGCCGCCCGGCCTGGTCCGCGCGCAAAGTCTGGCCGGCGGCCAGCGGCACCGCCGCGCCGCCCCGATCATAGACAACCGAGCCTTCGATCACCGCAACCGTGAAACGGCCGCGGTCTCGGATCAGGTTGAAAGTCGTGCCGGCGTCCTGCACGCGGTGATCGCCCGCGACGACCACAAAGGGATGGGCGGCGTCGTGGCGGACGCTGAACGTGGCCTCGCCGGCCACCAGCTCGGCGAAGCGCGGATCGTTGCGGTCGAGAATGAGGCGAGTGGCGCCATTGAGCTGGACCGAGCTGCCGTCGCCGAGCGGCGCCGTCCGGTGCTGGCCCGCCGCGGTCGCGACCTCGTAGCGGTCCGGCCCGGCGGTCAGCCATGGCATGGCGATGAGCCCAAGCAGGAACAGGGCAGCAGCGGCCGCCAGCGCGGTGGCCCAGCGCCGGCCGGTGCTCCAGCGTCCCTCCTCATCGTCATTGGCCGCAGGCGCCGCGAAGGCCTCCGGCGTGAGCGCCGCGTCGGCGAGCGCCACCGCGTCATAGGCTGCCGAGCGCGCCGGATCGCCTTCGAGCCAGCGCACGAACGCGTCCCAGTCCGCCGCGCCGCCGTTGCGCAGGCGGATATGCCAGGCGATGGCCTCGGCCTGGATGTCGTGATGCGCGCCCTGTTCCATGTCTCTCCCTTTTAAAGACGCTGCGGATGCGGAACATCCGCATCGAGCCGCGCCTGGGTTTCGACGACCACCTGATAAGCCTTTTGCAGATGCTTCTCGACGGCGCTCAGGCTGATCCCCAGCTCGGCGGCGATCTCCCGCTGCGGGACGCCGTCGATCCGGAAGCGGCGGAAGACGAGCCGGGTGCGCTCGGGCAGCGCCGCCAGCGCGTCCGACACCAGCGAAAGCCGCTCGCGCGCGATCAGTATCTGCTCAGCCGAGGGCCTGTCGTCCGCCTCCCGCGTCGCGCCCAGCTGCGCGGTTGCCCAGGCCTCCTCCCGTCCTGTCCGGCGTCCGGCGGAACGGCGACGGTCGAGCAGCAAATTCTCGGCCATCCGATAAAGATAGGCGCGCGGCTCCGCGACTGGGCCGGCCGGATCGCTCTCCAGCTTCACGAACAGGTCCTGGAGGATGTCTTCGGCTTCCTCGGGCGGCACGCGCCTGGCGAGCAGGAATCTGAGCAGCGCCGGCCGGGTCTCCAGCAGTGCCGCCCTCAACCCGCCGATCGCTTTGTCCGGGTCCCGATTGATTGCGCTCACCCTTACCGGCGCGACATGTCGTCGCGGACATGCAGACTAACAGCCGCCCTCCCGGCGGGCAACTCGCCGGCGACGGTCAGCCCCCGCTTTCGGGTTCGAGCCTATGCCGGCGCTGGAGCGCGCGGGCAGCCCACGAGCAGAGCATTGCCCAGGCGGCGCCGACGCACCAGCCCGCGATCACGTCGCTCGGCCAATGCACGCCCAGATAGACTCGCGAGAAGCCGATGATCAGGGTCAGGAACACCGCGACCGACATGAGGTAGATGCGCACCGCCCGGTTAGCCTCGGCGCGGGCGAGCAAAGCGCCCAGGGTAAGGAAGGTGATCGCCGAGTTCATCGCATGCCCGCTTGGGAAGCTCGTCGAATAGGTTTCGACCAGATGCGCGACCAGATCGGGGCGGGCGCGGGCGAAAAGGAGCTTCAGCAGCGTGCTGGCGATCGCGCCCGTCGAGATCGCCGCGACCAGGAAAGCCGCCGTGGCTGCCTTACGCGCCGCGACCAGGTAGCCGGCCGAGATGAGCGTCAGCAGGGTGAGGACCGGACTGCCGCCGAGCGCGGTGATGTCGCCCAAGGTCCGCCGCAGCCAGAACGGGCCGGCCGGCACGGCCGGATCGTCCGGGCTGCGCAGCGCCTGGATCAGCCAGCGGTCGATCCCGAAGATCTCGCCCTCGCGCACCTCGGAGGCGAGCATGAGGAAGATGAGGATGCCCAATGCGGCGACCAGGAACAGGACGAGCATGTTGCTGTCCGCATGGTGCCTCGCGAGCAGGCGCCGGATCCTCGCCGTCAGCTTCATGCGGGCTGCAACGCCTCGGGCTCCGCCTCTGGCGCCGCCTTCCGGGACAAGACGAGGAGCATGCCGGGAAGGAAGAGCAGCACCAGTGGCACCGCCGCGGTCAGCCCGAAGATGATCGCGGTCGCGAGCGGCTGCTGCAGGCCGGCGCCCCGGCTGAGACCGAGCGCGAGCGGCAAGAGCGTCAGCACGGCGATCAACGCCGACATGATGATCGGCCGCAGCCTCTTGCGGCCCGCCTCGTGCAGCGAGTCGCCGTCGATCGCACGGCGCTGGTCGATCTCGGCGAGATAGAAGATCACCAGCTCGGTCACCATGCCGACGACCATGGTGAGGCCCATCAGGGCCGAGATATTGAGCTCCAGGCCGGTCAGCCAGAGACCGATCAGCACCGCCGCCGCCGAGAGCAGGACGGTGAGGATCGCGGCGAGCGTCCAGGCGAGGCGCTCGTAGAGGATGGTGAGGAGCAGGGCGATCAGCAGCAGCGCCGCGACGAACACGGTGGTCAGATCGCTGAAGCTCTTCTGCTGCTCGGCATAGAGCCCGCCATAATCGACGCGGATGCCGGGCGGCAGATGGAGGCCGGCGACGGTGCTGCGCACATCGCGCATCGCCGAGCCGAGATCGCGGCCCTCGAGCCGCGCCGTCACCGCCACGAACGGGGCCAGGTCCTCGCGGGTGAGCTGCTGCTGGCCGGCTTCGACGCGCACGTCGGCGATCTGGCCGACGACGAGATTGTGACCGTCCGGCGCGGTCAGGGGCAGGCGCGCAATCTGCTCGGCGCGCTGGCGGATGTCGGCCGGCGCGCGCACTCGCACGTCGAGCAATTGCTCGCCGGCGCGGATCCGGGTCGCGGCGGTGCCGCCGACCAGCGTCTCGATCTGCGAGGCGACGGCGTCGGCGTCGAGCCCGTGCTGGGCCAGCGCGCCGGGGCGGATGTGGACGATCAGGGCATCGCCGGCGACGCGCAGGCCGTCGACCACCTCGACGACGCCGTCGACATGGCCGATCGCCTCGCTGACCCGCCCCGCCGCGCCGGCGAGCGCGGCGGGATCGTCGGCGAACAATTTGACCTCGATCGGCTGCGGGACGGCGGTGAGATCGCCGATCAGATCCTCCATCAGCTGGATGAGCTCGACCTCCAGGCCCGGCACGCGCTGCTGGATCCGGGTGCGGATGTCGGTCATCACCTCCTCGATCGGGCGCCGCGACCCGCTCTTGAGGCGAATGAAATAATCGCCCTCGTCTGCCTCGGTGAGGCCGCCGCCGAGCTGCACCCCTGTGCGCCGCGAATAGCTGGCGACCTCCGGCGTTTCCGCGATGATCTGCTCGACCTGGCGGAGCAGGCGGTCGGTATCGGAGAGCGAGGCGCCGGGCTGGGCCAGATAATCGAGCACGAAGCCGCCCTCGTCCATCTTCGGCATGAAGCCGGAGGGGACGCGCGTCCAGGCGAGCGCGCCGAGCGCCGCCATGCCGATGCCGAGGACGAGCACGAACAGCAGCGGGCGGGCGAAGGCCCGGCCTTCGGCGCGCGCATAGCCGCGCTCGATCCGGCCCATGAACGCGTTCGCCTTCTCGGCCGATTCGACGTCCTTGCGGCGCAGCCACCAGGCCGCGAGCAGCGGGATGACGAATCGCGCGTAGACGAGCGACAGAGCGAGCGCGATCGTCATGGTCAGCGCCAGCGCCTTGAAGAAGCCGCCGGTCACGCCGCTGACGAAGGCGAGCGGCAGGAAGATGATCATCGTCGCCAGGCTCGAGCCGTAGAGCGGCTTGGCCATCTCGCCGGCCGCGCCGAGCAGGCCCGCCCGGTCCTCGGCCGCGCCTTCCTGCATGCGGCGCATCATATGTTCGAGCATGACGACGGCATCGTCGACGACGAGCCCGACCGCGGCGGCCATGCCGCCCAGGGTCATCATGTTGAAGCCCATGCCGAACGCGAGCAGGAAGAGGCAGGTCGCGGCGAGGATCGCGGGCAGCATCAGCCCGGTGATCATCATCAGCCGGAACGAGCGCAGGAACAGGAACAGCACGAGCCCGGCGAGAAAGGCGCCGAGCAGGATCGCGTCGCGGACCGCATTGGCCGCGCCGCCGACCAGCTCGGACTGGTCGTAGAAGGTCGAGACGGTGACGCTGGGCGGCAGCTGCAACTGGGCGAGCCGCGCGTTGACCGCATGGACGATGGCGACGCTGTCGCCGGTCGGCGACTGGCGGATGTTGATCAGCACCGCATCCTGCGCGCCGGAAGTGACCCGGGTGAACACGGGCGCCGGGGCCGGATGGATGGTCGCGATCTGGCTGAGCGTCACGACCGAGCCAGCAGGCACCGCGGCCGGCGCGCCGGGCGCCGCATTGGGGCTGGCGGCGGCGGTTGTGGCCGCGCGGATCGGGAGGGCCGCGATGTCGGCGATCGAGGTTGCGCGACCCTCGACCAGCACCAGATAGAGCCGGTGCCTGTCCTCGATCCGGCCGGCCCCGCGCACCAGGTTGGCGCGCGCGAGCGCGGCTGAGACATCGGTCATTCCGAGCCCCAGCGCCTGGAGCCGCCCGGGATCGACGTCGACCGCGATCTCGCGCGGGGCGCCGCCAAGCACGTCCACTCCGGCGACTCCCGGCACGGACGTCAAGGCCGGGCGGATCTGCAATTCGGCGAGCTGCCGGAGCGCGACCGGATCGAGGCTGCGCGAGGTCAAAGCGAAGCCGAGCACCGGAAAGATCGTCGGATCGGAACGGCGGACGCTGAACCGCGTGCCCGCGGGCAGATCGGGCAGGATCGTCGCGAGCGCGCCCTGTGTCGCCAAGGTGGCGGCGACCATGTCGTCGCCCCATTCGAAATTGACTCCGACATCGGCGGCGCCGCGGCTGGTGGTGGAGCGGATCCGGGTGACGCCGGGCACCTCGCGCAAGGCGATCTCGACCGGCCGCGTGATCTCGGCGGCCATCTGCGCGGCATCGCGGTCGCCAGCCTCGATCGACACCACCACGCGCGGATAATCGATATGGGGAAACAGGCTGACCGGCAGCCGCGTCCCCGCGACCAGCCCGGCCAGCGTCAGCAGGATCGCCGCAAACCAGATGGCGCGGGCGTGGGCGCTGAGGAACCGGGTCATCGGGTACGCACGTGCATGCCGTCCTCGAGCGCGGTGCCGCCCTCGACGACGATCGTCTCGCCGGCCCGAAGGCCCGCGACGATGGCGACGCGACGGCCGTCGCTCGGCCCGGCCGTGACGTCGCGCCGGTGGGCGACGCCGTCCGAGACGACGAACAGATAAGCCTGGCCGCCTTCATCGAGCAGCGCCGCATAGGGGACGGTCGGCGCATTGCCCGCGCCGGTCAGCGCGAGGGTTCCGGTCAGCGGTTCCCCGGCGCCGATGCCGGCGCTCGCCGGCAGCCGCACGAACACCGACGCCAGCCTCGTCGCCGGGTCGACCGCCGGATCGACCGAGAGGATCGGGACGGTGAATGCGACGCCGCCTCCGGACGGCGTGATCCGGATCGACGAGCCGGGCGGAATGCGCCGCGCCAGAGCGGGATCGACGCCGAAGCGCGCGCGCAGATCGCCGGCGCCGACGATCGTCACCACGGGCGTCCCGGGCGCGACCATGGTGCCCAGGCTCGCCGAAACCGCCGAGACATGGCCTGCCGTCGGCGCGCGAAGGATGAGCCCGCCGGCGCGTTGCGCCAGGCTGGCGCGGGTCGCCGCCGCAGACTGGGCGGCCGCGCGGGCGGTCTCGACCTCGGCATTGCCGACCAGCCCATCGGTCCGCAGCCGCTGGGCGCGTGCATAAGCGAGCTGAGCGGCGCGGGCGTCCGACTCCGACCGCGCGACATCGAGCCTTGCCGTGGGCCCTGGCGCAAGGCGGGCCACTACCTGCCCACGCGCGACCGCGCTGCCGAGCGGCGCGTCGATCGCGGCGACGATCGCCTCCTCGGGCGCGGACAGGATGATCGTTCCCGAAGCGCCGGCATCGGCGGTGCCGTAGATCTGCACCGAAGATTGGACAGGGGCGGCCTCCGCCGTGGCTACGCGCACCAGGGCGCTTGGCTCGGCCGCATTTTCTGGGGCGCTCCCTCCAGAGCAGCCCGCAAGCGTCGCTGCCATAAGCAAGATCATTCGTTTCATTGCGCCCATGCCTCTCGCGGTGTGCCCGTCAGCAGCTCCAGCGCGATCGTCTGCTCGGCGATGTCGCGCTCCGCCTGGGCGAGGAGGATCTGCTTGTCGCGGAGCGCCTGCCCGGCCGTGATCGCCGTGGCGAGCGCTAGATCGCCGCGTTCCGCGGCGCGCCGGTTCGCCGCGGCGAAACGCTCGAGCGCCGGAAGATCCGCCAGCAGCGTCGCGCGTTGCCGCGCCAGGATGCGCAGCCCGTCGACCGCGGCCGCGATCTCGCCCCGCGTCTGGAACAACCGCGCCTCATAATCGGCGCGCAGCGCGGCCCGCGTCGCCCGCTCGATCGCGATGCCGCCGCGATTGCGGTTCCACAGCGGCAAGGTGAAGGAGACGGACGGGCCAAGGGTCGTATTCCCGCCCGTGTCGCGGGCCCCGTTGATCGACAGGTCGAGCGCGGGAAACTGGTCGAGCACGGCCTTGTGCACCGCCGCCTCCTGCGCCGCATAGCCGGACCGGAGCGCCTGAAGATCGGCGCGTGAACGCAGCGCAATCGCGAACAAGGCGTCCGCATTCGATGGGGAAAGGATGAGCCTGGCCGGTGCCAGCCGCAGCGGATAGCCGGGGGGCAGGCCGATCAGACGGGTCAGCTCGAAGCGCGCCGCCGCTAGGTCCCGCTCCGTGGTGCGCAGTCGCTCGGCCGCGTCGAAGGCGGCGATCCGCGCGGCCTGGACCTGGTCGGGCAGAATGTCGCCGCGCCCGGCCGCGCGCAGCATGCGGTCGAGGATCGACTGGGCGTCATCGCGGGCGGCGCGCGCCAAAGCCTGGGCCCGTTCGAGCGCGACGATCCGCGCAGCCTGGATACGGGCCTGCCCGGACGTCTGCCATTCGGCCCAGGCGAGATCGAGGCGTACACGCCGGGCCTCGGCGCTGGCCTGCTCGCGGGCCACCCGTCGCGTTCTCAGCGCAGCGAGGTTCACACCGAAGCTGGCGGCGATGCCCAGCATCGTATCGGGCCCCGCCAGAACCTGATCGGCGCCCAGGCTGAAGCTCGGATCGGGGAGCAGGCCCGCAGCAAAGGCTTGGGCGTCGGCGACGCCCGCCCGCTCCCGCAGCGCTCTGAGGTCCGGGTTGAGCAGCACGGTCAGGGTGGCAATCGCGTTGGGGTCGAGCGGCTGGCCGAGATCGATCGCGGCCGGCCTCAGGAACGGCCGTTCGATCGCCGCGGCGTCGCGCGCGACCGCGGCCAGGACGGGAGGCGACAGCAGCGCCGGATTGTCGCTGAGCGGCGCGGGCCGGTAGGTGGCGCACCCCGCCAGGAGCAGAGCAAGCGCAAGACCGTGGCGGATTCCGTGCGGCAGTTGGACAATCACCGATGCCTGCGCTCTCTCATTTCCCTGCGGGCTTCCCGGCGCTCGGCGGCCGGGCTTTCATGTCTTCGCGAGATGAGCCGGCCCGTCAAGGCGCTGATCTGCACCTCCTCGACCCCGGCGCGGCCTGGCACCGTGATGTCGAAGCTGTAGATCAGCCGCCCATGCTCCCGTTCCAGCTCCGCCGACCGGATCCGTCCGCGCGGCACGACGGCCAGCGCCCGCGCCCGCGCGGTCTGCATCGAGACGAGCGAGCTGTGGCGCTGGCCCAAACCCGGTTGAGCGAAGGAAACCGCCAGGGCCGCGGCGACGATTGGGATGAAGGATTTCATGCGAGGATTCCTCTGCAGAGCCTTGGGCGGGACCAAGACGCCTTCGCGCGCCATAAACCGCATCCCAGCGCACAGCCGAAAGCGGAATCATGGTCCGCATCCCGGCGACAGGCGGAATGGACAAGGAGCGGATCAAACGCCGGTCCGGCGCGCGTACGGAAGCCAAGGTGGCGGCGCTGTCAGCCTAATGCGAACTCGTCTCCACCCGCGGCCCTCATCCCAATGCCGGCATTCGCGCCCGCGCTCATGACGTGGCCGCTCTCAGCGTCTCGCGCTTGATCTTCCTGGCCAGGCTCCATTTGTGGACCTCGGTCGGCCCGTCATAGATCCGGAACGCGCGAATCTCGCGGAACAGCTGCTCGACGATCGTGTCGCCGGACACACCGGTGCCGCCCATCACCTGCACGCAATTGTCGACGACCCGCATCAGCGCCTCCGAGACCGCGACCTTGGTCATCGAGCTTTCGGCGGTGCCGAGATCGCCGCGATCCAGCACGTCGGCGCACCAGTCGATCATCAGCTCGGACTGCTTGAGGTCGATCAAATTCTCCGCGAGCATGAAGCCGACCCCCTCATGGTCGATCAGCAGCTTGCCGAAGGCCTCGCGGCGGCATGCATAAGCCGTGGCGATTTCCTGCGCGCGCGTCGCGCCGCCGTGCCAGCGCATGCAATGTGAGAGCCGGGCCGGGCTGAGGCGCACCTGCGCGTAGGCGAAGCCCTGGCCGGCCTCGCCCAGCATCTGACCGGCCGGGACGCGCAGGCCCCCGATCGTCACCACCGCATGGCCGCCCGGCATCGAGCTGTCGATCGTGTCGAGGATCCGCTCGATGCGGATCGCCGGATCGGGCAGGTCGACGAGGAACAGGCAGGCGCCCTCCTCCGCTCGAGCCATGACGATGCCGACCTGCGCGCCGGCCGCCCCGGTAATGAACGCCTTCCTGCCATCGATCACCCAATGGTCGCCATCCGGGCGGCAGCTTGTCTGCATCATCGACGGGTCGGAGCCGGCGCCGCCGTCGGCGGCGGGCTCGGTCATGAAGAAAGCCGAGCGCGCCTCGCCGGCCAGCAACGGCGCCAGGAAGCGCGCCTTCTGCGCGGGGGTGGCGACCTTGCCGAGCAGGTACATATTGCCTTCATCGGGCGCCATCGTGTTGCAGGCGACAGGGCCGAGCGGCGAGAGGCCCGAGACCTTGAGCACGGCCGCGGTCTCGCGTTGCGTCAAATGGCTGCCGTCGGCCATGACGTGCGGCGTCAGCACGCCAGCGCCACGCGCCAGCGCGCGAAGCTCGTGGACCAGCTCGTCCGCCGGGCCGTGCGGACCCAGCCGGCTGTCGCGCTCATAGGACGCGACAATCTCGCGCACGAAGGCTTCGACCCGGGCGGCGATTGCCAGCGCTCTTGAGGTCGGCATGTCCCGCGCCGCCTAGAGGGGGCTCACGAGATGGCCGCCGTCGACGGTCACCACCGATCCGGTCATGTAAAGCGACGCATCCGAGGCAAGCAACAGCAGCGGGCCGTCGAGATCCTCGGGCCGCCCGAACCGCCGCTGCGGGATTCGCCGCAGCATCGCCGCGCCCGCCTCGCTGCGACAAAAGTCTCGGTTGAGCTCCGTTTCGATATAGCCCGGCGCCAGGGCGTTCACCCGGATGCCGAAGCGCGCCAGCTCGAGCGCGAGGCTCTTGGTCATCTGGATCGCCCCGGCTTTCGAGACCGCGTAGGAAATCACCCCACCAGACTGCCGCAAGCCGAGAATCGAGGCGATGTTGATGATCGCGCCGCCCCCGCCTCGGTCGCGCATCGCCCGCGCCGCCGCCTGGGCAAGCAGGAACATGCCTTTGAGGTTGGTGTCGATCACGAGATCCCAATCCGCCGCGGATTGATCCAGCGCCCCCGCCGCGCGCACCAGCCCGGCATTGTTGACGAGGATGTCGACCGTTGCGAGCGTGCCGGCGAGCGCGCTTATGCTTTTCGGGTCGGTGACGTCGAGCACGGCTGTCGCGCACCGGCCACCTTCGGCGGCGATGCTCTCCGCAACCTCGCGCAAGGCAGATTCGCGCCGGGCCGCAAGCACGACATGCGCGCCGGCCCGCGCGAGAACGTGGGCGAAATGGGCCCCCAGGCCGCTCGAGGCGCCGCTGACCAGCGCCGTCCTGCCTGCCAAGCTCCAGATGTCGCTCACGCGCTGGCTTCGGCTTTAGTGGGGCTCGAGCGGATCCACCGGATGAGGACGAGCAGGGCGGCGAGCTTGAAGGCGGCTCCGGCGAAGCCGAACAGGAGCAGCGGGAAATTGTCGACCATGACGCCTCCCAATGCGGCGCCCGCGGCCACGCCCAGATAGATGACGGAGCTGTTCAGCGCCAGGGCGACACCGGCATGATTGGGCGCGATCGTCGCCAGCTGCAGCTGGAGCGGCGACAGGCCGAAATAATGGAAGCCACCCCAAAGAAAGAGCATGACGGCCGCGCTGGCCGGGGTCTGCGAGAGGATCGGCAGCGCGACCAGGAGGGGGACCAGCATGATCAGGCTGAAGCCCAGCGCCTTGCGGCAGCCCCAGCGGTCGGCGGCCTGGCCCCCCAGCCAGTTGCCGATCACCGTGGCGAAGCCGAAGGCGAGCAGCATCTTGCTCATATCGGCCGCGCCGACCCCCGCCCGCTCGGAAAGGATCGGCGCCAGATAGGCATAGACGGTGAACAGGCCGATATAGGAGAGGCCGGCGATGGCCAGCGTCGGAATCACGCCGGGTATCCGGATCACCGACAGTCGTTCCTTCAAGCTCGCGACCGGAGGCGTCGCGACATGCGGCAACAGGAAAATGAGGCCGAGCCCGGCGACGCCGGCGATGCCCGCCACCGCCAGAAAGGTGCCGCGCCAGCCGAATTCGTGGCCGATCATCGTGCTGAGCGGCACGCCGGCGAAGAGCGCGAGCGTCACGCCGGTATTGAGTAGGGCGAGGACGCGGCCGCGCCACTCCGGCGGCGCCAGGGCCACGGCCGCCGCGGTGGCCGTCGCGCCATAGAGGCCGTCGGCGGCACCGGCGACCGCGCGCGACGCCAGCAGCATGCCGAAATTGGAAGCGAAGGCGGCGAGCAGATTGGCGCCGACGAACAGCAGGAGGACGCTGACCAGCAAGGTCCGCCGCTTCACTTGCGCGGTCGCCACCGCCAGCAGGGGCGTCGAGATCGCATAGCTGATCGAAAAGACGCTCAGCACCTGTCCGGCGGTCCCCAGCGACACGTCGAACTCGGCCGAGAGCGGCTTCAACAGGCCGGTCAGCATCCAGACGCTGGTGACCAACGCGAACTGACCGATCGCGAGCAGACCGCAGACCAAGTAGAGCCGCGCCCTCCCACCGCTGTCGGCGCTGTCTTTTGCCAGGTTCATGTCACCATTCCGTCGAGGCCGGCGAAGATGCGGAGGCTGGAATCTCTTCCGGCCCCGCCAAAGGCATCATTTCTTGATGCCCATCTTTTTCCAATAGCGTTCCACCGTCTCGGTTTCGTGGGCGGAGTGCGACACGTTCGCCGCGAACAATTCGTGCGCGAAATGCATCGAGAAATCGTCGGTGAACAGGCGCTTCCAGCGCCGCCGCAGAACCTGCGTGGTGAGGCGCCGTACGATCCGGTCGCTCTTCATGATCTCGCGCGCGATCTCCCAGCAGCGCGGCAGCAATTGCTCGCGCGGCATCACTTCGTTGACGAGGCCCCATTCGAGCGCCTTCTGCGCGTCGACGCCGTCGATGAGATAGGCGAGGTAATTGGCGCGTTTGATCCCCAGCAGCTCTTGGAAGACGAGCAGCTGGGCATCCCCCGGAACCATGCCCAGCGGGATATGCGGCTCGATGAACACTGAATCGTCGCTGCACAAGGTGAGGTCGGCGAGCAGGGCGAATTCGGTGTGGAAGCCGGGACCGTTGATCGCGGTGATGATCGGGATATCGATCGACCAGAGCAGGTTCTCCTGCAATTTGGTGCCGTCGACGAACCAGGTGTCGTAATTGCTTTCCTTGAAAACCTCCTCGCTGTCGGCCTGATGGCCGAAGCTGGTCGTGTTGAACTCGTGCAGCCAATGGTCGCCGCTGCCGGTGAAGATGAACACCTCGTTGGCGCGGTCGGAGCCGATCGCCTGGAACATCTGCGGCAATGCGCGATGCAATTCCAGGCTCCACTCGGGCGTACCGCCATTCTGGTGCATCCTCACTTCGAGGATGCCGTCCTCGCGCTTGAACAGGAAATGGTCCTTGAAGCGCTCCTGATAGCTTTCCAGCGGTTCGTCCGGTACGAAATTCCAACCCATCGCCAGTCCTTCTCCATCTTGCCTAGGCGAGCCTTGCGGGCGGCCCGGCGTTGTGCGCGGCGCGCTTCACTCTGTACTTATTAGAAGGCCATTCTAGACTCGCATTCGTGTTTTGCAAGCAAGAAGGCACCGTCACCGATGGTCCATATTACGCTTTGGAAGGAGGTTCGCGGCAGCGCTCAAGAGGTGGCGCGGATCGGGGCGACCCTGCGCGACGGGGCGGGCTCCAACCCCACCTCCTCGAGATAGGCGCAGATGATGGCCGTCAGGTTGCGGATCAGCACCCGATCGTCGCTGCCGACATGCAAGGCGCGCACGTCGCGAAGGACGATCGACTGGTGCATCATCGAGGTCACGATCCGGATGCTGAAGCGGACGGCATCCTCGCGCTGCTTGGACGAGCTGCCGCTCATCCGGGGCGACAGCAGCTCCAGCATCCGGGCCACCGCCGCCTGCCAAACACCGGTCATCGTGTCGTAGATATAGGGCAGATCCGCAAGCACCGCGGCGCGCAGAATATGGTGCTTGCGCCGATAGAATCCGATGACGCGGCTGAGGATCGAGGTGATCATAGCGCCGGTCTCCACGTCTTCCCATTTCGAGGGTGCGGTGAACTGCAGGAAGCACTTGGCCGCTTCTTCGGAAATATGTTTGTGCAAGCCGGCGATCAGCGCATTCTTGTCCTGGAAGCGGGCGTAGATCGATCCAGTGGCGACGCCCGCGTCCTCGGCCAGGTTGGCGATGGTGATCTTGTCGAACGGCTTGGTCTGGAGCAGCTCGCCCAAGGATTTGTAAATCCGGTTCATCGTATCGCGGCTGCGGGCCTGCGACGGGGCTTTGATAAAACCGGTCATCGAAGGCATTTCCCCCTTCCTTTCGGACCACGCTACTTTGGTTCGGGGACGGATGGAAGACTCCGAACGAGATTCTGATTCGGAATAGCCGGCCCGTGCCAGCCATGGCCGGAAAAGGAAGCCGCCGCGCCTCGCAATCTCTTGCGAAGCGCGGCGGAAGGTTGCTCCTGATTTGGCCGGAGATCAGAAGCGGTAGCGTGCGCCGATGCCGTAGGTCCTGGGTTCGCTGACCACGCCGACGATGAAGGTCGAGAGGCGCGCCGAATAGGCCAGATGGCGTTCGTCGGTCAGGTTCCGCCCGAAGGCATAGACTTCGAGGCCGTTCGCGAATTCGAGGCCGATGCGGGCATTGACCCTCTCGAAGCCGCCGGTGCTGATCGCCCGCTCATTGGGCGCGGTGAGATAGCTGATCGTCTCGAATGTGTAGCTGGCATTCGCGTTGAGGGTCAGCGAACCGCTCAGCGGCCTCGAATAGTTGACGTCGAAGCCGCCGCTCCAGCGTGGCGCCTGCGGCAGCGATCGGCCGCTGCGATCGGCCGTCACCACCGGCGTGCCGACGCACAAGGGGTCGCCGTTCTGCGGCGTGCCGACGGTGACGGATTCGCAGAAATCGGTGTAGATCGCGCGCGAATAGGTCACATGACCGCTGAACGTCAGGCCGGTCCCGGGGCGGACGATCAGCTCCGCTTCGAAGCCGGTCACCTCGGCCGCCGCCGCGTTGCGGATCTGCGCGACCTGCGGATTGATCAGCGAGCGGACCTGGATGTCGTCGTACTTGTAGTAGAAGCCGGCCGCGTTGAAGGTGATGCGCCGGTCCCAGAATTGGCTCTTCACGCCCGCCTCATAGGCCCAGAGAGTCTCGGGGCCGAACGTGTTCTCCGGGGTTCCGGGACCGGGCAGGAAGTTGAAGCCCGGCGCCTGATAGCCCTGGCTCGCCTTGACGTAGAAGAGCAGGTCGTCATTGGCCTCGAAATTGAGGCCGATCATCGGCAGCAGCACCGAATCCGAAATCTTGCCGATGATCGGCGGGAAGGCGCCGATCGCTGAATAGTCGGTCGAGAAATCGCGGGATTCATGGTTGTAGCGCAGGCCGGCGACGGCGGTGAGCCGATCGGTGAAGTCCACCTCGACCTGGCCGAAGGCGGCGATGGCCTGGACATTTGTCTTGTTGTGCGGCGACGGGAATTGCGCGAGCACCTGGCGGTTGATCACGGGCCGGTTGTTGATCAGCGAATAATCGCCATTCTCGCCATAATAATTGGCGCCGAACGTCGCCCGGAAGCCGTTGCCGGTATAGACGCCACGTATCTCCTGGCTGAACGTCTCATTCTCGTTGAGGGTGATGACGTGGATCAACGGCGCCGCGGCCGCGCGCGCGTCGACGTCGTAGATGGTGAAGAAGCTGAACTCGCGGTAGCTGGAGATCGATGTCAGGGTGAACCGGGGCGACAGCTCGATGTTCATGGTGAGCGCGATGCCGCCGGTCTTCACGGTCGTGCCGATATCGTCCTCGGGAAGGTTGGTCTGGACGAAGCGGGTCTGGAACAGGATGTCGCCATTGGGAGCGATCGTGACCGGCGTGTAGAGGTCCTGCTGGGTGATATGGGTATAGTCGGCCGCCACGGTCGCGTCGAAGCCGGCATCGTTGTCGTAACGGAGCCTTATCCGGGCGGTCTGCGAATCGCGATCGTTCACCCGGTTGCCGGTGACCGTATTGGTGTAATAGCCGCCATGGTGATCGAAACCGCCCGACGCACCGATCGAAAAACCGCCGCCGAGCGGACCGCTGATCGAACCGCGAAGCGAATAGCTGTTATAATTGCCGTAGGTCGCGTTGACGCTGCCTTCCAGCGTATCGCCGGGCGTGCGCGTCACGATATTGATCGCTCCCGCGGTGGCGTTGCGACCGTAAAGCGTGCCTTGCGGGCCGCGCAGCACCTCGATCCGTTCGATGTCGTCGAAGCCGAAAAAGGCGCTGTCCGGTCGCGACAGGTAGACGCCGTCCAGATAGATGGCGGTGGCCTGGCTGGCGCCGATCGGGATCTGCTGGCCGGCGACGCCGCGGATGGCGACGAGATTGGTGGTGTTGGTGCCGGCGAAGCCCGAAATGACGAGGCTCGGCACCGACCCGGGTAGATCCGCCAGATTGTCCATGCTGCGCTCGTCGAGGGAAGCGCCGCTCAGTGCCGTGATCGAGATCGGCACATCCTGCAGCCGCTGCTCGCGCCGCTGCGCGGTCACCAGGATGTCGTTATCGTCCTCCTCGCTGTTCGCCTGGGCATCGGCGGGCTGAGCCTGGGCCGCCCCGGCGGAAGCGTCCTGCGCCCGTGCGGGGGTCGTCGCCAAGGCGAGGGCCGATGCCGCGCCGAGCCACGGCGCCACGGACATTAAGCGGTAGCTGGTCATTTCAATTCCCCTCCTCACCGTTGGCCACAGTGTGAATTTTATTATTATTATTATGCAGTGCTTTACGCTTCCCGTCCCTCTCGGCGCGTCGCCAACGTCCCGGCCAAGTAGCCGATTCGTCCCCGTGCGCTCTATTTAGAAGGCAATTCTAGACTTCTGTTCGCGTTTTGCAAGAGGAAAGGCACCCGTCAGGGCGCCGTCCGACCGCCCTCGGGGCAAAACATTTCGCGAAGCTTCGGTTTAAGCACCTTGCCGCTGGCATTGCGCGGCAAGGAGGCAATGAAATGTACGCGCGTCGGCTTCTTGTACGAGGCGAGCAGGCCGCGGCACCAAGCGATGATCGCCTCGGCATCGAGCGACGCCCCGTCGGCGGCCACCACGATCGCGACCGGCGTTTCCACCCATTTGGGGTGGGGCAAGCCGATCACCGCCACGTCGCGCACGTCGGGATGCGCGGCGATCGCGGCCTCCACCTCGGGACAATAGATGTTCTCGCCGCCGGAGATGATCATGTCCTTCTTTCGGTCGACCAGGAAGTGAAAGCCTTCCTCGTCGACCCTGGACATGTCTCCGGAGTGGAACCAGCCGTCGCGCATCGCCTCGGCGGTCGCCTCCGGATCGTTCCAATAGCCCAGCATCACCGTCGGGCCTCGATAGATGATCTCTCCCGCCTCGCCGGGCGCGACGTCGCGGCCCTCCGCGTCCACCAGGCGCGCCTCCACGCCGCTGACCGGCCGCCCGATCGAGGCCGCCTTTGCCGGCGCCTCGTCGACGCGCATCACGCAGGTGATCGAGCTCATCTCGGTCTGGCCGAAGGCGTTGTAGGTCCGAACGCCTGGGAAGGTGTCCGTGATCGTCGCCAGCGTCGCCGCCGTGATCGTGGACGCACCCCAGGAGACTCGCTGGAGGCAGAGCCGGCTTCGGGCGATGTCCGGAACCGCGCAAATCGCCTGCCACTGCGTCGGCACGAAGAAGCAGGAGGTGACCCGCTCCCGCTCCATGATCGCGACGGTGTCGGCCGGATCGAAATCTCCGGACGGCAGAATGATCGAGGTTCCGCCCAGGTGAAGGAAGGGCAGGATGCCGTTGAGCCCGCCTATGTGGAAGAGCGGCAGGCCGGCGAGCCAGCACCTGTCCGACCGGCCGATCTCCAGCATCGCGATCATGTTCATGCTGTTCATCAGCAGGTTGAGATGGCTGAGCACCGCGCCCTTGGGCCGGCCGGTCGTGCCCGACGTGTACATGATGAAGGCGGGATCGTGCTCGCTCGCCGCGATCTGCGGAGGCGCCGATGGCGCGGCGGCAAGCAGCGCCTCGTAGCGCCGCGCCGCGGGACCGCCATCGGTGGTGACGACCACAAGGTCGGGTCTCTCAGGCACGCCCGAAACGCCATCGCAGATCACGATCGTTGCGCCTGAATTTTCGAGAATATAGGCCACCTCCTGCGCCACCAGCCGGAAGTTGACCGGCACGCAGACCGCGCCCGCGCGCAGGATGCCGAAATAGGCCTCGACCAGCTCGAGCCGGTTCAGCATCAGGACCGCGACGCGATCACCCGGCCGTACGCCGAGCGCGATCAACGCATTCGCCAGCCGAGAGGCGCGCGCGTCCAGCGCGGCATAGGAAAGAGCCTCCGCCCCGAACTTCAGCGCCACCGCGTCCGGCCGCTGGCGCGCGACCCGGCCGAGTTGCGCGTCCAGCGTCGCCCGGTAAGGCGCCCCGGTCATGGAGCGGGCGCGACCACGAGCCGGACGTCGATCGCGAGCTCAGGCTTCAGGAGGTCGTGCACAAGGCAGCTGGCCTTGGCGGCGGGAAGCAGCTTTTCGAGCTCGGCCTGGGACGCGGCGCCGCGTACCTCCAGGACCAGCTCGATCCGTTTCACCTTGCCGGCGGCGGGCGTCGCACTCACCCCGCCCTCGACGTGGACGAGCACAATCTTCCGGCGCGCCGCCGCGAATTTAAGCGCGATGATCATGCAGGAGAGCAGGCTACCCAGCATCGCCGTCACCGGGTCAGGGCCAAAATCGCCGCCGCCCGCAGCAGCCGGCTCGTCGATCGTCCAGCGATGGCCCCGGCTCTCGACCGCGACGAGGAAATCCTCGCGGCCGGCGACGGCGCGCAGAGCGCGTTCCTCGAGCGGCGGCGGCCCATCCCCGATCGGAACCCCTTCGAGCGCCTCGAGTCCCTGTTTAACGGCCTGGGAGAATTGCGCGGCCCTGAGTCCGTCGACCACCCGATGGTCGAAGCAGAGGCTGAGCGTCATGGTCGACCGCAGCCGGACCGCCCCGTCGACGCCCGCGGGCCGATCCTCGATCGCCCCGATGAAGACCAGAATAGGCTCGTCCAGGTTGAGCACCGGCGTGCCGAAGAGGATGCCGTACTGGCCCAGATTCGAGATTGTGAGACTGGCCGGCCCGCGTTGCGAGCGGCTCAGGCCGCCGGTTCGCGCCGCCGCGATCAGCGCACGTGAGGCGTCCGCAATGCCGGCGAGCGGCAGGGCGTCGGCACCACGAAGGACGGGGACGTCCAGCCCCCCGTCGGTCGCGACGGCCAAGCCTATATCGACGCTTTCGATCGGCACGATCCGGCCATCCACATAGCGCGCATTGATATCGGGAAAGCGCGCCAGCGTGTCCGCGATCGCCTTGATGAAGATGTCGTTGAGCGAGCAGCTGAGGCGTCCCGCGCGAATGGCCGCGAGCGCGCGCGACAGAGCCGAGGCGTCGACCTCGACCATCTGCACGAAATGCGGCGCCTGCTGCCAGGACCGCGACAGCCGCGCCGCCGCGCCCCGCTTCAGATTCGGCGCCGAGGTGGCGGACGCCGCATTCTCCACGTCGCGCGCGACGATCAGCTTGCCGTCCGCCGAAACGAGGGCGGCAAGGTCGATACCCCGCTCTCGCGCCAAGGCGCGTGCCTTTGGCGAGGCGGGGGGCCGGCCGGCGGCGACCGGCGCTGGCGGCGGCGGCGGCGGCGGCGACGTATTGCCACCGATCATGCCGATCACCGCGCCCACCGGTACTTCCGCCCCGACCGTCGCGATCCGGCGCAACGCGCCCGCCACCGCCGCCTCGATCTCATACGCGGCCTTGTCGGATTCGAGCGTCGCCACGGCCTGGCCCGCCGCGACCGTCTCGCCCTCCTCGACCAGCCATTCGACGATCGTGCCGAATTCCATCGCCTGGCCGAGCTGCGGCATCAGGATCGCGGTGCCGCCGCTCATGCCAGCATCTCGCGCACCGTGGCGCAGATCGCTTCGGCCGTTGGAATGACCGCCTCGACGAGCTGGCGGGCCGAGGGGACCGGCACGTCGGGGATCGCCAATCGCCGAAGCGGGCGATCAAGATGGGCGAAAGCATGCTCGTACAGCAAGGCGCCGATCTCGGCGCCGACGCCGAGCCGCCGATAGCCTTCCTCGACCACCAGGCAGGCGCCCGTCTTGCGGACCGACTCCAGGACCAGGTCGAAATCGAACGGCGCCAGCGTCCTGGGATCGATGACTTCGAGCTCGATCCCTTCCCCTGCGAGCGTCTCGGCCGCCTTGAGCGCGCGGTTCAGCATCATCTGCCAGGCGACGACAGTGACATGGCTGCCCGGCCGACGCACCACGCCCTTGCCGAATTCGAGCAGATGATCGCCGCCGTCGGGAACCTCGCCGCGTTGCTGGTAAAGCCGCCGATGCTCGAAATACATGACCGGATTGGAGGAGCGCAGCGCCTGCTTGAGCAGGCCCTTGGCGTCCGCGGGAGTCGAGGGCACGGCGCAGAGCAGGCCCGGAGAATGCATCACATAGGCCTCGGGGCAGGTCGAATGTTCGGGGCCCGCGCCGGTCGCGCCCGAAGGCAGCCGCAGCACCAAAGGCACCTCGAACGCGCCGCCGTGCATGTAGCGCCACATCCCCGCCTTCAGGAAAACCTCGTCTCCCGCTGTCAGGATGAAATCCGCGAATTGCAGCTCGACCACTGGACGCAGGCCCATGATGGCGGCGCCGACGCCCGCGCCGACCATGACGTTTTCGGAGATGGGCGAATCGAACACGCGGGCCCTGCCGTATTTTTCCTGCAGCCCCTCGGTCACGTTGAAGATGCCGCCCCAGCGGCCGACGTCGCAGCCATAGAGGATGACGTCGCCGTTCCGGCCGAGCTCCTCGTCCAGCGCCTCGTTGATCGCCTTGGCATAGGTGATCGTGCGAACCGCGCCGCTCATGCGTAGAGGTCCTCGAAGGCGGCGGCCGGATCGAGCTCGGGCGCGGCGCGCGCCAAAGCGACCGCCACCTCGATGTCGGACCGGCACGATTCTTCGAAGCTTTCCGCCTCGGCCGCTGCGAGAGTGCCTTCGGCGATCAATCGCGCGCGCAGCATCGCCAGCGGATCCTGGACGGCCATGCTCCCCGCATCGTCGCGATAATCCTGCGGGTCGGTCGCATAATGGCCGAGCAATCGCGGCGCCTTCAGCTCGATCAGGCTCGGGCCCTCACCCGCCCGCGCCCGCTTGGCGGCGGCCAGCGCCGCTTCATGGACCGCCTCCGGATCGCGGCCATCGACGGTTATCCCCGGTATGCCGTAGCCGGCGGCGCGGTCGGCGATATTCTCGATCGCCGTGCTCTCGCTCACCGGCACGGAGACCGCCCAGCCGTTATTCTCGCAAATGTAGATGCAGGGCAGCTTCTGCACCGCCGCCCAGTTGAGCGATTCGTGGAAGGTGCCGCGGTTCGACGCGCCGTCGCCGAAGAAATGGGCGACGACCTGCGTCGAGCCCTTGTGCTTCAGCGCCATGCCCATGCCGACAGAGACGACGAGGCCGCCGCCCAAAGTCCCGCTCTGCCCGTAAACGCCCTTGGCGACGTCGACGATGTGCATCACGCCGCCCTTTCCGTTATTGGTGCCGCCCGCGCGGCCCATCATGTCGGCGAGGATCGCGGAGAGGCTGATCCCCCGGGCGATCACATAAGCGAGACCGCGATGGGCGTAGAGGAGCGGATCGTCGTCCCGCAACGCCGCGAGCACGGCCAATTGGCTCACCTCCTGGCCGGCGCCTGGATGGAGCAGGGGCGGCAACGCCCCTTCCATGGACAGCTTCAGGAGCCGTTCCTCGTAGAGCCGCGTCAGCGTCGCGGTCCGGAACAGATCGAGGAGCCAAAGCGCGGTCATCGCGTGCCCGCCAAGGCGAGGATGTTCTCGCGGACCTGGTCGACATGGGCGCGGCCCTGTTGCTCGACCGCCGCGAGATCGCGCGCGGCGACCGCGGAGCAGATCGCGCGGTAATTTTCGAGGCGCGCCCGCTGGAGGCGCGGGGATTGATATTGCAGATAGACGATGTGCATGCCGATCGCCGGAAAGAGCCGTTGCAGCTCCCGGTTGGCGGCGATCTCGAGCATGGTCCGGTAGAAGCTGCGTCGCGCGCGGCCGAATGGAGCGGCTTCGCCCCCGCTCGCTTGCGCCGCATCGAGATCCGCAATCGCCGCCGCCAGCATGGCGCCATGCAGCGCGGGGTCGAAGCGCCCTGCGGCGGTGCGGAAGGCAAGGCTGGTCACCGCGTCGGCGACTTCGAGAACCTCCAGCGCTTCGGCCGCTTCTACCCGACGGATCGCCGCGCCGCGGAACGGGCTGAGATCGACGACGCCGCGCGCCGACAGCCGCTGCAGGGCCTCGCGCACCGCGTTGCGGCCGACGCCGAAGCGCGCTGCGAGGTCACCTTCGACGAGACGCTGTCCCGGCGCCATCCGGCGCTCATCGAGGTCTGCGAGAATGCCGGCATACACGCGCTGCGAGGCTCCGACCGAATCTTGCTTACTCGCCAAAGCCATTGCCACGATCGCCATGCCAAGGATTGTTCCACAATATTGTTCTACAATCCAGCTCTTTTGAGCGCAATTCCGCAACCCGCGCAATCTGAAGGGCATTGTCGGCTGGCCGCTTTACCGCGATGGCATGTCGACATCGAAAAGCGCCCCTGCCAGGCTTGGCTGATGTCGCAAGTCTTCTCCTGGGAGGAATTCTACGAGTTGGTGTGGTCGAGCCGGAGGACGGTCCGCTTCGGTCAGGGTAATTTCGGGCAGATTTGTCTGTTCGGACTTCGCCTCGATCCCTTCCGCGAGCGTGATCATCATTCTGATGGCGCGCAGGTCCCCGGAGGCAGCCTGGTTGAGCAACTGGGTAAGCGCCGCCTCGAACTTGCTGATGCTCCTGCGCTTGCCCTGCCCGTCCTTCGCGATCACCTTGCTGCCCGCCACTTCAGCGAAGACCGTGGAGACATTTCTGGAGCCCCTCTTTCGACCGGGCCCGCGGAGATTACCCCCGGGCTGACCGAATTGGCTCTTGCGCGGGGGCCGACCGAAACCGACGGCCTCATCGTCGTCGTCGGTCAACGGCCTCCTCCCCGCTTCGCGCCACGGCCAGCTCTGCAAATGTCAGCCCGCTCTCGTCGTGGACGGCGCTCGCTCCAGTCCACGCCTCCCAGCGCCGAACCGAAAGGTCGGCGTACAGAGGGTCGAGATCCATTCCATAACAGTCGCGAGAGGTGTCCTCGCAGGCGATGAGAGTCGTGCCGCTGCCGAGGAACGGGTCGAGCACAATGTCGCCCCGGCGCGTGCAATCGAGGATCGCATCCGCGACCATGGCCTTGTTTTTTGGAGTCGGATGTCCGCCGACGAGCTCGGCCTGCGGATCCGATTTCAGAAAGGAGGAGGCGGCGGGGTACTGCCAGACGTTCGAGCGAGCGCGCCCATAGCGCCCAAGCTGGACGTTATTCAGGTGCCGCGCTTTCCCGACCCGGTAGACAAAGATCATCTCGTGCTGGGACCGCCAGTGGCTGCCTTGCCCCGGCCGATCCTTCACCCAGACACACACGTTCAGCATAGCGTTGTAATGGCTTCCGGCGGCCTCCATCGGTTCACGCATGTGGCGCCAGTCGATGCAGATGAAATGGAGGGCGGAGGGCGAGCTAAACTGGCAGGCAGTCGCCATGAAGTCGCCGAGAAATTTGATAAATTCACTGGAGGACATCTCGCCGCTGGCGGCGACGAACTCGCGCTTCGTGCCCCTCTTGCTGACGAAGCCGTCGATCTGGAGATTATAAGGAACATCGGCGAATGCCATTCCCGCTGCTCGACCGTTGAGCAGTCTTGCGATCGCAGGGACCGACGTCGCGTCACCCACCAGAAGACGATGCCGCCCCAGCCGGAAGAGGTCCCCGATCCTCGCGACCGCCGGGCCCGGTGGTCGTGGGCGTTCCTCGCTTGCGTCCTGACCAAGCGTCGCGAAAGCCAGATCCACCTCCGCGACCTCGAGGCCCAAGTCCCCGAAATCCAGATCGGGAATTTCCACCTCTAGCCGCGCGAGCAACGCACCAAGCTTCGTGTTGTCGAATGAGCCGGTTTCGAGCAGGCGAGCATAGGCAACGGCCATTGCCTCCTGTTCCGCCTCGGACAGGCCATGGACGTCGACCACCGGGATTTCGGGGAGCTGGAGCTCCCTGGCGGCCCGCACAATCAACTCGCCAACGAGCACTCGCCCGAGCTCGTCCACCACGATAGATTCCCAGCCTTCGTGGGAAACCGTACTGCCGGCCGTGGCCGCGGAGAATAAGTCCCATGATGAGGGCGACGTTGGGCTGCGCGCTCTCTATGCGGTACCGCTTGGCTGCGGCTAAGCGCAGAATTGCGGGATTGCAGGGCTGCAACCCCAGTCTGGTCGGACTGGTCAGACTGGGTGGCGGGGGAGGCAGTCCAACGCGAACTCGTCTCCAAGCTTGAGACCGTCAGGACATTATTTTCGCCCTCCCTGGGTCCGCCCGCGGCGCAGATCCTGGTGCATATTTCCCTAGGCGTGTGCCGAAGATATGGCGCGCGAGCGGAGGGCGCCGCTTGCGCGACACGGCGTTACCTCCATCGGCTTCGGGGCGTCAGAAGCGGTAGGCGAGCTCCACGCCATAGGTTCGAGGCTCGCCGCCATAAGCGATGTAGCCGAAGGGCAGCGTGAGCCCCAGGTCCCAATAATTTGTGTTGGCGATATTGCGGCCGAAGGCGGTGACGCGGATGTGGTCCGTCGCCTCCCAGGCGAGGCTCGCGTCCCACACGCCATGGCCCGGAACGACCAGCTGCGGCGTATTGACCAGATCGGTGAACATCCGGCTGCGGTAGGAATAGGATGTTCGCGCGGTCACATTGCCCATCGTGCCCAGATCGAACGCGTAGGAGATCGCCGCGGTGAACGTATATTTGGGCACGCGCTGGAAATGGAGCGCGCGGGCCAAGACCGGATCGGGAATGGCGTCGCCGGTCAAATCGAGGCCGATGAAGCTGTCATATTTCGCGTCGGTATAGCCGATTGCGGCATCGAGCTGCAGGCCGCGGACCGGACGGAGCGTCACCTCCACCTCGGCGCCGTTGATGGTCGCGCTGGCCGCGTTGACGATCGTCTGGATCGCCTGCTGGTTGGTGATGACCTGCTGGATGTCGCTGTAGAGCGAATGGAAGGCCGTGACGTTGATGCGAACGCGGCGGTTCCAGAAGGTCGTCTTGAAACCGGCCTCGTAGGATTCCACCTTCTCCGGATCGGAGGGGCCGATGCCCAGCGGGTTGGCGGCCCGGCCGTTGAAATTTCCGCTCCTGAATCCGGTATTGTAGGAGGCAAAGGCCATGATCTCCGGCGTCACTTGGTAGCTGATCGCGGCCCGCGGCGAGAGGTCGTTCCAGCTGCCTGACCGCTGGAAATGCGTCGTCGAACAGACACCGTTGGGACAAACCGCCAGCAGGACGATGTCGATGTCCTTTTCCTCATGGGTGTAGCGAAGGCCGCCCGACAGGGTGAGGCCCTCGATCGGCGTGATGTCGACATTGGCGAACAGGGCCTGGATCTGCGCGTCCTGCGCATATTGCCCGCGCTGGCGGAGCGTGGCGAAATTGGCCTGGGCCCCGGCTATGACGGTGTTGATGACGCGAGTTTCGACAGAATCGAGATCGAGATCGGAATAATAGCCGCCGACGACGAACCGGACATTTTCCGAGAAGGTCGAGGCGAACCGGATCTCCTGGCTGATCTGCCGGGATTCGGGATTGTCGGTAATCTCCAGGAAGGAGAAGGGCACGCCGTCATTGTCCGCGAGCGAACTGCCCGAGACCTTGCGCCAGCCGGTGATCGAGCTGATCACCCCCGGGCCCACGTTCCAGTTCACTTCGAGACCGAGCCTGCCAATCTCGAAGTTGGAGCCGCGGGACGCATTCTGGTCGATCTGGTGCCCGAAGGGCGGCGGCGTGTAGCCGAAGCCGTTGAGCAGGATGGGCCGCGGCTGGATGATCCGCGCGCTGCTGCCGCCATAGTCTGCGACCATATATTCGCCGAGCAGGGTCACCTCCAGATTCGGCGACGGCTCCCAGACCAAGGTGGGGCGGATCAGGGTGACGTCTTCGCCGACCTGGTCCACCTGGCTGTTGGTGACCGGCGAGCTTCCGGTCGGGTTGCCCGGGGCGGGGACGAAGGTGCCGTTGTTGCTGTCATTGTTGAGGCCGCCGCGGGAGCGGTGGAGCAGGGTGATCTTGCCACGCAGCTGCTCGCCCGCCAGCGGCCCGGAGATAAGCAGCGACTGATCGAACCGGCCGTCATTGCCGAGGCGCACGGCGGCTTCGATCTCGACCTCGTTCCGCGGCCGCCGGGTGCGGACGACGACGGCGCCGCCGGTCGCGTTGCGCCCGAACAGGATTCCCTGCGGGCCGCGGAGAATCTCGATCGATTCCAGGTCGAACGTGTCGATGAGCACGCCATAGGGATCGGCCAGCGGCATCCCGTCGAGGACGAGCGTGACCGTCGGATCGAGCGTGCGCAGGCTGGTGCTGATCGATTGGCCGCGAATCGTGAAGTTCGGGAAACCCGGGAAGGATGCCGCCGTCTGCAGCGACACGTTCGGCGCCAGCCGACCGACATCGACGATGCTGATCGCCTGCGACTGGCGGAGCACGTCGGTGTTGATCGCGGTGATCGACATCGGGACGCGCTGCAGCGATTGGCCAACGGCCTGCTTCTGCGCGGTGACCACGACATCCTGGATGGCGTCGTCCGATTCCGCCGTCGGGGTCTCGGCGCCCGGGGGGGTGGCTTGCGCTCCGTCCGCCTGAGCGTTGGCCGCGCCCGGAAGAATCGCACCCAGGCACAGCAACGATGCCGAAGACCGCAGCCAGAATGCCTTGTTGATGGTCATTTCATTTTCCCTCTCGCTTGTCGCTTTGTCTTGTGCGCGTGTCGGCTGCCCGTCTTCAGGTCAGCTCCTTAAGATGATGTGGCCTCAGCGGCTCGATTTCGGCGAGCCGACCGCGCCGGACCTTGCTCGCCCATTGGGCATCGGCGAGCATCGCTCGGCCGACCGCGACCAGATCGAAATCGCCCACCGCCAGGCCCTCCAGGACCGGCTCGACGCCGGCGACCTCGGCGATCGCCGCATCGTGGCCGCCCTGCGCGCGCGATTGGTGCGGCTTGTCCAGCCCGACGCTGCCCACGGCGATCACCGGCCGGCCGGTCAGATCTCGCGTCCAGCGCGCCAGGCTGCGCGGCGACCCGGCGAAGGCTGGCTCCCAAAAACGGCGCGTGCTGGCATGGAAGATATCGACGCCGGCCTCGCACAAGGGCGTGAGCAGGCGGGCCAGCTCGGCGGGGGTTTCGGCGATGCGCGCCTGATAATCGTTCATCTTCCATTGGGAAAAGCGGAAGATCAAAGGCATGCCCCGCGGCATCTGTTTCCGGACCGCTGCGACCACTGCGGCGGCGAAGCGCGCGCGATGCTCGATCGCGCCCCCATGTTCGTCCCGACGCCGGTTGGTTTGCGACCAGAAGAACTGATCGAGCAGATAGCCGTGCGCTCCATGGATTTCGATGCCGTCGAAGCCGACCTCCACCGCGACCCGCGCGGCCCGTGCATAGGAGGCAGTGATCGCTTCAATGCCCAGCCGGTCGAGGCGGCGCACGACCGTCTTGCCATGCTCCACGATGCGGGCGGGCCCGAAGCCCGGCGCGGCGGGGTCGCGACCGACGCCGGCGCGGCGGAAGGCGCCGACATGCCAGAGCTGGGGAATGATCGCCGCGCCTGCGGCGTGCACGGCACCGACGACGGCGCGCCAGCCGCGTCCGGCTTCGGCGCCGAACAGGGCCGGGACGTCGTCATACCCGCTGGCCCCGGGATGATCGATATTTACCCCCTCGGTCAGGATCAGGCCGGCGCCGCCTCGCGCCCGGCGCGCATAATAATCGGCCACATCGGGCCCCGGTACGCCGCCCGGCGAATGCCAACGCGTCATTGGGGCCATGGCGATACGATTTGGCAGGCGCAGCGTGCCACAGGTAAAGGGCGTGAATAGCGGCGCCACCGCCCCGCGAACCGCACCTGTCGCGCCCAGGCCCGCGAGATTTGCGGGGTGCGGGCGCGCAGGCGGCATCTCGGCGAACGCTCCTTTCAACCACCCCTCCCTTTTCCCTTGTTACTCACGGGTAACTTTGGTTACCGGAGGGTAATATAAAGGCGTTGGATGTCAACCCCGCGAAGCGGCCGTAGCGACGGCGCTCGTAATAAGTTACTGGAGGGTAGGACATGGACAATGGGAGGAAAGCCGCAATGGCGGAGCCGCAGGCCTCGTATGCGCAGGCTATCGCCGTCGGCGCTGTGATCGACGCGGCGCCGCTGCGAGGCGTGCAGCTCAGGCTGCTCGCCATCGTCGCGGCGGTGATGATCCTCGAGGGTATCGACATCCAATGCATCAGCTTCGTGGCGCCCGCCATCCTGGCTGACTGGCAGATCGAGCCCTCCGCGTTCGGCGCGGTCTTCTCGGTCGGCCTGATCGGGGCGCTGGTCGGCGCAGCGGTGCTTGGGCCGCTCGGCGACCGCTTTGGACGCAAGCCGATCATCATCGCCAACATCTTGTTCTTTGCGCTCGGCACGCTCCTGACGCCGCTCGCATGGGACGTGCAGAGCCTGACCGTGATCCGCTTTCTCACCAGTCTCGGCCTTGGCGGGGTCACGCCCAACGCGATCGCGCTCGTCTCCGAATATGCGCCATCGCGGGTCCGGGCGCTGTTCGTGGCGATCGTCGCGACCGCCCCGCTGGCGGGCGGGATGCTCGGCGGCCTCGCCAGCCGCTGGCTCATCCCCGCTTTCGGCTGGGAAGGCGTGTTCTATGCGGCCGGCGCGCTCAGCCTCGCCATTCTCGTGCCGGTATTCACCCTGCCCGAATCGGCCCGTTTCCTGATCGCCGCCGGCCGCCGCAAGGATCTGGTCGCACGCATGCTCGGCCGCCTCGATCGCTCGCGCACCTATACGGGCGACGAGCATTTCTATCTGTCGGAAGCCGATCGGAGCGCGGCCGGGCTCGGCGACCTTTTCCGCCACGGCCGCGCCGGCATCACCCTGCTGCTCTGGGTGGGCGTGGCCGCGAACCTCTTCATGACCGTGTTGCTCATCTACTGGCTGCCGATCCTGCTGCATCAGCAGGGCATGGCGACGGGATCCGCCATCGTCGCCACCTCGCTCCTCAACGGCGCGGGAATCCTTGGCGGCGTGGCGCTCGCCTTCCTGGTCGATCGGGTCGGCGCCCCTCGAGTGATCGTCGGCGCCTCCTTCGCCGCCGCCGCGGTCGTGCCGCTGATCGGCCTGGTCGCGCCGAACGTGCCGGCCACCATGCTGCTCGTCTTTCTCTCCGGTTTCCTCGGGCTGGGCTCCTATGCAGGGTTCAACGTCGTCGCGGCGAGCGTCTATCCGGTGCCGATTCGCTCGGCTGGGATCGGCTGGGCGCTGTCGATCGGGAAGGCGGGGGCGGCCGCCGGGCCCTATGCGGCGAGCATGGCGCTGTCGCACGACATGCCGATGACCGGCATCTATGTGATTGCCGCCGGCGCCGGGCTGGTCGCCGCCGGCGCGATCGTGCTCATCAGCATCCGGCTGCGCAGGATTCCGAGCGCCGAGCCGGCCTAGGTCCGGGCCCTCAGGCGATATCGAGGACGCTGCGGCCGCCGTCGACCCTCAACACCTGGCCCATCACGAAGGCCGCCTCGTCGGAGGCGAGGAAAAGGTGGGCATAAGCGATATCGCGGGGGCCGGCGACGGCGACGGTCGACCGATCCGGCCAGGTGACGTCAGTCTCTTCGTTGAGCTCGGCCGTATGGACCGCAAGCTCGGTGGCGACCGCACCGGGCGAGACGGCGTTGATCCTGATGCCGGGAGAATATTGCGCGGTCAGAGCGCGCACCAGCCCGGCTATCGCCGCCTTCGATGCAGAGTAAGCGTCCAATCCTCTCACGCCGCGATGCGCGGAGAGCGAGCTGGTCGCGGTCAGCGCCCCGCCGCCGGCGCGCAGCAAAGCGGGGATCGCATATTTGAAGGCATTGACGACGCCGTAGAGGTTGATCGCGATGACATGCTCGAAATCCTCCTCCCTGGTCTCATGAAGCGGGGTCCAGGGGTTGCGGCCGAGAATGCCGGCATTGGCGGTGAGGATGTCGAGCCGGCCGAAATGCGTCTCGGTCGTGACGACCAGCCGCTCGAGATCGCCGCTCCTGGCGACGTCGGTCGGCACGAATATCGCCTCGCCTCCCGCCGCGCAGATGTCCGCCGCGACCGCCTCGCCTTCCACGGCCCGGATATCGGCGACGGCGACGCGCGCGCCCTGCTCGGCATAGAGCCTCGCCGTCTCCCGGCCGATGCCGGTGGCGGCGCCGGTAACGATCGCGATCTTGCCGGCGAGCCTCATCGTCCGTCCCCCCGGTCGGCGCCGAGCCGGACCGGCAGCCGTTTCAGGCCGTGAAAGACGGCGTGGGAATGCCAGTCGAGCACGTCCGGATCGCAGGCCAGGGCCATCTCCGGGAACCGCCGGGCGAAATAATCGAATGCGATGCGCCCTTCGAGCCGGGCGAGCGCCGCGCCGAGGCAGACGTGGACGCCGTGGCCGAAGCCGAAGTGTCGATTCTGCGTCCGCCCGATGTCGAATTCGTCCGGCCGGTCGAAAGCCGCCGGATCCCGGTTCGCGGCGCCGTAAAGGAGCATAACATTTGTCCCCTCGGCGATCTCCCGCCCGAATGCCTCGACATCCTCGGCCGCCCGTCGGACGATCATCTGGACGGGCGCATTGTAGCGAAGCACTTCCTCGACGGCGCTCGGCGCCATTGCGGGATCCGCGCAGAGCCGCTCCCACTGGGCGCGATGGCGCAGCAGCTCCAGGAAGCCGTTGCCGATCAGGTTCGTCGTCGTCTCATGCCCCGCATAGAAGATGACGACGAAGGTTGAGCTCAATTCGTCGGCGCTGAGCCGGCTCCCCTCCTCCGCGTCGAGCAGGATGCCCATCAGATGGGTGCGGTCCGGATTGCGGCGCAGCTCGCGCGCCATGTCGCCGATATAGGTCTTGAGCTGGGTGATGCCGTCATGCGCCGCCCGCACCTTGGCGGGCGGGATGTCGGCGCCGACGAACTGCTTCACCCCGGCGATGGCGTCGCTCCAGCCGCGCAGCAGGTCGATATCCTCCTCGGGCGCGCCCAGCATACGCATCACCACCAGCAATGGCACCCGATAGGCGAGTTCGATGAGATCGACCTCGCCGCCTTCGGCCGCCATCCGGTCGGCGATGCCGGCGACGAGGCGCCGAGCATAATCGGCCATTTCGACCGCGCGCGGCGAGCCGAAGCCCTTCTGCGCCGCCATCCGGACGCGCTTGTGCGGCTCGCCGTTCATGCCGCTCATCTGCAGCTGTTCGAACGCGCAGATCTCCGCGACCCTGGTGCGGTCGGCCTCGTCCAGCGTGTCGAGCTTGAACCGGTCGATCCCGCGGTGAGTGAGAAAGCGGTCGTCGTCCATCGAGAGCTGGCGGACCGCGGCATGGGAGGCGGCGATCGGGACCGCGGCCTTATAGAGATAAAGATCGGCGGCCTCACGCAGGCCGGCATAGACCGGATAGGGATCACGGACGGCGGCGGGATCACCGGCGAGGATGCGGCCGAATTCCTGATCGAGCGACGGGGTGGTCAACATGGTTCCGCTCCGCTAGCCGGTGACGCTCCGGCCTTTGTCCTGGGCCCTGCGTCGCTTGACACTGGGCAGGCCGCATCTTACCCACGGGTAATATTTTGGTCAACGAGGATAAGACCTCTTTTATGAGCCAGGAAGAACGTCCCGATCCGCGCCGCCCCGCTTTTCTTGGGGTGGACGGCGAGATCGCCACGATCGTGCTGAATCGGCCGGAAGCCTATAATGCGATCGACCGGGAGATGGCGGAAAGACTGCGCGATCTCGCCGCCGAGGCCGCCGGGCTGGCCGGCATCAAGATCGTCGTCGTCCGGGGCGAGGGCCCCGCTTTTTGCGGCGGCGGCGACATTCGCCATTTCGTCGGCAATCTGGACGATATCGGTACCTGCATCCGCGCTCTCCTGACCCCCTATCATCAATTCCTCGAAAGCTTGCGGACGATGGACCGGCTTACGGTGGCGAGCGTGCACGGCTCGGCGGCCGGAGCGGGCCTGTCTTTGGCCTCGATGTGCGACCTGTGCATCGCCGCCGACGATGCCGTGTTCACCCCGGCTTATGCCAGGATCGGCGTCTCGCCCGACGGCGGCGGCACCTATGGCCTGGCCCGCGCGATCGGGGCGCGCCGGGCGCTCCATGCCTATCTGGGCGAGGACAAATTCCCGGCGCGCCAGGCGGCGGACTGGGGGCTGGTGACAAAGCTCGTCCCCGCCGGCACGCTGGCCGACGAGACCGCCCTTTATGCCGCGCGGCTTGCCCGGACCAGCGCGGCGGCGATCGCCGGCACCAAGCGGCTGCTGCAGGCGAGCGTGGGCGCGGCCCTGCCCGACCAGCTCAACGACGAGATGGAAACGTTGATCGGCTGCATGGCGACCGAGACCTTCGTGACGGCTGTACAGAGCTTCGTGAAGAAGACCTGAGCATGGCCCTGCCCAACGGCCTTGCCGAGCGGCTGAAGCTTCCCGCCATCGCCGCGCCGATGTTCCTCGTCTCCGGCCCCGCGCTGGTGATCGAGGCCTGCCGCGGCGGCGTGATCGGCGCCTTTCCCTCGCTCAACTGCCGCTCGGTCGAAGACTATGCCGCCTGGCTCGACCGGATCGAGGCGGCGCTGACCCCCGCCGACGCGCCTTATGCGGTCAATCTGATCGTCCACAAGACCAACAATCGGCTGGACGCGGATCTCGCGCTCACCATCGCGCGCCGCGTCCCGATCGTTATCACCTCGCTGGGCGCCAATGAGGAGATCGTGAGGGCGGTCCAGGGCTATGGCGGGCTCGTCTTCCACGACGTCATTTCGCGGCGCCACGCGGAGAAAGTGGCGCGGGTGGGCGTCGACGGGATCATCGCGCTCGCGGCGGGCGCGGGCGGGCACACCGGCACGCTCAGCCCGTTCGCTCTGCTCAACGAGATTCGCGGCTTGTTCGACGGCGTGCTGATCCTTGCCGGCGGCATTTCCACCGGACGCGACATCGCCGCGGCGCGCCTGATGGGCGCGGACCTGGTATCGATGGGCACGCGCTTCATCGCCACCCATGAAAGCCTGGCGCCGCCGGCCTACAAGCAGATGCTGGTCGAGGTGTCGGCCGCCGACATCGTCGCGACGTCGCGGCTCACCGGCGTCACCGCCAATTTCCTGCGCCCGAGCCTGGACGCCGCCGGCCTCGATCCGGAGACTGCGCCGGCGGGCGATCTGGGCACGGGCGACGACAGCCGGGCCTGGCGCGATATCTGGTCGGCGGGCCACGGCGTCGGCGCCATTCGGGACATTATGTCGACGGCGGAGCTGTGCGCGCTTCTAGCCGCGGAATATGACGCCGCCGGCGGCTAATGCGCGCCCATGTTGTCGACCGCCGTCATGAATTCCTGGGAGACTTCGGACTCGCGGATCGTGAGCGGGTCGAAGATGCGCTCCTTGAACTTCCACCCCGTCGGAGTGCGCACAACCTTGTCGTTCCACACGCCGAACATGCTGACCTCGCAGGGCGGCCCCATGTCGAGATAGAGGAGATAGTGGCGCATGCTGGCCTCGTCGCCGTCGAGATCGATGACAAGGTCGGTGGAGACGTGGCGACCGTTCACCGGGAAGTCGCGGGCCAGCGCGGCCAGCTGGGCATGGCCCCGGCATGACGGCTTCGAATTGCGCCGTTCGACGAAGCCGTCCTCGACCCAGCATTCGATATAGGCCTCGTCGTCGCGCTCATCGAAAGCGAAATTGTAGCGCGCGACGAGCTGGCGGATATCCTCCAGGTCGATCAGGCGCTGCAGCTTGGCGTCGTCCATGTCAGGCTCCTTTCTCGGCATAAGTCGCGCGCAGCTCGCGCTTCAGCACCTTGCCGGTGCTCGAAATCGGCAGCGCGTCCACGAAATCCACGCTTTGCGGGCATTTGTATCCGGCGATCAGCTCCTTGGCATGGTCGCGCAACGCCGCCGCGCTCGCGGACGCGCCGGCCTTGAGCACGACCACCGCATGGACGCGCTCGCCCCATTTGTCGTCGGGCAGGCCGATCACGGCGCAGGTCGCCACCGCAGGATGCCGCGCCAGCGCATTTTCGACCTCGGCCGAATAGACGTTCTCGCCGCCGGAGATGATCATGTCCTTCACCCGGTCGACCACATAGAGATAGCCGTCGGCGTCGAGATAGCCGGCATCGCCCGTGTGCATCCAGCCGTCGCGCAGGGCGGCCGCGGTCTCCTCGGGCTTGTTCCAATAGCCGAGCATGACATGGCCGCCGCGCGCGACGATCTGGCCGACCTCGCCCGCCGGCAGCGGCGCGCCGTCCTCGCCGACGATGCCGATCTCGGCATGCGGCACGGCGCGGCCGGCGGAGCGAAGCCGCGGGCTGCCGGCCTGATGCTCCTCGGGCTGGAGCAGGGTGGTGATCGGCGAAAGCTCGGTCTGGCCGTACGCCTGGCAGAAGGTAACGCCCGGCAGGGCGGCCTGGGCGCGGAGCAGAAGCGCCTCCGAAATGGGCGAGCCGCCATAGCCGATATGGCGCAGCGAGGAGAGGTCGTAGCCGGCGAGCTCCGGCGCATCGACGAGCAGCTGCAGCATGGCCGGCACCAGCACCGTGTCGGTGACCCGGTGCGCCTGGATCGCCTCAAGAACGGCGACGGGCGAGAAAGCGGGGATTGTGACGTGGATGCCGCCGGTCAGGCTGATGATCGTCCAGGCGGCCAGATCGGCGAGGTGGAACATCGGCGCGGCATGGAGGAAGATCGCCCCCGGATGGACGAAACGCAGCGCCGCCGAGCCCAGCGCGCCAATAACGAGATTGGCGTGGCTCAGCATCACGCCCTTGGGAAAGCCGGTGGTGCCGCCGGTATAGAACAGCCCGGCCAGCGCAAGGTCGCCGCGACGTGCGTCCGGCACCGGCGCCGCGCCGGCGATCAGCGCCTCGTACTCGACCGAGCCCTTGGGTCCTTCGCTTTCGCCGACCCAGATCAGCTGGCGGAGCGCCGGATAGTCGGCGCGGATCCGCTCGAGCCGCGGCAGCACCGTCTCGTCGGCGAACAGGATCCGGCTGCCGCTGTCGTCCAGCGAATAAGCGATCTCCGCCGCGCTCCACCGCGTGTTGACCGGGTTGACCACCAGCCCCGCCCAGAAAGCGGCGAGATAATATTCGTGGAACCGGTCCGAATTGGCGCCGAGATAGCCGATCCGGTCGCCCTCCGCCGCGCCCAAAGCCCTGAGCGCGCCCGCCAGCCGCGCCACCCGGTCGGCCAGCATTGCATAGGTCTGCGTCCGCGCCCCGGAAATGGTAGCGATCGCGTCGGGGCATTGCTGGAGGCCGCGGTGCAGGCCCTGGGTCAGATACATGCCGGCCTCTCCATCTTCCCTTTCGCGCCGCCGGCCGTCCCTTATAGGATCAGCCCGCCCCCGCAGACCACGACCTGCCCGCTGATGTAGTTGGATTCGGGGGAGCAGAACAAATAGACCGCGTCGGCGGCCTCCTCCGGCGTGCCGCCCCGCCCCAGCGGGATCATCGCGTTGAACGTGTCGAGCAGATGCGGCTGGACGCCGACCTTGATCTCGCGGCCGGCGACGTCGATCAGCTTCTGCTCGCCGACGATCGCCTCGGTCAGCCTGGTCTGGATGAAGCCGAAGGCGACGCAGTTCACATTGACCTTGAACCGGCCCCATTCCTTGGCGAGCGTCCGTGTCAGCCCGACCAGCGACGACTTGGCCGAGGAATAGCTGGCCTGGCCGAAATTGCCGTAAAGCCCGGCGATCGACGAGATGTTGACGACCTTGCGGAAAATCTCGCGGCCGTCCTTCGCCTCGCCCTTCGCCAGCACCCGGATCGGCTCCGCGGCGGCGCGCAGGATGCGGAACGGGGCGATCAGGTGCACGTCGAGCATCGCCTGGAACTGCTCGTCGCTGTGATTCTGGATCGAGGCATCCCACGTATAGCCGGCATTGTTGACGATGATGTCGAGACCGCCGAACCGGTCGAGCGCGGCGCCGACGAAGCGGTCGGCGAAACCCTCGCCGGTGACGTTGCCGTTGACCGCCACGGCCTTGCCGCCCTCGCCTTCGATCAGGGCCGCCACCTCGTCGCCCGGGGCGTCGTCGAGATCGTTGACCACGAGGATCGCGCCTTCGCGCGCGAGCTTGAGCGCGATCGCCCGGCCAATGCCGCGCCCCGAGCCCGTGACCAATGCGACCTTGCCATCAAGCTTGCCCAAGACGTTCCCCCCACGTTGCGCGATCCACGACGGCGCTGCCCTGCAGCTTCACATCGCCCGCCTCGTCCCTGGCGACGAGATCGAGCGCGATCGTCTCCGCGCCGACCTCCCCCACCCGCGCCTCGCAGGTGATCGTGGCGTTCAGCTGGGTGATGGCGACGAAGCGGACGGCGAGCGACCGGATGCCTGCGCGCGGCCCGGCTTCCTCGAGGGCGAGGCCGAGATAGGCCATGACGAGCATGCCGTGCGCGAACACGTCCGGAAAGCCGGCGGCGCGGGCATAATCGAGATCGACATGGATCGGATTGCTGTCGCCCGACGCGCCGCAATAAAGCGCCAGAACGTGCCGGCTGATCGGGGGGAAGGTCCGCAGGATCGCGGCGCCGCCCGGCGCGCGCCCTCCCGCCGGTTTCCCGATCCTTTCACTGGTCGACGCCACGTCTTTCCCCTCAGTTCCGGATCACGAGCGTGCGCCGCACGTCGGCGACATGGCGCCCGTCCTGATTGGTCGCCTTGGTGTCCTGCACGACGAACACCAGAGCGCCCCCCTTCTTCTCGAACACGTCGGAGACGATGGTCTGGAGCAGGATCGTGTCGCCGGCTCGGACCGGCGCGTGATAGGTAAAGGCCTGCTCGCTGTGCAGCACGGCGGCCATATCGACATCGAGCTCCTCGACGAAGGCCAGTGGCCGATCGGATTCCAGCATCTCCAGCGCGAACAGATAGGTGGGCGGGGCGACGGGATCCGCCGGATCGGCCGCGCCGATCGTCCGGCGGAAGGTGCGCAGCCGCCCAGGCTCGACGACGGCGCGCACGTCGGGCAGGCGGTGGCCGATCAGGCTTGCGTCGGCCATATTCAGGCGCACTCGAACAGCGTGACCACGCAGGCCCCGCCAATGCCGATATTGTGCTGGAGGCCGAGCCTGGCGCCCTCGACCTGACGCACGCCCGCTTCCCCGCGCAATTGCCAGACCAGCTCCGCGCACTGGGCAAGACCGGTGGCGCCGAGCGGATGGCCCTTGGAAAGCAGGCCGCCCGATGGGTTGACGACGACTTGCCCGCCGTAACTGTTGTCGCCGTCCATCACGAACTTCTCGGCGCCGCCCTCGGGCGCGAGGCCGAGCGCCTCGTAGGTGAGGATCTCGTTGGCGGTGAAGCAATCGTGCAGCTCGACGACGTCGAGATCGCCGGGACCGATGCCGGCCTCCTCATAGACGGACGCAGCGGCGGCGGCCGACATGTCCGAGCCGACGACCTTGATCAGGCTGTCCTCCTCGAAGGTGGAGGGGAAATCGGTGCGCATCGCCTGGGCGCGAATCCTGACATCCGCCTTCAGCCCGCGCCGCTTGGCGAAGGCCTCCGAGACGATCACCGCCGCGGCGCCGCCGCAGGTGGGCGGGCAGCATTGCAGGCGGGTCAGCGGGCCGAGCATGTGCGGCGAAGCCAGCACCTCCTCGACGGTCACTTCGGTGCGGAAGATCGCCCGCTCATTGTGCCTGGCATGGCGCCGCGCCTTCACCGAGATCATCGCGAAGGTCTCGTCGCTGGCGCCGTAGCGCGCTTGATATTCGGCGCCGGCGCCGCCGAACAATTTCAGCGCCATCGGCGCGTTGCCGGTATCGATCGAACGATCGGCAATGTCGGTAAAGCGGCTGAGCGGCGACGGCCGGTCGGTGTAGAATTCCTGAAGCGCACCCGGGGCCATCTGCTCGAAACCCAGGGCGATCACGCAATCGGCGGCGCCGGACGCCACCGCCTGGCGCGCCAGATAGAGAGCGCTCGAACCGGTCGAGCAATTGTTGTTGAGATTGACGATCGGTATGCCGGTAAGCCCGACCTCATAGAGTGCCGATTGGCCGCTGGTCGAATCGCCGTAAACATAGCCGACATAGGCCTGCTCGACCTCCGTATAGTCGATGCCGGCATCGGCGAGCGCGGCCCGCGCCGCCTCCGCGCCAAGCTCGCGATAGGCGCCTTGGCCCGGCTTAACGAACCGAGTCATGCCCACGCCGGCTATCCTCGCTTCGCCGCCCATCACATCCTTTCCATCTTTCAAAATTTACCCGTGGGTAATATACCGCCCGCCTTCCGTCAACGGGTCCCGTCATCGCGGGGCCATTGCAAGGATCGGCGTGCCGCCATGCTCACCGGCTACAATGTCCCACTCGACGACATCCGCTTCGCGCTCGCTCATCTCGCGGGCGAGAGCAATTTGCCTAGCGACGAGGAGGCGACGCTCCTACAGATCCTGACCGAGGCCGGCCGCTTCGCGATCGAGCGGTTGATCCCGCTGAACCTCGCCGGCGACCGCATCGGGACGCGGCTGGAGGGCGGGGAGGTGATTACGCCGCCCGGCTTCGCCGAGGCCTATCGGGACTGGGCGGAGGCGGGCTGGATGGGCGTTTCGACGCCGGAAAGCTGGGGCGGCTCCGGGCTAGCGCCGCTCGTCACCGCCGCGCTCGACGAGATCTGGAACGGCGCCAATATGTCCTTCTACGTCTGCCCGACCCTGACACAGGCGGCGCTGAAGCTGATCCTCGCCCATGGGTCCGAAGCGCAGAAACAAGCTTATGTGCCGAATCTCGCGTCGGGCCGCTGGACTGCTTCGATGGGCCTGACCGAACCCCAGGCCGGATCCGACCTCTCTTTGATCACCACCCGGGCCGAGCCGGCGGGCGGCGGCCGCTACTTGCTGCGGGGCGCCAAGATTTTCACCAGCTTTGGCGAGCATGGCTGGACGGAGAATATCCTCCATCTTGTCCTTGCCCGGATAGACGGCGCACCGCCGGGTTCGCGCGGCATCTCCCTGTTCATCGTTCCCAAGATGCTTGGCGACGGCCGGCGCAATGATGCCTATTGCACTGGCGTCGAGCACAAGCTCGGCCTGCGCGCATCCCCAACCTGCGTCATGGCCTATGGGACGGAGGACGGCGCCCTTGGCGAGTTGCTCGGCGCCGCCAATGCGGGCCTCTCCACCATGTTCGTGATGATGAACAAGGCGCGCATCGCCTGTGCCCTGCAGAGCGTCGGCCTCGCGGAGCGGGCGCTGCAGCAGGCGCAGGCTTATGCCGCCGGGCGTCCGCAAGGCCGCGGCGCGGGCGGGACCGTGGCGATCGCGGCGCATCCGGACGTGAAGCGCATGCTGCTGCGCATGGCCGCGCTGACCCAGGCCGCGCGCGCCATCACCTACACCGCGGTCGCGGCGGTCGAGGCCGAGCCGGCGGATGCCGGCCCCGGCGGCCGCGGTGGCCTCCTCACCCCGATCGCCAAGGTGTTCGCCAGCGAATCCGCGTGCGAGATCACGGGGCTCAACATCCAGGTTCATGGCGGCATGGGCTATGTCGAGGAGACCGGCGCCAGCCAGTTCCTGCGCGATGCCCGCGCCATTCCCATTTACGAGGGCACCAACGGCATTCAGGCGATCGATCTCGTCCAGCGCAAGCTGATCCCGGACGGCGGCGCGGCGCTTGCGCGCGAGCTCGACCTGCTGCGGCTTCATGCCGGCGACGCCGCCGCGCTCGCGCCGCTGGAGGGCTATGCCGCGCGACTGTCGGCGGCAATCGGCGCAGTCGAGCGCGCTGCGCGCTGGTTGCTCGATCCCGCTCGCCCCGACCCGGAGCGGCTGGCGGCCGCCTTCCCGTTCATCGCGCTCGTCGGGGCGACCCTGGCTGGCGGTTATCTCGCCAGAGGTCTGGTCAGCGCCTTCCGCGCCGAAGGGGCGATGCCGCCGGGGCCCCTGCGCGCCACGATCTTTTACGGCAACGCCATCCTGACGGCGGCTCATGCCCAGGCGGAGGATGTGACCGCGTCGGCGTTCATCCTTGCCTAGACGGCCGCCAGCCGGCCTTCACGGGCGGGCTCGATGCCAGCGCGGCTCAGCCCGCGGGTGAGATTGTCCGCGAAATAATCGCCAATCTCCCCGCTGCTCATGCCATGGCCGGCCTTGTACCAGCGGCTGATCCAGTTGAGCGCTCCGGCGAGCCAGAAAGCAGTCAGCCTCACGTCGCAGAGGTAGATCGATTCATCCTCGATGCCCTGCGCCAGATAGGCTTCGAAACGCTCGTTGACCGATTGCCGGCGCTGGCGGACCTGAGCCAGCGCCTTGGGACTGAGCTCATGCTCGTCGAGGCGGATAAGGCACATGCCGAATGGCTGGGTCATTACGCCGGCATAGGCACGGATCAGCGCGCGCAGCCGGGTCAGCCCGTCGCCGCCCGCTTCCTCTATCTCCGCCAGGCTGGCGTCGATCAAGTCGTGGCCGAGCATGTGGCAGCCGAGCAATATGTCGTGCTTGGAGCAAAAATAATTGTAGAGCGCGGGCTTGGTAATGTGCAGCCGATCGGCCACGTCGTCGAGCCGCGTCAAATGATAGCCTTTTGTGAGGAACAGTTCGGCTGCCGTGGTCAACACGGCAAAACGTTTCTGATCGCGATCGCGATGGCGGGTATCGAAGGCCGACTGTGGCGACAATGGCTCTTTCTTCATATTGGCCCCCCAACTTACCCGCGGGTACAATAGGCATAACCCCGCGCTACGTCCCTTGCCAGCGAGATTTTCCGGCGCTCCACGAGGTTGCCGGGGATTGACGCTACTTACCCACGGGTAATATACGACCCTGCTCGGGCATATAAGAGGACGCCTGTATGAACGCGGAAACGCTGGCCCGGCCATCGGCCAGCACTTCGGAGCCCGATTTTGACGCCATCGTCATCGGCACGGGCGTCGCCGGACTTTATCAGCTCTATCGGCTGAAGGAGCGCGGCCTGCGCGTCCTAGCGCTGGAGGCGGGCGATGGCGTGGGCGGCGTCTGGTGGTGGAATCGCTATCCGGGTGCGCGTCTCGATTCCGAAAGCTATTCCTATGCCTACACCTTCTCGAAGGCGCTCCTCGACGAGTGGAAATGGTCGGAGCATTTCGCTGGCCAGGCCGAGTTGCAAAGCTATTTCGACCATGTCGCCGACCGCTTCGATCTGCGCCGGCATATTCGCTTCGGTCGTCTGGTCACGGCCGCGCGGCTGCGCGACGACCAAAAGAGCTGGGCCGTCGAAACCGCAAAAGGCGAGCATTTCACCTGCCGCTATCTGATCGCCGCGGTCGGCCCGCTCACCTCGCCCACGCTTCCTCGTATCGAAGGCCGGGACAGCTTCGCGGGCGAGACCTGCCACACGTCGCGCTGGCCGGACCGGCCGGTGTCCTTCGCCGGCAAGCGCGTCGCCGTTGTCGGCACGGGGGCCACCGGCGTGCAGGTGATCCAGGAAGCCGCCAAGACCGCCGCCCGGCTCACCGTCTTCCAGCGCACCGCCAATTATTGCGCGCCGCTCAACAATGCCCCGATTGCCGACGAGGAGCGAGCCGCTCTGAAGGCGCGCTATCCCGAGATCATCGCCCGCTGCCGTGCCACCAACAGCTGGTTCGTCCACGATGCCGATCCGCGCAGCGTCTTCGACCTGACCGACGCCGAACGCGAAGCTTTCCTCGAAGCGCTCTACCGCGAAAAAGGCATCGGCATCTGGAAGGCGAATTTCCACGACATCGCGACCGACGCAAGGGCCAATGCGATCGTGTCCGACTTCATGCGCCGCAAGATCCGAGAGCGCGTCACCGATCCCGAAACCGCGGAGCGGCTGGTCCCGGGCTTCGGCTTCGGCACAAGGCGAGTGCCGCTCGAGACCGGCTATTACGAGACCTATAACCGCTCCAATGTCGCGCTCGTCGATCTCAACCAGACGCCAATCCTGCGCATCACGCCGGATGCGATCGAGACCGCGGACGATCGGTTCGAGGTCGACATCATCGTCTACGCGACCGGCTTCGATGCCGTCACCGGAAGCTTCGACCGGATCGACATCGTCGGCGAAAATGGGGCCCGGCTGAAAGACAAATGGGAAGACGGCCCGATCACCTTCCTCGGCGTGCACAGCGCCGGCTTTCCCAACTTCTTCATGCCCGGCGGTCCGCTCGCCTCGGTCGGCAATTTCACGCCGGCGCTCGAATATAGCGTCGACTGGATCATGGCCCTTCTCGATTTCATGGCCGAGCATGGCTGCGACCGGGTCGACGCCAGCGCCGAAGCCGAGCAGGCCTGGACGGCGTTCGTGCGCGAAGGCCAGGCCCACCTGCTCATGGGCGACGTCAAATCATGGTTCACCGGCGTCAACAGCAATGTCGACGGCAGGGATAAGCCGCGGGTCGTCATGTATGTCGGCAGCGCCAGGGCCTATCGCGATCGCTGCGACGAGGCGAAGCGCGGCGGCTATCGCGAATTCCTTTTCGCTGGCGAGAGCGCCAACCAGAGCGCTGGCCGAGCCTCACCCACGGCTTGACGTGCGCTGGTCCGCGGTGCTGTCAGTCTAATGCTAACTCGTCTCTCCGGCACCCACTTGACCGGAGAAAACTGTGGATCCCCTTTCCTTCAAACGACATCGGTTTGGACCTGATGTCATACGCCATGCAGTCTGGCTCTATTTCCGCTTCACGCTCAGCTTACGCGACATCGAAGAGCTGTTGGCTGAGCGCGGGATCGAGGTGAGCTATGAGGCAATCCGTTTCTGGACGATCAAGTTCGGACCCCGGATTGCAGCAAATCTGAGGACGACGCGTCCCTCTCCGTCCCCGCGCTGGCACCTTGACGAGATGGTCTGCTCGGTGGGTGGAAAGCGCATGTACCTGTGGCGCGCTGTGGATGATGAGGGGGAGATTCTCAACACGGCCATGCGCCCCTATCGCGACGCCTGGACGGCAACCAAGTTCCTGGCAAACCTGATTATTAATCAACCGATCTTCCCGGAGAGGATCGTAACCGATGGGCTGAAATCCTATGCGGGTGCCGTACGACGCCTGCGGATTGAGCACCTCCATCACCAAGGCCGGCTCATCGATAATAGCCGGGCTGAGAACCCTCACCTTCCCATTCGACGACGCGAAAGAAAGATGCAGAAGTTCAAGTCTGAAGCGTCGGCCCAGCGCTTCCTCGCCACGCACGCCGCAGTGTACAACACCTTCTACACCCAGACCCACCTGGTCAGCCGCAAAACTCTCCGAAAATTCCGCGGCGACGCCTTTCGTGCCTGGAATGAGGCCGTCGCGGGATGAGGATACAATGAGCGCGGAGGACACCCCATCGAGTTAACCTGACAATACTACCCGACGGTGTTGCGCGCGCCGGCCTTGCCTCTGCTCGGCACATCGAGGGCCGCAGTGGCGCCAAAAGTTCGACGCGGTGGTGTTCGCCATCATGTATCTTCGGGACCCGACCTTTCATTCTGCTCGGCGGTGCGGTCAGGCTGCGGTCGCGGTTGGGGCAGCCGATCGAATGTGAGCAGGGCAAAGGCCTTGGCGGACCTGAGTCTGGGGCCGAGGTCGGGCTCGAAGTCGCGGAGCAGATCAATCGCACGCATGAGATTGATCGATGGGGCTCCTGGCTGCTGGACGTAGGCAAATTGCTGCGCGAGGTTCCCGGCGCGTTCCAACCACAGACCGCGATTCTCGACTGCGGCGGCGGCAAGCATGATGAGGCGTGGAGCCGCGCCTCCATCGACGAGCCCGTCGCCCCGGACACAGTCCAGCAAGAGATCGACAATGCGATCGGACAGCCCCTCGTCACGCCAGCGGGCCCCGAGCTGCAGGCCGATCTCCGCGGCCAGGAGAAAGTTCGGACCGTCAAGCCGCCTGATGAACGGTGGCAGGGAAACGGCGATCCCCGAACGTTGGTCAACTGGCACCTCGAACGCCACCGACAGCTTGATCAATTCGCTCATGCCGCCTTCCAGATCGCTCCCCGATACAAAGGTGAGGCGCATCTCCTCGGCGCTTTCCGCTGGTAGAACGTCCTGGCCCTTCCAGCCTCGCTCAAACTCGTCGAACGGGCCGGGCGCGAACAGGAACAATCCCCAGCCTTTGTCCACAGCAGCCGCGACAGCGCCTTCGCCGGCGGCGATCCACTCCGGCGGTCGGTCGGGCTCAGGGATCTGCGCAATCGCTTCGGTTACTCGCGATGCGATCAAAGCGTGCACGAATGGCGGACCCAGATGCTGCGCCTGAAAGACGGGCGCCTCACGCGCATCGCAAAGGTCCGCCAGCCGCGCCTGGGGCGCAAATGTCCGGGCGACCTCCTCATTGAACGGAGCGGGATCAATGCTCGCCGCGCGGAAGACGCGGAGAAGATGTCCCGCGTGAAAAAGTCCCGCCAGACGCTTGGCGTAAAGGGGCCAGCCGCCGAGCGTGCGACTGCGGGCGGTGAATGCCGTCGCGATCATTGTGGATGCAGCCAGTGCCGTGCCGCCCAGCTCGACTAGTGGATCTGACCGGTCGAACAGGCGGGGCACCAAGAGGTCCGCAGCCGCACGCAGGCTTGGGTCCGTGCGATGACGGCAGGCAATTTCAAAGGCGGCAACCACGCTGAACGGGTCGGGACAGGATTGGAGAAACGTGACGAGTTCCATCCGCAGGCCGGGAGACAGGTTGTCACTTGCCTGCGCGACGAGCCCGCCGGACAGCACCGAGAGCGGCCCGCTCAACTTGAGCAGGCGGGTGAGGCGCACGCTGTCGAGTTCGGCTGCCCGGCCCAGCCATGCGGACCTAAACTCATCAGGAGAAGGCGGCGGCGGATAGAGATTTATCAGTCCCGCACAATGATTGAAGTCCGACGGGATCAGATCGTTGAACGTCGCGCTCCCGTCGGAAATTCCCTGTTCGATGTCCCGGAATGCGGCTTCCGGACTGGCGCCCAACTCTGTTTCAAGCGCAAGAAAAAGAGCGTCGTCCAAGGGGCCCATAGCCGCGGCGGCGCGCCACATTCCCTCCCGTTCGGCCGGCATTTCACCGCTCGCGACGATCGAATCTATGCCCCGCTGTCGACGATCAACGTCCTCGCCGAGGACAGCCACGTTGGCGAACCGCAGAGTATCGGTGCCAATCCGCAAAAGCGCGGCGCCCTCTTCATCGAGATGACCCTCGTCCACATGCAGCTCACCGTCGCTCGATGACAGCGCGGCTTTCCGGCCATTGGCGATATCTCGCAGGCAGGCGAACAAGGCGGGCCTGCTGAAACGGACGTTCCAAAGCCGTATGAAGTCCCCGGTCGGGAGGCCCAGTCTCGAAAGGACTGCACTGTCGGACAACATCCTGCTGCTCACCGCGTCCGGCAACTTCGGAATCGCCCACCGCATCGCGGCGCGCGTCGCCTCTTCCGGTGATAGGTCGACCTCAGGCCTCGCCATGATGGACCTCGTCCGGCAGAGGCGTGTTGAGAAAGGAAAAGAGCGTCCGGGCCACTGCGTCTATAGCGCCTGGATCTCGCCGCTCCGCATTCGGCCTGACCTGACCCTCGAACCATGTCTGGTAGGCCTTGGTCCGGTCCTCCGGCAGATCGAAGATCGAGGCGATTGCCCATAATGTGTGTCGGGACACGTCCTGGACCCAGAAGGCGCGGTCCGGCGATTCGTCGTCCGCGCTCCAGATTTCAGGATCCGGGATGAGGTCAAGGAGATAGGTCGCGGCGCGCTCCGCGAGTGAAATGTCTTCGATCTCCTGCCAGACCCTTCGAATGGCGAAGCCGAGGTCGATGGAAATGGACTTGAACCACGGCCGCTCCTGCGGAAGCTGAATGACCCTTCGCGCGAGCGGCAGATGAATCGAGTCGCGAATCGCCCTGAGCTCCGCATTTGGTCCAACGGCCCAATTACTGTCCTTCGCCGCCTGCACGAGTTCTTCGGGATCGAGCGGCATCAACCCCACGCCGCCGAGGCGCAAGCTTTCCCGCGCCGCTGCGAGCTCGGGTTCCGTCAGCGCGCCCTTCGCGTGAAGGATCGCAAGGACGTCTGTGGTCGTCAGCAGGGGAACCTCGCGGCCCGTCCGATCCGTGAACTGCAGATATTTATTCATCGCGCGGTCGTCGCAGACCATCGCCTCCACGCCGCCGGAATCGCGAAGGGCGCTCATTACAGGGCCCATGTTGCGACGAAGCTGCTTTTCTTCCTCATCGCCGTCAGTTGCGTCGCGGCCAAGCCGTGTCGGCCCGATCCGTGCCCGGCCTTCGGTGATGGCGTCGGCAAGTGCCTCCCGGACGCGTTCAATGCCTTGTCGGATTTCTGCCGAGGCTTTGCCTCCCGCGATTTCTTGGTCAGCAAAGCCGGTAACCTCGGGTAAGACGACCAGGCTCCCCGCATGCGCCTTGAGGATTGGCAGGAGTCCGGCATCCGAAAGATACTGGACCGCGAGATTGGTCAGGAACATCGGCTTGCCCGCAACGGGTTCCGGTTCCGCGCCCCAAGGCTCACCGCTTCCGGCGACAAGCGCTGTAGCCGACTTCGCGCGGGATTGGCTCAATATGCCGGCCGCATGCAACGCACGAACGAGACCAACCGGGCTCAGGAGACGGTCCGCAAAGCGGGCTGGATCGACGATTTGCTTCAGCTCGCCCGGGGGATGCAGCGGTGCGGTGTCGACAACATAGCCGTCGCGGGCCACGGCCGCGCCGTACAGGCGCGCGAATTCGTCGCCGACGGCCGCGGCATGCTCCGGATCGGGCGCCGCCAGAGTTTCGACTGTCAGCATGCCAGAGGCTGCACGATCCTTTATCTCTCGCGCCTGAATGATCCGGCTGGGCTGGGAGGGACCGGACTTTCCTCGATCCTCGAAAAAGCTGTGCAGCGTGCCGGCGGGAAGGACGACATCATCGAAGGCCGCCAAGGTCCGCCGGAGCAGGCCCAGATAATCCAGCACGAGCAGCGCCATCGGGTCGAACGCGATCGATTTCGGATCGGATGGCCCGCTCGGCAGGCGGTTGCCGGCGTAGAGCGGCATCACGACCTTGCGCCGGCTGTCGATCTCCTCGGCGGCCTCCGGCAACTGCCGCAGGACCAGAGCGCTTTGCGTGCCGCGCATTCCCTGCAACGCCAAGAACAATGGAACTTGGGCCGAGGTCACCAAATCGCTCACCCGGTCGGACTGCGCCCGCGATTCCTTCACCATGGCGACCACGTCATCATAGTCTTTCGCGAAGACAGGACCTTCCTCCCCCGAACCAGCGATCGCGCGCGCGAGCCATGCGTTCGCTTCCGCGGTACGATCATTGCCGGCACCGACCGCGAGGGTGTAGGCGTTCAGGTTCAAAACCGGATCGTCGGGCGCCTTCGCGACCGCCGCCCGAACCAAGGGCATCGTCGTGGAACTGTCGAGCGCGTGGGCGATGCCGGCGGCGGACATAAGCTCGGCCGCCGAGCGCTGCTCCTGGGCGGCAAGCTCCTTCTGAACGAACGGCTCCAGCTCCGCCCACCGGCCCGTTTCAACAGCCAAGATGATTGTGAGCTGCCTGGTATTGATATCATCGACACCGGCCTGACCCAGTGAATTCAATTCGTCGGCGGCCTCAAGCAGGCGGCCCTGGCGCTGCCGCGACCAGGCAAGGTGCGTACGCAGATGTGGATCCTCCCTCGCAAGATCGCCCAACGCCTCCAGGAAAGCCTCCGCCCTAAGATCGCGGCCGGCGCTGATCAGGGCATCACAGGCCCTCCGCGCATCCTCCACCTGATGACGGCTTTCCCATAGCCGGATCAGATAGTCGCCCAGCCGCTCGTCACCCGCACGGCCGAGCACCCCTACGAGTATTTGAAGGTCGTGCGAGGAGCCGGAGGATTCATATTGGGCCAGACGCACGCCGATCGAGTCAGCGCCCTCGGCCTCTGCGATCGTTGCGTCGAGGAATGATGCGGTCTCGTTCGAGAGCGCGTCCCGCCCCTCGGCAAGAACAGCCTTGGCGCCGGCCGCGTCGCCGATCTTCGCAAGGGCCTCGACCTCGAGTGCCGTGACGGTCTCCTCGCCTTGATGTTCCCTGAGCCGGCCTCGGTATTTCTGAATGAACGTCGCGATCTCGTTGGGAGAATCGCCCTTCATCACGAGTGCAAAGGCGGCGCGTAGCTGGGTGTCGTCATAGCCGCCGAGCTGTTCGGCCTGGTCAAGGCGGGCGCGTACCATCGACCAGTCGATTTCTATCCCGTAGATCGAAGCGAGTGGTGCCAGCTCAATGGCCTGATCGGGATCGCCCAGCCTCGTGGCCAGCGCCTCGCGGCCACGCTCTCGTTCGGCAGCGTCGCCAATGCTCAGGTTGAGAAAGAGAAGATTGATGTCGACCAGCGCAGCCAGGTCCGGCGCGTCAAGATCGGCCAGAGCGCGCTGCAACTCCCACAGGTCGACTCGGGCCGCGGCGAGCCTCCGATTGCCCGCCTCGTCGTCCCGCAAGTCAGTGGGGTGAGGGATCATGCCATCGCTCTTTGCGAAGCGCTCGGCGACATCGGCGGGTAGCGCGCCACCGATCTGCATGCGTGCGCGGATATAGAGCAGGACAGGATTCTCATCGATCTGCGCCGCCGACGCTTGGGCAAGCAGCGCTTCGGCTTCCCCATCGCGGCCGGCATTGGCCAATCGCACCGCCATGGCCTGCAGTGCATGACCGGTCAGGTCAGCTGCTGTGAAATTTCCCTCGAAAAATGCCAGCGCCGCCGCTTCGCCGTCGCGGCGCTGAATCGTGTCGATCAACAGGCTCCTGCCAACGACGTCGCTCCGGTCGCGCAGAAGGCGCATCGCATCGTCCGTCTGACCCTTGGCCAGCGCGACCCGAGCCCGCTCCAGATCGACGTCGGCCCCGAGCGCAGCCGCCCTCTCTATCCACGCTTCGGCCTCATCCGGCCGTTCAGCCCGGGAAAAGACCACCGCAATTTCTCGAAATGCCGTCGCTTTCCCCGCCGGCGTGGCGAGGCCCAGACCATTCTCGAGCCGTTGGCCGAGCACCTCGGCCCGCGTGACCAGATCCTTGCCGTAGACGAAGCGCTGACGACGGAGCCTTCTGACTTCGCCGGCCACGGCTGCATCCAACACGAGTGGATCCACGTTCGGAGGCTCGCGTGGATCGTCACGCTTGAGGCCAGAGATCTGATCGGAGATTTGGTGGAGTTCATGCAGCAGTTCAGCGTGGTTTTCCTGGAATATCTCGATCACCAGCCGGTCGGCCGGGGCCAGGTGCGCCAGGAGGGTGACGACCGAGAAGGCAATTGCGTCCTCAAGCAGTCGCTCGCCAAAGACACCGTCGTCGCCAAACAGCTCGGCATGGATGGCTCGCGCGCCGGCCCGTTCGTCCGGGATATCGGAATTGGCAATGGTCTTGCGAGCGCCCGATTTGACGAGCGCGATAACACGATCGTCCCCGATGAAGTGGCGGGCGTCGGCGTCGGCGAACGCCGCCGGTCGCTGTGACACCATCCCTTTCAAACGCAGAAGAATAGTGTTCGGCAGGCTTTCCGCTTCGCCGTGCAGGACCGCCAGGGCTTCGTCGAGTTCTTTATCGGCACCGGACAGCTGCGAAAGGTCGGCAAACTCCGCGCCGCGCCGCGCAATCTGAATACGAAGCTGGCCGAGCGCCGGTCTGGCCACGGCGCCAACAGCGGCCTTTCCGGCGGCTGCACTGAAAGGGTCTAACGCCATCCCCCCTCCTCCTTTCCGCTGCCTCAGAAAACGCGTCAGCCGAAAGCCAGGCCCTCGGAAAGGTTGCGTGCACGGGACGTTAGCCTTGCCGTTCCCTGCTGAGGCAACGACACCTCAAATGCACGAGAACGAAGATAGAACGCGCTTGCCGCTATGGCAAGCAAAGCCGCATTCGTGATGGGAACATGTTTATCCCTCGCGGTCCTGACAATGAGGGTGTCGAGGACCCAAGGGGTCGGAAGACGTCTTCCTTTCCGTGGTACAAAACAATTACCGATTCAGTGCTTTTGCGCAAAGTCCCTCGGCATAAGGATCGGTAATCCTATCGGCCACTTCGGAGACCGGGATGGCGGGTCGGAGATCCTTGGCTCAGGTCTCGGCGAGTTCGTCCAGGTGAGTGCGGACGATCGTTGGTATGACCGTCGATACGGCTGGAGCGGCCGCCAGCAGCAAACGCGCCGCGGCCGCCAGCGTCCGGTCGGGTCGAGAGAGGACGGCCTCGACCGCAGGTGCGTTGATCGCCGGCATCGTGAGACGAAACCGCGCCGCATGGACAAGATGGCTCCATCCATCAAACAGCCACGCGACGAGCGGGTCAGCGACACCGTCACGCAGCCTCGAAACGCGAACGTGAAGCAGCAACCAAATGCCCGCCCAGCAGAAGCCATCGGGGCGCGCGACCAAGTCTTCCCGAAGGCAATTCACGGCGATAGCCGCCCCTTCGCGATCCGAGCTGATCCCGGTAGCCTTTCCCGCCATCCGTACCAACAGAGGATGCAGAGCAGCGAGCTCCGGGGCGGCGAGCCCGGCCATTGTCGCGGCGTCGACGGCAGCGAAGTCGCCTGCGACGGCGGCGGCGATGGTAAAGCTAAGCAGAAAATCCTCCGCCGCGCGGTAGACGTCCGCAGGCGCAGCCGCGTCGATGACCGCCAGGGGGATCGAGCCGCGCCTGGGGTCTCGCAGATTCTCGCCAAGATCCCGGCCGCCCCCGGATGCCAGTATACCGGCCATTGCTGCGTGCGTCCGCACGCGCGTCGCAAAACCCTTTGCGTCGTGCGCGCGAATGGCCTTGTTGTCCTGCGCGATCTGCCAAGAGATTTCAGAGGACAGAATTGGTCCGTCCCGGAGATAGTTTCGAAACTCAAGGTGGAAGCCGGTCGGTTCCGGGAGCGCCTCATCCGCTTCGGCAAGGAGGTAGAAGGCCAGGTCGAGGGCTGCGAGCGGATGCGAGCGGATTGCCTCAAGCGGCTCGGAATTGCTGGCACAGCCCGGTGCGTAGGAGACGTCCTGATCGACGTCGGACAAGCGGCCTGTCAGCTCCTTGAACACCCACAGCACGGCGTGCCGGACGACCCGGTGACAATGCGCCTCGGCCAAGGTGCCGTCGGCATCGATCATCGGCAAAGCCACCAACGCGTCGCGCAGGCTCAAGATCGCGATCCCGGGGCGGCCGGCGCGGCAGGCGGCGTGCGCGGTGTCCGCAAGCAACCCTATCGCCATCGCCTGTACTGAGGGTGTGCGCACGGTTGCAGCCGCGATGCGGGCCCGATCGAACCAGTCTTGGGCCGCGGCCCAGTCGCCGAGTTCGGCGGCGCTGATTCCTGCCTCGCGTGCAATATAGGCGCGTTCAAGCGGATCCTGGCCGCCCGCCTCGGCGGCGGCAGTCAGTAGCGGGAGGGCGGCGGCATGATCGCGACGGCGCCAGTGGATCTTCGCACGGGCGCGCGGAAGCGCGATGTCGAATCCGAAGCGCTGTTCGGCATCCGCGAGACAGGCGAAGGCGCGCTCGGCATCGCCGCCATATTCGTCATAGCAGATCGCCTGGGCAATCGCGCAGCGGGCCGCCAGCCCCGGGTTCTGCCAGCGCAGCGCAAGTTCGGCGCAAGCGGCATAGTTGCTCCCTGCCGCCTCCGAGTCGAACCCTTCGGTCCGCGCTTCGTTGAGCCAACCATGATTTACCAGAATCGAAATGTCGCCGCGCCCCGGCTGGAACGACGAGAAGCAACGGTCCCGCAAGGAGGGTGTTTCGTGATCGAGGCGCTCAAAGAGCCTCCGAAGTCCGGCCACGGTCCGAACGTTTTTCATTTGCCCCGCGAGCAGCACGCCGCTGACATGGGGATTGCCCCCGTCTCGGAATTTTATGCTGCGGCTGGTCGCGGCGATGTGCTCATTGGTTTCGGTGAGGTGGTCGAAGCGCAGCAGCAGTTCGATCCAGTCGGGGAACAACTCGCCGGTGCGGGGATGCAGTAACAGCTTCGAAAGCGCCAGCCCTTCGAACAGCACCTCGCCTTTGACCTCTTTCCGTTCCCGGTCGAGGGCCGCCCAACAGCGTTGCGCAGCCGTTGCCGAGCCATAAGGGAGCAACGCAAGCAATTGGGCGAGCCGCATCATGGCCGAGGCCGCGAGATCCTCGGGGAATATCGGCGCGTCGCTTGGGAAGGCCTGCAACTCGCCGACAAAAGGCGCGAGCATGTCGAGCATATCGGCACTGCTGGCGATCACACTCCGCGCAAAGCCGGCCACCAACTTGCCGTCCTTGCTGCCGAGCGCGTGCCGCATCGTCAGCTCCGCATCGAGCACCGAAAGCGCGCGGGCGCGCATCATCGCATCGGCGATGCAATGATGGATCGCGCGGCATTCGGCGGGGGAAAATATATCGTGCGCAGCGCCCTCAACCAACGGCGACACGCGCAGCCTGTCGCGCCGCATCGGCTCGATCCACGGGCCGACGAGCCGGTCCAATACCAGCCCGGCAAGCGGCACCGCCGGTGCAAGTCCGCCGAGCGCGATTGCCAGCGTGCGCTCGAACCCGCCGCCGATCATGCTGGCGCGGAACAGCAATTGTTGTGCGTCGACCGGCATGGCCTCGACTAGTCGCTGCCGGACCGCCCGCCGCTCCCCTCCAAGTTCGCTGTGCAGCTGACCGCCAAGCACTGCTGCCAATGACGCGCGCGACCAGTTCATCGCCGAGAGGTGAAGGAGAGCGGCCATCGTGAGCTGTGGATGGCCCTGTGCGGCCGCTCGATAAACCGAATCGGCATATTTGGTTGGGCCTCCGGCCAAGGCGACGAGCTCGGTGACCTCCTCCTCACCCAGATAGAGGACTTCAATGACGGATTGGGCAGCGAGCGTCAGATGGTGAAGCGTCGTGGCGGTCGGTGCCCGGTAAGTGGTGATAATCGCGGTGGCGTCGCGCCTGCTGAGCGTCGCCATCAAACGGAGCAGCAGGTCGCGCAACGAAGGATCGTCGATTTCATTGAGGTCGTCTAAAATCACATTCGTGGCGGGTGACGCCGCCAGTTCGCCGAGGAGCAGGGACAAGCGAGTGCCCGTGTCGGCAATGGTGAGGTTGCGAAAATCGACGATTGCCCAGGATCCCCCGGCCTGCGCTGCCACGAGCCGTGCGGCCAGCGACTTGCCGAGGCCGGTCGCACCGACCGCGATCGCAACGCCGCTTGTGCGGCGGATGGTGTCGAGCGCCGTCACCAGCGCCTGGCGCCGTGCGATGATCGTGGGCAGCGGCAATTCTGCGAGCGGGATCAGCAACGAGGGGCGGGTGAAGCTGGTCCGGCTCTCTGCGGACTGAAATCCAGCGACTAGCTGCTCTATTGAGACGGAAACCATCGCCGCCTCGTCGATCACGCCCAGCAAATCTGCCCTTCGCAGCTGGCGCGGACCATCGGTCACCGCCGTCATCAGCAGGCGCTCGACGACGACCGGCAAGACCGCCTTGCCAACTTGGCTCGACAAGCGCCGTGCCGAAGCCACATATTCGATAAGACCAGCCTCAAGATCGGCGCGAAGGTCGTTCAGACCAGGGGCACCGCAAGACCAGTGGATTCGGCTCAGCAAGCTGCTGCGGAGCGCATCGTCGGACAATGATGCGATGAAGGCGTGGCTGGCGGGCCTCAGGCCGAGGCTTTCAAGCAAGGCGCGCAGCGGCGCGACGTCCGCGCCCGCCGCGGCGCGGCGCCAATAAAGAAGCGCTGGCGCGCCCTCGATGCGATGGCCCTTTCGCCGTTCAAGTCCGACCTCCGCCGTCGTCAAATAGAGTAGAGAGATGGTCCGACCGGGATTGCGAGCCACGAGGTCGACATAAGAGTCGATTGCCGCACGCACGTCGGGGGATTGAAGGGTAACCCTGCCGCTTCCGGCCGTATCCTTGACCTGGACCCCGCTCAGCGCGTCGCGGCTGACAACTGCATAATCTTCCGCAACTTCGAGATAGAGAGTCTCACCGTCGGCCAGGCCCAGCCAAGCGAGCCCGGACGCGTATAGCTGATAGCCATACCGCGCAACGCGGCGACCGCTTGGCGGGCGGCATCGCCTTGCGGCGCGTCGAGGCGCGGTCCGGAGCCGAAAACGTCCACCGTCATGCCCTAGCACGAACGCGCATCTTCGATACGAACCCAAAAGCCTTCTTGGTGCTCAACGAGCAGAATCGCGGGGGGTAAGTCCAGCTCGCCAGCGGCTTCGTTTCTCCAAACATGACGCGCCGCGAAGTCACGCGATCGGGGCCTCCGACCAGTTCGATGACAGCGTTGTTTTTGGAATTGACGAAGAGGCGGTTGAACACTGGCGGGAATTTGCGGTGGGAGAACATCATCTGCGGCAGCTTCATGTCGGCAAGCGTCCCCGCGAGGAAATCTGGGAGCCGCACGAACTCGGCATATTCCGTATTGCCGTCCATGCCGGGCGCCCCGAACGCGATCTCTGGCCGGCGCAGGTCGACCACCCCGCCCTTCCTGCGCCGCATCATCTGAAAGAGGAGCCAGGCCAAGTCGAAAGCGACCCCGTCATGGCGATCAAACATGGCGTCTCGATCGCTGATCCAACGGATCGTGAGTGGCGATTTGGCATCGTTGACCATGCCAAGCACTACCGCGGCGAACGAGGCGGTCAGGAAGATCTGACGCAGCAATTTCAGCGCCGGCTTCCTGTGCGCCAGCTCGGCCTCGAGCGAAGCGAGCCGGCGATCAAGCATGGAATAATAGGCGGCATTGGCCGGCTCCGCCGCCGCCCAATCCCGAGCCACCCCGCGCAAGGCCCCGGTCAGACCGCCCATCGCCTCGACCGTCACGACATTTCTCAGATAGGCGCTCTGCCGCTCGACGACGAAATTCAGGCTGAACGCCACGGGGCAGCTGAGATAGTCGAGGAGGCCTTTCGAAGGCGTGCGGGAAGCCTTGATATCTTTGGGTGCGACCGCGGCGATATAGGCGGCGATGTTCGCGAACGTATCGTGATTCAGAAGGACAACAAAAGAAAAGGCGTCATTCTGCTTCTTGCGGTCGCCGGTGCTGTAATCCGAAAGCAGGTTCCACGCCACCGCAGTCGGCATCGCCTTGAACCATTTTCGAAAGTCAGCATGCACAGTCCCGGCGGACCGCTCGACGAGTTCGACAAGTTCGAACATGTCCTATTGGTCGGCCTCGACATCGGCCGGGTGAAGCGCCCGCTGCAAGGCCGGGCCGACGAGCTTCGAATCGCGCTCGCGCGCCCATTTGGCGGGTGCGTCCTTGCCGCTAAGTGAGGCGAGCTGGGCGAGGGCCAGTGACACCCGGTTTAGCAGGGCTGCGGATCCTTCCTCGCACGCTTCCACCAGCCATTCGTCGGCATTGTCCCGCTCCCGCTCCAGAAAGCGGAAGATCGAAAAGGTTACAGGTTCGATGATCCCGTCCTGTCTGCAGACGAGGCTCGACCCATCGGGGGCGTCGTGGAGATGCATGCCGGAACTTTCCAAATCCGCTGACGCGCGCCGCAGCGGGACCGGACTGGTGCCCACGAGCGCCAGAATCGCAGGATCGATAAGCCCGACCACCTGCTCCTCGTCGAGGGAGAATGCACCAAGCCGGACCGCGGCGAGATGCGAGAGCAACATCCACGCATCGAGATTGCCATAGGTGACGTTCATAGCGTCCATAGGAAGCTCGAAGCCCCGCGTGGTTCCCGGTAGCTTCATGATGGCTGCGCCGTTCGCGCCCACTTTCATCTCAAGCTGGCCGATTTCCGGAACCCAGACCAACGCCCGCGTTCCGGGCTTCACCGGCCGCACGCTTGGCCTGCGACCCAGCAACCGATTGATTAAGGCAAGGGGGAGCCCCGGAACGTCCGGGGCACAATCGATCAGCGCCTGGGCGCCGATCAAATCCCCCATCGGGAGCACGGCGATCACGTCGACCAGCCAGTTTGCCGCCTCCACATCCCTATCGTCGTCCCCCAGCCGGTCGACCAGTTCGCGCGCGAGAAGCCTAGCCAGCTCCGAGCCCAGCAGGCCCGGGATGCGCCCGACCATCAAGGCGCAATTGGAGGCGTCGAGAGTGGAGCCGATCAAACCCGAACGCCACATGTCAGCGATGCCCTCTTGATCGGCGTGCTTGCGCAGCGTCTCCTTCCGAACGAGGAAAGTGTGCATTGCGCGCAGTCGTACCTCGGGTGTGCGATCGGGCCGCTGGTAATCCTCGAGTACGGCGCGCGCAAAGGCCGCCGCCTGTTCCACCAATGGGTCCTGCACGAACCGCTCGCGGACATGTTGAAACAGGTTGAGGCTCAGCAATGGTGGCAAGAGCGCGCCTGAATTCTTTGGCCGATCGGGGGCATTCACTACGCTGGCAAGTAGGGACTTGAGCAGCCATGGCTGTCGATATTCTTCCGCGCGGTTGGCACCGTGCATGAAGTCCACGCCGCATTTGCGGAGTTCCGTCCGGGCGCGCGCGAACTCTTCATCATCGAGCGCGTCGACGAGGATCCGGGTGCCCCTGCGGGCGAACACGGTGTCCTTTCGGCGCGTCTCCCCCTGCCAGAGCCTGTCCACGACCGCCGTATCCGCCTCGATCACGAATTTCAGGCGCGACCCGATCGCCTTTGCGGTTAGTGCTTCGATCTCGCGCCGAATGGCATCATGCTCGAGACCCAGCCCGTCGACCGCGATGATCAGCTGCGCGCCCTCGCCGCGGCCGAGCGATAGCATCCAGTGTCTGGCTTCATCCGCGGTGATGCGCCATCCGAGCGCCGACCCTAGAAGATGAGCGACCTCGTCGGCAATACCGGTCGCGGCGCTGCCCGACGCTTCCACGAAGAGAATGGCAATGTCGTCCGCTTGGCGAGTGCCGACCGTCAGCTCAGCCAGGACATGGGATTTCCCAACGAGCGGTACGCCCTCGACCGCGACCACGCGCCGCGGCCCGCGCAACGCGGCGAGTGCCGCGGAGGAAGCCTTGCGCGAAAAGTGGATGCCGTTCGTGAAGGTTGCCTGCGGATCGTCCCAGCCACCGGACAGTTCTTCGAGCGTGGCACGGCTGGCGGCGCGGACCGCAGCCATCCAGACATCGGACTTCGGCCCCATCAGGGTGGCGATAGCGTCCCGTACGTCTGACTCGGCGATCTTGAGCGCCGCGGCCGTCAGATCAGCGAAGGCTTTCTCATCGCGCTCCCCCTTTCCGAGCAACCTGCCGTCATGCGTTGCGTATGTCCGGGTATCTCTCCCATTGGACACGATCACGAGGGGTGGTCGTGGGTGCAGCACGCGCGCGTAGGAGAGGCCTTGCTCCACGTCGTCTTGGGTCAAAGGGTCGCCGGGACGCTTCAGCTCGACGATGGCGATCCGCTCATCCTCCCGCTCGATCAGCATGTCCACTCGACCCAGGCGCGATGATGATGTCCGGCCATTGATCGGAACCGCCTCGTGTCCCAGTTTGAACGAGAAGGTGAGCTGGTGCCTGATGTTCTTCCGGTCGAGCCAGGCGATGGCCTGCTGCAGCGCGTGGTTGGCGCGCGCTTCCAGCTCTGCCTCGGTCTTCTTCTTGGTCGCGATTTTGGCGGTCATGTCCTTGGTTCTACACGGGTCGCCTCCGAGTTTCATTATTCGCGTAGGCTCAGCCTCGACTTAGAAGATTGCAAGCGTTGAGCCGACAAAATGACCTAAGGGAATGTCTGGGCGGCGCTTGCGCCTTGGAGCATGGCCTCTATCATCTCGAGGGCGACGGCCAGCCGCCGATCTCCTGCAAAGCAGGCGCATTGCGCGAAGCATCGCACTTCGCACTCGACTAGTAGTCCAAACAGAGCATGGTGTTCGTGTGAATCGCCCGCCGACGAGGGCGCCGCGCCCCGCCGCTCCGATCGGCAGGGCTTTGGGTGGTGGGAGCGACATTGGTGTCGCTCACCTGAAAAGGACCACCATCATGACCAAGCTAAACGACATCCAGCTGATCCTGCTGACCACCGCCGCCCAGCGCGACAATGGCAGCCTGCTGCCGGCGGCCGCGTCGGTCGCCGACGACGGCGATCGCCTGACCAAGGCCATCTCCGCGCTCGCCAAGCGCGACCTCGTTGAGGAGGGGCCCGCCACGGACGCGGCGAGCACGCACCGCACCGACGTCGATGACCGGTTCGGCATGTTCATCACCGACGCGGGCCGCGCCACGATCAACGTTGAGCCGGCCAATGGAAAGGCAGCCGATGAGGGCGCGGCCCGCACCCGGACGCCGGTCGCGCCGAAGCCCGAGCGCCAGACCAAGAGCGCGGCGGTCGTCGCGCTCCTGCAACGCGATGACGGCGCCACGCTCGCGGAGCTGATCGAGGCCACCGGCTGGCTGCCGCACACCACGCGCGCCGCGCTGACTGGGCTCAGGAAGAAGGGCCATGTTATCGATAAGAGCAAGCGCGGCGACGCGACCTGCTACCGCATCGTGGCGGCGGCCTGAGCATGGCCAGCGTCGATGACCAACTGGCCGCGCTGACGACGATGTCGTCGGCGCGGCTGCGCCACGAATGGCAGCGAGTTCTCGGCGGCACGCCCGGCGGAGAGTGTCGAGCTCTATCGCCAAGTGTTGCTGACCTCGCTCGCCGAAGTTGAAAACGCACTAGCGGCCGTCGACCGATCGCGCGCCCGAGAGATTTTGCTAGTCGAGGTCCTGGAGGAGGCGCGACTGACAGCTCGCCTTGCCCGGCTGCAGTATATTGAAGGTGAAGCGGATCTGCGGCGCCTGTTTGATGCTGAGCAACGGCTTGTCGAAGCGGAGGATGCAAGAGCCGTGGCGCTTCAGGAGCGGCTTGAAGCTGCCATTGACCTTTTCAAGGCGATGGGCGGGAATCCCTTGGCAGACAGCTCGCGCTCGGGCTGAGCCCGTCTTCGGCGCTCGATGCGGGGGAGAACCAAGCTGTGGTCGCTCGCGCGAAGGTTGGGCAGCGGGGACTCCCGCCGTTCGGGGGCAGTGAGCTGACGCACCACCTCCTCAAACGTGCCCCCGACCGCCACCTGCTGGCCGTCGAAGAAGATGTCAGTGAAGGCGCCGTTGGCCGAGCGTACATGCGTCACCAGACCCGGATTAACCGCGACCTTGCCGCCCCCGCCCTTTCTCATCACGACTAGTCGCACGAGCCGCCTCCCTTGCCTGGGTGCTAGCCCAAATTGCTTAAGCGCGGGTTTCCGCCACGCACACCGCGCGAGTTGGCGCGAGCACGGCGCTGCCGGGCCTGGCGCGCCGGCCACAGGGTACCGACGCATGCGCTCTGAACCCCCCGCTGCTCGGGCCGGGACTCCGGCCGAGGTGGCGCTGTCGGTGAGTTGCTGACAGGCCGAACGGCGCTTTCCTCACGGGCAGCGCTTCCTCAGGATGGTGGTGTGACCGCTGAGTTTTGGCTCGGGGAGCGTTGACCGGCACCTGCGTAATGTCCGGAATGGGTCGGTCCGGCCGGTCCGCTATGGGTCGAAGTCGGACGGTTTGCTTTGGGTGGATTGTGTTGAAAAACTCGGCCTTGCGCCGGTGACTCGCCTCTGATTCACTCCTTTTGCGCAAGGCGGGAGGCGAGCCGATGATGGGTGAGCAGACGGTGATGCAGGAGACGCTGTTCTACAGCTTCAACCTGGAGCGCCACGTGCCTGAAGGTCACCTCCTGCGGCGGATCGATCGCTTCGTCGATCTGTCCGGCCTGCGCGAGCATTTGCGGCCCTATTACAGCGAGACGGGACGGCCCTCGATCGATCCCGAGCTGATGATCCGGATGCTGCTGGTCGGCTATTGCCTCGGCATCCGGTCCGAGCGGCGGCTGTGCGAGGAGGTGCACTTGAACCTCGCCTATCGCTGGTTCTGCCGGCTCGGGCTCGAAGGGGCGGTGCCCGATCACTCGACCTTCTCGAAGAACCGGCACGGCCGCTTTCGCGACAGCGATCTGCTGCGGCGGCTGTTCGAGGCGAGCGTCGAGCGCTGCATGGCCGAGGGGCTGGTCGGCAGCGAAGGCTTCGCGGTCGACGCCAGCCTGATCAAGGCCGACGCCAACCGGCAGCGTTCAGTGCCCGGCAGCAAGGGACTTCCGGCCGAGGCCGCCGGCCATGCGGTGCGCGAGTATCTGGCGGTGCTGGACGATGCCGCGTTCGGCGCCGCCACGCCGGTCGAGCCCAAGTTTATCTCGGTCGCCGATCCGGCGTCGCGCTGGACCGGCGCCAATGGCGGTCTCGCCTTCTTCGCCTACTCCACCAACTACCTGATCGATCTCAAGCACGCCGTGATCATGGACGTCGAGGCGACCACCTCGATCCGCCAGGCGGAGGTGACGGCGCAGCGGCGGATGATCGAGCGCGTCCAGGAGCGGTTCGGCGTCTGGCCGCAGCGCCTCGCGGCCGACACCGCCTACGGCTCGGCCGAGAACCTCGCCTGGCTGGTCCACGACCGCGGCATCGAGCCGCACATACCGGTCTTCGACAAATCCGCTCGCAGCGACGGCACCTATCCTCGCTCCGACTTCACCTACGATCATGAAGCCGATGCCTACACCTGCCCGGGCGGCAAGCAGCTGAAGCACTATCATCGCGTCTTCTCGACGCCTCGCACCGGCATCGATCCCGATGGCCTGATGCGATATCGCGCCACCAAGGCGGACTGCGACGGTTGCACTCTCAAGGCCCGCTGCTGCCCGAACGCACCCGTCCGCAAGATCCTACGTTCCATCCACGAGGGGGCACGCGACCTGGCCCGCGACATCGCCCTGACCGACGCCTATCTGACCTCGCGACGCGAACGGAAGAAGGTCGAGATGCTGTTCGCCCACCTCAAGCGAATCCTGAAGCTCGATCGCCTGCGCCTCAGGGGACCCAACGGAGCGAAGGACGAGTTCCTCCTCGCCGCCACCGCCCAGAACCTCCGCAAGATGGCCAAGCTGCTCCCGGCCAAGGTGCCGGCCACGGCCGGCTGAGGCTACCAGCCTCGTTCGAGCTCGGCGCACGCGAACGTCCGCTTCTGTCAAAAGCGGACTTCTTCAACACAATCCGCCCATCCTGGACGTTCCGAACTTGGTCGAGACACCCAAAAGTGGTCATTGGATCAGTAAAGTGACAGGTCGATGACGCGTCGATCCGGGCGGGTGACGGCGCGGCTGGCGAGCAACGAGCGAGGGAGAATTTCCGAATAGGCCTTTTTCAGATCGGCTCGGCCTTGCAGGTTGACCGCAAGCGATGTTATCATATCTCAATGCGCCGCCTCCTGACGCTTTTTATGATTTTCACCCTGGTCGTCGCGAACGGCTCCTCCATCGCGGGCGCCATCTGTCGCCACGAGAGCTTGGCCGACCATGTTGCCGCGAGAAAAAGCGATGACGCGCGGATTTCGGGCGTGGCCTTTAGCGAAGAAGCGGCGGACTCGGTCGCGTCCAAAAAGGGCGCGCTCGCCAACGCTGGGGCAGTCGCCTGGATCGCCGACCTGTGGCCCGGCCCTCGGCTGACGGTTCCGCTCGACTTAACCCGCCCTCTCGGCCCCGATATGGCCCTTGTCAGGCCGCTAATCGGGCGGTCCGTCGCGCCGTTGCTGGAGCCCCCCTCCGCCTGAGCGGCGCATGCCCGCAAGGGCAGGCGGCACGGTCCGGGCGGCTCGGCATCAGCCTCTTGCCCGCATGTGCACCCTTTTCGCTCAGCCGGCCCTCCGGATCTGAATCGCGCGCGCTTCGAAGCGCGCACCGCTGCCGATACGGCAGACGATAGACGGAAACCCATATCATGCTTCGTTCAGCCCTTCTTGCCGGAGCCGCCACGGCTCTGCTCCCCAACGCCGCCTTCGCCCAAAACGACGCGCCGGATGCCGACGCGGCCCAGAACCCGGTTTCTCCCGACGCCCAGCCCGCGCCACGGCCATCGCGCGCCTATCATGCGCCGGAGGAACAGCAGATCGTCGTCACCGGCTTCCGCCGCGATCGCGCCGACATTCTGTCCGGCACCTCGGTGATCACCGGCGACGAGCTCACCCGGCAAGTCCGCACGACGATCGGCGAAAGCCTCGCCCACCAGCCCGGCGTCTCGGCTACCTCTTTCGGTCCCAACGCCTCGCGCCCGATCCTGCGCGGCTTCCAGGGCGAACGCATCCGGGTCATGACCGACGGCATTGGCAGCCTCGACGTCTCCAATACCAGCGTCGACCATGCGGTCGCGATCAACCCGCTGACCGCCGACCGGATCGAGGTGCTGCGCGGCCCTTCGGCTCTGCTGTTCGGCTCCGCCGCGATCGGCGGCGTCGTCAACGTCATCGACGCCCGCATCCCGCGCCGCGTGCCCGACGACGCGGTCCATGTCGAAGGCCTGGCGAATTACGGCTCGGCGGCGAACGAACGCTCCGGCAATCTGCTGGTCGACGTCCCGCTCGGGAGCCGGTTCGTCGTCCATCTCGACGCCAATTACAGCAAGAGCGACGATCTGAGGACCGGGGGCTACCTCCTTTCGCCGGCATTGCGGGCGCAGGCGCTGGCCAACCCCGATCCCGCCATTCAGGATCTTGCGGGCCTGCGCGGCGACATGCCCAACAGCCAGGGGCGGACGTGGGACCTCGCCGCCGGCGCCGCCTGGATCAGCGGCGACAACAATGTCGGCTTCTCGGTCAACCGGTTCGACAGCTTCTACGGCATTCCGATTCGCTACTCGCTCGATCCGGCGGTCGAGGCGGAGGAGGTGCGGATCGACCTCAAGCAAACCCGGGTCGACGGCCGCGCCGAGATCGACACCGGCACCGGGTTCATCGACTCCCTCCGGCTGCGCGGCGGCTATTCCGACTATGAGCATAGCGAGATCGACGACACCGGCGCGGTCGGCACCACTTTCTTCAACACCGGCTATGAGGCGCGGCTCGAAGCGGTCCAGACCACGCGGGGCGGCTGGGGCGGCGGCTTCGGCGCGCAATATTTCCACCGCAACCTCGAAACGGTCGGCGACGAGAAGTCGCTGCCGCTCAACCGCACCAGCCAGCTCGGCCTGTTCGCGCTGCAAACCTATGCCAGCGGCCTGTTCCGGGCCGAGGCCGGGGCGCGCTATGAGCATCAGTCGGTCGACGCGGACGCCGACGCGATCATCGGCAACCCCGCCCTCAGCCGCAGCTTTAGCGCCTTTTCGGGCTCGATCGGAGCCGCCTACGGCGCGCGCGCCCTGCGCTTCGGCATCAACCTGTCGCACACCGAGCGCGCGCCGAGCGCGGAGGAGCTCTACGTCAACGGCCCCCATCCCGGCACGCAGGCGTTCGAGATCGGCGACCCCGACCTCGTCAAGGAGCGCAGCAACGGTGTCGAGCTGACGCTGCGCGGCGCTGGCGAGGGTTACAGCTTCGGGGCGTCCGCCTACCAGATCTGGTTCTCCAACTATATTTACGAGCAGGCGACGGGCGCGATCGCGGACGATCTGCCGGTCTTCCAATATCTCCAGGCCGACGCCCGCTATCGCGGCTTCGAGGTCGAGGGATCGGTGCGCGTCGCGCAGCTGGGATCGGTCGGCATCCATCTAGACGCGCTGGTGGACTATGTCCGCGCCACGATCGACGCCGCGGGTCCCGCGCCGCGCATTCCGCCCTTGCGGCTGCTCGGCGGGATCGAGGCCCAGTCCGAGCGGGTCAATGGCCGGATCGAGGTCGAACGGGTGACCGGCCAGGACCGCGTCGCCGCTCTGGAGACGCCGACCGAGGGTTACACGATGGTCAACGCCTCGCTTTCCTTCCATCCGTTCGGCGCGGATAATCAGAGCAGCATCGTGCTCTCGGCCAACAACATCTTCGACGTCGAGGCCCGCCGCCATGCGAGCTTCCTCAAGGATTACGCCCCGCTCGCCGGGCGCGACTTCAGGATCAGCGCCCGCTTCAGCTTCTGAAGCGGGCGCCCGATGCGCGGCGAGGCCGATATGAATGGGCAAGCAGGCCGTCCCGCCGGCCCGGCCGGGCCGGCGCGCGCGTCACCCGAACCGGGAACGGGACCGCCTTTGCCTCCATTCGTCGAATGGCTTCGGCGAGTCTGGCCGGTGGACGGGCGGTCCCGAACGCCGCTGCGTGAGCGAATCTTCGCTTTCCTGTGGACAGAAGCCCGGCCCTTGGGCCCCTACGAGATCACCAAGGCGCTCTCGGGCTCGAAAGCCAGAATATATCCCAACAGCGTCTACCGGGTCCTGCGGGACTTTGAGCAGGCGGGCCTTGTCCTGCCGATCGCAAGCCTCAAGCGCTATATCGTCTCACCCGATCCGCCCGTTCGCAATTGGGCGCTGTTCGCCTGCACCGCATGCGGCGAAGTGACCGCTGTCCCAAATCCGACGGGCGCGGACGACCTTCACGCGCTGTGCCGCGAGCAAGGGTTCCGGCCACAAAGCCTGGTCATGGAATGCCTCGGCCTCTGCGGGAATTGTAGCGCCTAGGAGCGTGGCATCGGGGCGGAAAGGACGCTTCCCCGCGCTCGACGTTGCCCGCGCGCGATGAGCGCGCGGAGCGTCCGCTTTTCCTCTTCGCACGGTGCGAAGCGGACGGGCCGCTTCCGGCCGATTGTGTTGAAGAAGTCCGCTTTTGACAGAAGCGGACGTTCGCGTGCGCCGAGCTCGAACGAGGCTGGTAGCC
>JAXDPD010000030.1:0-12582 GCA_034668505.1 Sphingomonadales bacterium
GCCAACCTCTACAACCGGATGGACGAATGGCGGGGCGACCGGCAGCCGCCTTTCTCGATGGAGGTGTGGCAGTTCATCCAGGCGGCGGGCAAGGCGCGCGCCGCCTGAGCGGGAAAGGGGACAGTCAGGGGACAGTTGGACAGTCAGGGGACAGTTACGTAACTGTCCCCTGACTGTCCCTCTTTTTCAGTAGCCCAGGGCGACGGCGACGAGCGCGGTGCCGAGCAGCAGGAACAGGGGGCAATAGAGCCGGGTGTCGTAGCGGGCCCAGCGCGTGTCGCGGAGGCGCTTAAAGAAGCCGGTCCACTTCGTCGGCACCAGCGCGCGCAGGACGAAGGCGGCGCCGGTGACAATCAAGGCGGCTTTCGCGGCGGCCGGCGGAAACGGCAAGGCGAGGTGGCCGGCAACCGCCGCGGCCAGCGCGCCGAGCAGGATCAGGCCGAGGGCAATTCCGGCGGCGGCGGGCCGCCACCAGCCGCTCCGGCCCGCCATCACCGGCGCGCCGTCCGCGCGCTGCGGCAGGCTGACCGAAAAACCGAGCCGCCCGCCCAGCGCCCAGTGCAGATGGAAGGCGGCGGCGAAGGCGATGGTGGCGAGCGCGACGATCAGGGACGGCGACATCAAAGGGTCATGCCCGCCGCCTTGTCGGGCTTCAATGGGGACAGTCACTTTTCCCCGCGGCGGCTCCCGTTTGGATGCGGCGTTCGGAAAAGTGACTGTCCCCGCGCTCCCCCTGCGGAAAAGTGACTGTCCCTGCGGCGTCCCCTTCACAAACGCGCCCTGTTGACCCACATAGGCGTCGCGGTTATAGGCCGCCTCGCTCGCGGGCTGGTGGTGGCTGACAAGCCAGACGCTTCCCGCATGGGCGTTTTTGAGCTGAACACTGCTGCCATGTGAAGCAAGGGCCTGGGGGGCCGAAAAGGCCGCCCCGGCAATCTTGCGCATTTTGCGTGGTCGTAGAGTAACTTAGATAAGGTGAAGGGCTTCATGCCGACGATCAACCAGCTGGTCCGCAAGGGCCGGGAACCGCAGAAGGCCAAATCGAAGGTCCCTGCGATGGAGCAGAATCCGCAAAAGCGCGGCGTCTGCACCCGCGTCTATACGACGACTCCGAAAAAGCCGAACTCGGCGCTGAGGAAGGTGGCCAAGGTCCGCCTCACCAACCAGCGCGAGGTCATCTCCTACATACCCGGTGAAGGCCACAACCTTCAGGAGCACTCGGTGGTGCTGATCCGCGGCGGCCGCGTTCGCGACCTGCCCGGCGTCCGCTACCACGTGCTGCGCGGGGTTCTCGACACCCAGGGTGTCAAGGATCGCCGCCAGAGCCGTTCCAAATACGGCGCCAAGCGTCCCAAGTGACCGACACAAACAGGAAGTAAGCCCCGGACGGGTTCCGGAACCGGCTGAAGCATAAAGGAAGAGAAGACATGTCTCGCCGCCGCCGCCCAGAGAAGCGCGAAATCCTGCCCGATCCGAAGTTCGGGGATATCGTGCTGTCGAAATTCATGAACAACATCATGCTCGACGGGAAGAAGTCCGTCGCCGAAGGCATCGTCTACGGCGCCTTCGAGACGATCGAGAACCGCGCCAAGAAGGATCCGCTCGGGATCTTCCACGACGCGCTCAACAATGTGAAGCCGGGCATCGAGGTCCGCAGCCGCCGCGTCGGCGGCGCCACCTATCAGGTCCCGGTCGAGGTGCGCACCGAGCGCGCCCAGGCGCTGGCGATCCGCTGGCTGATCTCGGCGGCGCGCGCGCGCTCGGAGAAGACCATGGCCGGCCGCCTGTCGGGCGAGCTGATGGATGCCGCCTCGAACCGCGGCAACGCGGTCAAGAAGCGCGAGGACACGCACCGGATGGCCGAGGCCAACCGCGCCTTCTCGCACTACCGCTGGTAAACACCCCGATTGTGCTCCTGCGAAAGCAGGAGCCCAGTCTTCAAAGTCAGTCTGGACCCCTGCTTTCGCAGGGGAACGCGCCCGGAAAGGGCAACGGAGTTTAAGACAATGGCCCGCAGCCATCCGCTCGACAAATATCGCAACATCGGCATCATGGCGCACATCGACGCCGGCAAGACGACGACGACCGAGCGCATCCTTTATTATACCGGCAAATCCTACAAGATCGGCGAGGTCCATGAGGGCACCGCCACGATGGACTGGATGGAGCAGGAGCAGGAGCGCGGGATCACGATCACGTCGGCCGCCACCACCTGCTTCTGGAACGACCACCGGATCAACATCATCGACACGCCGGGCCACGTCGACTTCACCATCGAAGTCGAGCGCAGCCTGCGCGTGCTCGACGGCGCGGTCGCCTGCTTCGACGGCGTCGCCGGGGTCGAGCCGCAGTCCGAGACCGTCTGGCGGCAGGCCGAGAAGTACAACGTGCCGCGGATGTGCTTCGTCAACAAGCTCGACCGCACCGGCGCCAATTTCGACATGTGCGTCGCCATGATCAAGGATCGGCTCGGCGCCCGCCCGGCCGTCCTCTATCTGCCGATCGGCATCGAGAGCGCCTTCAAGGGCCTGGTCGACCTGGTCGAGAACAGGGCGATCATCTGGCTCGACGAATCGCTCGGCGCCAAATTCGAATATACCGACATCCCCGACGACCTGAAGGACGCCGCCGCCGCAGCCCGCATGGAGCTGATCGAGATGGCCGTCGAGCAGGACGACGACGTCATGGAAGCCTATCTCGGCGGCGACGAGCCCGACGTGGCGACGCTGAAGGCGCTGATCCGCAAGGGCACGCTGAACTTCTCCTTCGTGCCCGTGCTGTGCGGCTCGGCGTTCAAGAACAAGGGCGTCCAGCCCTTGCTCGACGGCGTCGTCGACTATCTGCCGAGCCCGCTCGACATCCCGCCGGTCGAAGGCCTCAAGCTCGACGGCACGACCGCCGAGACGCGGCCGCCGGCGGACAATGCGCCGTTCGCCGCTCTGGCGTTCAAGATCATGAACGACCCCTTCGTCGGCACCCTGACCTTCGCCCGCATCTATTCGGGCCAGCTCGAAACCTCGTCGCAGGTCCTGAACTCGGTGAAGGACAAGAAGGAGAAGGTCGGCCGCATGCTGTTGATGCATGCCAATGACCGCGAGGACATCCAGGTGGCCTATGCGGGCGACATCGTCGCCCTGGCCGGTCTCAAGGACACGACCACCGGCGACACGCTCTGCGCGGCCAACGCGCCGATCATCCTCGAGCGGATGGAGTTTCCGGACCCGGTCATCGAGGTCGCGGTCGAGCCCAAGACCAAGGCCGACCAGGAGAAGATGGGCGTCGCGCTCAATCGCCTGGCGCGCGAGGATCCGTCGTTCCGGGTGACCTCGGACATCGAATCCGGCCAGACCATCATCAAGGGGATGGGCGAGCTCCACCTCGAAATCCTGGTCGACCGGATGAAGCGCGAGTTCAAGGTCGAGGCCAATGTCGGCGCGCCGCAGGTGGCGTATCGCGAATATCTCGGGCGTCCGGTCGAGCTGACCTACACCCACAAGAAGCAGTCGGGCGGCTCCGGCCAGTTCGCCGAAGTGAAGGTGAAGGTCACGCCGGGCGAGCGCGGCTCGGGCTTCATCTTCGTCGATTCGGTCAAGGGCGGCAACGTCCCGAAGGAATATATCCCCTCGGTCGAGAAGGGCATGCGCGAGACCGCGGAGACCGGCTCGCTGATCGGCTTCCCGATCATCGATTTCGAGGTCCAGCTGATCGACGGCAAATATCACGACGTCGATTCGTCGGCGCTGGCGTTCGAGATCTGCGCGCGCGGCGCGATGCGGGAGGCCGCGCAGAAGGCCGGCATCAAGCTGCTCGAGCCGATCATGAAGGTTGAGGTTGTGACCCCGGAGGACTATCTGGGCGACGTGATCGGCGACCTGAACAGCCGCCGCGGCCAGATCCAGGGTACGGACAGCCGCGGCAATGCGCAGGTCGTCGAGGCGATGGTGCCGCTTGCGAATATGTTCGGCTACGTTAATGAGCTGCGCTCCTTCAGCCAGGGGCGCGCGCAATATTCGATGCAATTCTCGCATTATGACGAGGTGCCGGCGAACGTCGCGGAAGAGGTCAAGGCGAAGCTCGCCTAGAGGCGGGTTTCCCAGGCAATTTTTGAAGAGAAAGAACGAGGGTTAGGCAAATGGGTAAGGCTAAATTCGAGCGGAACAAGCCGCATTGCAACATCGGCACCATCGGTCACGTCGACCATGGCAAGACGTCGCTGACGGCCGCCATCACCAAGGTGCTCGCCGAGACCGGCGGCGCCACCTACACGAGCTACGCGAACATCGACAAGGCTCCCGAGGAGCGCGAGCGCGGCATCACCATTTCGACGGCGCACGTCGAATATGAGACCGAGGCGCGCCACTATGCCCACGTCGATTGCCCGGGCCACGCCGATTATGTGAAGAACATGATCACCGGCGCCGCGCAGATGGACGGCGCGATCCTGGTCGTCAGCGCCGCCGACGGCCCGATGCCGCAGACCAAGGAGCACATCCTGCTCGCCAAGCAGGTTGGCGTGCCGAACATGGTCGTCTACCTCAACAAGGTCGACCAGGTCGACGATCCCGAGCTGCTCGAGCTGGTCGAGCTGGAGATCCGCGAAGAGCTTTCCAAGCGCGACTATGACGGCGACAACATTCCGATCATCATGGGCTCGGCGCTCGCCGCGCTCGAGGACACGAACGAGGAGACCGGCCGGGCGTCGATCCTCGCGCTGATGAAGGCCGTCGACGAATGGATCCCGCAGCCCGAGCGTCCGCTCGACAAGCCGTTCCTGATGCCGATCGAGGACGTGTTCTCGATCTCGGGCCGCGGCACGGTCGTCACCGGCCGCGTCGAGACCGGCATCGTCAAGGTCGGCGAGGAGGTCGAGATCGTCGGCATCCGCGACACCAAGAAGACGGTCGTCACCGGCGTCGAGATGTTCCGCAAGCTGCTCGACCAGGGCCAGGCGGGCGACAATATCGGCGCGCTGATCCGCGGCGTCGGCCGTGAGGAAGTCGAGCGCGGCCAGGTCCTGGCCAAGCCCGGCTCGATCACGCCGCACACCGATTTCTCGGCCGAGGTCTACGTCCTTTCGAAGGACGAGGGCGGGCGCCACACGCCGTTCTTCGCGAACTATCGTCCGCAATTCTACTTCCGGACGACCGACGTGACCGGCGAGGTCGTGCTCCCCGAGGGCACCGAGATGGTCATGCCCGGCGACAATGTCAGCCTCAACGTGAAGCTGATCGCGCCGATCGCCATGGACCAGGGCCTCAGGTTCGCCATCCGCGAGGGCGGCCGGACCGTCGGCGCAGGGGTTGTCGGAACGATCACGAAGTAGTAGGGGACCGCTTCCGCCCGGTTCGAGAGATTCGGGCGGTTTCGGTTTTTGATAGTAAGCGTAAGCCCTTCGGGGCGGCTCTTTCGCATCGGTAGTGGACATGGAAACGCAGAATATCCGCATTCGCCTCAAGGCCTTCGATCACAGAGTGCTCGATCAGGCCACCGGGGACATCGCCGACACCGCTCGGCGCACGGGTGCGATGATCCGCGGCCCCATTCCGTTGCCGACGCGTATCGAGAAGTTCACCGTGAACCGGAGCCCGCACGTCGACAAGAAGTCGCGCGAGCAATTCGAGGTTCGCACCTACAAAAGGCTGCTCGACATCGTGCAGCCGACGCCGCAGACGGTCGACGCGCTGATGAAGCTCGACCTCGCCGCCGGCGTGGATGTGGAAATCAAGCTCGCTTAGCGAGCTCTGTTCCCCGGCGAAGGCCGGGGTCCAGGCTGGGTCCCGGCCTTCGCCGGGACACAGGACAGATAAGGGATACCGCACGGGCTTTCCGTGGTCTGCGTCCCCCGTCCTCCCCGCTCCGGCGGGGAATTAGCCCAGGCGGGGCACGCATATTTTTTGGGCTAACACGCCCCCGGCGACAAGTCGGGGGCCTCTGTATGAGGAGTTTGGTCATGCGCACCGGCGTGATCGCGAAGAAAATGGGGATGACCCGCCTGTTCCAGGACGACGGCCGCCACGTGCCCGTCACCGTCCTGGCGCTCGAGAATCTGCAGGTGGTCGCCCGCCGCGAGCAGGGCCGCGACGGCTATAACAGCGTCCAGCTCGGCATCGGCACGGCCAAGGCCAAGAACCTCACCAAGCCGGAGCGCGGCCATTTCGGCAAGGCCGAGGTCGAGCCCAAGGCGAAGCTGGTCGAGTTCCGCGTCGACGAGGACGCTTTGCTCGACGTCGGCGCCGAATTGACCGCCGACCATTTCGTCGCCGGCCAGCTCGTCGACGTCCAGGGCGTGACCCAGGGCAAGGGCTTTGCCGGCGCGATGAAGCGCTGGGGCTTCAAGGGCCTCAGGGCCACCCACGGCGTCTCGGTCTCGCACCGCTCGCACGGCTCGACCGGCAACCGCCAGGATCCGGGCCGCGTCTTCAAGAACAAGAAGATGGCCGGCCATATGGGCGCCCGCAACCGCACCCAGCAGAATCTCGAAATCGTCCGCACCGACGCCGCCCGCGGCCTGCTCTTCGTCAAGGGCTCGGTGCCCGGCTCGAAGGGCGGCTGGCTGCTGGTCAAGGACGCGGTCAAGGTCGCCCGCCCCGACAACATCCCCTATCCCGCCGGCTTGAAGGAGCTCGGCAAGGCGATCGAGCATGAGGAGGCTCCGGCCGGCCTGGTCGAGGACGCCGCCGTGCACGAGATTCCGGCGCTGCCGGGCGACGACGAGGTCGCCCAGATCGCCGCCGAGCAGGAAGCCGGCGCCGCCGCTGCTGCCGCGGAGGCCGACGCCGCGCCCGAGGCTCCGGCCGCCGACGAGAGCAAGGAAAGCTAATCATGAAGGTCAAGGTTCAAAGCCTCGACGGCAAGGCGACCAAGGGCGCCGACATCGAGCTCAACGAGGAGGTGTTCGGCATCGAGCCGCGCGCCGATATTCTCCACCGCGTCGTCACCTGGCAGCTCGAGAAGCGCCGGGGCACCGCCCGCGGCGCCCGCGAGCGTTCGGATGTCGCCCGCACCGGCAAGAAATACGGCCGCCAGAAGGGCGGCGGCACCGCCCGCCACGGCGATCGCCGCGCCCCGATCTTCATCGGCGGCGGCAAGGCGCACGGGCCGCGCGTGCGCGACTTCAATCCGTCGCTTAACAAGAAGGTGCGCGCATTGGGCCTGAAGATGGCGCTCTCGGCCAAGGCCAAGGGCGGCAATCTGGTCGTCGTCGACAATCTCGACATCAAGGAAGCCAAGACGGCGGCCCTGAAGGCGCAGCTCGCCAAGCTCAATTTCGGCAAGAACATCCTGGTGATCGACGGCGACGCGCTCAACGTCGGCTTCGCTCTGGCTTCGTCGAACCTCTCCGAGATCGACCTGCTGCCGGCCGTCGGCGCCAACGTCTACGACATTCTCAATCACGAGACCCTGGTGCTGACCCGCGCCGCGGTCGAGAAGCTGGAGGGCCGCTTCAATGGCTAAGGCAAAGAAGCAGGCCTCGGCGGTCGACATCAGCCATTACGATGTCATCGTGGCGCCGCACATCACCGAAAAGTCGACCCTGCTCTCCGAGCATAATGCGGTCGTGTTCAAGGTCGCGGGCTCGGCCTCCAAGCCGCAGATCAAGGCGGCGGTCGAGGCGTTGTTCAACGTCTCGGTGACGAACGTCAACACGATGAACGTCAAGGGCAAGACCAAGAAGTGGAAGGGCCGCCCCTATACGCGGTCCGACGTCAAAAAGGCTGTCGTGACGCTGGCGGACGGCCAGTCGATCGACATCACCAGCGGGATCTGAGGCCATGGCGCTCAAGCAATATAATCCGACCACGCCGTCGCAGCGCGGCCTCGTCCTCGTCGACAAATCGTCGCTTTGGAAGGGCAAGCCCGTCAAGGCCTTGACCGAGGGCAAGCGCAAGACCGGCGGCCGCAACAACAAGGGCCATGTGACCTCGCGCGGAATCGCCGGCGGCCACAAGCAGAAGTACCGCTATGTCGACTTCAAGCGTCGCAAGTGGGACATGGCCGCGACCGTCGAGCGGCTGGAATACGACCCCAACCGCACCGCGTTCATCGCGCTGGTGAAATATGAGGACGGCGAGCTCGCCTACATCCTCGCGCCGCAGCGGCTCGCCGTCGGCGACGCGGTGATCGCCGGCAAGAAGACCGACGTGAAGCCGGGCAATGCGATGGAATTGTCGCAGATGCCGGTCGGCACCATCGTCCACAATGTGGAGATGAAGCCGGGCAAGGGCGGCCAGATCGCGCGGGCCGCCGGCACCTACGTCCAGGTCGTCGGCCGCGACCGGGGCATGGTCATCGTCCGGCTGAATTCGGGCGAGCAGCGCTACATCCGCTCCGATTGCATGGGGACGGTCGGCGCGGTCTCCAACCCCGACAATCAGAACCAGAATTTCGGCAAGGCCGGCCGCACCCGCTGGCAGGGTCGGCGTCCGCTGACCCGCGGCGTCGCCAAGAACCCGGTCGATCACCCGCACGGCGGCGGCGAGGGCCGCACCTCGGGCGGCCGTCACCCGGTCACCCCGTGGGGCAAGCCCACCAAGGGCGCCCGCACCCGTTCCAACAAGTCGACGGACAAGATGATCATCCGGTCGCGTCACGCGAAGAAGAAGAGGTAGTCATGGCCCGCTCCATCTGGAAAGGACCGTTCGTCGAGCTGTCGCTGCTGAAGAAGGCGGAGACGGCGCAGGAGGCCGGCGGCCGCGCCCCGATCAAGACCTGGTCGCGCCGCTCCACCATCCTGCCGCAGTTCGTCGGGCTCACGTTCAACGTCTATAACGGCCGCAAGTTCGTGCCCGTGTCCGTCAACGAGGACATGGTCGGCATGAAGCTCGGCGAGTTCGCGCCGACCCGCTTCTTCCCCGGCCACGCTTCCGACAAGAAGGGCAAGAGGTAATGGGCAAGCAGAAATCCCCGCGCCGCGTTGCGGAGAACGAGGCTTTGTCGGTCGGCGGCCAGATCCGCGGCTCGGCGCAGAAGCTCAACCTCGTCGCCTCGCTGATCCGCGGCCGCAAGGTCGAGGAAGCGCTCAACATCCTGACCTTCTCGCCCAAGGCGATGGCGCGGGACGTGAGGAAGGTGCTCGCCTCGGCGATCGCCAATGCCGAGAACAACCACAATCTCGACGTCGACAGCCTCGTCGTCGCCGAGGCCAGCGTCGGCAAGAGCATCAGCATGAAGCGGTTCACGCCGCGCGCCCGCGGCCGCGCCAGCCGCATCGTCAAACCGTTCAGCCGCGTGCGCATCGTCGTCCGCGAGCAGCAGGAAGCGTAACATGGGTCAGAAGAGCAATCCGATCGGCCTCAGGCTGCAGATCAACCGGACCTGGGACAGCCGCTGGTACGCCGACGGCGCGGATTATGGCCGGCTCCTCCTCGAGGACCTCAAGATCCGCAAGTTCATCATGAAGGAGCTGCCGCAGGCGGCGATCTCCAAGGTGGTGATCGAGCGGCCGGCGAAATTGTGCCGGGTCTCCGTCTATGCCGCGCGCCCCGGCGTGATCATCGGCAAGAAGGGCGCCGACATCGAGAAATTGCGCAAGAAGCTCGGCGAGATGACCTCGTCGGACGTCTCGCTCAACATCGTCGAAATCCGCAAGCCCGAGATCGACAGCCGGCTCGTCGCCCAGGGCGTCGCCGACCAGCTCGAGCGCCGGATCGCGTTCCGCCGCGCCATGAAGCGCGCCGTCCAGTCGGCGCTGCGCCTCGGCGCGGAGGGCATCCGCATCACCTGCGCCGGCCGCCTCGGCGGCGCCGAGATCGCGCGCACCGAATGGTATCGCGAGGGCCGGGTGCCGCTGCACACGCTGCGCGCCAACGTCGATTATGCCGAAGCGACCGCGCACACCGCCTATGGCGTCTGCGGCGTCAAGGTGTGGATCTTCAAGGGCGAGATTCTCGGCCACGATCCGCTCGCCCAGGATCGGCTGATGATGGAAGCGCAGACGTCCGGCGTCCGTCCCGCGCGCGACGACCGCCGCTAAGGAACCAGAGACATGCTGCAACCCAAACGCACCAAGTTCCGCAAGGCCCATAAGGGCCGCATCCATGGCGACGCCAAGGGCGGCACCAGCCTGAACTTCGGCGCCTATGGCCTCAAGGCCCTGGAGCCCGAGCGGATCACCGCGCGCCAGATCGAGGCGGCCCGCCGCGCGATCACCCGCCACATCAAGCGCCAGGGGCGCCTCTGGATCCGCATCTTCCCGGACGTGCCGGTCTCGACCAAGCCCGCCGAGGTCCGCATGGGCTCAGGGAAGGGCAGCCCCGAATTCTGGGTGTGCCGGGTGAAGCCGGGCCGCATCCTGTTCGAGCTGGACGGCGTGCCCGGCCCGCTCGCCAAGACCGCTTTCGAGCGGGCGGCGGAGAAGCTTCCGATCAAGACCAAGGTGATCGCACGCCTTGGCGAATCCGTGCTCGAGGACGCGTAAGATGGCGCAGATAGACGACTTGAAGACCCGCACCGACGACCAGCTCGTCGAGGAGCTGGCCGAATTGAAGCGCGAGCAGTTCAACCTGCGCTTCCAGGCGGCCACCAACCAGATGGAGAAGCCGGCCAGGGTCCGCGAGGTGCGCCGCACCATCGCCCGGATCAAGACGCTTCAGGGCGAGCGCTCGCGCGCCGCGCCCCAGGCTTAAGGAGTATAAGATGCCCAAGCGCGTCCTGACCGGCACGATCGTGTCCGACAAGACCGACAAGACCGTCGTGGTCAGCGTCGAAAGGCGGGTCAAGCACCCGCTCTACGGCAAGATCATCAAAAGGTCGAAAAAGTACCACGCCCATGACGAGGGCAATGCGTTCAAGGAAGGCGAGATCGTCCGCATCGAGGAATGCCGGCCGATCTCCAAGCTGAAGACCTGGACCGTGCTCGGCCGCGTCGACGGCGGCGCGGCGGCGGACAACGCCGAGGCGAAGCCTGCCAAGGCGAAGAAGGTCAAGGAGGAGGCGCCCGAAGCGGCTCCCGAAGCCGAGACCGCCGAAGCCTGAAGAGTTTCAACTGATCGCCGGGACGTCCCGGTTGAAGTGAAGAGAAGGAATTGGATCGATGATCCAGATGCAGTCCAATTTGGAGGTCGCCGACAATAGCGGCGCCAAGCGCGTCCAGTGCATCAAGGTGCTGGGCGGCTCCAAGCGGCGCTTCGCCGGGGTCGGCGACATCATCGTCGTCTCCGTCAAGGAAGCGGCGCCGCGCGGCCGCGTGAAGAAGGGCGACGTCCACAAGGCCGTGATCGTGCGGACCGCCAAGGACATCCACCGCCCCGACGGCTCGACCATCCGCTTCGATTCGAACGCGGCGGTGCTGGTCAACGCGAATTCGGAGCCGATCGGCACCCGCATCTTCGGCCCCGTGGTCCGCGAGCTGCGCGCCAAGAAGCATATGAAGATCATCAGCCTTGCGCCGGAGGTGCTGTGATGGCGTCCGCAAAGATCAAGAAGGGCGACAAGGTCGTCGTGCTGAGCGGCAAGGACAAGGGCCGCCACGGCGAAGTGACCAAGTCCATGCCGAAGCTCGGCAAGGTCGTCGTCTCGGGCATCAACGTCCATGCCCGCCACACCAAGCCGACGCAGGCGCGTCCGCAGGGCGGCATCGTCCGCACCGAGGCGCCGCTGCACGTGTCGAAGGTCGCGATCGAGGATCCCAAGACGGGCAAGCCGACGCGGGTCCGCTTCGAGGAGCGCGACGGAAGAAAGGTCCGCATAGCCGTGCGGTCCGGGGAGCTGATCAATGGCTGAAGCCAAATATGTTGCGCGCCTCAGGCGCGAGTTCGACGAGAAGATCGTGCCCGCGATGATCGAGAAGTTCGGTTACAAGAACCGGATGGAGGTCCCGCGCCTCGACAAGATCGTCATCAACATGGGCGTCGGCGAGGCGACCCAGGACAAGAAGAAGGTCGAGGCGACCAAGCGTCGTCCGGACGGTTCGACCTACAAGACCAGCCGGAGCGTCCGCGTCGCGCGGAAGTCTGGAGACGAGATCTGATGACCGAGACCACCACTGAGTCGACCCCGGTCGACTACGACGGCCCCCGGCTCAAGGCACGCTACCGCGCGGAGATCCTCCCCGCGCTGCGCGAGCAGTTCGGCTACGCCAACGTCATGCAGGTGCCCGGGCTGACCAAGATCGTGGTCAACATGGGCGTCGGCGAGGCGGCCCGCGACTCCAAGCTCATCGACGGTGCCGTCCGCGACCTCACGGTGATCACCGGCCAGAAGCCGGTCGTCACGAAGGCCCGGAAGTCCATCGCGCAGTTCAAGCTGCGCGAAGGCATGCCGATCGGCGCGCACACGACGCTGCGCGGCGACCGCATGTGGGAGTTCCTCGACCGACTGCTGTCACTTGCGCTGCCGCGCATCCGTGACTTCCGTGGTCTGTCCCCGAGGCAGTTCGACGGCCAGGGCAACTACACGTTCGGGCTGACCGAGCAGGTCATGTTCCACGAGATCAACCAGGACCGCGTCGATCGCCCTCGAGGCATGGACATCACGGTCGTGACCACCGCGACGAACGACGAGCAGGGCCGCGCGCTGTTGAAGCAGCTCGGGTTCCCGTTCAAGGAGGCCTGAGATGGCGAAGACCGCACTGAGGGTGAAGGC
>JAXDPD010000031.1:0-24607 GCA_034668505.1 Sphingomonadales bacterium
TGCGCACCGGCCAGACCTCAACTTCATCGAGGATCGAGGCCAGGGCCCTAATCGCTTCATCGCGGTCCTCGCCGGTGGTGATGAGCTTGGCGATCATTGGATCGTAAAAGGGTGAGATTGCGTCGCCCTCCTCGACCCCGGTCTCGATGCGGCCTTCGTCCCCGAGATTGAAATGCTCGAGCTTCCCAATGCTCGGCAGGAACCCCCGCGCGGGATCCTCGGCGTACAGCCGCGCCTCGATGGCGTGGCCGGTGATCGACAGCTCCTCCTGCTTCTTCGGGAGCGGCTCTCCGCTGGCCACGCGGAGCTGCCATTCGACGAGGTCCTGCCCCGTGATCTCTTCAGTGACGGGATGTTCGACCTGCAGGCGCGTGTTCATTTCCATGAACCAGATGCGGTCGGCGCGCAGGCCTTCGGAGGCGTCGGCGATAAACTCGATCGTGCCGGCGCCTTCGTAACTCACCGCCTGGGCCGCCCGCACCGCCGCCGAGCACACCGCTTCGCGCGTAGCCTCGTCCATGCCGGGGGCCGGCGCTTCCTCGATTACCTTCTGGTGGCGGCGCTGAAGCGAGCAGTCGCGCTCGAACAGATGGACGACATTGCCGTGGCTGTCGCCGAACACCTGCACCTCGATATGGCGCGGACGCAGGATATATTTCTCGATCAGCACGCGGTCGTCGCCGAACGAGGACGCCGCCTCGCGCTTGCAGCTGAGCAGAAAGTCGGCGAATTCTTCCGATGCGTCGACCCGCCGCATGCCCTTGCCGCCGCCGCCCGCCACCGCCTTGATCAGCACCGGATAGCCGATCTTGTCCGCCTCGGCCCGGAGCCGCGCCGGATCCTGGTCGGCGCCGAGATAGCCCGGCGTGGTCGGCACGCCCGCTTCGTCCATCAATGCCTTGGCCGCGTCCTTGAGGCCCATGGCGCGGATCGAGGCGGGGCGCGGGCCCACCCAGATCAGCCCGGCGTCGATCACGGCCTGGGCGAAATCCGCATTCTCCGAGAGGAAGCCGTAGCCCGGATGGATCGCCTCGGCCCCGCTCTCCTTCGCCGCGGCGATGATCTTCTCGCCGACGAGATAGCTCTCCCGCGCCGGCGACGGCCCGATATGCATGGCCTCGTCGGCCTCGCGCGCATGCAGCGCCTTGGCGTCCGCATCGGAATAAACCGCGATTGTCCGCACCCCGAGCCGCCGCGCGGTGCGGATGATCCGGCAGGCGATCTCGCCGCGATTGGCGATGAGCAGGGATTTGATCATCGCAGCTTCCCATTCAGCATATCGATTCCCGCGCACGTCCATTTCCCGCCCGCGGACAAACGCTCCAGCAGCCCGTATCTGGAGAGTTCCTCGACCGCCTTCTCACCGGCGCTCATAAAGTCATGATGGATGTCTTCTTCCCTCTCCGGTTGGTACTTGTTGTACAGCTTGTTCCAGCTGATGATCGCTAGGCAATGGATGGACACCAGCATCGCCTCCACTTCATCCGACTCCCAGGCTCTTGAACTCGTGGTTATCCTCTCCGCGGACACGTACCGAAGAGTCGCTCTCCAATCAGTCCGGATGGCGGCGCGGAGGGCGCGATATTCTTCTTCCACGAGACCCTCTGCCACGAAAAGATACTGGTCGACCATCATTGCGAGCGCTTCGAACACCTCCTCCTTGGCCTGCCTCCACTCCGATATAGCGCTCCGACCATTTCATCGTCCCGGGCAGCCCTCAGTCTGCCGAGTCCAGGTCAGGTTGAGCACGCGCCAGCGGCCCTCGATCCGGACCAGGTCGGTCGATCCCGCAATGGGAGAAGGCGCCGTTGCGCTCGAATTCGTAGCGGCTCCAGATCATCGCGATGTCGCCTTCGACATGGACGTGCGGGTTGACGAGCCGCTCACGCAGCTGCTCGGTCGAGCGGGCCAGCCGGTCCGCGAAGGTCGTCCAGTCGGCGGAGTGGATTTCCGGCCGCCCGGCCTCGTCGACTCCCGAAGACGTGGCGCGCCCCTCCGCGACCACCGCGCCGAGCAAGGCCGCCCGATCCTTGCTCGCCAGCGCCCCGAACAAACGCTCGACGGTCGCCATCACGGCCGCCTCATCCGCCTCCCGCGCATGCTCTGCGTGCTGCGCCGCGGCGGGCGGGGCCATGACGAGCAGTAGAGCGAGTAACATGCGTCTCATCGGTCCCCTTTCCCGTCATGCTGAACTTGTTTCAGCATCCATTTCTCCCCCCAAGCCGTGCTACGGGAACAGGCATGGCCAAGGGACCTTGCGTGTAGATCCTCGCGAGCCGGCCCTACGGCACGATCTATACCGGCGTGACCTCGAACCTGCTCGGCAGGCTCTATCAGCACAGGGACGGCGGCATCCCCGGTTTCACCTCGCGTTACGACGTGTTCCGGCTGGTACGATTCGAGATGTTCGGCGACATGGACGCGGCCATTGCCCGCGAGAAGCAGCTGAAGCGCTGGCACCGCCAATGGGAAATCAACCTGATCGAGCAGGACAATCCGCAGTGGGTCGACCTGGCCGTCGGCCTGGGGTTCGAGCCCAAACCGCCTCGCGGCCGGAAAGATGGGCCCTGACACGAGTTCGGGGTGACGGCTGGTGGCGCTCGCCTTCCTCACATCCTGAAAACCCCGAACCGCGCCCGCTCCGCAATCGGCGCGTTCAGCGTCGCCGCGAATGCGAGCCCAAGCACGTCGCGGGTCTGCGCCGGATCGATGATGCCGTCATCCCAGAGGCGCGCGGTGGCGTGGTAGGGATTGCCTTCGTCCTCGTAGCGCTGGCGGACCGGGGCCTTGAAGGCTTCGGCTTCCTCCGGCGTCCAGCTCTCGGCGTCCTTGTGCACCGTCGCGAGCACGCTCGCCGCCTGCTCGCCGCCCATCACGCTGATCCGCGCATTGGGCCAGGTGAACAGGAAGTTCGGCGAGTAGGCCCGCCCGCACATGCCGTAATTGCCGGCGCCGAAGCTGCCGCCGATCAGGACGGTGATCTTGGGCACCTGCGCGGTCGCCACCGCGGTCACCAATTTGGCGCCGTTCTTGGCGATCCCCTCGGCCTCGTAGCGGCCGCCGACCATGAAGCCGGAGATGTTCTGCAGGAAGAGCAAGGGCGTGCGCCGCTGGCAGGCGAGCTCGATGAAATGCGCACCCTTCAGGGCGCTTTCGGAGAAGAGGATGCCGTTATTGGCGAGGATCGCAACGGGCATCCCCCAGATTCGCGCGAAGCCGCAGACCAAAGTCGTGCCGTAAAGCGCCTTGAACTCGTGGAATTCCGAGCCGTCGACGATCCGCGCGATCACCTCGTGCACGTCATAGGGCGTGCGCACGTCGTCGGGGACGATGCCGTACAGCCCCTCCGGGTCGAGCCTGGGCGCCACCGGATCGGCGAGCTCGATATCGATCGCTTTGACGCTGTTCAGCCGGGCGACGATGTCGCGCACGATGGTCAGCGCATGCTCGTCATTCTCGGCGAGATGGTCGACGACGCCGGACTTGCGGGCGTGGAGGTCGCCGCCGCCCAGATCCTCGGCGCTGATCACCTCGCCGGTGGCGGCCTTCACCAAGGGCGGGCCGGCGAGGAAGATCGTGCCCTGGTTCTTCACGATCACGCTCTCGTCGCTCATCGCCGGGACATAGGCGCCGCCCGCGGTGCAGCTCCCCATCACGCAGGCGATCTGGGCGAGGCCCCGCGACGACATCTGCGCCTGGTTGTAGAAGATCCGCCCGAAATGGTCGCGGTCGGGGAAGACCTCGGCCTGGTGCGGCAGGTTGGCGCCGCCGCTGTCGACCAGGTAGACGCAAGGCAGCCGGTTCTGCAGCGCGATCTCCTGCGCGCGCAGATGCTTCTTCACCGTCATCGGATAATAAGTGCCGCCCTTCACCGTGGCGTCGTTGCACACGATCATCGTCTCGCGCCCCGCGACCCGCCCAATGCCGGCGATCATGCCGGCGCCCGGCACTTCGCTTTTGTACATGTCGCAGGCGGCGAGCTGGCCGATCTCGAGGAAAGGCGAGCCGGGATCGAGCAGCCGCCCGACCCTATCGCGGGGGAGGAGCTTGCCGCGCGCGACATGGCGCTCGCGCGATTTCTCATTGCCGCCCTGCGCCGCCTCGGCGACTCGCGCGCGCAGCTCGGCGGCGAGCGCGCGATTGTGCGCGGCGTAACGGCCGAAATCCTCCGATGCCTCGTCGATCCTGGAGGTGAGTGTCGTCACCGCTTCCCCCCTCGTTCGTCACCCCGGACTTGATCCGGGGTCCACCTGCTGTCCCCACCGTCGCAAGACGATGGATGCCGGATCAAGTCCGGCATGACGAAGGGGGATGGCATGGCCGTCGCGGACCTCATGCCTTGGCCTCCGCCGCGGGCACCGGCTTCTTCTTGCGGATCAGATAGCGGTAGACGCCGAACAGGTTGATGAAGAGCAGGACCACGTTGAGGCTTGCGATCGCTTCCTCGGGGCGGGGATCGAGGAAGCCGTAGAGGATGAAGGCGATCGAGGAGGTGACGAAGAGAACGAAGGCCCAGCCCGTCGGCCGGCGCCCGAGGTCCAGCGCCACCGTCAGCGCCGCGATGGCGGCCGCGATCGCCCCATACCATTGCAGCACGAAAAGCATGTCGGCGCTCATTCGGCTCCCCTTATTGCCTGCAGGACCGGTTAGCCGCGTCGCCTGTCGATGGGAAGTGGGCCTCCGTCGAATGGGCTAGGCGGTTCGCCCGCTTGCCTTTAGGGGCCGTCTCATTCCGCCACCACAGCTCCGGACACAGTCATGCCCCGTTTCGTGCTCCTCGCCGCCACCGCCTTGCTCGCCGCCACCGCCGCCATCTCGGCCCAGCCCGCCGGCCCCGCCGGGGTCGGCGTCGACGTCGCCGGCATCGACAAGGCCGCCGCGCCCGGCGACGGCTTCGATCATTACGCCAATGGCGGTTGGCGCGCCCGCACCGAGATTCCGGCCGATCGCTCCGGCATCGGCTCCTTCCTGACCGCGGCCCTGCTGGTGGAGCGGCGCAATATCGAGATCATCACCGGCGCCGGCCGGGGCAATCCCGCCGCCGGCAGCAACGCGCGCAGGATCGCCGATTATTATGCGGCCTATCTGGACCGCGCCGGGATCGACGCGCTGGGCGCGGCGCCGCTGCGGCCGCTGCTCGCCCGGATCGACGCGATTTCCGATCGCCGCGCGCTCTCCGCCGCGCTCGGCGCGAACCTGCGCGCCGACGTCGATCCGCTCAACGCCACCAGCTTCGGCACCGAGAATCTGTTCGGCGTGTTCGTGGCGCAGGGCCTGCAGGAGCCGAACCGCAACTTCGCCTATCTGCTCCAGGGCGGCCTCGGCCTGCCGGACCGCGACTATTATCTCTCCGACACGCCGGAGATGATCCAGGTCCGCACCGCCTACCGCGCCTATATCGGCCGGATGCTGACCTTGATGGGCGTGCCCGACGCGGAGGCGCGCGCCCAGCGCATCTTCGAGCTCGAGACCAGGATCGCCCGCGCCCATGCCGAGGCGGTTTCCGCGCAGGATCCGCACGCCGTGCAGACCTGGGCCCGCGCCGATTTCGCCGCCCGCGCGCCCGGTATCGACTGGCCCGCTTTCTTCGACGCCGCCGGGCTCGGCCGCGAGGAGCGGATCATCGCCTGGCATCCGGAGCCTTTGCGCGGCATCTCCGCCCTTGTCGCCAGCGAGCCGCTCGACACCTGGAAGGACTGGCTCGCCTTCCACACCGCCAGCCGCATGGCCGCGGTGCTGCCTTCGGCTTACGATGACCTTCGCTTCTCCTTCTACGGCCGCACCCTTTCCGGCGCGCAGCAGCAGCGCCCGCGCGACCGCCGCGCGATCGCCGCGACCAGCGGCGCGCTGATCGACGCGGTCGGCCAGATCTACCTCCAGCGCCACTTCCCGGCCTCGTCCAAGGCCGAGGTGGAGACGATGGTGCAGGGCATCATCCAGGCCTTCGACCGCCGCCTCGTCGGCCTCACCTGGATGGCGCCCGAGACGCTCCGCGAGGCCCGCCGCAAGGTCGAAACCGTCGTCGTCGGCATCGGCTATCCCGAACGCTGGCGGGATTATTCGTCCCTCGAAATCCGCCCCGGCGACGCCTTCGGCAATGCCTGGCGGGCGCAGGAGTTCGAATATCGCCACCAGCTCGCCAAATTGGGCCAGCCCGTCGACCGCGGCGAATGGTGGCTCGGCGCCCACACGGTGAACGCCGTCAATCTGCCGCTGCAGAATGCGATGAACTTCCCGGCCGGGATTCTCGAGCCGCCTTTCTACGACCGCAACGCCGACCCCGCTTACAATTACGGCGCGATCGGCTCGGTGATCGGCCACGAGATCAGCCACAGCTTCGACAATCTCGGCGCCGATTTCGACCATGAGGGGCGGCTGCGCAACTGGTGGACCTCCGCGGACAGCGCCCATTTCCGCGAGGCCAGCGCGGCCCTGGTCCGGCAATATAATGCCTACGAGCCCTTCCCCGGCCTGCACATCAACGGCGAGCTCACTCTGGGCGAGAACATCGCCGACCTCGCCGGCCTCGTCGCCGCCTACGATGCCTATCACGCGTCGCTGGGCGGGCGGGAGGCGCCGGTGATCGGCGGCCTGACCGGCGATCAGCGCTTCTTCCTCGGCTTTGCCCAGAGCCGGCGCGAGCATACCCGCGAGGCCACCTTGCGCAATTTGATCGCCACCGACGGCCACGCGCCGGGCCGCTACCGCGCCGAGACCGTGAGGAACCTCGACGCCTGGTACCGCGCCTTCAACGTCCGGCCCGGCCAGCGCCTCTATCTGCCGCCGGCGCAGCGGGTCACGATCTGGTAAGGGGACAGTTACTTTCACGCGCGGCGATACGCGGTCGGGCGCGGGCGAACGAAAAGTAACCGTCCCCTCGCGCGCCGGAATGGGGACAGTTACTTTTATCCCCTCGGCGCCTCATGGCCGCTCGGCGGCGCGTGAAAGTAACTGTCCCTATCCGATCAGCTCCCGGCCGATCAGCATCCGCCTTATCTCGTTGGTGCCCGCGCCGATGTCGAGCAATTTGGCGTCGCGGAAATAGCGTTCGACGGGCCAGTCCTTGGTATAGCCCGCGCCGCCCAGCGCCTGGATCGCCTCGCCGGCCACCTTCACCGCATTCTCGCTCGCCAGCAGGATCGCGCCGGCCGCGTCGAAGCGCGTCGTCTTGCCGGCGTCGCAGGCGCGGGCGACCTGGTAGACATAAGCGCGCGCCGAATTGAGCGCGACATACATGTCGGCGACCTTGGCCTGCATCAGCTGGAAGCTGCCGATCGGCTGGCCGAACTGCTTGCGCTCGCGCACGAACGGCAGGACCACGTCGAGGCAGGCCTGCATGATCCCGAGCTGGATGCCGGCGAGCACGGTCCGCTCGTAATCGAGCCCCGACATCAGGACGCCGACGCCGCCGTTGAGCGGCCCCATCACATTTTCTTCCGGAACCTCGCAATCGTCGAAGATCAATTCGGCCGTCGGCGAGCCGCGCATCCCCATCTTGTCGAGCTTCTGGCCGATCGAGAAGCCCTTCATCCCCTTTTCGATCAGGAAGGTGGTGATGCCGCGGCTGCCGTCGCCGGTCTTGGCGTAGACGACGAGCGTGTCGGCATGGGCCGCGTTGGTGATCCAGAATTTGGTGCCGTTGAGGACGTAGCCGCCCTGCACCGCCTCGGCCTTGAGCTTCATCGAGACCACGTCGGACCCCGCCCCGGCTTCCGACATGGCGAGCGAGCCGACATGCTCGCCCGAAATCAGCTTGGGCAGATATTTCGCTTTCTGCTCGGGGCTCGCCCAGCGCCGGATCTGGTTGACGCACAGGTTCGAATGCGCGCCGTAGCTGAGCCCGATCGAGGCCGAGGCCCGCGCCACCTCCTCCTGCGCGACGACATGCTCGAGATAGCCGAGCCCGAGCCCGCCATCCTCCTCCGATACGGTGATCCCGTGCAGCCCGAGCGCCCCCATTTCCGGCCACAGCTCCGTGGGGAACCAGTCCTCCGCGTCGATCCGGGCGGCGAGCGGCGCGATCCGGTCGGCGGAAAAGCGCCGCGTCGTGTCGCGGATCGCATCGGCCATCTCGCCGAGGTCGAAGTCGAGCCCGAGTTCGGACATGTCTGCTCTCCTGTTCGCGGGAGCCCGTAGCAGAGCCCCACGGATTTGAACAAGCGCGCCACGGCGCCTATGTGGCCCGCAGATCGACCCCCTCCCCTTGATGGGGAGGGTTGGGGTGGGGTGAACGCATGAGACCCGTGGAGCGGGTGGAGACGTTCACCCCCACCCTGCCCTCCCCCATCAAGGGGGAGGGTTCAAGCAGGAGCCTTCAATGTCCAACGACCCCATCGTCATCCTCTCCTACGCCCGCACCCCGATGGGCTCGTTCCAGGGCGCGCTCGCCGGCGCATCCGCCACCGAGCTCGGCGCCGCCGCCGTCCGCGCCGCGGTCGAGCGCGCCGGCGTCGCGCCTGAGGATGTCGAGAAGATCTACATGGGCTGCGTGCTCCCCGCCGGTCTCGGCCAGGCGCCCGCGCGCCAGGCGGCGATCAAGGCCGGGCTCGGCGACCATGTCGAGGCGACCACGGTCAACAAGATGTGCGGGAGCGGCATGCAGGCCGCGATCATGGCCGCCGACACGCTCGACGCGGGCTCGGCCGACATCGTCGTCGCCGGGGGCATGGAGTCGATGACCAACGCCCCCTATCTGCTGCCCAAGCACCGCTCCGGCGCCCGCATCGGCCACGACACCGCCTACGATCACATGTTCCTCGACGGCCTCGAGGACGCCTATGAGACCGGCCGGCTGATGGGCAGCTTCGCCGAGGAGAGCGCCACCCTCTATCAGTTCACGCGGGGCGAGCAGGACGATTACGCGATCGCTTCCCTCACCCGCGCCCAGGCGGCGCAGGCGAGCGGCGCCTTCGACCGCGAGATCGTCGCCGTCGAGATCAAGGGCCGCAAGGGCCCGAATATCGTCGACAGGGACGAGCAGCCCGCCAAGGGCGACGCCTCCAAGATCCCGACGCTGAAGCCCGCCTTCGCCAAGGACGGCACCATCACCGCCGCCAACGCCTCCTCGATCTCGGACGGCGCCGCGGCCCTGGTCCTCACCCGCCAGAGCGTCGCCGACCGGCTCGGCCTCAAGCCGGTCGCCCGCATCGCGGGCCACGCCGCCTTCGCCCACGCCCCCGCCAAGTTCACCACCGCCCCGGTCGGCGCGATCAACCGCGCATTGGCGAAAGCCGGTTGGACCGCCGCCGAGGTCGACCTCTACGAAGTCAACGAAGCCTTCGCCTGCGTCGCCATGATCGCCATGCGCGACCTCGGCATCCCCCACGAGAAGATCAACGTGCATGGCGGGGCGACGGCGCTCGGCCACCCGATCGGAGCCAGCGGGGCACGGGTGCTGGCGACCTTGCTCAGCGCGCTGGAAACGCGCGGCGGCCGGAAGGGCGTGGCGAGCCTGTGCATCGGCGGCGGCGAGGCGACGGCGATGGCGGTGGAGCTGGTGGGCTAGAATCCTCCCGGAACCGGGAAGACCATGCGCGGCATGGTGGAGGGGTCGGACTCCTAGCCGACTCTCTCGCATCGCATCGTGCTTACGTCTGTGGTGCCCGCCTCCGTTCGACTACCTTCAAGGGAGGCTGGCCCTCCTCCTCTTCGCTCGGAATGAACAATCCGAAGATCCGAAAGCGATATTTCCACTGATGCGGAGTCATAATTGGAAACCTCGAAATACCCCGTGTCTACATTTGTTGAGCGAGCTCTCGACCCCGTGATCATTCCATCACTGGATGAGACGCTACAGGACTCGCTACCGCCACGGCAAAATGGCTCTTCAACTCCATTTTCATGTCGAATCGTCAGCGAGCCGGCGACTGGGTCCCACCTATACCCTCGTCTGATCGGGGAATTTCCGAGTTGGCGCGATTTTCCTCGACTGATTCCAGTGGAGCTAACTTCACCATTGCACGCCAGCGTAAAGCGTTCAGTGGGCGAAAGGCGTCGGACTCCGTCCGCTTGACCGCAGCTCACTAGTATCAATGCAGCAAGCATGAGCGTACGCATCTGCACCCCCTTGACTTCGAACACAGACTCGCTTGAACGAAACGAGTTGATTAATTCTCGGGCTCCTCACTACGCGCCCCATAGCGAATACGCAGGATAACCATCGCGTCACCCTCTACCCTGTAGCGCAGGATATAGGGCCACACGGTCATCATCTCCCGCCGCCCCTCTCCCGCGTCCCGGCCGCGATTGGGAAATTCGGCGAGGCTGTCGGCAGCTCTATCAGCCGCCGGCCGAGCCTTCGCGCCGCCGCCGGATCGTAGACCGAGACGTAGGTGACGATCGCTTCGAGATGTTCGATCGCCTCGTCAGTCCAGACGATCTTCAAGTCAGTCGCCGACGCGGGGCCTCGGCAGCCGTTTCGCGCTGCCCCCTGCCGAGAGCCAGCGCCGCACCGCCTCGTGAGAGATCACCCTGCCGGCCCGCACGTCGGCCTCCGCCCGCGCCTCGGACTTCGCCTCGGCCTCAGGGGAATCGAACAGGCTCCTCTCCGACTTCATGGGCCTGCAATAGCATCGTTGGGCCGATCGGGCAAAACGATCATCCGGCGTTGTGCCCTTCGCGTCTTCGCGCCTTCGCGTGAAACCAAAGGCTCCATCGCATTCCCCCATTCCGGATCAAATCCCGCTCCAAAAGTAGGAAATGATCTGTCCTAAGCTCGACGATGGAGAACCACGACCAAAACATCGCCCCGGAAGCGGCGACCGACGAGCCCGCTTCCCCTCCGGCCTTTCCCTCCGAGGAAGCCCGCTTGTTCTACCTGCAGGGCCTCAATGCCGGCCTCCGCGCCGCCGCCCGACCCGGCGCCGCGCATCCGCATCTCCCGGCGCGTCCCGATCTCGATCTCACCCGCGAAAGCGAGGCGACGGGCCTCGTCTCCGGCAAACTGTTCGACAGCTGGTCCGTCGCCTTCGCCCCGGGCGCCGTCGAGGGGCGCCACGACGGCTGGACGCCCGAAACCGAGCGCCGCTTCCTCGCCGTCCTCGCCGAGACCGGCGTCGTCGCCGATGCCTGCCGCGCCTGCGGCATGAGCCGCAACGCCGCCTATCAGCGCCGCAATTCGGCCGCCGGCCACGCCTTCGCGCTCGGCTGGGACGCGGCCATCCTGCCCTCCCGCGCGGCGGTGGCGGACGACGTCATGTCGCGCTCGCGGCACGGCGTCATCGACCGCATCTACAAGGACGGCGTGCTGGTCGCCGAGCGGCACCACTACGACAACCGCCTCACCATGGCGGCGCTCACCCGTCTGGACCGGCTCGCCGCGGGACTGGAGGGCCGCCCCGAGGTCCAGGCCATCGCCGCGGAATATGACCGCTATCTCGATCTGCTGCCGGAGGGCAATGCCGGCGCTGAGCGCTTCCTCGCGGCGCGCTTCCCGCTGGGCCGCGACGGCGCGCCGCGCGACTCCGGCGAGGCCTGGTCGCACGAAGACCGGATCCCGCTCGCCCCCGGCAGCGAACGCGCGCTGCTCGCCCGGCATCAGGCTTATGAGCAAGCGGGCGGCGGCCTCTCGCGGGAAATCCCGACCGACGATCTCGACCCCGCCGACATGCTGGACTGGACGGAGGAGCAGCTCGCCCGCGCCGAGCATGGCGGCCTGCTCGCCGAGCTCGGCCGCGAGCACTGGCCGGCGTTCTTTCGGCCCCGGATGACGGCGCAGATGGCACCTGTCATCTTCGTCATCTTTGCCGCCTGTTCCAGCTCTACTGGCCGGCGAAGGAGGAGCCGTGACGCCGGGCCCCTACGGCCCGTCCCGGCCGCTAAAGCACGAAATCCGTGACCAGGATCTGCGTGCCCACCGCGACGATGTGGAGGTCCGCGAAGGCGTCGCCGTCGGTGTCGCCGTAAATATGGAGGAAGCCCTCGGCGGTGAACGCGCGGAGCTGGCCCGCCTGACCGGTGAAGGCGCCGGCGCCGATATAGGCGAAGGCGTCGTCGCCCGCGCTGCCGGCGATCGCGTCGATCGCGCTGAGGTCGATCCGGTCGGTCCCCGAGACGAAGTCGGTGAGCACGTCCGGAGTCCACTTCCCGCCGTCCGAGCGAAGCCCGTGGTCGCGGCTGTCGCCGGTGCCGAAGACGAAGATGTCGGCGCCCGCGCCGCCCTCCGAGCGGTCGCCGCCGAGGCCGCCCTGGAGGATGTCGTTGCCGCCGCCGCCGATCAGCACATTGCCGGTAAAATTGCCGGTCAGCCGGTCGTCGCCGGCGCCGGCGATGGCATTTTCGATAACGGTGCCGAAGGCGATCTGGACGTTGAAGGTCTGCCCGCCGCCGTCGCTCGACGCGCCGGGATTGAGGTCGATCCGCGAATTGCTGCTCCAGCCGGAAAAATCGAGCGTGTCGATGCCGCCGGCGTCCCAGATCGCGATCACCGGCGCAGTATTCTGGCTGAAATCGAACGCGGCCCGCCCGGCATTGCTGTTGAAGCCGTAATGGGTGTCGCCGGTCCGGGTCGTCATGTTGAGGCCGTAGAGGCTCTGGATCGCGGCGATGTCGTGCGCCATCGGCGTCGCCGCGAACGAGGTCCGGAGCGCCCCGGTCGAGCTCGACGAGAAATAGGACATGATCGTATATTGCAGGCTGTCCTGATAATATTCCGCATTGGCGTCGTAGGTCAGGGTCACGCCCGGAGCGGCGTTGTAGGCGCCCGGATGCGACATTCCGAGCGCGTGGCCGATTTCGTGCATCAATGTCCTGAAGCCGGGCTCGGCGAGCCCGATCTGCTGGTTGGACGCGGCAAGGGTGCTGATCCAGATGTCCCCGTCCACGCGCTGGAAACCGGGATAGTTCGCATAAGCCGAGAAATAATCCTCGTTGGTGGCGAGATTGCCGATGTTGATGTCGGCGGTGGCGGGGGTCCCTTCGACGAAGGCGACATTGATGAAATCGCCCCAGATCGCGAAGGCGTTGCGCACCGCGTCGCGCTGGGCGGCGCTCAGCGGCTGGAACTCGCTGCGCTCGGAAGAATAGACCTCGGCGGCGATATTGAAGAAGGCGTAGGTGATCGTTCCGACTCCGGCGCGCGGGACCGGGTTGCCGGGCCCGCCGGTCCAGGCGATGTCGGCGGTGGTCAGCTGGTTGATGATCTGCGGGAGCGTGAAGACCGGCTTGCCGTTCTCCAGCGCCGCCGTCGCTGCCGCGGCCAGGCGGACGATGTCCCCGTCATGATCGTGAAGCGCCGGTCCCGTTACAGGTCCGGCATCCCGAAAAGCCCTACGCATCTTAATCCCTTACTCACGCCGGCGGCCGCAATCTTGCGCGCTCGCGGGCGGGCCGTCAAACCCTGTCGTGGATGCGGGGGTTCGGCGCCGCGCGGCGGCCGGATCCTAGCGCCGCCCCTCCAGGTCCTTGATCGCCGAGCGCTCGTCGGCCTTGCGCGTCGCCGCCAGCAGCTCGTCATTCACCTCGAAGCGCTTCGCATAGCTGAGGCCGTCGGCGCTCCGCACCTCGTCCGCATAGGGTTGGGAATAAGCGCTTGCCGGCTTGCGCGGCATGGCGCGCACGCGGCGCTGGACGACGAGCAGGCGCCACATCAGCAGAAAGGGTGCGACGAGGCACAGGATGACGAAAATGGCATTGCCCATGCCGGGGAGGCTAAAGCCAGGCTCGCGAAACGCAAGCCGCGGTCTTTCCGGCACGCCGCGCAATTCCTTTCGGGCCCGAAATCTGCCATAAGGCGTTTAACTTACATCATCGACGGGAGATCGACATGAGAACCAGCTTGCTTGCACTTGCCGCCATCGCCATGGCCCCCGTGGCCATCGCCTCGCCCGCTTTCGGCCAGAGCCGCGCCGACGAAATCCGCTGGCAACAGGCACAGCGCCGCTTCGACACCGAGCGCTCGATCTTCGAACGCGAGCGCGACCGCTACGAGGCGACCCGGCGCGGCCGGCGCGGCGGCGGCTATGGCGGCGGCGGCGGCGGCGGCCGCTACGGCTGGAAGGACGGCGACGATTGGGAGCCCTCCCGCTATTATCGCGACGATCCGCGCGCCGAGGAGCGCCGGCTGGCCGCCGAGGATGAAGTCTATCGCGGCGAGGACGGGCGCTATTATTGCCGCCGCAGCGACGGCACCACCGGCCTCGTCATCGGCGCCGGCGTCGGCGCCCTGGTCGGCCGCGGCATCGACAGGCGCGGCGAGCGCACCACCGGCACCGTGGTCGGCGGCGTGCTCGGCGCCCTGGTCGGCCGCGAGGTCGAGCGCAACAGCGACATGCGCTGCCGCTAGGCGGCTGCGAAAAGGGGTCCGGGCCGCCATCGGGGCGGCCCGGACCTCCTCGCCCGCGCCGCGCCGGACTTCGGCGAGATTCCAATGTGGGATTTCGTCTGGCATCCTGGCCCCGACTCGGCCCGCGCGGCCGGATCGCGGCTCTTTCTCAATGCGCCCGGCTCAGGCCGGCACCGGCTCCGCGATCAGCGGCGCCGTCTTGTCCTGCAGCGCGTCGACGAAGGAGCGCCTCCAGAACAGCACGTCCTCGCGCCGCACGTTCTCGATCATCGCCTGCCAGCGCCGCACCCTCTCCTCTTTGGGCATGTCGAGCGCCTTGCGGATGGCGTCGGAAATGTCGTCCTTGCTGTAGGGATTGACCAGCAGGGCCTCCTTGAGCTGGTGCGCGGCGCCGGCGAAGCGCGACAAGATGAGCACGCCGGGATCGGCCGGGTCCTGCGAGGCGACATATTCCTTGGCGACCAGGTTCATGCCGTCGCGCAGCGGCGTGATCAAGGCGACGTCGGCGGCGCGGTAGAAACCGGAGAGGCCGGCGCGCGGATAGCCCTGGTTGACGTAGCGGATCGGCACCCAGTCGACATGCGCGAACTCGCCGTTGATCCGCCCCGAAAGCTCGTCGAGATGCTCGCGGATATGCTCGTAGGTGTGGACCTCGCCGCGCGAGGGCGGCGCGATCTGCAGCAGGAAGGCGCGGCCGCGCCAGTCGTCATGCTCCTCGAGGAAACGGCGATAGCCGAGGAAGCGCTCGGCCAGGCCCTTGGAATAATCGAGCCGGTCGACGCCGATGATCACCTTCTTGCCCTCGGCGCTGCGCCGCAAGGTCTCGAAGGCGTTGCGGGCGTCGTCGGCGGTCATGACGTTCTCGAATTCGTCGACGTCGATGCCGATCGGGAAGGCCGCGGTCCTGACCTCGCGGTCGCCGACGCGGATGGTGCCGTCGGCGGCCACCGTCCCGTCGAGCTCGCGCTCGACATAATGATGGAAGCTCTCCTGCCATTCGGCGGTCTGGAAGCCGATCAGGTCGTAGGCCAGCATTGAGCGGACCAGCCGCTGGTGATAGGGCATCGACACCATCAGCCGGTGCGGCGGCCAGGGGATGTGGAGGAAGAAGCCGATCCGGTTCTTCACGCCCCGCTGGCGCAATTGCTGGCCGAGCGGGATCAAATGATAATCGTGGACCCAGACTAGGTCGTCATCCTCGATCAGCGGCGCGACCGTCTCGGCGAAGCGCTCGTTGACCCGCTCGTAGCCGGCGCCGAAGCTGCGGTCATATTCGGCCAGGTCGATGCGGTAGTGGAAGAGCGGCCACAGCGTCCGATTGGCATAGCCGTTATAATATTCGTCGATGTCCTGCTCTTCGAGGTCGATGGTGGCGGTGGTGACGCCGTCGTGGCGCTGGAGGTCGATCTTGCCGGTGAACTGGTCGGTCATCTCGCCCGACCAGCCGAACCACAGGCCGCGCGATTCCCTCAGCGCCGCCGCCAGCGCCACCGCCAGCCCGCCCTGCGCGCCCTCGGCGCTGCGCGGCTTGGGCGCCGAGACGCGGTTGGAAATGACGATAAGGCGGCTCAACGGACACTACTCCAGGGACGGGACAAAAGTCCCGCGCAATTGATAAGCCCAACAAGCGAATAAGTCTGCGGATAGTTGCCCCACAAAGCGCCCGTTTCGAAGTCGGTATCCTCCGAAAGCAGGCCCGCCGGGGTCAGCCGCTCGAGCATCTTTTCGTAAAGGTCGCGCGCCTCCTCGGTCCGGCCGGCGAGGTGGAGCGCCTCGATCAGCCAGAAGGTGCAGAAGTTGAAGGCGGTTTCGGGCAGGCCGAAATCGTCCTCCTGGGCGTAGCGCAGCATATGCTCGCCGCGCCTGAGGCCCTTCTCGACCGCGTTGAAGGTGGCGAGGAAGCGCGGGTCGCCGGGCTCGAGGAAGCGCATGTCGACGAGCTGGAGCAGGCTCGCGTCGAGATCGTCGCCGCCGAAGGTCGCCGCGAAGCGCTGCTCGGCTTCGTACCAGGCCTTGTCCTCGATGGTGGCGCGGATCGCCGCCGCCCGCTTGCGCCACAAAGCGGCGCGCTCGGCCCAGGCGAGCTGCTCGGCGATGTTGCCGAGCCGGTCGCACGCGGCCCAGCTCATCACCGCCGAATAGGTATGGACGCTGGTCCGCGTGCGGAACTCCCACAGGCCGGCATCGGGCTGGTCGTGCATCGCCCAGGCGCGCTCGCCAACCTTCTCCAGCGCGGCGAAATCCTCGACGCCCGCCGGCCGCAGCAGCCGCTCGTCGAAGAAGGCCTGCGCGTTGGAAAGGACGATCTGGCCGTAGGCGTCGTGCTGGACCTGGGTGAAGGCGGCGTTGCCGACGCGGACAGGGCCCATGGAACGATAGCCGGCCAGCGCCTCGGCCACCCGCTCCTCCAGCTTCGGCTCGCCCGAGACCGCGTAGAGCGGCTGGACCTCGCCGCCCTCGGCCTGGTCGACGATGTTCCTGAGATAGGAGAGATAATTCTCCAGCACGTCGAGCGCGCCGAGCCGGTTCAGCGCCTGGACCGTGTAATAAGCGTCGCGGATCCAGCAATAGCGATAGTCCCAATTGCGTCCGCTGTCCGCCGCCTCCGGGATCGACGTGGTCATCGCCGCGACGATCGCGCCGGTCTCCTCGTGCTGGCACAATTTCAGCGTGATCGCGGCGCGGATGACGACGCGCTGCCATTCGAGCGGGATGGCGAGGCCGCGCACCCAGTCGCGCCAATGGTCCGAGGTCTGGTGGAGCATCGTCGCCAGCGTCTGGTTGACGTTGCCGACGAAGGGCTCGTCCGGCCCCAGGAAGAAATGCAGCGACTCCTCGAGCCGGAAGCTGCGCCCTTCGAGCAGATGGAGGATGGGCGCGTCGGTGGTCAGCCGCATCGGCTGCGGATCGAGCAGGAAGCGGATATGGTTGGTGCCGCTGGTCCGCTCCGCGTCGCGCCCGCCCCAGTCGGCGGCGGGGTTGAGCGAGATCTTGACCCTGGGCGTCCCCGCCAGCGGCCGCACGATGCGGATGAAGGCGATCGGCCGGTACATCCGCCCGGACCGTTCGAAGCGCGGGCAGAAATCGAAGACCTCGGCGACCGCGCCGTCGGCGTCGGTGAGGCGGGTGGCGAGGATCGGCGTGTTCTTGAGGTAGCGCGGCTCGGCCGAGACCTGGTTCTCGACGCAGATCCGCCATTCCCCGCGGGGCAATGCGCTCTCGCCCTTCGGGTCGAGCAGCGAGCAGAACATCGGATCGCCGTCGACGCGCGGCTGGCACGCCCAGACCAGCCCGGCGGCGCCGTCGGCGAGCGCGTTGACCTGGCAATTGCCGATCGGCCACAGGTCCAGACCGCTCATCGCGCCGCCGCCTCCAGCCAGCGCGCGGCATCGCCCACCGAATCGAGCCGGTAGAGCGCCGTGCTTTCGCGCTCCGGCCCGACCAATATGCCCGCGCCGCCCAGGTCCGCCGCCGCCGCGAAGCCGTGTTCGTCGGTAAGATCGTCGCCCATGAACAAAGGACGCGCGCCGATGAACTCGGGTTCCGTCATGAACGCCTTCAGGGCGTCGCCCTTGGTCGCGCCGGTCGGGCGCAGCTCGGCGACCATCGCGCCGCGCTGCACCTGGAAGCCGCGTTCCTTGGCGAGCGCCGTCATGAACGCCTCGGCGCGCCCGGCCTCGCGCGGCGCCAGCCGGTAATGGAGGGCGATGCCGGCCGGCTTCTCCTCGACGATCAGGCCCGGCGTGCCGGCCGCGAAGGCCTCGACCCGGGCATGGACGTCGTCGAGCCCGATCGGCACGCTCAATGGCAGCCTGGTGCCGTCGGCGAGCCGCAGCTCGAGCCCGTGCGAGCCCGAAAAGGCGATGCCGTGCAGCGGCAGATGCCGCTCGAGGTCGGCGAGCGAGCGGCCGCTGACGATGGCCAGCCGGCCGCCGAGCCGGCGGCGCAACCGCTCGAGCGTCGGCGCCAGGCCCGCGGGCACGCGGATCCGGTCCGGCGCGTCGGCGAGCTCGACCAATGTGCCGTCGAAATCGAGGAACAAGGCGGCCTTGTGGGGCAAATCGGGCGGCGGTGGCAGCGTGCTGGCCATGGACCTCCGTTGGCAAGCGGCGCGGCAAAGCTCAAGCGCGGGCTGAAAAATAGGCCGTTCGCGTCCATTTTCGGGCATTTCGTCGCAGGATTCTGCCAAAACGGATGTTTCACCCATCCCATATTGCGGCTAGCGTAACGATGCGCAGGCGCCATCGACGACGGCCAACGCCGACACGGCTGCAAGGGGACTGAAATCATGGACCAGACGGAAAGTGCGCTGACAAGGCGCCGGATGATGCTGATCACGGGCGGCGCCATCGCCGGGGCAAGCGCGCTGATCGCCGCGCCGTTCCGCGAGGAGATCGCCGCCACCGCCCGGCAGGTGCTGACGAGCACGACCTTGGGGCGCGGCCTCGTCTCGCTCGCCGATGCCGGCTATGAGGAATGGACGGCGCAGGTCGGCGCGGTGTTCACGCTCGGCGACGGCACCCGCCTCACTTTGGCCGGCGTCAGGGCGTTCTCCTCGCCGGGAACGCGGCCCGCCGGCCTCGGCCGCGACCGCGCGTTCGTCGCCTTGTTCGATCCGGGCCGGGGCCAGAGCGCCGCTCCCGACCTCATCCACAATGCCGTCCATGCCGAATATGGGCCGCTGCCGCTCTTCCTGTCGGCGGCGAGCGATCCGCGCACGCCCCGGCGCATGCTCGCCGTCTTCAACTAGAATTCGGGACGGTATATATTTTTGCGGCCGCCGATCGTGTATCGGCTCGCGCCATGGGCAAGAATAGAGACTGTCCCCAATTGGCGGGCGCGCGCTGATGCCGCCGCCGGTCGAGGCCGCCGCCGCCTTCGGCATCGCCTATCGGGAGATGGGCGACGACGACATGCCGTTCGTCGTCGCGCTCTACGCGACCACCCGCGACCGCGAGCTCGAGCCGAGCGGCTGGCCCGCCGAGATGAAGGCGGCCTTTTGCGAGCAGCAGCACCGCATCCAGCACGCCCAATATCGGATGACCTACAAGAGTGCCGAATGGCTGATCGTCGAGCGCGACGGCGTCCCGGTCGGCCGCTATTATCTGGACTGGACCGATGAAGACGGCCTGCTGATGATCGATCTGTCGCTGATGCCCGATCAGCGCGGCGCCGGGGTCGGCAGCGCCATCTTCCGCGACACCATCGCCATGGCCCGGGCGGCTGGCAAGCCGGTCACGCTCCACGTCGACCGCTTCAATCCGGCGATCGCGCTCTATCTGCGGCTCGGCTTCCGGATCGAGGAGGAAATGCCCTTCCACCTGCGCATGGTGTGGCGAGAGGAAGCGCAGGCCTAGTAGAAGATCGCCTCGTAGCGCACGCCGAGCGCGCCGCGGCCGAGCGGGACGATGAAGATGGCATATTGATCGGTGCCGATCAGGAACGGGAAGACGCCCTGGCCGAGCTGCGGGTTGAGCGGACCGATGAATTCGAGCCGGAAGGAGCCGCCCGGCCGCTTCGAGCCCGGCAGTTCCTGCAGCGCCTCGAGCCGCAGCGGCACCACCTGGCCGGCGACGTGGACGTTGAACATCTTGCCGACCCGGCCCGAAAAATCGTCGAGCGCCATCTCACGCGAAAGGTCCATCAGCGGATCGTCTCCCCCGGGTCGACGCCCCAGATCCGGTCGACCCTGATATAGCCGGCGCGGCCGCCGACGTCGAAATTGCACCAGCCGCCGCCGCAGCGCGACACCCGGCCGACGACGTTGGGCTCGGCGCGGAAGCGCATCGGGCTCGCTTCGTCGGGCGCCTCGCGCATCGGCGCGAGTCCCTCGCCGCGGACGATGGCGGTGCGCTGGTCGGAAAGCAGGCTGACCAGCATCCAGCCGGTGGTGCCGTCCGGATCCTGGATCTGGCGCCAGTCGCCATGGATCCGGATGACCCGGATCGGCAAGTCGCGGCGGACATAGAGCCAGATTCCGGGATAGGTCTGGCCCGGGCCGCGGCGCATCATCGCCCGCCCGGACGCGATCGAGGCCATATAGGGCGTGGCGCGCGGCGGCTGCGCCGAAGCCGCCGAGAAAGAGAGCGAAAGCGCGCAGGCGATGAGAGCGGCGGCGATGCGACGCGGCATTGGAATCCCCTTCGGCGCCTTCTTAAGCCGCTTGGCCGCGGTCCATCAAGCTCGGCAGGGGGCAGTTGCGCGCAACTGTCCCCATTCGGCGCGGCTGCTCAGTCGCCGGTCCGGATGCGCTCGACGAGCTGCTTCACGGTCGGCACGAAGCCGTTCGAATAGAAGGGGTCCTTGCGGAAGCGGAAGGCGCTGTGGCCGGCGAACATCAAATTCTCCTCGGTCGAGCCGCCATGGGCGATGTCCTGCAGCGTCTTCTGGATGCAGAAGCTCCTCGGATCGGCAAGCCGCCCGGTCGTGTTCTTCTCATTGTCCGCCCAGGACGAGAAGCCGCATTGGGAAAGGCAGCCCATGCAGTCCGACTGGTCCTTGCGGATCAGATGCTTCTCCTCCGGGGTGACGAAGACCAGCGTCTCGTCGGGGGTCTTGAGCGCGTCGGTATAGCCTTGCGCATACCAGGTCCGGGCGTGGAGCAGATCGCCCTTGGTCACCCAGTAATTCTTCTTGCCGGCGACGCCGACGTCGAGCGGGAAGGCGTGATCGCCGAGCGGCTCCTTGGTGAAGGCGATCTGGCGGTGCGAGCGCGCCTCGAGATTTCGCAGGAACGGGTTGCGCACCGCCGACGAATAGAAGCCGGTCGGCGAGAAGCGGTGGAGGAGGATGTCGCCTTCCTCCAGCGTCATCAGCCGCGCCTTCCATTCCTCCGGGATCGGGCTTTCCTTGGTGAGCAGGGGCCTTGTGCCGAACTGGAAGGCGATCTGCCCCAATTCCTCATTGTCGATCCAATGATCCCATTCCTTCAGGTTCCAGACGCCGCCGGCCATGATGATCGGCACCGAATCGGAGATGCCGCCGGTCCGCATCGTCTCGCGCAGCGCCTTGACGCGCGGATAGGGATCCTGCGGGGCGAGCGGGTCCTCGGCGTTGGAGAGGCCGTTATGGCCGCCGGCCAGCCAGGGATCCTCGTAGACCACCGCCGACAGCCACTCCGCCGCCTTGTGATAGGCGCGCTTCCACAAGGCCGAGAAGGCGCGCGCGGAGCTGATGATCGGCAGGTAGGAGACCTTGTGCGAGGCGGCGATCTCGGAAAGCTTGTAGGGCATGCCGGCGCCGCAGGTGACGCCCGCGATCAGGCCCTTGGTCTTCTCCAGCACGCCCTCGAGGACGCGCTGGGCGCCGCCCATTTCCCACAGCACGTTGATGTTGATCGCGCCGCGCCCGGAGGCGATGTCATAGGCCCTCTGGACCTGCGCGACGGCGCCGTCGATCGCGTAGCGGATCAATTCCTCGTGCCGCTCGCGCCGCGTCAGCGCGTGATAGATTTGGGGAATGATCCGGCCTTCGGGATCGTAGCTGTCGGCGTTGACCGCCGAGACCGTTCCGATCCCGCCCGCCGCCGCCCAGGCGCCGGAGCTGGCATGGTTGGTCGCGGACACGCCCTTGCCGCCCTCGACCAGCGGCCACACTTCGCGGCCGCCGTACAGGATCGGCTTCAAACCCTTGAACACATAATCCTCCGGAAAAACGAAAGAGCCTATATCCCCACTCTCAGCCAAATGCCTCAAAAATCATGTCGTGGCCGCCGTCAACGCTCCAGGGCGCCTTATGGCTTCGCCGTAAAGCCGGGCGTAACGGGCGACCATCGCCGCCTCGTCATATTCGGCCGCCGCCTTCTCCTTGTTGGCCCGGCCGAGGGCTCGGCGCAGATCCGGGCGGTCGGCAAGGCTGTCGAGCGCCGCCGTGAAGGCCGCCTCGTCGTCGGCGGCGACGATCAGCGGCCGATTGTCGTCGGCGACCATCTGGACGATGTCGCCGACCGCGGTCCCCACGGCGGGAAGCCCGGTCGCCATCGCCTCGACCAGCGAGATCGGGAATTGCTCGCTGTCGGACGACAAGGCGAAGATGTCGAAGCGGCCGATCCAGAGGGCCGGATCGGCGAGGAAGCCGGGCATCAGCAGCCGGTCGCCGACGCCGAGCCGGCGCGCTTCGGCGGCGATGCGCTCGCTGTCCGGCCCCGAGCCGACGATGACCAGCCTGACGTTCGGCGACGTCATGGCGGCAAAGGCGCGGACGAGGCGGGGAAGGTTCTTGACCGGCCGAAGGCCGGCGACGGTCCCGATGACTATTTCGCCCGGCCTCTCGTCGAGTCCCGGTATCTCCTTCGCCGGCGGCGCAGAGTAGCGCTTGAGGTCGATGCCGTTGGCGATCCGCACCACCTTGGTGGGCGGCTGGCCCCAGGCGTTACGGGCGACCGCCTCGAGGCGCGCCGAGGGCACCACCAGCCGATGGGCCGAGGCGAGGCCGATCCGGCGATACAGGTTGCGCCGGGTCTTCAACTCCGCCGCTTCGTCCTGGTTGAAGCCGTCCTCATGATGGATGAGCGGCGGTCCGCCGAACAGGTGCCGAGCCATCACCGCGTCGAACGCGCCCCAATTGTAGCTGAGGACGAGGTCGAAGCGCCGCATGTAGCGCGACAGCCGGAACAGGCGCCTAAGGCCGGGCAATCCGGAAAGCGACGGCGCGTCGGCGGGAAACTCGGCCCTCACCGCCGGATCGAGCGCCTTGGCGGCGCCCAGCTCTCCGGGCGTGGCCGAGAGGACGGCATGCTCGGCGGCCGGGCCGAAGGCGTTCATCAGCTGGACCGCCCTCGCCTCCTTGCCGCCATGGCCGAAGGTGGAATGGGCGTGGAGGATGCGCACCGGGCTCATGCCCCAGCATGACAGGTGCGGCCCCTTCCCGTCACCCCTCCCGTTTCGCGAAATGACGGCCTTGGGTTACTCGGCCGCCATCTGGAAATGGTCCGGGGCGGCGAGCCGGTCGAAGGCGTCGGCATAAGCGCCATATTCCGCCACCGCCCGCCGTCCCCAGCAAGACGGCGCGGGCGGGCGAGGCTCCGGCACGGCCACGGCCGGAATCGAGCGCGGCCGGGCGGTCGGGCGGTCGACGACCATCTGGTGGAACCATTCGCCCGCATAAGTACCGTCGAATCGGTGGACCCGGCAGCCGAGAACCCGTCCCAACGGCGCTCCGTCGAGGCCGAAGATGGTGGTCTCGAACAGGAAGCCGCGCGGCTCCCCGGCGGTGCTGTAGACATACATCGTCATGACGCTGGCCCCTCTTTGCCCTTCCCCGGGGCGCCCGCCTGCCGCGAGCGCCCGTCGAAAGGGTCGCCGGGGCGGGGCAATCGTACAAGCTCGTACAAACCCCTAGTTAACCCGAAGCGGCTAGGTCTGGACCAAAGCAGACGGAGCACGGCCGATCGTGAAGCTGATCGTGATGAAGAAGGGCGGGGAACCCGGGGATGTGGCAATCAACCCCGACAAGGTGACTCACGTTCGGACCGCGTCCGGGCCCTTCACCGATATCTATTTCGGCGAGCACCGGGTGGCGGTCGAAGGAAGCTTCGCCCAGGTCGTCGCCCGGCTCACCGGCGGGACCGAGGTTCCCGAAGGCGCGGCCGCCAAAAGCTGGTTCCCGGCGCGCTGAGGCGCGCCGGGAAACAAACCTACAGGAAGAAGTCCGATCCGCTGAGCGGCGTCGTCCCGTGCAGGGTGAGCTGGACGGAGAAATCGGCGACGCCGTCGCCATTGGTATCGCCCTCGATGAACCAGTCGCCACCCGACTGGAAGCCGCGCAGCTCCCCGGCGGTGTGGCTGAACGCCGCCCCTCCGATCACGGTGAAGGCCTGGTCGCCCGCGACCAGCGTGTTGGCGTCGATGCGGGTGAGGTCGAGCTTGTCGGTGCCCGGCGTGAAGTCGAGGATATGGTCCCTCGAGCCCGAGTTGGAGTCTGCCGTCGAGTCGTAGCGGAACGTGTCCGCGCCGCCATTGCCGGTCAGAGTATCCGCACCGAGGTTGCCGAAGATGAGATCGGTATTGGCGCCGCCCTTCAGCGTGTCGTCCGCCTTGCCCCCGAAGAAGCGGAACGTGCCGTCCGTCTCCTGGCTGCCATCGACGATCATCGTCTCGTAGCTCTGCAATATGACGCCCGAGACGGTGAGCTCCACACCGGCGAGCAACTGGTTGTCGGCCAGAGTGATGTTGTAGTCGAACCCGGCCGGATCGCCGCCCCGCGCATAGCGCTCGTCGGTGATCGAGGTCAGGGTCATGTTCTCGATGCTGGTCATCAGGCCGTTATAGCCCGGAGCGTTGAAGTCGATCGTGTAATTGCCGCGGAAGAAGATGCCGTCATAGCCGC
>JAXDPD010000032.1:0-29617 GCA_034668505.1 Sphingomonadales bacterium
CGAGAAGTCGACGTCAACGATCGTGTCCCACATCACCTGCGCGCCGACATGCTCGGCCTGCTTTTGCATCTCCTCCATCAGCCACGGGCCCTGGATGGTCTCGGCGAAGCCGGGATAATTCTCGACGTCGGTGGTGTTGGTGAGCTGGCCGCCGGGCTGGATGCCCTGGACGACGATCGGCGCGAGCCCGGCGCGGGCGGCGTAGATGGCGGCGGAAAGGCCGGCCGGGCCGGAGCCGAGGATGATCATGCGGGCTGAGTGGGTGGCGGTCATGATCGCGACGTAAGAGGCGCCTTGGCCCCGCGCAATGCCGCTTTTGCTTCTATCCACAGCCGCTGATAGAAGCCGCGCCGATTCCGCCCCTTTTGCAGAGAGAGTCGCCATGTCCCAGCGCGAAAACCCGATCGGCCTCGACGGCTTCGAGTTCGTCGAGTTCACCAGCCCGGACCCCGACGCGCTGGCGGACCTGTTCGTCAAGCTGGGCTTCACCCATGTCGGCAACCACCGCTCCAAGAACGTCCGCCATTATGCGCAGGGCGACATCAACTTCATCCTCAACATGGAAGGCGCCGGCCAGCCCGCCGAATTCCGCGCGGCGCACGGCCCGTCGGCCAACGGCATGGCGTTCCGGGTCAGGAACGCGCCCGAGGCGCTCGAGCTGGCGCTCGAACGCGGCGCCGAGCAGGTCGAGACGAAGCGCGGCCCCGGCGAGCTCGACATTCCGGCGATTGCGGGGATTGGCGGCTCCTATCTCTATCTGGTCGACCGCTACGGCGCCGAGAAGATCTACGACACGGATTTCGAGCCGGTGCCGGGCGCCGGCCGCGACGACAACGGCGTCGGCCTGCACACGCTCGACCATCTCACCCACAATGTGAACCGGGGGCGGATGGATCATTGGGCGGGGTTTTACGAGAAGATCTTCAACTTCCGCCAAATCCGCTATTTCGACATCGAGGGCAAGCAGACCGCCTTGCTCTCGCGGGCGATGACCGCGCCCGACGACAAGATCCGGATCCCGTTGAACGAGAGCCAGGACGATTACAGCCAGATCGCCGAATATCTGAAGGAATATAAGGGCGAAGGCATCCAGCACCTCGCCTTCGCCACCGACGACATCTTCGCCACCGTCGACAAATTGCGCGCCAACGGCATCCGCTTCCAGGACAGCCCCGAAACCTATTACGACATGATCGACGCGCGCATCCCGGGCCACGCCCACGACGTCGCGGAGATGCGCAAGCGCCGCATCCTGATCGACGGCTCGCCGGAGACCGGCGAGGGGCTGCTGCTGCAGATCTTCACCGAGAACATGGTCGGCCCGATCTTCTTCGAGATCATCCAGCGCAAGGGGAACGAGGGCTTCGGCGAGGGCAATTTCAAGGCTTTGTTCGAATCGATCGAGCTCGACCAGATCCGCCGCGGGGTGATCCCGGCGGGCACCGAGGCCTAATCCTCCCCGTCCCGGGGAGGATCTGCCTCAGCGCTTCTCGTCGCCAGCCTTATAGTCGGTCTTGCGCGCATGCACCGTGGCGGCGCCGTGCGGGCGGGTGAACTGGTCGCGGAGCGAGCGGGCGAGGCCCTCGAGCGCCTCCTGCATCTCGGGCGGCAGCGAAAGATAGGCCGAAAGCAATTCGCTCGGCCCCTCCTTCAGCCATTCGCCGTCGCTGCGCCGGCCGGTCAGCACGTAGACAATATCGACCTCGGCCTCGGCCAGGCGGGCGAGATAATCGGCGCGCAGCTCGCGCCGGTCATTCTCATAGAGGCTCTGCTTGGGGACGTCGGTCCCCACCAGATCGGCGAACTCGGCCTGTTTGAGGCCAAGTCGCTTGCGTTCTTCTGCGAGGCGGGTGCCAAAACTCATCTCTTTTGAAAAGTCCTGCTTGACTGTTGCGCGAAAAGCGGTGAATTAAGCCCCGGATTCGCCCCTGTAGAAAGGTCCATATGCCGACCCTTTTCGTTCTGTTCAATTCCGGCGCGACAGCCTCCGTGTTGGCCCACGGATGCTGACGTCGCCGCACCGGCAGCCGACCGGGCCGGAAGAAGCCGGGCGGTGATGCCGGACGGGCCGGACATGGGCAGCTTCGAGGCGCGCGAGATCCTGCTCGCGGCGGCCGCGCGCGCGGTGCTCGCCGCCTTCCGCGAGCCGCTCGAGCAGCGCCAGCTGAGCTCGCCGGCCACCGCGACTTTGCGCCTGCTCGAGACCGCGCTCGAGCCCTATCGCTTCGATTCGCCCTCGCCGCTGCCACCACCCTTCAAATAATCGCTTCCTGCGCCCGCGCCCGCCAGATAGAGTCGCCGCTCCTTGGGGAGGTTCGGGAATGACGGAAGCGGCGTTGCGTGCGAAGGAGCTGGAAGGGGCCGAGGGCCATGCGCCCTCGCCGCGCTGGGAGGAGGACGCGCTCGGCTTCCTGATCGCCCCGATCGGCAAGGAGGAATTCCTCGAAAGCTATTACGAGCGCAAGCCGCTGATCAACATCCGCAACGCGCCCGAGCGCTATGCCGATCTGCTGACGCTCGACATGCTCGACCATTTCATCAACAGCGCCGATCTGCGCGAGGGGATGATCGATCTCACCAACCATAAGGACCGGATCGAGCGCGACGATTACGTCAACGAGGACGGCCGCATCAGCCGCGCCACCGTCGCCGAGGAATATCTGCGCGGATCGACGATCATCCTGCCGCAATTCCACGATTCGATGTTCAACCTGGGCGAATTCTGCCGGGCGCTCGAGGAAGTCCTCACCTGCCACATGCAGACCAACATCTATCTGACGCCCCAGCCCGAAGCCGACGGCGCCGGCAATCAGGGCTTCCCGCCGCATTACGACAATCACGACGTGTTCGTGATGCAGCTGTCCGGCTCCAAGGCCTGGCGCATCTACGGCACCCCGGTCGAGACGCCGTTCCGCGGCGAGCAGTTCGAGCTCGGGCGGCACGAGGCCGGCGAGGTCACCCAGCAATTCACCCTCAACGCCGGCGACTGCCTCTATATGCCGCGCGGCCTGATGCACGACGCCGAGAATGTCGGCGCCGAGCCGTCGCTGCACATCACCGTCGGGCTGATCACCAAGACCTGGGCCGATCTGCTGCTCGAATCGATCTCGGAGCTCGCGCTGACCTCGCCCGATTTCCGCCGCTCGCTGCCCGCGGGCTTCGCCAATCGCGACTTCGACCGCGAAGCCGCGCGCGTCCATTTCGCCAAGCTGGTCAGGCAGATCGCCGACGGCGCCGGGATGGACAGCGCGTTCGATCTGCTCGCCGACAATTTCATCCGCGGCCGGCGGCCCAACGTGTCGGGGGTGATCTCGGCCTCGGCGGCGACGCGCGCGGAGGACCGCTACCGGCGGCGGCGCTTCGTGCCGTGGAACGTCGCCGACGACGAGGGCAAGTTGATCCTGATCGGGCCGGGCGGCGACCTCGAGTTCGACGACGAGGCGGGCGACGCGCTCGACGTCGCTTTGTCGGGCGCGCCCTTCACCGCCGCCGATCTGCCGAACAAGGATCCAGCCGAGCTGATCCGGATCCTGTGGGCGGCCGGCTATCTGGAGCGGCTCGACTCCTAGGACGTAATCAGGGCCTAACCCCGGCGCGGGCCGCCGCGGCCGCAGCCGGGCGCGTCGGCATTGGCTCCGTTATCGCCGTCGTTGACGCCCCGGCCCTGGCCGTGGGCGGCCGGGCAGGTGGTGCGGCGCGGACCCCGGCCGCTGCCCGGCCGGTCGGCGCGCGGGCCGCTGTCGGCGTCGGTCAGGGCGCCGCGGCCGCGGCCGCGCGGATCGGCCCCATCATTGTCGTTGATCTGGGCCGCGCCGGCCGCGCCGCCGAGCACGGCCAGCGCCGCGCCGCCGATCAGCGTGCCGCCGGCGACGCGCACGAGGAACGAGCGGCGGCTGACGCGGCGGGTGGTCTTCATGGCGGCCTCCTCCCAAAGGCGCGGAAAGGATAGCAGAGGGCGCGCGCGGGCGCTAGCGGCGGGCGGCGCGGCGCTCGCAATGGTCGCGCACCGCCTGGACGAGCGCGAAATCGCCGGCGGCGCGGGCGACGCGCTCGCCCTCGGCGCAATCGCCGCCGCGGACGATTTCGCCGACGCGGGCGCCGAGCGCCTCGGCCTCCTCGCGGCTGCGCGAGAAGAGCGGCGAGCCCGCCGGGATCGAGGTCGAATCGGGCGGCGCCCGGTCCGGCTGGGCCTGCGTCCGGATCTCGGCCTCGAGCGAATCGCGGCTGGCGCCGCTCCAGCCGGTCCACAGGCTCTGGAAGGGGTTGGCGGGCGGCTGCGCGGCCGCCGGCGCCGTCGCCTGGCCGGCCGCCGCAACGGAGGCCAGCGGCGTCAGCGCCGCGCAAAGCGCAAGAAGGGCCGGCTTGAGCGTCATCGCACCAGAGATAAGAGCGCCGGCGCGGATTTGAAGGGCGCGCCCTTTCCCGCGCGCCGCGCGAGGGCTGCAGCGAGCGCGGGATTCATTCTGGAGAGCCGATGAAGGCCGCCACGATCGCGCGTTACGGATCGCCTGGCGCGATCGCGCTGCGCGATGTCCCGGCGCCGGTGCCGGGACCGGACGAGGGGCTGGTCCGGGTCCATGCCGCGAGCGTCAACAGGAGCGATTGCGGCGAGCTCCTTCACCCGATTCTGATCCGGCTGCTGAGCGGTTCCGGGCGATCGCGACGCAACATCCTCGGCATGGATTTCGCCGGAACGGTCGCCGCCGTTGGCGCCGCCGTCAGCCTGTTCAGGCCCGGCGACCGCGTTTTCGGAATGTGCCCGGCCAGGAATGACGGCGCCCAGGCGGAATATTTCCGCATGCCCGAAACCGGGCCGATCGCCCCGATGCCAGGGAATCTGCGCTTCGATCAGGCTGTCCTGTGCGAAGGCGCCTTCTACGCCAATGCGAGCGTCGAACAGCTCGGCTGCAAGCCCGGCCACAGGGTGCTGATCTACGGCGCATCCGGCGCGATCGGCACGGCCGCGACTTCGACTTCGTGTTCGACGCGGTGGGAAAGCTCGGTATCCGCCGGTGGCGGCGATTGCTCAAGCCCGGAGGCGTCTTCGCGACGACGGATCGCGGCCCCTGGTCGCAGAATCTGTTGTTCATCTTGTGGTCGAAGATCACGGGAAGCGGGCGGGTCGTTGTTCCCTTGGCCAGGCGGGGAAGCGGACAGGCGTTCGTGACGGGCCTGAAAGACATGATCGAAGCGGGCCGATACGTTCCCGTCATCGATCGCAGATATCCCCTCGCCGCGATCGCCGATGCCTATCGCTACGTCCAGACCGGCGAGAAGGCCGGCGTGGTCGTCATCGACATCGTCCCGGAAAGCCAGCCGCCCCCTCCTTGAGAGAGGGTTCGAAATGGTAGCGGAGGAGGGACTTGAACCCCCGACACGCGGATTATGATTCCGCTGCTCTAACCAGCTGAGCTACTCCGCCCCAAGGGACGCGGCGCTATAGGAAGGGCCGCGCGAGCGGTCAACTGGAGCGCGCGGCCGCCGGTTTCAAGGGCCGGAACCGCCGGCCCGCATTGTCGTTTGCAAAGCCACGGCACGGAGAAAGATCATGGACCTGCTGACGCCGCTCGAAACCATCTGCCGCCTGATCCTCCGCGCCAAGGAGATGGAGGCGCAGGTCCCGGCCCAGGATCCGGACGAGGATCCCGACAATGTCGACGATTATGACGACGAGGGCGGCGAGGCGCTCTCGGTGCTCGAGGACGAATTGAACGACGGCGTCGAGGAGGAGGTCCAGGCGGTGCTCGACGACCTCGCCGAGGACCAGCTCGCCGAGATCGTCGCTTTGGCCTGGGTCGGCCGCGGCACCTACGATGCCAGCGAATGGGACGAGGCCTTCGCCGAGGCGAACGACCTCAGCGGCGACGAACGGGTCGAGGAGCTGCTCGACATGCCACTGCTCGGCGGCCATCTCGAGAGCGGGCTGGCGGCGTTCGACTATAGCTGCAACGGCGTCGGCCAGGTCGATTGAGGGCCCCGGCAGGCCGTCCTCCCGGCGAAGGCCGAGGTCTCGTGGAGCCAGCCGAAACCTTCCGACGCTATTTGCGGAAGGCGTGAACCTTGAGCGGCTCCCAGGGGCCGTCCCGATAGCGCCATGACGCCAGAGCGCGGATCGCCAGCGGGCGCGGCGCGAAGCTGGCGCGGAGCTGCTGCTGGAGATTTTTCGCGTCGCGCGCCTCGACCTTGTTCTGGATGGTGACGTGGGGGCGGAAGGGGCTCAGGTCCTGCGGCGTCAGCAGGCCATGAAAGGCGTCGGCGAGCTCGGCGCGGATCGCCGCCAGATCCTCGCTCTCGACGCGCAGCGCCGTCCCCTCGCCGAGGTCGACGATGCCGGCGATCGTGGCGCGCGGCGGCGGCGCGGCGGCGGCGGCGGCGAGCCTGCGCGCGAGCTCGGCCTCCAGGCTCGGCGGCAGCTGGCGGAACAAGGTGAGATGGGCCGGGACGCGATTGCGCTCGGGCGGGTAATGGCTGCGCCTGAGCTGCTGGAGCCAGCCATTGTCGCCGTCGCCGAACAGGGCGGTGACGATGATCGGGCCGGTCAGGATCAGATCTCGACCTGGCTGCCGAGCTCGACGACGCGGTTCGGCGGCAGGCTGAAGAATTCCATCGCGCTTTCCGCGTTCCTGAGCATCCAGGCGAACAATTTCTCGCGCCACAGCGCCATGCCGGGCTTGGGCGAGACGATCAAAGTCTGGCGGGCGAGGAAGAAGCTGGTGTCCATCATCTTGAATTGCGGGCCGCAGCTGTCGACCCGCGCCAGCGCGCTCGGCACGTTGGTCTCCTGCATGAAGCCGTAGCGGACGATCAGGCGGAAGAAGCCCGAGCCGAGCTCGTCGAGGTGGAAGGTCTTCTCCTCCTCGACATAAGGCACGTCCTCGATGCGCACGGTGAGCAGCAGCACGCGCTCGTGGAGCACCTTGTTGTGCTTGAGGTTGTGGAGCAGCGCGTGCGGGATGCCGTCCGACGCGGTGGTCATGAAGACGGCGGTGCCGGGCACCCTTGTGGCGCTCGACGCGGCCGACTTGATGAAGATCGCCGCCGGCATCGCCGCCTCGTTCATCCGCTTGATCATCAGCTGCCGGCCCTTGGCCCAGGTGGTGAGCAGGGTGAAGGCGAAGAAGCCGACCAGAAGCGGGAACCAGCCGCCGTCGGGCACCTTGGTCAGGTTGGCGGCGAAATAGGCGATGTCGACCAGGAAGAAGACCGCGAGGATGGGCACCGCCAGCCACGGCTTCCATTTCCACAGGACGAACAGCACGACGGTCAGGAGGCAGGTGTCGATGAACATCGCCCCGGTCACCGCGATGCCGTAGGCGGCGGCGAGGTTGGAGGAATTCTGGAAGAACAGGACGAGCAGGATCACCATGATCATCAGCGCCCAGTTGATCACCGGGATGTAGATCTGGCCCATCGTCGCTTCGCTGGTATGCTGGATCCTGAGGCGGGGGATGAAGCCCAGGTGCATCGCCTGCTGGGTCACCGAGAAGGCGCCGGAGATCACCGCCTGGCTGGCGATGATGGTGGCGAAGGTGGCGAGGATGACGAGCGGCAGCCGCATGCCCTCGGGCGCCAGGAAGAAGAAGGGGTTGGCGAGCGCGGCGTCGGCGCCGGCCGGATCGAGCGAGAGCACCATCGCGCCCTGCCCCATATAATTGAGCATCAGGGCCGGCATCACGAAGAACAGCCAGGAGATGCCGATCGGCTTGCGGCCGAAATGGCCCATGTCGGCGTAGAGCGCCTCGGCGCCGGTGACGGCGAGCACCACCGAGCCCAGAGCGAGGAACGCGCTCCAGCCGTCGGTCAGGAAGAAATGCACCGCGTTCAGCGGATTGATCGTCTCGAGGATGATCGAGGGCGCGCCGGCGATGTGGATCAGGCCGAGCACCGAGATGGTGATGAAATAGACGATCATGATCGGGCCGAACAGGGCGCCGACCCGCGCCGTGCCGGTCGACTGGATCGCGAACAGGAAGACCAGGATGGCGATCGCGATCGGCACGACATAGGGGCCGAAGCCCGACTGGACGGTGTTCAGCCCCTCGACCGCCGACAGCACCGAAATGGCCGGGGTGATCATCGAATCGCCGTAGAAGAGCGCGCAGGCGAAGACGCCGAGCAGGACGATGCCCGCGGTCCACCGGCGCTTGCCGCTGTCCGACTTGCGGTTGATCAGGGCGAGCAGAGCGAGGCTGCCGCCCTCGCCCTTATTGTCGGCGCGCATGATGACCAGCACATATTTGATCGCAACCACGATCATCATCGACCAGAAGATCAGGCTGAGCACGCCCAATATTTCGGGGTCGCCGCTGGCCAGCCGGTGGTGGCCGTGAAAGGTTTCGCGGAAGGCGTAGATCGGGCTGGTGCCGATGTCGCCGAAGACGATGCCGACCGCGCCGACGGCGAGCCTGACGATCCCGGACTGGGAATGGTGCCCGGCCGGTCGGTCGGCGGGCGGCTCGGGGGCGGTGCTGTCGCTCATCGGTCAGGAACGAACGTCCGACTTCCTCTGTTGGACCCGGGCGCTGCCGGGGCGGCGGCGGCTTAGCATCCGTCTGTGGCCCACGCAACGGCGACAAAGGCTTCGCATCCCGCTATAGACCCGCCGGTTTTGGTTGAGAGGAGCCTGAAAGATGCGCGTCGGCGTGCCCAAGGAGATCAAGGTTCACGAATATCGGGTCGGCCTGACCCCGGCCTCGGTGGCCGAATTGATTGTCGCCGGCCATGAGGTCGTCGTCGAGACCAGGGCCGGGCTCGGCATCGACTTTTCCGACCAGGACTATGTCGATGTCGGCGCGACGATCGGCGCCGACGCCGCCGAGGTCTTCGCCCGGTCCGACATGATCGTGAAGGTCAAGGAGCCGCAGGCCTCGGAGATCGCCCTGCTGGAGCCGCGCCATCTGCTCTTCACCTATCTCCATCTCGCCCCCGATCCCGGGCAGACCAAGGGGCTGATGGCCTCGGGCGCGACCTGCATCGCCTATGAGACGGTGACCGCCAATGACGGCTCGCTGCCGCTCCTGAAGCCGATGTCGGAGGTGGCGGGCCGGATGTCGATCCAGGTCGGCGCCCATTATCTGGAGAAGGAGCAGGGCGGCCGCGGCGTGCTGCTCGGCGGCGTCCCCGGCGTCGCCCCGGCCAAGGTGATGATCCTGGGCGGCGGCATTGCCGGGGTCAACGCGGCGCAGATGGCGGTCGGCATGCGCGCCGACGTCACCATCTACGACATCTCCAACGCCCGCCTCGCCGAGCTCGATATGTTCTTCGGCAGCCAGATCAAGACCGCCTACGCCTCGCGCGCGACGATCGCCCATGCGGTGAAGAAGGCCGAGGTGGTGATCGGCGCGGTGCTGATCCCGGGCGCGGCGGCGCCCAAGCTGATCACCCGCGAGATGCTCAAGACGATGAAGCGCGGCTCGGTCCTGGTCGACATCTCGATCGACCAGGGCGGCTGCTTCGAGACCAGCCACGCCACCACCCACTCGGATCCGGTCTACGAGATTGACGGCGTCATCCATTATTGCGTCGCCAACATGCCGGGCGCGGTGGCGCGCACCTCGGCCTTCGCGCTCAACAATGCGACATTGCCATTCGTTCTGAAGCTCGCCAACCAAGGCGCTGAAGCAGCGATGAAAGCCGATCCGCACCTCGCAAACGGTCTCAACGTCTCGAACGGCAAGATCCGCCATCCCGCGGTCGCCGAAGCGCTCGGTTTGCCCTACGAGGCAGCCACTTAAGGCGTCACCGCGGCCGCGGCCGGGGCCGGGGATTGCGGCCGGGCTTGCGGCGGCGGCGCTGGTGCCAGCGGCGTTCCCGTCGATGCCGCTTGCTGGACCGCCTGCATGCGCTCGGCGATCGCCGCATGATAAAGCGAGCCTTCCGGCACGCTGGCCAGCAAATCCTGCCAGACCCGGTAGGCGCCTTCGTAATTGCCGCCCCGCGCCAGCGCGAGGCCGTAGAAGAAGCGCGGGCCGGGATTGCCCGGCGCGAGCCGGTCGGCGCGCTCGAAGGCGAGCTGGGCGGCCGGGCTCATCACATCGTCGCTGCCGGCGACCAGCGCATAGCCGTAAGCGAGCCACAAAGCGTAGCTGCGCGGATTGTCGCGAATCGCCGATTGCAGGAGTTCGGCGGCGCCGTGCGGGTTGCCGCGCCGGCGCTCGGCCTCGGCCCGGCCGAGCTCGTGGGAGGCGCGCTCGAAGCGGCCGAGCAGCGCCGGACGCAGCACCGCGAAATCGTCGTCGGCGGCCTCGCGGAGCGCCGCCTCGGCCCGCTTCGGGCTGCCGGGCTCGTCCGGCCGCCCCTGCCAGGCATAGCCGGCGAGCGCGAGCAGCAGGGCGGCGGCGAGGAACTGGAGCGCGCCCTTGTCGCGCCGCGCGAACGGGAACAAGGCCGCCAGCAGGGCGAGCGCGAGCAGGATCATGGCGATCCAGCCGCCCATCAGCTTTTCCTGCGCCGGCGGAAGCGGCCGCGCGCCAGCCAGAGGCCGCCGAGCAGCAGCACGAGCGGCGCCGCGAACAGCGGCCAGGTCATCCCGTCGAGCACCGGCTGATAGCTGACCCACTGGCCGTAGCGCGCGATCAGCCAGGCGCGGATCGCTTCGGGATCCTCGCCGGCGAGGATGCGCTGGCGGACCATCGAGCGCATGTCGCCGGCCAATTCCGACGGGCTGTCGGCGATCGATTCGCCCTGGCAGACGAGGCAGCGCAGCGTCTCCATCAGCGCCTTGGCGCGCCGCTCCAGCGCCGGATCGCGCAGCTGGACGTTGGCATAAGGCGCCGGCGGCAGCAGCGAATCGGCGAAAGCGGGCGTGGCGGCGAGCAGAAAGAACGCCGTTGCCAGACGCTTTGTGACATGGGGCCGCGTCATCGCGCGGCCTCGTAGGCGGCGACGAGCTTGGGCATGTCGGCTTCGGTGATCGCGCCGATATGCTGGAGGCGGATGACGCCGCGGCCGTCGACGACGAAGGTTTCGGGGACGCCGGCCGAGCCCATGTTCATCTGCACGCTGCGGTCGACGTCGGCGCCGATCGCGCTGAACGGATTGCCGAAATTGGCGAAGAAGCGCGCGAGGTCCTCGGGGCGGTCGCGGATCGCGATGCCGACCACGTTCATGCCGCGGCGCGAGAGCGCCTCGAGCTGCGGCGCCTCGACCTGGCAGGGCAGGCACCAGCTCGCGAAGACGTTGACGATATGCGGCCGGCCGCCGCGCAGCGACGCGGCGGACAGGCCCGGGCGCTCGGCGATGGCGGGCGCGAGGGTGAATTCGGGCACGGCCTGGCCGATCAGCCCGGTGGGGATCTCCTTGGTGCGCGGCGAATTGAGGCTGATCTTGAACATCGCCACCAGGATGGCGAGGCCGGCGAACGGCACCCACAGGATGAGGTGCTTCCTCATGCCGGCGCCTCCCCGCCGCCGCCGATCTCGCCGGCCTTGGTCCCGCGCCGGCGGCGCAGGCGGCCGATCAGCGCCAGCAGGCCGCCGAACGCGATCATGCCGCCGCCGAACCAGATCAGGGTGACGAACGGCTTCCACCACAAGCGGATCTGGCGGCGGCCGCCCTGATCGAGCTGGTTGGTGGCATCGCCGACCGCGACGTAGAGCTGGCCGTCCCAGAGCGTGCGGATCGCCGCTTCGCTGGTCGGCTGCGGCGGCGTCGTGAACAGCCGTTGCTCGGGGCGCAGGGTGAACGGGGCGCCGTCACCGCGCCGGACCTCCAGATCGGCCTCGATCGCCGTCCAGTTGGGGCCGACCACCGGCGTCACGCCGTTGAATTTGACGGTGAAGCCGCCGACGCGCGCCGTCTGCCCGGGCCCGACGGCGACCAGGGTCTCCTTGGTGAAGGCGCTCTCCGCGGCCATGCCGGCGAGGCTGACGGCGATGCCGGCATGGGCGATCACCATGCCGTAGAGGAAGAGCGGCGTGCGCCTCAGCCTTCGGCCCCACAGAGGCGCGAGGCTGGCCGCGAACACGCCCGGGGCGAGCGCGAGGCCGAGCATCGGCAGCAGGCGAATGCCGGGCGCGAGCACGACCAGGGCGACCAGAGCGGCCACGCTCAGCAGCACCGGGACGGCGACCCGGCTCGACAGCGTCTTCAGGCTGTCGCGGCGCCAGCGCAGCATCGGCCCGATCGCCATGATCACCACCAGCACCAAAGCGAACGGCCCGGTCCAGCCGTTGAAATAAGGCGGCCCGACCGAGATTTCGGTGCCGAGCGCCTGGGTGATCAGCGGATAGAGCGTGCCGACGAAGACCAGGCCGAGGATCACCGAGAGCAAAAGATTGTTGATCACCAGAGCGGCTTCGCGGCTGACGATCTCGAAGGTCGAGCCGTCCTTCACATGGCGCACGCGCAGCGCGAACAGGAAGAGGGCGCCGCCGATATAGAAAGCGAGCAAAGCGAGGATGAAGGTGCCGCGCTTGGGATCGACGGCGAAGGCGTGGACGCTGGTGAGGATGCCCGAGCGGACCAGGAAGGTGCCGATCATCGACATCGAGAAGGCGACCACCGCGAGCATGATCGTCCAGGCGCGAAGGCCGGCGCGGGTGGCGAGCACGGTGACGCTGTGCAGCAAAGCGGTGGCGGCGAGCCACGGCATCAGCGAGGCGTTCTCGACCGGGTCCCAGAACCACCAGCCGCCCCAGCCCAGTTCGTAATAGGCCCAATAGGAGCCGGCGGTGATGCCGAGCGTGAGGAAGATCCAGGCGGCCAAGATCCAGGGCCGCATCGCGCGGGCGAAAGCCGGGCCGACGTCGCGGGTGATCAGCGCGCCGACCGCGAAGGAGAAAGCGATCGAAATGCCGACATAGCCGAAATAGAGGGTCGGCGGATGGAAGGCGAGGCCCGGGTCCTGGAGCAGGGGATTGAGGCCGTTGCCCTCGACCGGGACCGGGCTGAGCCGCTCGAACGGGTTGGAGGCGAAGAGCAGGAAGGCGTAGAAGCCGAGCCCGATCGCGGCCTGGGCGGCGAGCGTGGCGATGAGGGTGTCCTGGCGCAGCCGGCGCTCGAACAAGGCGACGGCGCCGCCGGCGACGGCGAGCACGGTCACCCAGAGCAGCATCGAGCCTTCGTGATTGCCCCAGGCGCCGGCGAATTTGTACAGCCAGGGCTTCAGCGAATGGCTGTTGGCGGCGACCAGCTTCACCGACAGATCGGTGCGCAGGAACAGCCAGATCAAGGCGAGGAAGGCGAGGCCCACGACCGCGCCCTGCGCCACCGCCACCGGCCGCACGATCCTGAGCAGCCCCTGCCCCTCGGGCCTCAGCGCCGCCCAGCCCAGAACGAGCTGGAGCAGCGACAAAGCCGCCGCCAGCCAGAGCAGGGCAAGGCCGGCTTCGGCGATCAACGGACCGCGTCCGTCTTGTGCATGCCGCGCTGGGTGAGCTCGGGCGGCATGTAATTCTCGTCATGCTTGGCCAGGATGTTGCTGGCGACGAACTCGACGCCGCCGCGCGGCGGGTTCGCAACGAAATGGCCGTCCGCGATGACGCCGCTGTCGGGCCGGAACAGCTCGGGCGTGATCCCCGTATAGCGCGCCCGGATGATGTGCGGGGTGTTGTCGCCGATCACGAACTCGACGGTGACGCCGTCGGCCAGGCGCCTGATCTGGCCGCGGACCATGCCGCCGACCCGGACCGCGCGGTCCGGAGGCGGCCGGCCCTCGCGCGCGATGTCGCCGGGCGCGTAGAAGAAGCTGGCATTGTTCCTGAGCCCCCACATGGCGAGCAGGACCGCGCCCAGCACCGCGCCGATGGCGAGCAGGAGCAGGATCAGGCGCTGGTTCTTGCGCTTCACGGCCGCTTGCTCACGGCGTCGGCATCGGCCTCGGCGCGGCGCATGGCGAGGCAGCTCCACAAGGTCAGGCCGGCCGTGCCCAGGACGGTCAGCGCATAAGCGGCAAGTATGAAGGGCCAGGGATCGACGGCGTTCATGCGCCGGCCATCCGCTTCAGCCGCGCCTCGACCTTGTTGCGGGCCAATTCGGCGCGCATCCGCATCAGGACGATCGCGCCGAACAGCAGGGAGAAGCCGAGCGCGGAGGCCAGCAAGGGCCATAGCATCGAGCCGTGGATCGTCGAGGTGCCGCGCACGAAGGAGATGCTCGCCGGCTGGTGGAGCGTGTTCCACCAGATTACCGAATAATGGATGATCGGAATGTTGACCGCGCCGACCAGGCCGAAGATCGCGGTGATCCGCCCCTCCCCGCCTTTCTCCTTCTCGGCGCCGGCGAGCGCGATGAAGGCGAGATAGAGGAAGAGCAGGACGAGCATCGAGGTCATCCGCCCGTCCCATTCCCAATAGGTGCCCCAGGTCGGCTTGCCCCAGAGCGAGCCGGTGGCGAGGCACAAAGCGGTGAAGAGCGCGCCGGGCCCGGCCAGAGCGCGCGCGGCGATTGCGGCGAGCGGATGGCGCCAGACGATCTGCATCAGGCTGGCGATCGCGATCCCGGTCCAGCCCGCCATGGCGAGCCAGGCGGCGGGGACGTGGACGTAGAGGATGCGCACGCTCTCGCCCTGGCTGCGCTCGGCCGGGGCGATGAACAGGCCCCAGGCGAGCGCGCCGAGGATCGTCGCCGCCCCCGCCCAGCCCAGCCAGGCCGTGAGGGGTCGCGCGATTTTGAGGAAGCGGGCCGGATTCGCGTAGACGTGCATGTTCTCAGGCGATGTGTAGCTTAGGCTTCGGCGGCGGGGAAGCTTGCGCGGGGGGGACAGTCACTTTCAACCGCCGGGGTTGAGGTTCATGCCGCCGTGCCGAAAGTAACTGTCCCCATTCGCAGCTTGTGCCAAAGGCGGGATGTGCCGACCACAGCAGCCCTCCCCCTGAAGCAGAACCGCCTCCTCGGCATCGGCCTGCGCGTCGGCGCGGCGACCTGCTTCGGCTTCATGGCGGCGGCGATCAAGCTTGGCGCCGCGGCCGGGATCAGCCTGCCCGAGCTTGCTTTCTACCGCTTCGCCTTCGGGCTGCCGCCCTTGCTGATCTGGATCGCGCTGACCGGGAGCTTCGGCGCCTGGCGGACGAAGCGGCCGCTCGCCCATCTGTGGCGCGGCACGATCGGCCTGACGACGATGGTGACCGCCTTTGCCGCGCTCACCTTGCTGCCGCTCGCCGAAGCCGCGACGATCGGCTTCGTCGCGCCGCTCTTCTCGGTGATGCTCTCGGCCCTGATCCTGAGCGAGAAGGTCGGCCGCCACCGCTGGACCGCGGTCGTCCTCGGCCTGATCGGCGTGATCATCGTGATGCGGCCGGGCGGCGGCCATATGCCCGCGCTCGGCCTCGCTCTGGCCATGCTCGCCGCGCTCGGCACCGCCGGGGTGACGATCACCCTGCGCACGATCGGCAGGACCGAGCGGACGCCGACCATCGTGCTCTGGTTCACCTGCTTCGCGATCGCCGTCACCGGCCTGTTCCTGCCCGTCTACGGCCAGGCGCATGACGGCCGCGGCTGGGCGATCCTGGTCGCGCTCGGCCTGTTCGGCGGCCTCGGCCAGCTCTTCCTGACCTCCTCGCTGCGCTTCGCGCCGGTGCCGGTGGTGGTGCCGTTCGATTACACCCAATTGCTGTGGGCGGTGCTGCTCGGCTGGGCTTTGTGGGGCACCCACCCGCCCGCCAGCACCTGGGCCGGCGCCGCGGTGATCGTCGCCAGCGGCCTCTACACGCTCTATCGCGAGCATAAGCTGGGCAAGGACGAGGCCCGCGCCGCCCGCGCGGCCGAACCGCTTTAGGGCGCGCGCAGGCCGAAGACGGTGAGGATGGTCCGCACGATGTCTCCCACCGCCCGGACCAGAGCGGCGATCCGCCATTTCAAATAGCGGACCGGCCAGGCGGGATCGCGGTAGTTGCGGTTCGCCTGCTCATCGCTGCCGAACCGGTACCAGGCGCCAAGCGGCGCGTCCCGGTCCCGCGTGGCCGCGCCGCGCCCGGACAAGGCCCGCAAATAGAGCCGGATCGAGGGCTTGCTGTGACATTCCTCTTCCTGGAAGGCGTCGACCAATATCCAGACCTGCGCGGGGTCGGCGCGCGCGGCGGCGAGCCGGGCCGCCTGACTTTCGTCGCGAAGCACCATCGCCGCCACCGTCGAATAAAGCGAGGCGATGGTGACGCGGAGCGCGAACATCAGCCGCGCCCGCGCCATCAGCACGTAGAAAAGAAGCGCGAACAAGCCGGGCCAGAACACGGCCTTCACCGCGTGAGCGATGCCGCTGCCGGGAAAGGCCAAAGGGATGAGCCACCAGGCGAAGAAGAAGACGAGCGCGTTGCGGAGCTGGGTGGTCGAATCCCGTTTCAGGGTCGATTTGTCGACGGTCGCGTTCCTGTATCCCTCGGGGTCGCTGATCGGATAGGCGGTTTGAAGCTCGGCGAAGTGGCGGGCCAGGTCGCGCGGCTCGCTTCTGCCCTCGTCCAGCGTCGCGGCGATGGTGAACAAGGCGTCGCGCGGCGCCAGCCGGCGGGTATCGTCAAGCCCGAGCTGGGGCGGAAAGAGCATGTTGTAGCCGGCCAGGAGCAGGTTTCCGACGGCGTTCAGCGCGATCGCGTAGAGGGCGACCAGAATCGCGATGCTGAAGGACACCAAGGCGACGAAGCCCACGCTCTGAAACCAGCCGTAAAGCGGATGGGCGGCCAGATGCTGCAGATCGGCCGTGGTGATCGTCGGCAAAGTCAGCTGGAATCCGATCAGCCACAACAGTGCAGCCGCGATCAAATGGCTGGTGATATGCGCCCGGATCCTCGCCCAGCCGGTCGTGAACTGATCGTAAAGCTCGAAAACCTGCATCGGGCGCACAGTAACGGCTTCGGTCTTCAATCTCTATCGTCATTCCCGCGAAAGCGGGAATCCATCTCCTTCAATAGCTTATGAGAAGAAAGAAGCTGGATTCCGCTTTCGCGGGGGTGACGGCAAAGTAAAATCCTCAGCAACCGAGTGACTTGGCAGACCAGCTAGCTCCGACCGATCAGCCGCCTTGCCATGTCGCCCGCCACCCGCGCGGGGTTGCGGCCGGTCCCGGCGCTTTCCTGCCAGATCTCCTCGAGCCGGCCTGGAATCGCCTCGATCCGGCGGCGGACCATCGCCTGGTCGCCGTCGCCGAGATATTCGGTCGAGACGTTGATGATGCCGCCGGCGTTGATCACATAATCGGGCGCGTAGAGGATGCCGCGCGCCTGGACCCGGTCGCCGTCGTCGCGGGTGGCCATCTGGTTGTTGGCGCCGCCGGCGACGATCGGCACGTTCAATGCGGCGATCGATTCGGCGTCGAGGATCGCGCCGAGCGCATTGGGGCTGAGCACGTCGGCCGCCAGGGTCATGATCGCGTCGGCGCCCACCGTCTGCCCGCCGGTCTCCGCCGCCAGCGCCGCGGCGCGGCCCTGGTCGACGTCGGCGATGGTGAGGCGGGCGCCCTCGGCGGCGGCGCGGCGGGCGAAGCCCGAAGCGACGCTGCCCGCGCCTTGGATGGCGATATGAAGGCCGGCAAGGCTCTCCTTGCCCAAAGCGCGCTTCACCGCCGCCTTGACCCCCAGGAAGACGCCGTAGCTGGTATGCGGGCCGGGATCGCCGCCGACCGCGCCTTCCGCCACCGGAAGCCCGGCGACATAGTCGGTCTCCTTGGAGATCGCGACCATGTCGGCGACGTTCATCCCGACATCCTCGGCGGTGACGTAGCGCCCGCACAGGCCCGCGACGGCGCGGCCGAAGGCGGCGAGCATCTCCGGAGTCTTGGTCCGGCCCTCGTCGGCGAGAATCACGGCCTTGCCGCCGCCCAAGGGCAGGCCGGCCATGGCGTTCTTGTAGCTCATCCCGCGCGACAGCCGCAGGGCATCGGCGATGGCGTCGCTCGCTTCCGCATAATGCCACATGCGGGTACCGCCGGCGCCGGGGCCGAGATGGGTGGAATGGACGGCGATGACCGCTTTGAGGCCCGTTTTCGGGTCGGTTACGAAATGTACGAGCTCATGTTCGTCGAAATCGGGAAAATCCCAAAGCGAGTCCATTATTATCCTGTCCTGCTATGTTCTTATATTCTCATGATAATGGGGCGACCAACGGGACTTGAACCCGCGACCCTCGGTACCACAAACCGATGCTCTAACCAGCTGAGCTATGGTCGCCATGCATATCCGATGCGCCGGGCACATAGGAGCGGGCACCGGGCAGCGTCAAGCGGCGCCAGCGCCAGGCGATCATCAGCAGGGCGAAGGGCGCGAGCCAGACCAGCCGGCTCTGATAGCGGTCGTGGACGTCGGACAGCGCGCCCGCCATCGCCGCATTGACCAGCAAAGCGGCGATCACCGCCGCGACCAGCGACAAGGCCGTCCCGTCGCCGCGCCGCCAGGCCAGGACGAAGGCGACGGGCAGCAGCAGCAGCGCCAATATCTCGATCGGCAGGACGATGAAGCGGACCAAGGCCTTGGGCGTCGTCCCCTGCGACTGGTGCGAGGCGAGCAGCGCCGGCACCGTCTCCGGCCGGTAGCGGCCGAGCACGTAGGTGATGCCGCCGCTCGGATCGCGGCAGCTGTTCGGGCATTCGTCGTCCAGCGGCGCGAAGCTGACCAGCTGCCGCGCGAACCCGCCCAGCGACGAGGCCAGGAACGCCCCTGGCCGCTCGGCGATCGCGCCCCTGTTGGCCTGGCTCATCATGTCGACCCAGGCCCAGCGCGCCTCCGGCGGATCGGGGTGCCAGACGAGGTCGGTGATCGGCGTGGCGCCGCCGGTCCACAGGAATTCCTGGCTGTCGTGCGGCAATTGGCCGCGGATCGCGCAGAGGCGCGGCGGCGCGTCGCGCCCGCAATGCCGGTCGAGCCAGGGGCCGATCAGCCCGTCCTCGTTGAGCCGGGCAAAGAGGAAGACCGAGCCCGTCGGCGAGGTCGTCCAGCGGCCGAACACCGCGCCGTTGGCGACGATCCAGCCGGCCAGGACCAGGCCCCCGGCCGCCAGCGCCGGCAGGAAGCGGCGCAGGACGGGCCGCCACCCCCACCCGGCGACGAGCTTGCGGGCCAGCGTCGCGGCGGCCACGGCCAGCAGCAGCGGCAAATGGGTATAATGGGTCAGCGCGACCAGGATGATCCCGGTCCACAGCAGCAGGTTGCCGCTCTTCCCCGGCTCGCGCGACGCGGCGAGCCAGACCATCAGCACCAAGATGCCGGTGAGCGCGTCGGGCATGAGCTGGCCGGCATGCCAGGGCAGAGCGGTCAGCAGAGCGGCGGGCGCGATCCAGGCGAGCCGCCGCCAGCGTCCCGACTCGTTGGGATCGAGCCGCCCCGCCGCCGCCCACAGCACCAGGGCCACCGCCAGCGCCTGCGCGGCGGTCGCGATCCACAGCCCGAACACGCCCGGCGCGAGCGCCACCAGCGGCTTCAGCAGGAAGCCGTAATAGCTCGACCGGTCGAGCGCATATTCGGGCCCGAAGGCGATGACGAGATAGGTGCCGCTGTCGGGGAAGATCAGGGGAAAGCCGTTGTGGATGGCGGGGACGAGCAGGAGGAGGGTCAGGGCCGCAATCGGCAATACCGGCCTGAGCTTTTCCCCCGCAATCATCGCTTGGCCTCAGATCGGAATGGAGCAGGCAATAATCGTCATTCCAGCGAAAGCTGGAATCCCCTTTCTTCAATGCGCTGGAAGACAAAGAGATTCCAGCTTTCGCTGGAATGACGGGACTTTAGGGCTAACGCTTTACCAGTCAACCAAAGCCCATCCCGCTCTGGCGCTCCGCCGGCGCCACCCCATATCGCGGTGATGATCCCCTTCTCGGTCCTCGACCTCGCCCCGATCATTGCGGGCGACACCGCCGCCGATGCGCTCGCCAACGCCCGCGACCTCGCCCGCCATGCCGAGGGCTGGGGCTACAAGCGCTTCTGGATGGCCGAGCATCATAGCATGCCCGGCATCGCCAGCGCGGCGACCAGCGTGGCGCTGGCTTATGTCGGCGGCGGCACCTCGACGATCCGCATCGGCGCCGGCGGCATCATGCTGCCCAATCACGCGCCGCTGCAGATCGCCGAGCAGTTCGGCACGCTCGAATCGCTCTATCCGGGGCGCGTCGACCTCGGCCTCGGCCGGGCGCCCGGCACCGACCAGGCGGCGGCCTATGCGCTGCGCCGCAACCTCAATGCCGACGTCAACCAATTCCCGCGCGACGTCGTCGAGCTGATGAATTATCTGCAGCCCGGCGAGCCGGCCCGGGTCCGCGCGATCCCGGGCGAAGGGCTCGATATCCCGATCTGGATCCTCGGCTCGAGCACGTTCGGCGCCCAGCTCGCGGCGCAGCTCGGCCTGCCTTACGCCTTCGCCTCGCATTTCGCGCCGGGCCAGATGATGGAGGCGCTCCACGTCTACCGCACGGCCTTCCGGCCCTCGGCGCAGCTTTCGGCGCCCTATGTCATGCTCGGCTACAACGCCTTCGCCGCCGAGACCGACGAGGAGGCCGCGCTGATGGCCACCTCGCTGATGCAGGCCTTCATCGCCCTGCGCCAGGGAATGCCGGGCCAATTGCCGCCGCCGGTCCCCGGTTTCTATGAGAGCCTGGCCCCCGCGCAGCGCGCCGGGCTCGACCATGTCCTGTCCTGCTCGGCGATCGGCGGCCCGGCCAAGGCGCACGCCGCGATCCAGGCCTTCATTGCCCGCACCGGCGCCGACGAGCTGATGATCACCTCGCAGACCTTCGATCACGATGCGCGCCTGCGCTCGTTCGAGATCGTCGCGGAGCTGATCTCCACGGCCTAACGCGCTGGATCGAGCCAGCGCGCGGCCTCGGCCGGGGTCTTCTTGTCGGTGTCGCGGTCGACCATGAGATTGGCCTGGCGCATGCGCTCGACCGGGATGGCGCCGACCAGCGGCCTCAAGGCGGCGAGCAGCCTTTGATCCGCCGCATGCGCGGGCGAGACCAGCAGCACCGCGTCGTAGCTCGGCAAGGCGCGGCGGGGATCGGCGAGGATGACGAGGTCGAGCGCGGCGATTCGGCCGTCGGACGAGAATGCGGTGATGACGTCCACCGAGCCGTCGGCGACCGCGCGGTACATGAAGGTCGGGCTGTAGGAGGTCTGGCCGGCGAAGCTGAGGCCGTAGCCCGCCTGGACCGCGCGCCATTCCGCGCGGGTCAGGAATTCGAGGTCGGCGCCGAGCGTCAGCCGCGGCGCGGCGCGGGCGAGATCGGCGAGCGTGCGCAGGCCGAGCGCCTCGGCGCGGGCGCGGCGCATCGCCAGCGCATAGGCATTTTCGAAGCCGAGCGCGCCGAGCAGGAGCACGCCGTCGCGTCGGCGCAGCGCGCCGGTCAGCGTCGCCAGCATCGCCGCCGGCGCCGGCGTGTCGGTGCGCTGGAGGATGTTGGTCCACAAAGTCCCCGAATAATCCACGTAGACGTCGATATCGCCCGCCGCGAGCGCCTGATATGCGACGGTCGAGCCGAGATTGTCGCGCCGCTCGGTGCGGTAGCCCGCGGCCTGCAGCCGCCGCTCGATCGCGCTCGCCAATATATATTGCTCGGAGAAGTTCTTGGCGCCGATCACGACCACGTCTCGACCGGAGGCGGCGCCGGGCAAGGGCAGGAAGGCAAGGACGAGCGCGGCGATGAGCGCGCCGAGGCCGAGCCGCACCCGCCAGCGCGAGCGGCGCCGGAGCCCGGCCTCGACCAGCGCGAGCAGCCCGTCCACCGCCAGAGCGAGCGCCGCCGCCGCCGCGCAGCCGGTGAGGACCCGGACCCAATTCTCGGTCTGCAGGCCGGAAAAGATGAGGTTGCCGAGGCTCGCCTGGCCGACCGTGGTGGCGAGCGTGGCGGCGCCGATCGTCCACACCGCGGCGGTGCGGATGCCGGCGAGGATGACGGGCGCGCCCAGGGGCAGCTCGACCATCGTCAGCCGCTGGCGCCGGGTCATGCCGAGCCCGTCGGCGGCCTCGATCACCGCCGGGTCGATCCCCTGGAGCGCGGCGATGCCGTTCCGCAGGATCGGCAGCAGGGCGTAGAGGCTGAGCGCGATCAAGGCGGGGAGGAAGCCGAGCGCGGGGATGGCCAGCCCGGTCGCCCGGCCGAGGATCAGCAGCGCCGGATAGAAGAGTGCGAGCAAAGCCAGCGCCGGGATGGTCTGGACGAGCCCGGCCAGGCCCAGCAAAGGCGTGCGCAGGGCGCGGCTGCGCGCGGCGAGGATGGCGAGCGGCAGCCCGAGCGCAACGCCGATGCCGACCGCGCAGCCGCTCAGCAGCAGATGCGAGCGGACGAGCTCGGGCAGCTCGGCCAGCGCCTCGGCGAGCGCGGGGCTCATGCCGGGCTCACAGGGCCGCCAGCCGCGCGGCCTGGCGGCGCGGCACGTCGATCATCGCCCGCACCTCCGGATCCTCGGCGGCCATCAGCGCGGCCGGGGCGGCGTCGGCGCGGATGCGCCCTGCGATCAGCACGATTATGCGGTCGGCGAGCAGCAGCGCCTCGGCGACGTCGTGGGTGACCATGAGCGTGGTCAGGCCGAGTCGGCCGTGGAGGTCGCGATAGGCCTGGCCGAGCGCGTCGCGGGTGACGGGATCGAGCGCGCCGAACGGCTCGTCCATCAGCATCAGCTTCGGCCCCGCCGCCAGCGCCCGGGCGAAGCCGACGCGCTGCGCCTGGCCGCCCGACAATTCGCGCGGGAAACGCCCCGCCATCTCCGCCGGCAGCGCCACCAGCTCGAGCAATTCCGCCGCGCGGTCCGCGGCGCCCTGCCCCATCAGCTTCGGCACGATGCCGATATTCTCGGCGACGTTCATGTGCGGGAACAGGCCGATCGACTGGATGACATAGCCGATGCCGTGGCGCAGCGCCGCCAGCGGCACGTCGCGGACGTCGCGGCCGTCGAGCCGGATCGTGCCGTCGTCGGGCTCGGCGAGGCGGTTGATCGACTTGAGCAACGTGGTCTTGCCGGACCCGGAAGGCCCGACCAGCGCCACGAACTCGCCCGCCTGAACGGCGAGGCTCACCCCGTCGAGCGCGGCGCGGCCGCCATGGCGCTTGGTCAGGTCCTCAATGTCGAGGAAGGCCGTCATCGCCGCGCCCGTTCCCCGGCGCAGGCCGGGGCCCGATCCTTCCGTCCGCGCCGCCGGGCCCCGGCCTTCGCCGGGGAACGGAAATGGAAGCGTCGAGAAGGCGTGGTGGGCGCGGCAAGGATTGAACTTGCGACCCCTGCGGTGTGAACACAGTGCTCTACCACTGAGCTACGCGCCCACGCCTGGTTATGAGCCGCCGGGGTGGTAGCCCGGCGGAAGGCGGCCAATAGCGGGCGCCGGTTGGCCTGGCAACGGGGACGGTTACTTTCACGCGCCGATGCGCGAGGCTTCGAGCCGCCGCGCGTGAAAGTAACTGTCCCATCCGGCGCTCAGCCGTTGACCGAATCCTTGAGGCCCTTGCCGGCCTTGAACTTGGGCTGGGTCGATTCCTTGATCTGCATCGGCTCGCCGGTGCGCGGGTTGCGGCCCGTCGAGGCCTTGCGGCGCGAACAGGAGAAGGTGCCGAAGCCGACCAGCCGGACCTCGTCGCCGCGCTTCAGCGCATTGCTGATCGTCTCGAACACCGATTCGACCGCGCGCGACGCATCGCCCCGGCCGAGCCCGGTCGCCTCGGCGACCTGCACGATGAGATCCTGCTTGTTCATCTGTCTCGAACCCCTCCTGGAGACTCGTGGAGGCCTAACCCACGAAGCGGCGATTAAACGCCAGCACGCGGACCGGAGTCAAAAGGAAAGAGGCGCAAACCGGCACAGTCGCGGCGACGATGGCCAAAAAGTCATCCCGGCGCCGGCCGGAATAACCTAGATTGGACGAAACAGGCTCAATGGCGGACCGAAAGTCCGCCCGCGTCCTCGGCCCCGCCGATCTCCGAGGGCGGCAGCGCCGCCAAATCGTCGGCCTCGGTCCATTCGATCGGCACGATCGGCGTCGCCAGCGCGTGGGCCAGCACCTCGTCGACATGGGCGACGATATGGATATCCAGCCCTTCCTTGATCACCGCGGGGATCTCGGCGAGGTCCTTCTCGTTCTCGGCCGGGATCAGCACCTTGGTGATTCCGCCGCGCAGCGCCGCGAGCAACTTCTCCTTGAGGCCGCCGATCGGCAGCACCCGGCCCCGCAAAGTGACCTCGCCGGTCATCGCCACGTCGCGGCGGACCGGGATGCCGGTCAGCGTCGAGATGATCGCGGTGACCATGCCGATGCCCGCCGACGGCCCGTCCTTGGGCACCGCGCCTTCGGGCAAATGGACGTGGATGTCCTTGCGGCTGAACACGCTCGGCTTGACGCCGTAAGCGGGGGCGCGCGCCTTGACGAAGGAGAAAGCGGCCTGGATCGACTCCTGCATGACGTCGCCGAGCTTGCCGGTGGTCTTGATCTGGCCCTTGCCCGGGACGGTGACCGCCTCGATGGTCAGCAATTCTCCGCCGACCTCGGTCCAGGCCAGCCCCGTGACCGCGCCGATCTGGTCCTCTTCCTCGCTCATGCCGTGGCGGAAGCGGCGCACGCCGACGAAGTCGCCGATATTGTCGGCGGTAATTTCGAGCGTCTCGGCCTTGCCCTCGAGGATCTGGCGAAGCGCCTTGCGCGAGACCTTGGCGATCTCGCGCTCGAGCGTGCGCACCCCGGCCTCGCGGGTATAATGGCGGATCAGCGCGCGCAGGCCGCCTTCGGTCAGAACCAGCTCGCCTTCCTTGAGGCCGTGCGATTCGATCTGCTTGGGGATCAGGTGGCGCTTGGCGATCTCGACCTTCTCGTCCTCGGTATAGCCTTCGAGGCGGATGATCTCCATCCGGTCGAGCAGGGGCTGCGGCATGTCCATCGAGTTCGCGGTGGTCACGAACATCACGTCGCTGAGGTCGTAGTCGAGCTCCAGATAATGGTCCTGGAAGCGGCTGTTCTGCTCGGGGTCGAGCACTTCGAGCAAGGCCGAGGCCGGATCGCCGCGGAAATCCTGGCCGAGCTTGTCGATCTCGTCGAGCAGGAAGAGCGGGTTGGAGGTGCCGGCCTTCTTCAAATTGGTGACGATCTTGCCCGGCAGCGAGCCGATATAGGTCCGCCTGTGGCCCCTGATCTCGGCCTCGTCGCGCACCCCGCCCAGCGACTGGCGCGCGAATTCGCGGCCCGTCGCGCGGGCGATCGAGCGGCCCAGCGAGGTCTTGCCGACGCCCGGCGGGCCGACCAGGCACAATATCGGGCCCTTGAGCTTGTTGGTGCGGACCTGGACCGCGAGATATTCGACGATCCGCTCCTTGACCTTCTCCAGGCCATAATGGTCCTCGTCGAGGATCCGCTCGGCCTCGGCGATGTCGTGCTTCAATTTGGATTTCTTACCCCACGGGAGGCCGAGCAAGACGTCCAGATAATTGCGGCTGACCGTCGCCTCGGCCGACATCGGCGCCATCGCGCGGAGCTTCTTGAGCTCGGAATTGGCCTTGGTCCGCGCTTCCTTGGAGAGCTTGGTGCGCTCGATCTTGCGGGCGAGTTCTGCGAGCTCGTCGCCCTCGCCTTCCTCGCCGGCATTGCCGAGCTCGCGCTGGATCGCCTTCAATTGCTCGTTGAGATAATATTCGCGCTGGGTCTTCTCCATCTGGCGCTTCACGCGGCTGCGGATCTTCTTCTCGACCTGCATCACGCCCAATTCGCCCTCCATGAAGGCGAACGCCATCTCCAGCCGGCGCACCGGATCCAGTTCGGCGAGCAAAGCCTGCTTGTCCGAGACCTTGATGTTGACGTTGGCGGCGACCGCGTCGGCGAGCTTGCTCGGCTCCTCGATCTGGCCGAGCTGAATCGCGGTCTCGGCGGGCAGCTTGCGGTTGACCTTGGAATAATTCTCGAACTGCTCGATCACCGAGCGGACCAAAGCCTTGACCTCGACGCCCTCGGGCTCGGCCGTCTCGACTTCGTCGACCTCGGCGTTGAGATGGGTGCCGCCATCGGCAAGCGTCTTCAGCATCGCGCGATGCTTGCCCTCGACGAGCACGCGCACCGTGCCGTCGGGCAGCTTCAGCAGCTGCAGGACGGTGGCGACGACGCCGAGGTCGTACAACGCCTCGCGGTCGGGATCGTCCTCGGCGGGGTCGAGCTGCGAGACCAGGAAGATGCTCTTGTCCGCCGCCATCGCGCTTTCCAGCGCGGCGACCGATTTGTCGCGGCCGACGAACAGCGGCACGATCATGTGCGGGAACACGACGATGTCGCGCAGCGGCAGGACGGGAAGGGAGAGGCTCATGTAAACTCCACAGGCCGGGCCATGGGACCCAGGCTCCCGCCCTATATGGGACGAATGGCGGGCCGCATCAATGAAGCGCGTTCACGCGATGCTAAGCAATGCTTTGCAATTGACCGCGTAAGAGGGGCAGCCTAGAATTTTCGCCTGAGAATTGGGGAGTTTCCGCCATGTTTCGTGCATTGTTTCTGGCCGCGCCCCTGATGCTCGTGCCGCTTGCGGCCTCGGCCCCGACGGCGAAGGCCGCTGCGGGCGCGGAGCAATCCCGCACCGGCGAGCAATGCCAGCGCCGCAACCAGGGCCGCCGCCGCGGCGGTGCCGTGCTCGGCGCGATCGGCCGCAACGTGCTCGGCCGGGTCGGCGGCGGGGCCGCTGCCAATCTGGTCGCGCCGATGGGCTCGATGCTCGGCGACGCGGTGATGCGGTTGCTCGATTGCGACGAGCAGCAGCAGGCGGCGACCGCGACCGAGCAGGCGACCGAGAGGGTCGACCGCGAGGGCGTCGGCGCCAGCGCGAGCTGGCGCAGCGAGACCCGCCCCGGCGTCGCCGGCTCGTCGACCGTCACCGCGGTCGAGGCGCGCGCTCCCGACGGCGAGTGCCTGACCATCACCGACATCGTGATCGTCGACGGCCAGGAGACGACCGCGCCCAAGCGGATGTGCCGCCGCCCGCCGAACAACCGCTATGTCCGGGTCTAGGCGGGCGCTCCACCTGCTGGCGTCGATCGCCGCTCTGGCCGGCCTGTCCGGCGCGGAGGCGCAGCGCGGCCAGCGGGCGCAGGCGGATCCGGACAATCCGACCTGCCCGGCCAACCCGAACTGGTCCGCCAACCGCCAGATGACCTTCACCGTCCAGAATGTGAGCGGCCGCACGGTGCTGCTCGCCGAGGGGATGATCGACGAGGGCCTGATGCCCCGGCTCGCGGCGGCGCTGGATTCGTTCCAGGGCGACGAGATCTGGCTGCGCTCGCCCGGCGGCGACGCCCGCGTCGGCAACCAGGCGGGCCGGCTGATCCGCGACAAGAACATGACGACTCGGATTCCGGCGGGCTGGGCCTGCTTTTCCGCCTGCAACTTCCTCTTCATGGGCGGCGTCGTCCGCTATGTCGATCCGGGCGGCCTGTTCATCGTCCACATGTTCACCCACACCGGCAATCGCGAGGTGATCCGCTCCGAGGTCGCGCGCGGCGAGGAGAGCACGGTCGGCCTGATCGGCGAGATCGAGCAGCAATCCGCCTTGCTCGCCAGCGAGGACAATAATTTCCTGCTCCGCATGGGCGTCCGCCGCGAGCTCCTGACCGACATCATGTACCGGCAGAGCGCCGTGCAGGACGCCCAGAACCGCTCCACCCGCCGCTGCCTCACCCAGGCCGAGGTCAACCGCTATTACGTCGCCACCGTGCCGTGGACGGGCCCGCCGCCGGCGCCGAGGCGCTGATCCTCGTCGATTGGGACAATTACCTGGGACAGTTACCGGTAACTGTCCCCATTCCCGCCTCAATTCCTTTGCTGGGTCATCCGGTCGACCCAGGCGATGCCGATGGCCGAGGCGATGAAGGCCATGTGGATGATCGTCTGCCACATCACGCCCTCGCTGGTCACGTCGCCGCCTTCCGTGCCGAGCGCGCCCGCCTCGATGAAGGTCCTGAGCAGGTGGATCGAGGAAATGCCGATGATCGCCATCGCCAGCTTGACCTTGAGGATCCCCGAATTGACGTGGCTCAGCCATTCGGGATTGTCGGGATGGCGCTCCAGCCTCAGCCGCGACACGAAGGTCTCGTAGCCGCCGACGATCACCATCACCAGCAGGTTGGAGATCATCACCACGTCGATCAGGCCGAGGACGACCAGCATGATCTGCTGCTCGCCAAACTCCCAGGCGTGGGTGACCAGATGGTGAAGCTCCTTGATGAACAGATAGACGTAGACGAACTGCGCCACGATCAGCCCGACATAGAGCGGCAGCTGAAGCCAGCGCGAGCTGAAGATCAAAAGCGGCAGCGGCTTCAGCCGCACCCGCTCGTCGAAATCCGCCGGGTCCCGGCCCGGCGGGGTCCTCGTTGCCATGATGTTTTCCGTCCTTAAGGGAGGCGCCAGGTGAGGCGCCCGTTGAAGGTGCCGGCGCGGCGGCCGCCCCGGCCGTCCGACGCCGGAATGAAGATGCCCCGTTCCATGACCAGCGCGCAGGTGCGCTGGTCGAGCACGGCCGAGCCGCCCGAGCCGACGATCCGGCAGGCGCGCGCGACGCCGACCTCCGAGACGTCGACCGCATAGTCGACGGAGCCCTGGAGCCCGTTGCGGATCGCCTCGGCGGGATAATCGTCGGCGGACAGCATCTCGACGAAGGCGAAGGGCAGCGGGCCGCCGCGCGGATTGCCGCGGCCGGGCGAAGGCTCGCTCGCCCAGTCGAACTGGACGATGCCGACCATGCGGCCGCGCTCCGGGCGGAAGCGCGCCCGCTCCTGGAGGATTCGGCAGGCGGAGCCGTCAAGCGCGTCGAGGCCGCTCGACCGGACCATCGTGCAGCGCACGACCGCGCCGTTGCGGGCGAGCTCGAAGCGCAGGCGTGCCGAACGCCGGCGGCCGTCGGGCTGCACGCCCGCCGGATAATCGGTGGTGCCGACCGAGACGGTGCCGTAGAATCGCTGCGCCGCCGCCGGGCTCGCGGCGAACCCCAGGCAGACCATCGCGAACAGGATGAACGGACGGCGCCTCACGCCGCGTCTTCGGCCTTTTCGGCATAGACGCGGACCGGCTCCTTGCGCCCCTCGACGACGTCCTTGTCGATCAGCACCTCGTCGACGCTGTCCATCGAGGGCAGATCGAACATCGTGTCGAGCAGGATATTCTCCATGATCGAGCGGAGGCCGCGGGCGCCGGTCTTGCGCTCGATCGCCTTCTTGGCGGTGGCGACCAGAGCGTCGTCCGTATAAGTGAGCTTGACGTCCTCCATGTCGAACAGCTTCTGATACTGCTTGACCAAGGCGTTCTTGGGCTCCTCCAGGATCTTGACCAGAGCGTCGACGTCGAGATCCTCGAGCGTCGCGATGACCGGCAGGCGGCCGACGAATTCGGGGATCAGGCCGAACTTCAGCAGATCCTCGGGCTCGGTGTGGCGAAGCACCTCGCCGGTGCGGCGCTCGTCGGGCGCGGCGACATGGGCGCCGAAGCCGATCGACTTGCCCTCCATGCGGTCGCCGATGATCTTCTCGAGGCCGGCAAAGGCGCCGCCGCAGATGAACAGGATGTTGGTGGTGTCGACCTGCAGGAATTCCTGCTGCGGATGCTTGCGCCCGCCCTGCGGCGGCACGGAGGCGATGGTGCCTTCCATGATCTTGAGCAGCGCCTGCTGCACGCCCTCGCCCGACACGTCGCGGGTGATCGAGGGGTTGTCGGACTTGCGCGAAATCTTGTCGATCTCGTCGATATAGACGATGCCGCG
>JAXDPD010000033.1:0-23026 GCA_034668505.1 Sphingomonadales bacterium
GGATCGAATCGACCTCGTCGACGATGCCGAAATTGAACGGCCGCTGGACCATCTGGCTGCGCTCATATTTCATGTTGTCGCGCAGATAATCGAAGCCGAACTCGTTGTTGGTGCCGTAGGTGATGTCGGTATGATAGGCCTCGCGCCGCATCTGATCGGGCAGATTGGGGATGATCACCCCGACGCTGAGGCCGAGGAAGCGGTAGATCTGCCCCATCCAGTCGGCGTCGCGGCGGGCGAGATAGTCGTTGACGGTGACGACGTGGACGCCCTTCCCTTCGAGCGCGTTGAGATAGACGGCGAGCGTCGCGACCAGGGTCTTGCCTTCGCCGGTGCGCATCTCGGCGATCTCGCCCCGGTGGAGGACGATGCCGCCGATCAGCTGGACGTCGTAATGGCGCTGGCCGAGCGTGCGCTTGGCGGCCTCGCGGACGGTGGCGAAGGCCTCGGGCAGGACGTCGTCGAGCGTCTCGTCGGCCGCCAGCCGCTCCTTGAGGATGCGGGTCTGGTCCTTGAGCGCCTCGTCGGTCATCGCTTCGAGGTCGGGCTCGAGCGCGTTGACCTTGTCGACGATCTTCTTGAGCGAGCGCACGTAGCGGTCGTTGGACGATCCGAAAATGGCTTTGGCAAATCCACCGAACATATTGGAATCCTGGCTTGGATAGAGTCGCCCGGCCGCGGCCGGGGCTGAGAGCGACGAAAGAGGGGCGCCGAGGCGCCGGCGTCACTCGATCAGGCGGTCCGCATAAAGCGGGGCGGAAGCGGGCGGCGGCGCAGCGGGCCGCGCCTCCGCAATCGTCCGTTCGGGAATCCGCGGCGCCGGCACCGCGACCCGCGCCGCCGGCACCGCCACCTTCGCCGAAGGCTCGGCGGCGGCGACGCTTTGCGCGGATGCCGCGTGGTGCAGGCGCGCCTCGTGCGGCCGCGCGCCCGTAAAGGCGCCGGTCACCGCGCTCAGGAGAGCGGAGAGGACGAGCAGGAATTCCATCGCGGGTGCGACATAGTGTCGCGGCGCGCCAAGGTCCATGCTTTTGGCGCCGGCGCGCGTTGAATATTCCGGCGTCCTGGCCTAGCCGGCGGCGATGGAGACGATGAGGCGGGGCGGCTGCGCGTGCGGCGCCGTCCGCTACCAGCTCGAGAGCGAGCCGTTCGACACCGGCTGGTGCCATTGCCGGATCTGCCAGCGTGTGTCGGGCGCGCCCGCAATGGTGTTCGCGACCGTGCCGGTGGCGGACCTGGCCTTCACCGCGGGCGCGGAAGCGGTCGGCACGGTCAAGCTGACCTCGTTCGGCCGGCGGCGTTTCTGCACCTTTTGCGGGACGCCGCTCACCATCGAAGTCGATTATCAGCCCGAGACGATCGATTTCCCGGTCGCGACGCTCGACGATCCCGACGCCGTCGCGCCCGGCTTCCACATCTTCCGGGCGAGCAAGGTCGCCTGGTTCGAGACCGCGGACGATTTGCCCCGGCACGCGCGTTTCAGGCCGGACACGCGCGGGCTGGAGGGAACCGAGCCGCCGGGCGCTGACTCGCCACCCCGGACTTGATCCGGGGTCCACCTTCTTCAGCGATGCGTGGGAAAGAAGGTGATGCCGGAGCAAGTCCGGCGACCTTTGGTGATTCAATCGGGCTCAGGCCGCGTCCAGGTGCGGACGGAGCAAGGTCTCGATCTTGCGCAGCGGCATATAGCCGTCGAGCCGGGCGATCTCCGTGCCCGCCTTGAAGAGGAGGCACATCGGAAAGGTCTCGACGGCGTAACGGTCGGCGGTCGCCGGGCTGGCGTCGACGTCGAGCTTGGCGACGATCAGCCGGTCCTTCTCGGTGGCGGCGAGCGCGCGCAGGGCCGGGGCCATGAGCGTGCACGGCCCGCACCAAGAGGCGCCGAACACGACGAGGATGAGGCGGCCCGAGCGCAGCACATTGTGCTCGAAGGTCGCATCGGTGACGATCCGAACGATCCCGGCGCCCATGAACCAGCCCCCTGGGGACCCCTAGACCGCCCTTCGGGCCGCCTCCGCCCTTTCAGCCGGGTCCGAAAGCGCGCCTTCGAGCCAGGCCTGGATGCGGCTCTTGGGCTCGGCGCCGACCTTGGTCGCGGCCGGCGCGCCGTCCTTGAACAGGATCATGGTCGGGATGCCGCGCACGCCGTAGCGGCCCGGCGCCTCGGGATTGTCGTCGATGTTGAGCTTGACGATGGTCACCTTGTCGCCGAGCTCGTCGCTCAATTCCTCGAGCAAGGGCCCGATCATCTTGCACGGGCCGCACCATTCCGCCCAGAAATCGACGAGCACCGGCTTGGGCGCGTCGAGCACATCGGCCTGGAAGGACGAATCGGTGACGGACGTGGTGGCCATGAACAATCTCCTGAACTGCGTTGGAGCCGCATGTAGGATGCGCCGCCGCCGCGCTCAACCACCCGCCGGCAGGTGATCGTCGAGCAAGGCGTCGGGCAAGGCGATGAGCACCGGCGTCGCGGTGTAGAGCAGGGCCGCCGCCACCGGCCGGTCCGGGAAGATCACGCGCAGGGCGGCGCGATAGGCCGCCATCTGCCGCAAATGGGCGGCCGGGATCGCGCCCGCGTCCGCCGGCGGGTCGCGGCCGGTCTTGAAGTCGGCGATCAGGATGCGGTCGTCGGCGACCAGCAGCCGGTCGACGATCCCCGACACGACCGCGCCGCCCGCCACCACCGCCGCGACCGGCGCCTCGGCCAGGGCGTCGGCGCCGAACAGATCGGCGAAGCGGGGATCGGCGATGACCGCGCAGGCGGCGTCGGCGAGCCCCTCGCGCTCCGCTTCGTCGGCGACGCCGGCGGACTGTTCGAGCCATATCAGGGCGCGCGCGCGCCGCTCGGCCTCCGCCACGCCCGGCAGCCGTTCGAACAAGGCGTGCAGCAGCCGGCCGCGCTCGGCCGCGGCGCGCTGCGCCGGGCCGGGCGGCGGATCGGACACGTCGTCCTCGCCGAGCGACGAGGGCGCGAGCGGGCGCGGCGGCCGTTCCTCGGCCGGCGCCGGCTGCCGCAGCCATGCGGGCAGAATCGGGTCGCGCCCGGCCGGCCTGCGCACCGCCCTGACGGCGATTTCGGGCGTGCCGTGGCGGATCTCGCGGTCCCAGAGCGCCGATTCGGCCCAGGAGGCGCCGAGCCCGGCCAGCGCGCTTTGGACGGCGCGATACCAGCTCGCCTCCGCCGGCGCGCCGCGGTCGCGCGAACCGAGCGCGCCGCCGACATAGAGCCTTTCCTCGGCGCGGGTCAGCGCCACGTAGAGCAAACGCCAATGCTCCTCGCGGTCGCTCCGGTCGCGGCGCTCGACCTCGCTCTTGAGCGGCTCGGCGAGCTCGTCCTTCTTCGGCCGGAAGACCGGGATGGAGGGCCCGTCGGGGCCAAGCGGCAGCGACGCCAGCCGCACGCCGGGCGCGCCGGCCCGGTCGGGATCGGCGCAGGCGTCGGCAAGGATCACGACCGGCGATTGCAGGCCCTTGGCGCCGTGCACGGTCATCACCCGCACCGCATCGAGCGGCGCCGAAGGATCGCGCACGATCTCGACGTCGCCGCGCGCGAACCAGTCGAGAAAGGCCTGGAGCGAGGCGGCCGGCCCGGTCTCGAAATCGAGCGCCGAGGAGAGCAATTCCTCGATCGGGTCGCGCGCCTCGGCGCCCAGCCGCTCGACCAGCCGCCGGCGGCCGTCGAGCGGGCCCGACAATAAAGTCTCGAAGAAGAGGTGCGGCGGCGCATAATCGGCCATTGCGAGGATCGCATAGAGGCCGGCGAGGCGCTCGGCCGGCGCGGCGCTTCGCAGATGCGGCCAGAGCGGCCCGCCGCGCCCGAACGCGGCGGCGAACAACTCCTCCTGCGTCCAGCCGAGCAAAGGCGAGACGAGCAGGCTGGCGAGGTTGAGATCGTCCAACGGCTGGGCGGCGAAGCGGGCGGCGGCGAGCAGATCCTGCACCGCCAGCGGCTCGCTGAGCGACAGCCGGTCGATGCCCGCCACCGGCACTCCCTCGGCATGGAGCCGCGCCACCAGCAAGGCCGCCAGCGCGCCGCGCCGGCGGACGAGGATCAAGATGTCCTCGGGCCGCAGCGGCCGCCCCTTGCTTTCGAGGTGGAAGGGCCGGTCGAGCCAGGAGCGCACCTGCCGGGCCAGCCGGGCGGCGTAGCGGCGGACGGCGTCGCCGATCCAGCCTTCCTCGCCCTCGTCCTCGTCCGCCCCACTCTCGTCGGTGAAGGGCAGCCACAGGGTCACCGACCCTCCCCTGCCCGGATGATTGCTCTCATGCGGATTGGGCTGGCGCGTCAGGCCGAAGGCTTCGGGGCCGAGATCGGCGACGACTCGGTCGACCGCTTCCAGGATCGGCGGCGAGGAGCGGAAGCTCTTGTCCATCGACAGGTCGAGAAAATCCTGGCCGCTGCCCGCCGCCTCGCGCGCGAACCAGGCACGGGCAAGATCGAAACTCCTGGGGTCCGTTCCCTGAAAGCCGAAAATCGCCTGCTTGTAGTCGCCGACGGTGAAGATCGTCCGGTGCCGCTGCGAGGCGCCCTCGCCGGCGAAATATTCGAGCGTGAGCGCGCGGACGATGTTCCACTGGCTGGTATTGGTGTCCTGCGCCTCGTCGACGAGGATGTGGTCGGTGCGCTGGTCGAGCTTGTAGCGCACCCATTCGCCCATGCCGTCGGTGAGCAGCAACTTCTCCGCCTCGCGGATCAGGTCGTCGAAATCGACCAGCCCGGCCGCGCGCTTGGCGGCGCCATAAGCGCCCGCATAGGTCTGCCCGGCGCGCAGCCCCGCGGCGAGCGGCCTCAGCATTTCCGCGAGGCGACGCAGCGAGAGCAGGCGCGCGCAGCAGGCGAAGGCGGCGTCGGCCAGCGCCGCATAGTCCGGATCCTGGGGCGCCCGGCCCTTGCCGAAGCTGCGCACGTCGCCGTCCGCTTTGGCCCAGACCGCGTGCAGGCCCGAGAGCAATCGGGCGCGCTCGGCGGGCGCCGCGGCCAGCCATTGCGCGCAGATCGAGCCGCGGTCGAGGCCGCCTTTGGTCGCCCATTGCGCGTTCATCTGCCCGATGCGACGCACGGCCGCGACGTCGAACAGCTCGTCGCCGCACTCCCGCGCGATGACCTCGTCTACATCGCCGAGCGGCAGGCCGAACACATGCCTCAGCCGCGCCTCGACCCCTTCGCGCGGGCCGAGCGCGGCCATCGCCTCGGGCGCGCGGGCGCAGGCCCTGAGGAAGGCCTCCGCCCCGCCCTCGCCGAGCCTGAGGCTCAGCGTCTGCAGATCGCGGATCAGCGCCAGATCGCCTTCGCGCTCGGCGGCAACGAGCATCTCGGCGAGCGTGGCGCGCGCCAGCAATTGCTCCTCGCGCCCTTCGAGCGGGCGGAAGCCCGGGCTCAGCCCCGCCTCGGACGGGAAGGCGGCGAGCAGGCCCTGGGCGAAAGCGTGGATGGTCTGGACGCGCAGCCCGCCGCCGGTCGATTCGAGCAGGCGGGCGAAGAGGGTGCGGGCTTCGGCGCGCGCTTCGGGCCCCGGATCCTCGCCGAGCGCGGCCAGCTCGGCGCCCAGATCCGCTTCCTTGAGCCGAACCCAATAAGCGAGCCGGGCGTGGATCCGCCCCGCCATCTCGGCGGCGCCCGCCTTGGTGAAGGTGAGGCACAATATCGAGGCTGGATCGACTCCCGACAGCAGCAGCCTGAGCACCCGCGCGGTCAGAACATGGGTCTTGCCAGTCCCCGCCGAGGCCGACAATGCCGCATGGCCGCGCGGCTGCGAGGCGCTGCGCTGCGCGCCTTCGAGGCGGTCGAGCGGCTTGAGGCGATGGGCCATGCTCCGCTGTCGCTTATGGCCGGGGGCGACGCAAGCGACGCGGCGGCGGCGCCGACTATCTAAGCGACGGTATTCCGGCGCCGACGGCCCGGGACCGGGCGGCGCGACGGCCGCTCCGGCCGGAGCGCTGCTAGAAAATCCAGGCGCCGGCGACGAAGGCGACGATCGCGATGACCCAGTCGCGGGGCTCCAGCCGTCTGATCATGTCCATTTCACATTCCTCCTGAAACAAGCTTCTGTATTGCTGATATAATACAGCAAGACGCCTGTTCAAGAGGCGCGGTGGGAGGCGGCGAACAGAGGAAGCGATTCGGCGGCGAGCGCGCCTTCCATTTCGAGCAATTTGCGCTTGGTCGCGCGGCCGCCGGGCGCGGAGAAGCCGCCCATCCTGCCGTCGGCGCCGGTGACGCGGTGGCAGGGCACGACGATCGGCCAGGGGTTGTGCCCGAGCGCCTGGCCGACGGCGCGGGCGAGGGCCGGATCGCCGAGCCCGGCCGCGATCCCGCCGTAGGTCGAGGTCGCGCCGGCCGGGATGGCGCGGGCGGCGCGATAGACGGCGCGGTCGAAGTCACCGACCTCGCTCTCGTCGAGCGCAAGCGAGGCGAAATCGTCGCTGGCGCCCGCCAGGAAGGCCGCGATGCGGGCGATCGCGGCTTCGATCGCGGCCGGCGCCGCCGCGGGGGCCAGGCCTGGGAAACGCTGGCGCAGGCGCCGCGCCGCGGCCGCGTCGTTGGGCTCGGGCAGCTGCACGCCGACGATCCCCGCCCCGCGCCAGGCGATGGCGCAGCGGCCGATGGCCGTGTCGAACAGTGCGAATCCTGCCGCGTCCATGGCCGCACCCTAGCCGATTCGGCGCCGCCGGTCGCCCTCTTGGCTTTTGCCGCTTCAAGCGGCTAAAGGTCCGGTTCAGCCAAGCGAAGAGTGAGAGAAATGGCCGACGAACCCGAAGCCAAGCCGCCCGCCTCCGCCCCCGCCGAGCCCGGCGCGGCCGGCTCGTCGCGGACCAAGCATATGGTTACCGGCGCGGCGATCGGGATCGGCTCGGCGGCGCTGGTCGCGGCCCTGCTCTACGCCAATCGCGCCCGCAAGGCCGACAAGAGCTAGGCCCCTTCCTCATGCTGACGAAAGTCAGCATCCATGAACTCTGTTTGCGAGTTTCCGCGACGTGCGTGTTCACGGGTCCCGGATCAGGGACCCCATCAAAGTACTACTTTGATGGGAGCCCATGTCCGGGATGACGTCGATTATTGCTGGTTCGTCTGCGCCCTGGCGAGCGACAATATCCGCTCGAGCACGGCAGGGTGGAGCGGCTGGGTGAATTCGCAGGTGAAGCGATAGCCGTCGACCGAGACGATCCGCGCCGGCCAGCCCTCGAGCCCCGGCAGCACGATCCACAGCAACGAGCCCATGCCCAGCGCAGCGAAGCTGTCGAAGGTGACGCTGCGCGCGGTGATCGCGGCGACGTCGATCGACCAGCGCCTGGTGCCCTCGCGCACCCGGGCGTGGAGGTTGAGCTGGACGCTCTCGCCCTCCTCCTTGGGCTCCGGCGCGGGCGGCGCGGCGACTTCCGGCTCCGGCGCGGCCAGCGGCGCCTCGCGCCGTTTGCGCCGCTCCTTCAGCCACAGCATCAGCTCCTGCCAGCGCAATTCGGGCAGGAAGGCGATGCCGGCGACATGATCTTCGGACCAGCGCACCACGCCCTGCAGCGGCGGCAGGCCGTCCAGGCTGATCAGGATGCGCGCGTCGGGCGTGAGGGCGAACGGGACGTCGACCTTGGCGCCGCCCTGCGAGATGTCGCGAGTCGTCACCACCTCGGTGCCCTGTTCGGTCTCGAGCAGGCCCTGCACGACGAGCTCGACGCGCGGCATGCGGCGGCGTTCGCCGGGCTGGCTGACGATATCCTGCGCGATCACCGCGAACACGTCGATCGGTTCGTCGAAGCGCAGGCCGATCTCGGCGCCGCGCTGCCAGGCGACGGTGCCGCCGAGCTGCTCGCCGGTCATCAGCTCGAGGTCGAGCCGTTCGCCCGGAGCGATCGGCCCGTCGACATGGACGACGGCGCCGCCGGCGCTGATCTTGCGGATCGAGCAGACCTGGCGGATCGAGCCGACGGTGAGCGCGCCCGGCCACAGGCCGAAATCGTCGGCCTCGATCGGGGTCTCCACCGGCGGCACCTCGCCGGACAGGGAATAGACCGTTTCCACGCTTGCTCTTTCCACATCGGCCGGACTCGTCGGAAGCCGGCGCCCGGTACTTTCCTCCCATCGGGTTTACGATTCCCTAAGGACGCGACGGACCGGGACAGTTACTTTCACGCGCCGAGGCCGGAACGGGGGCGCCGGAGACCGAAAAGTAACCGTCCCTTTCAGCGCCCGCGACGGGGATGGGGACAGTTACTTTTATGAGGCGCGCGCGGACTCTCGAAGGCCGGAGCGTGAAAGTAACCGTCCCCTGCGCCGAGATTTGCAGCGGCCCGGCGCATCTATATGGGAGGGGCGAATCGCCCTTCGCCCGCCGGGAGCTTGTTGTTTGCCCGAATTCAGCTTCGCCGAGATCATTCCCTTCATCCTGGTCGGGTTCGCCGCGCAGCTCGTCGACGGCGCGCTCGGCATGGCCTTCGGGGTGATTTCGAGCACCCTCCTGGTCAGCCTCGGCGTCCCTCCCGCGGCGGCCTCGGCCAGCGTCCACGCGGTCGAGGTGTTCACCACCGGCGCCTCGGGGATCAGCCACACCCTGCACAAGAACGTGAACTGGAAGCTGTTCCGGCGGATCGTCATTCCCGGCGTCATCGGCGGCATATTGGGCGCTTATGTGCTGACCCGGATCCCGGTCCAATATGCGCGGCCGATCGTGCTCTCCTATCTGATCCTGATCGGCCTCTATCTGCTCTGGCGCGGCCTGCGCCACGGCCACAAGGAGAAGAAGCCGCGCATCGTCGAGCCGCTCGGCCTGGTCGGCGGCTTCCTCGACGCCGCCGGCGGCGGCGGCTGGGGCCCGATCGTCACCTCCAATCTGCTCGTCCAGGGCGCCCATCCCAGGAAGGTGATCGGCACCGTCAACACCGCCGAATTCTTCCTCTCGGTCACCATCTCTGCGACCTTCCTGTTCTCGCTCGGCGCCGAGGCCTTCACCGTCGCCATGGCGGGCCTGCTGATCGGCGGCCTCGCCGCTGCCCCGCTCGGCGGCTACGCGGCCAAGAGGGTGCCGGCCCGCGCCTTGCTGATCATGGTGGGGGTCGTGCTCACGCTGACCAGCGCCTACGGCATCTATACGGCGCTCCGCTAGGCCTTCAGCCCTCGCGGCCACACCATTCGTCGCGGCGCATCAGCTGGTCGTAATCGCCATAAGGCGCATATTCGGGGTGGAGCTTGGCGGTGAACGGCTCGGCGCCGGTCAGCCACTGCCCGGCCGCCCACAGGAAGTTGCGCTCGGCCATTTCGGTGAATTCGGCCGGCTCGATGCCGCTGCGGCCGCCGACCGGGCTGCGGACATAGCCCAGCGTACCGGTCCGGTCCCGCGCCAGGCTCCAATATTCGAAACAGGCGGCCGCGCCTTCGATGCCGTCGAAGCCGCCCTGGTCGGCGATCAGCCCGAGCAGGCCGAGCTGCAGCGAAAAGCCGTCGCGCACCGCCTTGGCGCTCGGCGGCACGCCGGTCTTGTAGTCGACGATGGCGAGACTGCCGTCGGCGAGCCGGTCGATGCGGTCGGCAATGCCGCGCAGGGTTACGCCGGCTATGGCCACCTTGCCCCCGGCCTCGGCGGCGAGCGGGCGGCGGCCGTCGGCGCGATTTCGCGCGACCTCGGCGGCGATGAAGGCGATCGCCTCGGTCAGCCGCGGCTGCCAGAGCGCCCGCATCAAGGGATGGGCCTGCTGTCCGGCCAGCATCGCCTCCGCACGGGCGAGCAACCTGTCCGGGTCGCAATCGTCCTCCTTGGTCCAGGCTTCGAGCACCGCGTGGACGGCGCTCCCGCGCCAGGCTGGGGTCGGATCGGCGTCGACCGGATCGAGCGCCGCCAGGCCCAGCATCTTGCGCGCGTAGAAAGCGTAGGGATCGGCCTTGAGCCGGTCGACCTCGGTGACCGAGATCGTCTTCGGCCGGAGCGCCGGATCGGGAGAGGGCGCCGGCTGCCGGGCGGGAGCGAAGCGCCCAGGTCGGTCGATCGCCCGCGCCCAGGTCCGCAGCATCGGCGAGCGGGTCAGCCCGCCGGTCATCGCCTCCAGCCTGAGCCAGAAGCGCGAGGCGATGGCGGGCGCGCGGGCGTCGCGCCGGGCGCGGGTCACCAGCACGCGCGGCGCGCCGAGGGAGGCGGCGAAATCGTGGGCGGCAAGGCCGATCCGCCGCTCGAGCGAGGGCAGGCCGAGATCGGCGCGCAGCCGCGGCGCCAGCCACGGGTCGGGCGCGGGCAGCGCCGGCCAGGTCCCTTCGTTGAGCCCGCTTAGCACCAGAAGGTCGGCATGCTGGAGCCGCGCCTCGATCAGGCCCCAGATGAACAGGCGCGGATGCTGGCCGTAAGGCGGGCGCACGGCGGCCTCCGCCAGCAGGCCCTCGAGCAGAGCCGGCAATTGCGCCGCCTGGATCCGCTCCGGTCCCTCGCCCGCCGCCGCCTCATGCTCGGCGAACGTCTCGGCCGCGGCGCGGCCGGCGGGCCCCGACCAGGCCGCCGCGCCGGCGAGCGCCGTCGCCGCTTCGCGCACCGCGCCGAGCAGACCGGCCAGGCTCGCCGCGCCGTCCGCCACCGCTTCGAGCGGGCGCAGCAGCGTCGTGACGCCGCTCCACCAGGACGCGGCCGCCTCGCGCAGATCGCCGTCGCGGCCGCCGTCGGGGGCGAGATGCGCGGCGATGCCGTCGAGCCCCGCCGCCGGGCGGGGGCCGCGCAGCATCCGGTCGAGCAGCCGCGCGCCGTCGAGCCAGCCGAGCCGGTCGCCCTGCGCCATCACCAATGGATGCTTGAGCAAGGCGAGCAGGGCGACCGGCGCGAATCGCTCCGCCGCCGCGTTCGCCGCGGCCAGCAGCAGGGTGCCGGGCGGAGTCTGCGAGAGCGGGCGGCCCGCGCTGTCGTCGGCCTCGATCCCCCAGCGCTTGAGATGGGCCGAAACGCGGCGGGCGAGCGCGCGGTCCGGCGTGACCAGAGCCGCGGTCCGTCCCGGCGCCTCCAATGCCTCGCGCAGCGCCAGCGCGATCGCCTGAGCTTCCTCGGCCGGGTCCGATGTTTCGAGGCCGCGCACGCCGGTCAGCCGCCGTTCCGCGGGCTTCAGCCATTGCCATTTCTCGGTGAAGCGCGCGGGCGCCATGGCATGGGCGATGGCGCGGCTGCGGGCCGCCGGAGCGTCGCTTCCCCCGCCCCAGCGCCAGCGCTCGACCTCGCCGCGGGCGACGCTCATCCGGTCGAGCAGCAGCTTGAGCTGGAATTGGGGATGGGTCTCGATCGACGGCGGGCGGCGACCGGTCTCTTCGTCGGGCTCGTGCGGGCCGAGCGCGTCCCATTCGGCCGCGGGCAGAGCGAGGTCGAGGCCGGGCAACACCAACATGCCTTCGGGCAGCCGCGCCACCGCGCCGAGCAGCCGCGCGACCGCGGGCGCGGCGGTGGTGATGCCGGCCGCGCAGACGAAGCCCGGCGGCGGCATCGCGCGCCAGCGCCGGGCGACCGCGTCGAGCAGCAAATTGCGCCGCCGGGCAAGGTCGATCCGGCCGCTCTCCTTCAGCAAAGCCGGCCAGTCGGCGAGGATGAGCTGGAGCTGGGCCAGCGACTTCTGCCAGTGGATCGACAGCTCGGGCAGCTCGGCCGCGAAGGTCGAAAGCCGCGCGGGGTCGACCTCCTCGATCAGCAATTGATCGAGCGTGCGGGCCAGGTCCGCGGCGAGGCGCAGCGCCTCGGCGGCGTCGCAGCCGCGATGGCGCTGGACCAGCCGGCCCATCAGCATCAGCCGCCGCGCCGGCTCGATCGCCGGCGGGATCGGCGCTTCGCCGAGCGGCTCGAACATCCCGCCGATCCGCTCGTCGAGCTCCGGGTCGCCGACGGGAACCAGCCGGGGCAGCAGCAGGCCGCCGTCCGAGCGCCGCACGAACGCATCCTGAATCGCCCGCGCCGCGCGATTGTTGGGCACGAGCACGATCCCCCGGGCGAGCCCGGTCTTCTCGCGCCCGTGCTGCGCGATCAGCCCGGCGGCGAGCGCGTCCGCGAAAGCGCGGTGCGGGGGAATGGTGAAGACCTTCGGGTGCACGCGACCAGGGTAGCCGGACGGAACGAGCCGTTAAAGCCCTCCCCATCAAGGGGAGGGGCTCGTTCAAGCCGCCTCGAGCATGGCTTCGGTCCGCGCGATATTCTCGGGCCGGCCGATGTCGAACCACAGGCCCTGGTGGACCGCGCCGAAGCAGCGGCCGGCGGCGATCGCGCGGTCCCACAAGATGTTGGTCGAGAAGGGGCCCTCGGGAATCTCGCCCTCGAACAGCCGCTTCGAGAGGATCTGGATGCCCGTATAGACGAACGGCGCGACGCCGTGGGGCTTGCGGCGCCTGAGCGCGCCCGCCGCGTCCATATGGAAGTCGCCGCGTCCGTTATGGCAATTGGCGCGGGCGTGCGGCACGACCAGCAGCAGCGCGTCCATCCGCGCCTCGTCCCAGTTCGAAGCGAGCAGGCGCAGCGTGTCGACGGGACCGTCGATCCAGAAATTGTCGGCGTTGACGACGAGGAACGGATCGGCGTCGATCAGCGGCAGCGCGTGAGTCACCCCGCCGCCGGTTTCGAGCAGCCTCTTGCGTTCATCTGAGATAGCAATCTCAATGCCTTGGACGCGATTGCTGAGATGGGCCTCGAGCGACCCCGCGAGATAGTGGACGTTGACCACCGCCTTGGCGACGCCCGCGGCCTTGAGCCGGTCGAGCACGTGATCGATGAGCGAGCGCCCGGCCACCTCGATAAGCGGCTTGGGCCGGGTCGCGGTCAGGGGCCGCATGCGCTTGCCGAGGCCCGCCGCCATCACCATCGCCGTCGCCGGCACCCGTGCCGCCGGATCGGGCCGGATCGCCAGCGGCTTGCGGTAGCGGCTCATGCCGCCCGCTCCGCGGTCCAGGCGGGGGCGCGGCTGCCGGCCGGCACGTTCGCGTCGAACCAGGCGCGGACCGGGGCGAGCGCCGGATGGGCGAGGTCGCGCTCGAGCAGCCCCCACATGCGCGGCTGGTAGGCGGTGTAGTTCGGCTTGCCGTCGCGCTTCCACAGCCTGGTGAACACGCCCAATATCCGGGTGTTGCGCTGCGCCGCCAGGGCCCAATAAGCGCTTTCGAATTCCGTGGCTTGGTCCGTTACCTTCATATAGCGATCGAGCATCGCGCGCTCGACGGCGGGGCTGACGTCGCGGCGCGCATCCTCGAGCACCGAGGCGAGATCGTAGGCCGGGTGGCCGGTCACCGCGTCCTGGAAATCGAGCAGGCCGAAATGGCGGATGCCGCCGCGGCCCGCGACCAGCATGATATTCTCGGCATGATAATCGCGCAGCACGGTGACCGGCGCCGAATCGTCCCCGGCGACCGGCGCGAGCACCTCGCGCCAGGCGGCCCGATAGCCCTCGAGGTCGACGTCGAGGCCGAGCGCCGGGCAATACCAATTGGGAAAGAGCTGGAGCTCGCTCAGCCATTGGTCGAGGCCGTGGACGCTCAGCCCCTGCATGGGCGGCCGCGCGTGGAGATGGACGAGGACGTCGACCGCGAGCCGGTAGAGCTCGGCCTCCCGGCCCGGCAGCGCGTCGAGCGTCTCGCGCAGCCTCGCGTCGCCGAAATCGTCGATCAGCACCAGCCCGCGCTCCAGGTCCGCGGCGAGGATGGCGGGCGCCGACAGGCCGGCCGCGGCCAGCCATTGCGCCACCGCGATGAACGGGCGCGGATCCTCATCCGGCGGCGGCGCGTCCATCAGCACCGCCTTGCGGTCGCCATATACGAGGCGGAAATAGCGGCGGAAGCTGGCGTCGCCGGCCAGCGGCCTGATCTCGCATCCCTCCCAGCCGTGCGCGGCCAGGAAGTCCGGCGCGTGCGGAGGCGGAATCATCGGGGCGGCCATCGCCTCCCCCAAGCGGGCGGCACCGAAGCTGTCAAGGCGCGCTCGCCCTCCGCGCGCACATCGAGGGTGAGACGCAGCGCCTCGGGCCACAGGCGCGGCAGCCGCTCCGGCCATTCGACCAGCAGGGCCGCGGCCTCCAGCGCCTCGTCGAGGCCGAGCTCCCCGATCTCGCCGGCGCGCTCGATCCGGTAGAGATCGACATGCCAGAGCGGCAGGCGCGTGTCGGGCGGCGCATAGGCCAGAACGATCGGAAAGGTCGGGCTGGCGACGTCGCCTTCGAAGCCGAGCCCGCGCAGCACGCCGCGGGCGAGCGTCGTCTTGCCCGCGCCGAGCGCGCCGAACAGCGCCACCACGTCGCCGGCGCGGAGCAAGGGCGCCAGCCCCCGCCCGAATCGCTCGGTCGCTTCGGGATCGGGGAGCAAGAGGGTCGTCACCTCTCAAGCCCCTCCCCTCGATGGGGAGGGGTTGGGGTGGGGTGAACGCCAATGAAGGGCTGAGCCTTTCCGGAGACTCCACCCCCACCCAACCCTCCCCCATCGAGGGCGAGGGCTTCAGGACATCGCCCGTCTCTCACGTCCCGGCCTGCGCCACCGGCCATTCGGCGCGCTGCTCGGCGGTGCGCGGCAGGCGGATGGTGACCGTCGTCCCCTCCCCCAGCGCCGATTGCAGCTCGATCGCGCCGCCATGGGCCTCGACGAACTGCTTGGCGAGCGGCAGGCCGAGGCCGATCGCCGCCTCCTCCCCGCTACGCCCTTCTTGCGTGCGGCTGAACCGGTCGAACACCCGCGCTTGGTCGGCGGGGCCGATGCCGCGGCCATTGTCGGAGACGATGATCCGCGCCTCGTCGCGGTCGCCCTCGGCGCGGAGCAGCACCCTGCCCGCGCTGGCCGTGTAGGAGACGGCGTTCTTGATCAGATTGCCGAGCGCCTGGCCGAGCCGGCGCGGATCGCCGGTGACGATGCCGACCGACGGATCGATCTCGGCCGCGAGCTCCAGCCCCGCCCGCGCCGCCAGCGCCCCGGCGCCGGCGGCCGCGTCCGCGCACAGAGCGGCGAGGTCGACCTCGTCCTCGGCGAGCAGCAGGCTGCCGGTGTCGCTCTGGGTGAGATCGAGGACGTTGTCGATCAGCGCGCCGAGGCGAATGACGCTGTCCATGATCGCGGCGACATAATCGACCGCGACCGGCGGCAATTCCCCGCCATAGCCCTCGGCGAGCATCTCGGCGAAGCCGCCGATCGAGGTCAAAGGCGTGCGCAATTCGTAGCTCATGTTGGAAACGAAGGCGGTCTTCAGCCGGTCGGCCTCCTCGAGCGCCTCGTTGCGGTCGCGCAGCGCCGCCTCGACCTTCCGGCTGTCGGAAATGTCGAGCATGGTGAAGAGCGCATTGCCGTCGGGCAGCGGCACCGCGGCGAACTCGAACTCGCGGCCGTCGAGCAGCGACACCCGGCCGGTCCTTTGCTTGCGCTCGACCGTGGCGCTCCTGACCAGCTCGCGGACCAGCCCGGCATGGCTCGCCCGCTTGAGCTTGGCGGCGAGCAAGGGCGTCAGCGCGTCGACCCGGGGATGGCTGGCGAGCTGCTCCTCTTCGAGGCCCCACAATTCCTTGAAGCGGTTGTTCCACAGATTGAGCCGGCCGTCCGAGGCGAACACCCCGACCGCCTCGAACAGATTGTCGAAGGTGGCGGTGCGCACCCGAAGCAGGGTGTCGCGCGCCGAAGCGAGCTGGATCTGCTCGGTGCGATCCTCGAAGATGGTGAGCAGGCCGCCGTCTGGGAGCGGCTGGGCGACGACGCGCAGATGCTTGCCGCCGGAGAGCAGCCACTCCTCCTCCTCGGCCGCCAGCCCCGAGGTAAACCAGAGCCGATGCTCCTCCTTCCAGTCGGGGAAATCGCGCACCTCGGGGAGGTTGCCGGCCTCGCGCATCGCATCGATCACCCGGTCGAATTCGGGCCGGTCGGCGAGGAAATCGGCGGTCAGCGAGAACAAGCGCGCGAACGGCTGGTTGAAGAAGATCAGGCTGCGGTCCCGCCCGAACTGCGCGACTCCGGCCGACAACCGGTCGAGCATGTCGCGCTGGGCGCGCACGAAGCGGCTCAGATCGGCGCGCGCCTGCTCCTGGTCCTCGACGTCGATCGCATAGCCGGCGACGCCGTTCGGGCCCAAGGGCACCTCGACCACCTGCATCATCCGCCGCTCGCCGGAGATGGTCGCGGGCACGGTCCGCGAGGAGGCCTGCTGCTGGTCGCGCACCACAGCCGCCTCGCCGAGCGGGCCCGGCCCGTCGGCCTCGTCGATCAGCTCGACCCCGCCCCGGACGACGGCGGCGGCGTCCTCGCCCTCGACCGCGGCGACATAGGCGCCGTTGACCATTGCCAGCCTCAAATCGGGGCCGCGGTGCCACATCGGGAAGGGCGCCGCCTCGATCAGGCCGGACAAGGCGTCGAGCGCGGCCGAGCGGCGCTCGAGCCGCCCGGCCAGAATCGCGGCGGCGGCGTCCGCCTCGGTGACGTCGATGAACCACAAGACGGCCGCGCGCTCGCCGAAGCCCGCCGGCGCCGGCCCGCCGTCGACGCGCAGCACCCGCAACGATCCGGCCGGCCGCAGATGCAGCGAGAAGGCGGCGCCCAACCCGGCGTCGGCGAGATGGCGGGCAAGCGCCGCCGCCTCGGCGGGCGGAAACGGCGCGCCGTCGCCGAACAGGCCCATCCAGCGCGGCGGCAGGGCATCGAGGCCGAGCGTGCCGGCCAGCCGGGCGGAGCCGGCGATGGCGCCATCGGCGGCGACGAGGAGCGGCATGGCCGGGCCGGCGTCGAGCAGCGCCTCCAGCCGGCCATGATCCTCGACCACCGCGCCCGCCGCCCGCGCGCGCGCCCAGCCGCGCCGGGTCGCCCAGAAGGCGGCGGCCAGCCACGCGCCCGCGACGAGCGCCAGGATCGCGACGAACAAAGGCGAGGAAAACGACATCGCGCCTGTCTAGACGCGGTCACCGGGTTGCGGAAGCCGTCAGCACGCGGGCGCGGCGGCGGGCCGTCACGGTGCAAAACCGACATGTTGCAAAACGGCTACACCTCCTGAACTTTCGATGAACGCCCTCACGATCTGCTTGAAACGGCGCGACAACTGGGCTGTGGCTGCACCTCAACCCGACGCACTCCGGCGTCCTGGTGCCCATTCTCTTTGGGGGAGAATATAAATGAAGAAGTTTGGACTGCTCAGCTCGAGCGCGATCGGCTCTGCTGCGCTCTTCGGCCTATCGATGGCCTTTGCCACGCCGGCCTTCGCCCAGGACGACGATCAGATCTGCACGCCGGCCGAGGCCGAGGCCGGCACCTGCCAGCTGACCGATAGCGGCGGCGCGGCGCCGACCGCCCAGAACGAAGTCACCGTCACGGGCTCGCGCATCCGCAGGCCGGGCGTCGAATCGGTCGTTCCGGTCACCTCGATCGGCGGCGAAGAATTCTTCCAGCAGGGCCAGAACAACGTCGGCGACTCGCTGAACGAGCTGCCCCAGCTTCGCACCACCTTCGGCCAGCAGAATAGCGGCCGCTTCCTCGGCACGACGGGCCTCAACCTGCTCGATCTTCGCGGCCTCGGCACGCAGCGCACCCTGGTGCTGGTCAACGGCCGCCGCCACGTTCCCGCCGACATCCTCGGCAACGGCGTTTCGCCGGACGTGAACACGATCCCGAACGATCTGATCGAGCGGGTCGACCTCGTCACCGGCGGCAATTCGGCCATTTACGGCTCCGACGCCATCGCCGGCGTCATCAACTTCATCCTCCGCCGCGATTTCGAAGGTCTGCAGATCCGCGGCCAGGCGGGCATCAGCGGAGAGGGCTACGGCGGCAACCAATATGTCGCCGCGATGTACGGCATCAATTTCGCCGACGGCCGGGGCAACGTCACCATCCATGCCGAATATGCGCACCAGGACCGGGTCTTCGGATCGGACATTCCGTTCCTCCGCCGGGTCGACGGCTTCCTCGCGGTCGACAGCGACCCCGCCGGCACGCCGCAGGGCAGCGACGGCTTTCCGGACCGCGTCTTCTTCCGCGACATTCGCCTTGCGAACATCAACGTCAATTCGCAGATCGCCTTCACGCAGCGGGCCCCCGGCGGAGTGGCCAACCCGAACCCGGCCCAGTGCGGCACCGGCTTCAACGGCACGCCGTACAATTGCGTGTTCCAGTTCAGCCGCGACGGCACCTCGCTGTTCCAGCAGACCGGCAGCCGCGTCGGCACGGGCCCGATCGGTTCGTTCATTGGCGGCAACGGCCTGACCGGGCGCGAGGAGAACGGCCTGTCGGTCCTGCCGCGGCAGAATCGCTACAACGCCAACCTCCTGGCCCATTACTCATTCAGCGATGCGTTGGAGATCTTCCTCGAGGCCAAATATGTCCGCGTCGACACGATCGGCCAGAATTCCGGTCCGGCCTTCATTCAGGGCAGCACGATCGACGGCAGCCGCGAGCGCGTCCGGCTCGACAACCCCTTCCTGAGCCCGGCGGAGCGGACGCAGATCACCAATCTGCTGTTGTTCTACAACACCAACCCGGGGCTTTCGAATGCCGGCTCGACGGCCGTGCCGCTGACGGCGACCCAGCTCGCCAACATCGCCAGCGGCGCCTTCCGGGTCCCGATCCAGAGGAACTTCCTCGATCTCGGCATTCGCGACGAATCCTCGCGGCGCGAAACCTATCGGGCCGTGGTCGGCCTGCGCGGCACGTTCAACGACGACTGGAGCTACGAAATCTCGGCGAATTACGGCCGGGTCAACGAAGAAACGACCGTGCTCGGCAACGTCGACATTGCGCGCCTGCTCTTCGCGATGGACGCGGGTATCGACCCGCTCAATCCGGGGGCCGGCATCCAGTGCCGCGCGAAGTTCGTTCCGGCCGCCCGGATCGACGTGATCGGCGATCCAGCCAAGCTCGCCGCGGATATCGCCGCCTGCGTTCCCTACGATCCGATCGGCCGCAGGAACAATGCGGCGGCCCGCGACTATATCGTCAACGATACGGTCTCGCGCGCGACTTTGGACCAGATGGTGTTCAGCGCTTTCGCGTCCGGCGACACGAGCGAGTGGTTCAGCCTGCCGGGCGGTCCGGTCCGCTTCGCGGTCGGCGTGGAATATCGGCGTGAGAGCCTCTTCTACCAGGCGGATCCGTTCGTCGAGCAGGGCCTCTCCTTCTACAATGCGCTTCCGACCTTCGAGCCGGATCCGTTCGACGTGAAGGAGGCTTTCGCCGAAATCCAGATCCCGCTTCTGGCCGACACGCCGTTCTTCGAGCAGCTCAGCGTGAGCGCGGCGGCTCGCGTCGCCAGCTATGGCGGCGGCACGGGCACGGTCTGGGCCTACAATGCCGGCGTCGAATGGTCGCCGATCCGGGACATCCGTTTCCGCGGCAATTACGGCCGTTCGGTGCGCGCCCCGAATCTCACCGAGACGAGCTTCCCGCTCACCCAGAACTTCGCTCCGGGCTTCACGGATCCGTGCGCCCCGACGCCCCGGACCCAGAACCCAAACCGGCCGATCAATTGCACGGCCGACGGCGTTCCCGCGGCCGCCCTTCCGGACGTTGCCTTCTCGCTCGAAATCCAGAGCGGCAGCAACCCGGATCTCAAGGCGGAGACTTCGGACTCCTGGACGATCGGCACGGTGATCCAGCCGCGCTTCATCCCGGGCCTGTCGCTGACGGTGGATTATTACGACATCACCGTGAACAACGTGATCGCAGCGGTCTCGGCCCAGAGCATCGTCAACGGCTGTTACGACGCGCCCGATCTGAACAACCAGTTCTGCACCCTGTTCGAGCGTTATCGCGGACCCACTCCTGGGCCGGGCAATGAAGTCAGCAACGCGATCCTGCAAGGCAGCCTGATCTCGATCCCGCTCAACTACGCCGCGCTCAAGCGGCGCGGCATCGACTTCGAGCTGGCCTATCGGCGTCAGCTGAGCGACAACATCCGGCTCAACGGCCGCCTGATCTACACGCACAATCTGCAGATCAGCAACTTCACCAATGCTTCGTTCCCGACGCTCGAGAATCGGATCATGAGTGAGTTGGGCGACCCGCAGGACGAATTCCTGTTCAACCTCGATCTGACGGTGAGCGACATCACCTTCGGCTATCAGGCTCGCTACATCGGCAAGCAGGTGTTGAACCTCTTCGAGGACTTCTTCCCGCTCGATACGGCCTGTTCGCCCGCGGGCTGCCCGCCGTTCGATGCCGATTGGGCCGACAGGCGGTACTACCCGTCGGTCATCTACCACGATATCCGGGTGGCCTTTAACGTCGGTACCGACCTGAACTTCTACGTGGGCGTCGACAATGTCACCAACCGCCAGCCGCCGCTGGGCCTGACCGGCGTCGGCGCGGGCAGCGGCATCTACAACATCCGCGGCCGCAACTTCTACGCTGGCTTCCGCGCCCGCTTCTAGAAGACGGCACGAACTCAAATCGGGGCCGGGGACTTGTTCCCCGGCCCCATTTTTTTGCGCAGCCGGCAATGCCAGGGTCCGTACTCGGTACCCGCAACGGCCGTGACGGAGCGGATTTGGGGCCAGGGCAAGGAGCGAGGAGGGAGCGATGCTATCGCATCGTGACCGACGCTGCGACGTAGCCCTGGCCCAAAAGCCGCCCGCCGCTTCGCGGTCGCCCGGAGAAGGCCGCCGGCTACGTTGGATGGCTTGTCCGGGCAACCAGCCCGGCCTGGGTCCCCGCAAAGTACTACCTTGCGGGGTGCCCCTGCGCCGCCCGCCTTGCCGACGGCCTTCTCCGGGCGATCACGACCATTGCGGGTACCGAGTACGGACCCTAGGGTCCGGCATGCGCCCGACCGGCCCCTCTCTTTCGGATCAAGCCGACGCGCTCGTCGCGGCCGGACGGGTCGGCGAGGCCTATCGCCTGCTGACCGGCGCCGCGGCCGCCGCCGATCCCGAGGCCCTGGTCGGGCTGGCCAACTGGCGGCTAAGCGGCCAGCTCGTCCGCCGCGATCTGCCTGCGTCCCGCGACCTCTTCCGCCGGGCGGCGGAGGCCGGGCATAAGGAGGCGGCGCGCGTCCACACCGCCTTCGTCGCCAACGGCACCGGGGCGCCGGCCGATTGGCAGGAGGCGCTGCGGCTGCTGCGGCTTTATGACTTTCCCGGCGCGGCGGCGCAGCGCGCGCTGATCGATCGCATGCATTTGTCGCCGTCGGGCGACCCGCTCGAGCGCCCGGCCGAAAAGCCGCTCAGCGACCGGCCCCGCGTCGGCCGGTTTGCCGCTCTGTTCAGCCCGGCGGAATGCAATTTCCTGGCCGCCGAGGCCGAGCTTTGGCTGGCGCGGTCGGTGGTGATCGATCCGCAGACCGGGCGCCAGCATCGCAACCCGGTCCGGACCTCGGACGGCATGTCCTTCGCCTTGTTCCTGGAGGGGCCCGCCGTCCACGCGCTCAACCGGCGCATCGCCGCGGCGACCGGCACCAATGTCGCCCAGGGCGAGACGCTGCAGGTGCTGCGCTACCGGCCCGGCCAGGAATATAGACCGCATTTCGATGCCGTTCCCGGCGAGGCCAACCAGCGCATCCTGACGCTGCTGGTCTATCTCAATGAAGGCTATGACGGCGGCGAGACTGTATTCCTGAAGACCGGGCTCAGCTTCAAGGGCAGGAAAGGCGACGCCTTGCTGTTCCGCAACACGCTCGCCGACGGCCGCGCCGACGAGCTCACCCAGCATGCCGGCCGGCCCGTCGCCGCCGGCGAAAAGCTCATCGCCTCGCGCTGGATCCGGGCACGGCCCTTCACCTTCCCGCCGCCCCGCCCGCTGCTCGACCTCTGAGCGCGGGCGCCGCGATCGATAGCGGGATCAGTAGCGGTAATGGTCGGGCTTGAACGGCCCTTCGACCGGCACGCCGATATAATCGGCCTGCTTCTGGGTGAGCTGGGTCAGCTTGACGCCGAGCTTGTCGAGGTGGAGCGCGGCGACCTTCTCGTCGAGATGCTTGGGCAGGACGTAGACGTCGTTCCCATATTTGTCGCCGCCGGTCCAAAGCTCGATCTGCGCCAGCGTCTGGTTGGTGAAGCTCGAGCTCATCACGAAGCTCGGATGGCCGGTGGCGTTGCCGAGGTTGACCAGGCGGCCCTTGGAAAGGACGATGATCTTCTTGCCGTCCGGGAATTCGACCTCGTCGACCTGCGGCTTGATCTCGGTCCACTTCATGTTCTGCAGCGCGCCGATCTGAATCTCGCTGTCGAAATGGCCGATGTTGCACACAATCGCCATGTTCTTCATCGCCCGCATATGATCCACCGTGAGGACGTCGGCATTGCCGGTGGCGGTGACGAAGATGTCGGCGCGGGTCGCCGCTTCCTCCATGGTGATGACCTCGAAGCCCTCCATCGCCGCCTGCAGCGCGCAGATCGGGTCGACCTCGGTGACGAGGACACGGGCGCCGCCGTTGCGCAGCGATTGCGCCGAGCCCTTGCCGACGTCGCCGAAGCCGGCGACGCAGGCGACCTTGCCGGCGAGCATGACGTCGGTGGCGCGGCGGATGGCGTCGACCAGGCTTTCCTTGCAGCCGTAGAGATTGTCGAACTTCGACTTGGTGACGCTGTCGTTGACGTTGATCGCCGGGAACGGAAGCTTGCCCTTCTTGGCGAGGTCGTAAAGGCGATGGACGCCGGTGGTCGTCTCTTCCGAGACGCCCTTGATCGCTTCAACCGTCTTGGTGTGGTAGCCCGGACGCTCCTTGAGGAAGCGCTGCAGCGTCGCGACAAAGATTTCCTCTTCCTCGTTCGACGGTGTGAACAGCTCTTCGCCGGCCTCGGCCCGGGCGCCCCACAAAGCGAACATGGTCGCATCGCCGCCATCGTCGAGGATCAAATTGCAGGTCTCTTCATCGCCCCAGTCGAAAATCCGCGCGGCATAATCCCAATAGTCCTCGAGCGTTTCGCCCTTGGTCGCGAACACCGGAATGTTCCGTGCGGCGATCGCGGCTGCGGCATGGTCTTGCGTCGAGAAGATGTTGCAGCTCGCCCAGCGCACTTCGGCGCCAAGCTCGATCAGGGTCTCGATCAGCACCGCGGTCTGGATCGTCAGGTGCAGCGAGCCGGTGATGCGCGCGCCGGTCAAGGGCTTCGACGCGCCGAACTCCTCGCGCAGGGCCATCAGGCCGGGCAT
>JAXDPD010000034.1:0-40559 GCA_034668505.1 Sphingomonadales bacterium
GTGGTGATGACGTCGGGGCCGAGCTTCTTGCGGATGCGGGTGACGAAGACCTCGATCGTGTTCGAATCGCGGTCGAAATCCTGGTCGTAAATATGCTCGATCAGCTCGGTTCGGCTGACCACCTTGCCCTTGTGGTGCATCAGATAGGAGAGCAATTTATATTCCTGGGCGGTGAGCTTCACCGGCTCGCCGTCCAGAGTGACCTTGCCCGAGCGGGTGTCGAGGCGGACGTCGCCCGCGGTCAGCTCCGAGGAGCTGTTGCCGGAGGCGCGGCGGATCAGAGCGCGGAGGCGGGCGATCAGCTCCTCGGTCTGGAAGGGCTTGGCGAGATAGTCGTCGGCGCCGGCGTCGAGGCCCGCGACCTTGTCGGACCAGCTGTCGCGCGCGGTCAGCACCAGCACCGGAACGGCGATGCCTTCCTTGCGCCAGCGGTCGAGGACGGTGAGCCCGTCGACCTCGGGCAAGCCGAGATCGAGGATGATCGCGTCGTAGCTTTCGGTGGAGCCGAGATAATGGCCGTCCTCGCCGTCGGTGGCGAGGTCGATCGCGTAACCGGCGCCCTCGAGCGTCGCTCGCAGCTGGCGGCCCAGATTGGGCTCGTCCTCGACGATCAGAACCCGCATCTCACTCCCCTATCCTGTGTCGGCGTCTCAATAGCCGCCCAACCAGCGCCATGGCCAATTGTTTCACTCCCGTCATCCCGGCGAAAGCCGGGACCCCGGGGGTGAAATGCACGGGCGACCTTCACCCCAGGGATCCCGGCCTCCACCGGGATGACGGAGCGCTGCCCCTCAGGGGCCGGCGCTCCCGTCAGAAGCCCGAGCGGCCGATCACCTCGCCGGTGCGGGCGTCGACGTCGATCCAGACCACTCGCTGGCCGCGCAGGAACTTCAGGCGGTAGCGGCCGATATCGGCATAATATTCGGGGCCGAGATAGGCGAAGCCGCGCATCCGCGGGACGATCCGCTCCTCGATCGCGCGCAGCGGAATGATCCGGCCGGCCTGGGCGCCCTTGAACGCCTCGGCCTGCTCGCGCTCGCGCGGCCCCGCCGCCGCCGGAGCGGGGAGGGCGGCCGCGGTCGTTGCCGCGAGGAGAAGGGCGAGGGAGGGACGCATGAGGGGCACTGCTTTTGCTGTTCGGGAGGTGGCATAGCCCCCGGCCATTGAATAGCCCATGAATGCGGCGGTCAGGCTGGGGACACGTGCCGCGGAGGGCATGGACTCCGGCTTGCGCCGCAGCGACGGGCCGGGCTCAGTCGCCCGCGGCGATCGCCTGCAACCGGTCGATCAGGGCGAGGCTCGCGGTTCGGCCGAGCAGGCTGGTGCCCTGAGCCATGCCGTTGCATGCCCCCGCCATCTTCTGCTCCTGCTCGACCTCGACGAGGATGGGCTGGGTCCGTGGCGGTCCGCCGGGCCTCTCGAGCGTGGCCGATCCGGCCAGCGAGGCGCGCAGCAGGCAGCGCATCTTCCACTCCTTGACCTGAACGCAGCGCAGGGTCGAGGAAGCGGAATCGAGACTCAGCCTGATCAGCGGCCGCGGCTCGGACGGAACGGACAGGGCCCCGTCCCGGTCCCAGGCGCTCAGCGCGCGCCTCACCATCTGCGAGATCGGGTTGTCGACGTTCCACGCGGTGCAGGAGATGCCGAGCACCCGGGTGCGGTGGTCGATCGCCGCCGGCGCCTCGATCACCACGTCGACCCCGCTCCTCCCGGGGGCCGGCCGAAAGCCCTCGACGCCGAGCTTCGCGGCCAGCGCCTCGAACTGCGCCTCGGTGAGCGAGTAATCGGCGAGCCGCGCCGCCGCGGCGGGAGCCGCCACGGCCAGTGCGGCCGCGGCGCCGGCAAGGACCGAACGCCTCATCCTACTTCTTCTTCTTCTTCTTCTTCGCCGCGAGCTGATGCGCGATATGGTCGGCAAATTCCCCCGCCAGCTTCTCGCGTACGCCGCCGCCGCGAAGGGCGAGGCCGAGCAGGCCGCTATGGCTATTGATCACGTCGATATAATATTCGCCCAGCTTCTCGCCCGAAGCGGCGTCGAGCACCCGCACGGTACCGGCCAGCTGATCGCTGCTCCCGACGAGGATGGTCATTCCGGCATTGGCCGTCTTGAGGGTGTCGATCTCGACATCGAGGCGAAGCGGGCGGCCGGAGGTGAGGCCCCGCTCGCGGGTGACGTCCTTCACCATGAGCTCGAGCATTTGAGCGAACGGCAGGGTCGACCATTCGTCGCGCGAAACGCCCTCGGCCGGTTCCGCCGTCGGGTCGACGGGCGCGAGGCCCGCCTCCGCCCTTTTCTCCTGCGCCTTCCGGTCGAACTTGGCCATCAGGTCCGCGGCCAGGGGGCTCAGGCGGACGTCGACCTCGTTGACCATGCTGGCATTGCGGATCGAAGCCGAGACCGGCTGGATGACGTCGACCGGCTTCGGACCGCAGGCGGCGAGCCCCAGAGCCGCGGCCAGCGCGGCGGCATGGAAAATTTTCATATTTTGCCCCTTTCCCTGACGGCTCCGCACGCGGAGCTCGCCGCGCCTCCCCTGGCGGGCTGCAAGGGCCTGATATCACCTGTGTTTCCAAGGGGAAAGGGTGGCATGTCGGGCGGTGCGGAACGGCGCGCGAAGCGGGAAGATTAACGTGGAAAAAGATCAAAACAAGTCTTGCGTGCCGAATCGCGATGATTCATCCTCATTTTGCCATCAACAATGCGAAAGGAGGTGATCCGATGTCTCATGGTTCAGCAGAGGGGTCGGTCAAGTCCGTTCGGGAGCTGGAAGCCTAAACTTTCCAGAAGCTTCCGGGCAGTCGGCTTCCGGCCGCTGACCATGTCGAAGGGCCGTCGGGAACCATACCGGCGGCCTTTCGCTTGTCCGGGGACAGGCAGGCCCGGGAGAGCGAACATGGCGACGGAGCGTGACGAAGCCGGGCAGGGCCATCCGCTGCCGGCCAGCGACGAGGCGCGGACCGGCGCGCTCCCCGAGCATCTGCGCCGCGAGAAAGGCACGGGCGACGACGAAGAAGCAGCGGCCCGCTCCGCCGGAGACGCGGTCGCGCCCGACGGCGAAAGCTACCCGACCGGGCGCGACGAGGCCTGAGGATCGCCCCGGGCGCGGAACTGTTCGCGCGCTCATGGGTCTGTTACGCTTCAGATACGACCAACCGGAGACACGATCATGGCAAAGAAATCCTCTGGCGGGGGGAATGAAGGCTCGGGCGGGCGCTCCGCGGCCGACATGATCCCCGACGCCTTGCGCGAAGCGGGCCGGCGCGCCGCCGAGCTCGCCCGCAATCCGGTCGCGCGCAGCCTGCTCGCCGCCGGCCTCGTCACCGCCGCCGCCGCATTGGCCGCCAACAAGAATGTCCGCGACAGCGCCAAGCGCGGCGCCAAGAATGCGCGCGAGGCCGCCGAAGCCGCGGCCGACGCCGCCGCCGACAGCGCCAACAAGATCGGCGCGGCGATGATCAACGCGGCGACCGAGGCGGTGCGCCGGATGATGGGCGAGGTCGACACGGCCGAAGCGCCGGCAGCGGCGGCATCGCCCGCGCCCGCGCGCAAGGCCCCGGCACGCAAGGCTCCGGCCAAGGCCGGCGCGCCAGCAAAGGCGCGCAAGCCTGCCGCCAGGAAGACGGCCAAGCCCGCGGCGGCGAAAGCCGCGGCCGCCGCCAAGCCGGCCCGCAAGGCCGCGGCGCCGCGCAAGGCAAAGCCGGCGCGCAAGCCCGAGGCCAGCCCGAAAGCCGGCTGAGCGGGCCTCCGTCACGCGCACGAAAAAGCGGGCCGCCTCCTTAAGGGAAGCGGCCCGCTTTTCGTTTCGGAGACCGTTAGCGGCAGCGGCGACCGCTTCTGCTGTTCCGCTGGATTTCGCGGCCGACCAGCGCGCCGGCGACTGCGCCCACCACGGTACCGGTGGTGCGGTTGCGGCCACCGTCGATGGCCCGGCCGGCCAGCGCGCCGGCGGCGCCGCCGATGAGCAGGCCGGTGGTGCCGTTGGAGCGGCGGCAGCGATAGCGGCCCTGGCGGTCGCGCCAGACGCGGCCGTTATAATAGCCATCGCTGCGCCGCTGCGCCTCGGCGATGCCGGTGGTGGTCGGCGCCACGAAGGTGACCGGTATGGCCACGGCCGCGGCGGCGGCGGCAAGCATCAGGTTACGCATGTCTTCTCTCCCTTTCATGGAAACTTCAGTTCCCTCAACGCGTGCCCGGTGCAGGGAGTTTCATGAACCTGAAACAACGTTTCGGTCAGCTTAGGTTCGGACGCGGCGAGGCGTGGCTGGACGGCGACGGCGGGCCTGCGTAGAGGCGGGCGTCCTCTTTCGGAAAGGGGGCAGGCTTTGGCGGAAATGGGCAGGCTTTGGCGAACGTCACCGTGATCGGCGGCCAGTGGGGCGACGAGGGCAAGGGCAAGATCGTCGACTGGCTGGCGAGCCGCGCCGACGTGGTGGCGCGCTTCCAGGGCGGCCACAATGCCGGGCACACGCTGGTCGTCGGCGAGACCACCTACAAGCTCTCTTTGCTTCCCTCCGGTATCGTGCGCGGCACGCTCTCGGTGATCGGCAACGGAGTCGTGCTCGATCCCTGGGCGTTCAGGGACGAGGTCGAGCGGCTGACCGCGCAGGGCGTCGCGGTCACGCCCGAAAATCTGCAGATCGCCGACACCTGCCCGCTCATCCTGCCCTTCCACCGCGATCTCGACGCGCTGCGCGAGGATGCGTCGGGCGCGGGCAAGATCGGCACCACCCGGCGCGGCATCGGCCCGGCCTATGAGGACAAGGTCGGCCGCCGCGCGATCCGGGTCTGCGACCTCGCCCATCTCGACAGCCTCGGGCCGCAGCTCGACCGCATCTGCGCCCATCACGACGCGCTGCGCGCCGGCTTCGGCAAGAAGGGCATCGACCGCGGCCGGCTGGTGCGCGACCTCAGGCAGATCGGCGATTTCGTGCTGCGCTTCGCCCGGCCGGTCTGGATAACGCTCAACGAGGCGCGGCTGCGCGGCCGGCGGATCTTGTTCGAGGGCGCGCAGGGCGTGCTGCTCGACGTCGATCACGGCACCTATCCGTTCGTGACCTCGTCCAACACCGTCGCCGGCACCGCGGCGGCCGGCACCGGGCTCGGTCCCTCGGCGGCGGGCTTCGTGCTCGGCATCGTCAAGGCCTATACGACGCGGGTCGGCTCCGGCCCGTTCCCGACCGAGCTCGACGACGAGGTCGGCCAGCGCCTGGGCGAGCGCGGCCGCGAGTTCGGCACGGTGACGGGGCGCAAGCGCCGCTGCGGCTGGTTCGACGCGGTGCTGGTGCGCCAGTCCTGCGCCGTCTCGGGCGTCACCGGCATCGCGCTCACCAAGTTGGACGTGCTCGACGGCCTCGACGAGATCCGCATCTGCACGGGCTATAGGCTGCACGGGCAGGCGCTCGATCACTTCCCGGCCCATGCCGCCGATCAGGCCGCGGTCGAGCCGGTCTACGAGGCCATGCCCGGCTGGTCCGAATCCACCGCCGGCGCGCGCAGCTGGCGCCACCTGCCGGCCCAGGCGATCAAATATATCCGCCGCATCGAGGAGCTGATCGCCTGTCCGGTCGCCCTGGTCTCGACCAGCCCGGAACGCGACGACACGATCCTCGTCCGCGATCCCTTCGCGGATCGATGATCTAGGCCGTCGGCCGCTGTTCGAAGCCGGTTGGCGCCGCCTCGTCCGTTTCCTCGACGTGGATCCGGTCGACGCGGGCCGCCGCCGGGCCCCGGCCGCAGCGTTCGGTGAAGAGGGCCACGGCCTCGTCGGACCCCGAGGCCAGAATCTCGACGCTGCCGTCGCGGCGGTTGCGGACCCAGCCGTCGAGGCCGAGCGCGCGCGCCGTATCGACGGCCCAGCCGCGATACCAGACGCCCTGCACGCGGCCGTGGACGAGGAGGCGCCGGATCATCTCACCCGTCCCCGCCGCATTGCGCCCGGTGCAGCAATTTGTGGTCGGCCAGCACCAAGGCCGTCATCGCCTCGACCACCGGCGCGGCGCGCAGGGCGACGCAGGGGTCGTGGCGGCCCTCGACGCCGAGCGCGGCGATCGACGACGGCGGCTTGAAGGCGGCGCGCAGCACGATCGGCGCGCCGGTCGCGATCCCGCCGGTGACGCCGCCGGCAAAGTCCGGCCCGGCATTGTCCTCGCCGCGCGCGCGCGCCGCCGCGAAGCCGGCGCCGATCTCGACGCCCTTGACGGCGTTGATCGACATCATCGCCGCGGCCAGCTCGGCGTCGAGCCTGGCGTAGACGGGCGCGCCCCAGCCGGCCGGCACGCCGGTCGCGACGCACTCGACGATGCCGCCGAGCGAGCTGCCGGCGGCGCGGGCCTCGTCGATCAGCCCTGGCCAATTCGCCTCTTCCGGGTCGCCGCCAATCTCGGTCACGCGCGCCGCGATCGTCACTTCGGGGACGACCAGCCGCGCCACCGCGCCTGCGGCGACCCGCGCCGCGGTCTCGCGCGCCGAGGCGCGGCCGCCGCCGCGCGGGTCGCGCAGGCCGTATTTCAAGTCGTAGGCGCGATCGGCATGGCCGGGCCGGTAGGGCGCATCGGCCGGATAATCGCCCGGCCGCGCATCGACATTGTCGATGATCAGGCTGATCGGCGTCCCCGTCGTCCGGCCCTGATAGACGCCGGACAGGATCCGCACCCGGTCCGGCTCGGCGCGCGCGGAGGTGAGCGCGCTCGCGCCGGGCCGCCGCAAATCGAGCCAGCGCTGGATATCCGCCTCGGCCAGCGCGAGGCCGGGCGGGCAGCCGTCGATCAAGGCGCCGATCGCGGGACCGTGGCTCTCGCCCCACGTCGCGAAACGGAACAGGCGGCCGAAGGCGTTGACGCTCATCCCCTTGGCGCGCCTGTCTTGGACGGATAGCACGGGGGCAGGGGAGAGCGCATGCCGCCGTTGAAGCAAATCCTGCTCGTTTTAGCCAGCATCTCGCTGCCCCTGGTGGCGATGGCGCCGGTGCGGGCCGCGGCGGCGCCCGGGCCGGAGGACGTCGCGGCCGTCCGCAATTATATCGCGCGCAACCGCGCCTACACCCCGGCGGGCCGGGCCGAGGCGCTGCGCCGGCTCGCTTTGCTGCCCGGCCTGACCGGCGATCCCGCCCGTTTCGAGCTCGAGGTCGCGCATATCGCCGCGCTCTCCGACAACGGCCACAGCGCGCTGCTGCCGCCGCAATGGGCGTCGCGCTACAAGCGCAGCCCGGTGCGGCTCGGCCTGTTCGCCGACGGCCTCTACGTCGTCGCGACGCTGCCGGACCGCAGGCGGCTGCTCGGCCGCAAGCTGCTCCGGATCAACGGCCACGACTGGCGGGAGATCCGCGCCGCTTATGCGCGCTACCAAGGCGGCGAACCCGGCTTCCGGGACCAGTTCGTGACCTTGTTCATGGAGCTTCCGGCTTTGCTCGTGGCGGCGGGCTTCGGCACCGATCCCGAGCTGGTCGAATACAGCCTGGCGCCGCGCCGCCGCGGGCCGCCCGAGCAGGTGCTGGTCGCCGCCGCGCTCTCCCCCTATCCAGCCGAAGCCGCCTTCACCGGGACGCCGATGCTGATCGAGGCGGCGGCGATGCTGCCGCCCGCCGCGCGCCCGCTCTATCTGCGCGAGCCCGGGGAGAGCTTCCGCCTCGCTTTCCTGCCCCGGATCGACGCCGCTTTCGTCCAGCTCAAGGCCACGGGCGGCCTCCATATCGACGCCTTTCTCGAGAGCACGCTCGCCGAATTGCGGGCGCGGCGCCCGCGCAACATCATCGTCGACCTCAGGTTCAACATGGGCGGCAACCTCAACATCACCCGCGCTTTCATGCAGGCGCTGCCTGGCCTGGCGCAGGGCGGCCGAATCTATGCGATCACCTCGGGGCGCACCTTCTCGGCCGCCATTTCGAGCCTCGGCTATCTGCGCCAGGCGGCGGGCGACCGGCTCGTCATCGTCGGCGAGCCGATCGGCGACCGGCTCGAATTCTGGGCGGAAGGGGATATCATGCGGCTGCCCGGCCTGGACGGCATGATGCTCTACGCCACCGAGCGCCACAATTACATGACCGGCTGCCCGCAAGCCGATTGCCACGCCTCGATCCGCGACCATCCGATAAGAGTGACCGGCCTCCAGCCCGACATCGCGACGCCGCTGCTTTACGCCGATTTCCGCGCCGGCCGCGACCCGGCGATGGAGGCCATCGCCCGCGACGCCCGCCGCCTGCCTTATGCGCCGATGCTCGGGCGCTAGTCGGACAGATCCGAGAAAGCGCGGGCATAGGCCGCTTCGCCCGCGGCCGGCAGCGCGACACCGGGGCGCAGCGCCAGCGCCATGAAATAGGGCCCGGCATAAGGCGAGGCGAAGGGCGCGGCGGTCTCGGCCGAGAAGCCGAACCGCCGGTAATAATCGGGCTCGCCGAGCACGAAGACAAGATCCTCGCCAGTCGCCCGCGCGATGGCCAGCGCCGCCTCGGTCAGGCCCGCGCCGATGCCGCCGCCCCGGAATCCGGGGATCACGCCGACCGGCCCCAGCCCGACCGCGCGCCAGGCGCCGGAGACACGCATCCGGCTCAGCAAGAGGTGACCGATCACCTCGCCTTCGCGTTCGGCAACCAGCGATACGATCGCATCGCCGTCCCTGGTCAGGTACTCGACAAGATCGGCTTCGGCGGCGGTCGGGAAGGCGGCCATGAGGACGCGGCGGATCGCCGCCGCGTCACTGGGCTCGGCCGGGCGGAGCATTCACCCGCTCCATTTCCCTTCGAACCTGCGCGTTGAGCTCTTCGAATTCGCGATACACGCCGTCGCAATTTTCCCGGCCCGAGAAGCAATATATTTCCGTTCCGACTTCGAAGCCGCCGTCCGAACGCTGGATCAGCGTCCGGCACGCCACCGCCGGATGGGCGGGATGGGCCGCCGTGGTGAAGGTCCAGATGCGCAGGTTCGGCGCGTCCTCGAAGGCGATATAGCGGTCGCTGCCCGCCAGGGGCGGCAGCCGGCCGGCAAGCTCGGCCTGGAGCGCGGCGACGGTCCGGGCGGTCGAGCCGCAGAGCGTCGGCCGGCCGGTGCCGGGTCGATGCACGCCTTCCGGCACGGGCTGTGCGGTCGCCGGCTGAGCGCCGATCTGGGCGAGCATAGCGGCAAGCATCGAGGCCCGGACGATCATGTCGTCGCGATGTCCGGCGCGTCCTCCGCCTTCATGCCGATCACGTTATAGCCGGCGTCGACATGGTGGATCTCGCCGGTGACGCCGGAGGCGAGGTCGGAGAGGAGATAGAGGGCGGCGCCGCCGACATCCTCGATGGTGACGTTGCGCCGCAAGGGGCTGTTATATTCGTTCCACTTCATGATGTAGCGGAAGTCGCCGATGCCGCTCGCCGCCAGCGTCTTGATCGGGCCGGCGGAGATGGCGTTGACCCGGATCTTCTCGGGCCCCAGGTCCATCGCCAGATATTTGACGCTGGTCTCCAGCGCCGCCTTGGCGACGCCCATCACGTTGTAATGCGGGATCACCTTTTCGGCGCCGTAATAAGAGAGGGTGAGCAGCGCGCCGCCCCCGGCCATCATCGGCCGCGCCCGCTGGGCGACGGCGACGAAGCTGTAGGCGGAGATGTTCATTGTCGTCAGGAAATTGTCGAGGCTGGTGTCGACGAACTGGCCGCGCAGCTCGTTCTTGTCGGAAAAGCCGATGGCGTGGACGAGGAAGTCGATCGTCTCCCAGCGCTCCTTCAGCACCGCGAACGTATTGTCGAGATTGGCCATGTCGGAGACGTCGCAATCGATCAGGAAGGCGGCGCCCAGCCGCTCGGCGAGCGGGCGCACGCGCTTCTCCATCGTCTCGCCCTGGTAGGAGAAAGCGAGCTCGGCGCCCTGCGCGGACAGCGCCTGGGCGATTCCCCAGGCCAGCGAACGGTCGTTGGCGAGGCCCATGATCAGGCCCCTTTTCCCCTCCATCAAGCCGGTCATTCATCCTCCCCTTCGGCCCTCGCCGCGGCAATGTCCTCCGCGAGCATGGCCCCTTCTTCAGCCCTATGCACGGCTTCTTTGGCGACTTCTTCCTGGACCACGGCGACCACGTCTTCAGCCGTGGGCCGCGGGGTCTCGGCGAGCGCCGCATTGAGCTCCGCGCCGATAACCAAGCCGAGCCCGATAACGAAGAAGAAAATCAGGGCGATCATCACGCCGGCGAGGCTGCCATAAGTGGTGTCGTAGCCGCCGAGGCTCGACAGCAGGGCGGGCAGCAAGGCCGTCGTCGCCACCCACCAGAGCGCGACGAAGGCCGCGCCCGGCCATTTGCGGCAGCTCCGCCCGCGATAGCGTTTCGGCGTCAGGATGTAGAAGAGCAGATAGAGCGAGACGAACAGCACCAAAGCGGGCGCCACCTGCAGCAGGGTCAGCAGCCCGACGACGTCGGCGGCGCCCGGCACCCAATCGACCAGGAATTTCTGCGCGCCCGAGAGCAGGATCGAAGCGCTGAACGCGATCATCGCCGCGACCACGGCCAGGATGATGATGCCGATCGAGAAGAGCCGATATTCCCAGAACGGGCGGCTGTAGCTGACCCCGTAGGCGCGGCGGATGATGTCGCGGATCGTCTCGATGAAGCTCGCCGCGGTCCACAGGCCGACCAGGGCGCCGAGCCAGAGCAAATTGCCGTTCCGCGCCTGGAGCACGTCGCCGATCGGTTTCCTGAGCACGTCGGCGACGTCGGGCGGCATGGTGACGAGCAGGGCGTTGGCCGCGGCCATCCCCTCTTCCCCCTGGCCGGCCAGCCGCGCCAGGGCGGCGGCGACGATCACGAACGGAAACAGCGAGAGCAAAGCGAGGTAAGCGAGATTGCCGGCGTGGATGAAGCCGTCCGAATAGACGCCGACCGCGATCCGCTTGATCACCTCCCAGGGCCGGGTGCCGCGCCGGATCCTGTCGCGGAACCGCCCCGGATGCGCCTTGGCCCTGGCAAGCTCCTTGCGCCTGGCTTCCGGCGATTCGGGGGAAATTTCGCGCACGTCAGGCTAGACGCCCAGGCTGGCTCTTGGGTTGCCTTTGCCCCGCCCGGGCCAATTCTCGAAGAAGCTGGCGAGATCGGGATCGTCGGGCACTTCGACCATCAGGGTGACGAGCTGGTCGCCGCGCTGGCCGGTCCTGGCGGCGAAGCCCTTGCCCTTGAGCCGAAGCACCTTGCCCGCGCTCGATCCCTTGGGCACGCTGAGCATCACCGGCCCGTCCACGGTCGGCACGCGCACCTTGCCGCCGAGCACCGCCTCGTCGATCGCGATCGGCAGATCGAGCCGGATATTGTCGCCCTCGCGGCGGAAGAAGCGGTGCGGCTTGACCTGGATGGTGACGATCGCGTCGCCATTGCCGGCGGGGCCCTCCTGGCCCTGCCCGGCGAGGCGGATCCTGGTGCCGTCCTCGACCCCGGGCGGCAGCTTGATGTCGAGCGTCTTGCCGCTCGACAGCGTCACCCGCTGGCCGGCGAGCCGGGCGGCGTCCTCGAACGGCACGTCGAGCCGGTAGGCGACGTCGGCGCCCTTTTGCGGGCGCTGCGGGCGCCGGCCGAAGCCGCTGAACGGACCGCCGCCGCTCCTGCCGCGCCGGCCGGCGCCGCTGAACAGCCCCTCGAACAGGTCCGAAATGCCCTCGGCGTCGCCGCCATATTCGAACGGCTCGCCATTGGGCCCGCGAAAGCCGCCGCGCCCGCCGCCGGGATGCGCGCCGCGGCCGTCGAAGCCGAACGGCATCCTGGGATTGCCCTCGTCGTCGATCTCGCCGCGGTCATATTGGGCGCGCTTGTCCTTGTCGGTCAGGATGTCATAGGCCTGAGTCACCTTGGAGAAGCGCTCGGTCGCCTTGGGATTGTCCTTGTTCTTGTCGGGATGAAGCTCCTTGGCGAGCTTGCGATAGGCTTTCTTGATCTCGGCCTCGTCCGCGCCCCGGGCGACGTTCAGCTGCGAATAAAGATCGGCCATGGCCCGCCATTCCTCTCCACGCTCTGCGGCAGAGGGGGAGATGGGCCATGTTCCCCGGGGGTGCAAGGCGCTTGTGCCGGCGCGGCCGGGCCTTGTAGGAAAGGGCGATGGCCGCCGACCCGCATCAGCTGTTCGAAGAGTGGTTCGCCGAGGCGCGCGCGGCCGAGCCGAACGACCCCGAGGCGATGGCGCTCGCCACCGCCGGCGCCGACGGCCGGCCCTCGGTGCGGATGGTGCTGCTCAAGGGCCATGACGCGCGCGGTTTCGCCTTCTACACCAATGAAGAGAGCCGCAAGGGCGGCGAGATCGCGGCCAATCCGCGCGCGGCCCTGGCCTTCCACTGGAAGTCGCTGCGCCGCCAGGTCCGCATCGAAGGGCGGATCGAGCCGACCGGCGAGGCCGAGGCGGACGCCTATTTCGCCACCCGCTCGCGCGACGCGCGGCTCGGCGCCTGGGCGTCGGACCAGTCGCGCCCGCTCGCCAGCCGCGCCGCCTTCGAGGCCCGCTACGCACAGGTCGTCGCCGAACACGAGGGCAGGGACGTTGCCCGCCCTGACTATTGGCGGGGCTACCGGCTCGTCCCCGACCGGATCGAATTCTGGACCGATCGGCCGCACCGGCTGCACGAGCGCCGCCTGTTCACCTTAACCGAAGACGGCTGGAGCGAAGGCCTGCTCTACCCATGAGCGGCGGCCATCAACACCATCATCATCACCGTTCTTCGCTGACCACGCGAGCGGCGCTGGCGAGCGTCTGCACTGCGCTCTTCCTGCTCGCGCTCAAAGCCTATGCCGCGCTCGAGACCGGCTCGGTGGCGATGCTTGGCTCGCTCGCCGACACCAGCCTCGATCTGCTCGCTTCCCTCGTCACCCTGTTCGGAGTCCGCGTCGCCGCGCGCCCGGCCGACCACAATCACCGCTTCGGCCACGGCAAGGCGGAGGCGCTCGCCGCCCTCGTCCAGGTCGTCATCATCACCATTTCGGCGCTCGCCATCGGCTGGCGCGCCGTCGCCCGCTTGCTCGAGGGCGACCGCACCGCCCATGCCGAATATGGCATCGCCGTCTCGGTGGTGGCGATCGCGGCCACTCTGGGCCTGATCGCCTATCAGCGCTCGGTGATCCGCCGCACCGGCTCGGTCGCGATCCGCACCGATCTGCTCCATTATCAGAGCGACCTCTTGCTCAACGTCTCGGTGATCGCGGCTTTGATCCTCGACCAATATCTCAACGTCACCGGCGCCGACCCGGTCTTCGGCATCGTCATCGCGCTCTGGCTCTTGTGGGGCGCCTGGTCCTCCTCCAGTCACGCGCTCGATCAGTTGATGGACCGCGAATGGCCGATCGAGAAGCGCCGCCGCTTCGTCGAGGTGGCCGCCCGCCATGCCGCCGGCCGCGGCATCCACGATCTGCGCACCCGCTCCAGCGGCACCCACGAATTCGCCCAGTTCCACATCTGGGTCGATCCCAAGATGACCGTCGCCGCCGCCCATGAGGTGATCGAGGAGATCGAAAGCGGGCTCAAGGCCGAATTCCCGGGCTGCGAGGTGCTCATCCACCTCGATCCCGAAGGCCGCGTCGATTGCCCGGGCAATGACCTCGTCGAGACCGACCTCACCAAGGAAATCAGCGAATGACCGAGCTCCGCCTCGTCCAGGTCGATGCCTTCGCCGACCGGCCGTTCACGGGCAATCCGGCGGCGGTGATGCCGCTCGACCAATGGCTGCCCGACGACGTGCTCCAGGCGATCGCGGAGGAGAATAATCTCAGCGAGACCGCCTTCACCATTCCCGCGGAGGACGGCGATGCGGATTACGAGCTGCGCTGGTTCACGCCGGCCGTCGAGGTCGTGCTCTGCGGCCACGCCACGCTCGCCAGCGGGCACGTCCTGATCGGCGAGCGCGACCGCATCCGCTTCCGCACCCGCCGGGCGGGGACGCTCGAAGTGGCGCGCGAGGGCGACGGCTATGCGATGTCGCTGCCGGCGTGGAAGGCCGAGCCCAGGCCGCTGCCCGAAGTGCTCGCCGCCCTGGGATGCGACGCGCGAGAGACGCTCTGGCATTCCGGCCGCTACGCGCTGATCGTCCTAGACAGCGAAGCCGAGGTGCTCGCCGTCCGGCCCGATTTCCGCGCTTTGGCCGCGCAGGGCGACATCCTCACCATCGTCACCGCGCCCGGCGACGCGACCGACATGGTCAGCCGCGTCTTCGCCGCCGGCGCCGGCATCGACGAAGACCCGGTCACCGGCTCGGCCCATTGCATCAGCGTTCCCTACTGGGCCGAGCGTCTCGGCAAGGACGCTCTCACCTGTTTCCAGGCGAGCCGCCGCGGCGGCCACCTCACCGGCCGGCTCGACGGCGATCGGGTCATTCTGGGCGGACGATGCGTGACGGTCCTCGAAGGAATGATGCGAATCTGATCGCTTCGCCGCGCTCCCGGAATCACTCGCCGCAAATCGCCCGCTTTGGGATTCCTTTCTCATCCTTTTCGGTAAAGAATCGAAACGGTTGCGGGGAGGTAGCCGCTATGTTGAGCATATTGATCGTCGAGGACGAGCCGCTGTTCGCCCAGACGCTCAAGCATCTCGTCGAGCTGAACCCGATGTACAGCGTCACCGCGGTCGCCGAGGACAGCGCCTCGGCGCTCGCCGCGGTCGAGGAGCGGCTGCCGGATCTCGCCCTGATCGATCTCCAGCTCGCCAACGACACGACCGGCTTTTCGGTGGCGGTGAAGCTGCACGATCTCGGCGTCCTGTGCCTGTTCACCACCGGCATGGCGCCGAGCTTCCCGATGCCGGACCTGGCGCTCGGCTGCCTGGTCAAGCCGTTCAGCGAGGACGATCTGGTGCGCGCGCTCAGCACCGCCGAGGACATGCTGCGCGGCCGCGAGGGGCTGCGCCTGCGCCCCGGCCGGCCGGACAATCTCAGGCTCTATGCCGAGGAGGCGCGCGCCGCCCGCGCCGCCGATCCGAGCCTGCTGCCGACGCCCGACCGCTCCCGCGCGCGGCGCGGCCTGAAGGCGCGGGCGGGCCGCCTGTGGCGCGCCGCCCAGCGGAGCCTCAGCGCGGGGTAAATCCTCGTTCCCCGGCGGGGAAGGATTCAGGGGCGCGCCCGCTCCGCCGCGATCCATTCGTCGATCTGGCTTTCGAGCACGTCGAGCGGCACCGAGCCGTTCCTGAGCACCGCGTCGTGGAAGCGGCGCTGATCGAAGCGCGCGCCCAAAGCCGTTTCGGCGCGCGCGCGCAGCTCCAGGATCTTCAGCCGCCCGATCATGTAGCCCAAAGCCTGGCCCGGCCAGCTGATGTAGCGGTTCACTTCGGCCTCGATATTGGCCGCGGAGAGCGCCGTATTCTCGGTCATGAAGGCGATCGCCCGGGCCTTGTCCCAGCCGAAGGCGTGGATGCCGGTATCGACCACCAGCCGGGTGGCGCGCCACATCTGGTAGGAGAGTTCGCCCATCCGCCGCTCGGGCGTATTGTAGAGTCCCATCGGCCCGCCCAGGCTCTCGGCGTAGAGGCCCCAGCCTTCGGTGAAGGCGGTGAAGAAGGCGAAGTTCCGCCGGAACGGAGCGATGTCCATCTCCTGCTGCAGCGCGATCTGGAGATGGTGGCCGGGGACCGCCTCGTGCAGGCTGAGCGCCGGGATTTCCCACAAGGGGCGCTGGTTGAGCTTGGAGGTGTTGACGTAATAGGTGCCGGCGATGCCGCTCTCGGGCGCGCCCTGATTGTAATAAGCGGTGGTGGTGCCTTCGGCGGTCTCGGCGGGAATCTCGCGGATGCCGTAGCTGAGCCGCGGCAAAGTCGCGAAATAAGCGGGCAGTTGGCCATCGATCGTCTTCAGCACGCGCGCGGTCTCGCGCATCAGCTGCTCGGGCTCGGTGGCGTAAAAGCGCGGATTGGTGCGCAGCTCCTGGATATAGGCTTCGCGGCTCGGGAAGCCGGCCGCGCGGGCGACCGCGTCCATCTCGGCGCGGATGCGGGCGACTTCCCTGAGGCCGATGTCGTGGATCTGCTGCGGCGTCAGGTCCGTGGTGGTCTGGAGCCGCACCTGGAAAGCATAAAAACGTGCCCCGTTCGGCTGCGCCGAGACGCTGTCGCTGCGCGCGCAATGCGGCAGATATTCGGTCCGGTAGAAATCGAGATGGCGCCGATAGGCAGGGTTGAGCACGTCGGTGATCGTCCGCCGCGCGCGGGCCTGGAGCTGGGTCCAGTCCGCTTCGGGGATCGCAGCGGGGCGGGCGCCGGCGAAGGGCTCGTAGAAGCGCGACCGGGCCGGATCCTCGGCGATCACGCCGGAGATGCTGCGCTCGTGGCCGCCGAGCACCGAGCAGGGCAGCACGTAGCCGCCGCGCACCGCGTTGCGGGTGATCGCCAGCGCCTGATCGTTGAGCCGCGGATATTGCGCGATCCGGGTCAGATAGCTTTCGTAATCGGCGCGGGTGCGGAAGGGCAGGTTGCGGGCCATGCCGGCGAAATTCTGGTGCCAGCCGTCATAGGTGGTGAACAGCATGTCGCGCTGGCCGAAATCGTCGGCCTCGATCGCTTCGGCCAGCGAGCGGCGAAGGATGCTTCTTGTGACCCGGTCGGCGGGCGCGAGCTGCGCCGCCGGAATGCGGTCGACGCGGGCGAGAAACGCCTCGGCCTCCCGGCGCTCGCGCTGGCGCGCCTCGGGCGAGAGGTCCTGGATGCGGTCGTCATAATCGCGCACGCCGAGCGCGGTCGCATAGACCGGAGCATTGCTCAGCAGCCAGCGGTAATGCTCCTCGAGCAGGGCGCGGAAATCGTCGGCCGGCGCGGCGGCGGCGGGCATGGCCGCGGCCATCGCGAGGGCGGCCGCGATCGGAAAAGCAAGGCGCATCATGGTCTCCCCTTTTGCGCCACCCTATCGCCGGCTTTCGTCCCGGCCTATGGCCGTTCGTCGAAAAGCCGCCGGCCCCGGTCGATCCGCGCTAGGCCTTGCCCGGTCGCTGCAGGGAAAGGCGCCGAATGACCGTCCCCGAAGCCACGTCCGGCATCGCCGCCGCGCCCGACCGCTCCGACCGCGCCTTTCTCGGCCATCCCAAGGGGCTCGGCTTCCTCGCCTTCGCGGAAGGATGGGAGCGCTTCTCTTATTACGGCATGCAGGCGCTGCTCGTTCTCTACATGGCCAATCAGCTGCTGCTGCCCGGCCATGTCGAGAATGTCGCGGGCTTCGGGCCATTCCGCGCGGCGATCGAATGGGTCTACGGGCCCTTGTCGGCGCAGGCGCTCGGCTCGGTCATCTTCGGCCTCTATGCGGGCCTCGTCTATCTGACCCCGATCGCCGGCGGCTTCATCGCCGATCGCTGGCTCGGCCGCACCCGCACCATCACCATCGGCGCCCTCTTAATGGCCGCGGGGCATTTCCTGATGGCCTTCGATTTCAGCTTCCTGATCGCCTTGCTCTGCCTGTTGCTCGGCGTCGGCTGCTTCAAGGGCAATATCGCGACCCAGGTCGGCGAGCTTTACGGGCCGGACGACGCCCGCCGCGCCTCCGCCTTCCAGATCTTCCTGCTCTCGGTGAACATCGCCGTCATCGTCTCGCCGCTCGTCTGCGGCACGCTCGGCGAGAAGGTCGCCTTCCATTGGGGCTTCGGCGCGGCGGGGATGGGCATGTTGATCGGCCTCGCCGTCTATCTGTGGGGACGGCGCTGGCTGCCGGACGGAGCGACGGCGGCGCGCGGCGCGGCGCAGGCGCCGCCCCCGCCGCTGGTCAAGGGCGACGGCAAGAAGGTCCTGGTGCTCGTCCTGCTGCTGCCGCTGTTGATCCTCTCGGCGGTCGGCAACCAGCAGATCTTCAACGCCTATCTGATCTGGGGGCGGAGCAATTACGATCTCGTCTTCTTCGGCCAGTCGATGCCGGTCACCTGGCTGGTCTCGCTGGACGCCTTCATCTCGACGGCGGCGATCTTGGGGTCGCTGCTGTTCTGGCGCTGGTGGGCGACGCGGCGGCGCGAGCCCAATGAGATCACCAAGCTCACCATCGGCGTGGCGATCTCCGCGCTCGCGCCGTTGATGCTCGCTCTGGCCTCCTGGCAGGCGGCGGCGAGCGGGCAGAAGACCGGGATCGGCTGGGGCTTCGCCTTCCACATCATCAACAGCATCGGCTTCGCCAACGTCTTCCCGGTCGGCCTCGCGCTCTATTCGCGCGCCTCGCCGCGGGCCGTCGCCGGGACGATGATCGGGGTTTATTATATCCACCTTTTCGCCTGCAACATGCTGATCGGCAGGCTCGGCGGCTTCCTCGAATCGATGGAGCCCGGCCGGTTCTGGCTGATGCATGCCGGCCTCGTCGGCGCGGGCGCGATCGGCCTCATCGTCGTCCGCTCGGTCGCCGGCCGCATCCTGGCGCCGGCCCCCGCCGAGGGGGTTCAGCCCGGCATATGAGCCTTGGGCGGCAGCGGGAAGAGGGTGACGAAGCGCTCGGCGAGCGCGCGGTCGCCCTCGATCCTGAGCAGGCCCTCCGCCTCCAGCGCCGCGAGCGGCACGCCGCCATAGACCGCCGCCGCCACCGCGGCGGGCGCGCCGGTGAAGGTGAGGTCGGCGCCCTCGGGGTCGCCGCGCGCCGCGTCGATCGCGCCGTCCTTCACCCTGACGACATAGGTTTCGCGGCCGAGCCGGAAGCCGATCACCGCCTCGATCGCGCCGGTGATCGCCGGCTGGTTCATCGCCTGGAAGGACAGGATCAGCGAGACCGCGCTGAAATGCTGGCGCGGGTCGTGGCCCGGCGAGCGCGTCGCCCAGCGGCCGAGCGCGCCCATCACCGGCTTGGCCTGATAGCCCCATTCGGTGAGCGCATAGACCTGGCCGGACGCCGGCGGCGGCAATTTCTCGCGCACCACCAGACCGGCCTTTTCCAACCCCTCCAGCCGCTGGGTCAGCGTGTTGGCGGAGATTCCGGGCAGGTCGGCCCGGATGTCGCTGAAGCGCTTCGGCCCGAGCATGAGCTCGCGCATTATCAACAGGGCCCAGCGCTCGCCGATCAGGTCGAGCGCATGGGCGGTCCCGCAGCCATCCTCATAGCGGCGGCGCGACGGACTGTGCAGCGATGCAGTTAGATGTTCTAACTTCATAGTTGCTTTCCATAACTAAAACGCGCATCAGCGTCAAATCCCGATTCGCAAGACGGGCAACGCCAGGGGCAGGGGGCAGCCGAGGAGAGGAAGATGAGCGAGACCGCGACATTGCCGCCCGCCGAGGCGCTGAAGCCCGCGCGCGAAATGGCCGACGCGCTCCCGACGCGCTGGCTTGGCGAAAGCGCCGAATACAGGCAGGCGCGGACCGCCTTGCTCGCCGAGGAAATCGAGCTCCGCCGCCGGATCCAGCGCGTCGCGGCGCAGCGCCGGAGCCTGCCGCCCGGCCCGGTCGCGAAGGATTATCGATTCCGCGACGAGCAGGGCAACGAGATCGGCCTCGTCGATCTGTTCGGCCGTCACGACACGCTCTTCACCTATTTCTGGATGTACGGGCCGGAGCGGGCGCGGCCCTGCCCGATGTGCACCTCGTTCGTCGGCTCGCTCGACATCCCCGTGCCCGACGTCGAGCAGCGCCTCGCGATCGCGATCGTCGGCCGCTCTCCCGTCGCGCGCCAGCTCGCCTTCGCCCGCGAGCGCGGCTGGCGGAACCTCAAATTCTACCAGATCGTCGGCGACGATTTCGCCCGCGACGTTCACGCGCTGACCGACGACGGCGAGGGCGCCGCGGTGACGGTCTGGACCCGCGACGGCGATACGGTCCGCCTGTTCTGGGCGGCCGAGGGCGGCGCCGAAACCGCCGATCCCGGCTTCGATCCGCATCTGGCGCCCGATCCGACGCCGCTCTGGACCATCCTCGATTGGACGCCGGAAGGGCGCGGGACGGACTGGTATCCCAAGCTCAGTTACGGAGAATGACGATGTCGAAGATGATTTTCGTGAACCTGCCGGTCGCCGACCTCGCTGCCGCCAAGGCCTTTTACGAGGCGATCGGCGCGGTCAACAATCCGCAATTCACCGACGAGACCGCGGCCTGCATGGTCTTTTCCGACACGATCCACGTGATGCTGCTCACCCATGAAAAGTTCGCCCAGTTCACCGACAAGGCGATCGCCGACGCGCACAGCACCAGCCAAATGCTGATCGCGATCTCCGCCGACAGCCGCGACGGCGTCGACGAGATCGCCGGCAAGGCGCTCGCCGCCGGCGGCCGCGAGCCGCGCGACCCTCAGGATTACGGCTTCATGTATTCGCGAACCTTCGAGGATCTCGACGGCCATACCTGGGAGCCGATGTACATGGATATGGAGGCCTTCACCGCCGCGACTGCGCAGGGCCAGCCCGAAACGGCGGACGCCTGAGCGAGCGCGGCAGGAGCGCGACATGAGCAAGCCTCTCCTCACCGCCTATAATTGGGCGCCGGACGAAGGCCGCGGCCTGGTCCGCGACATGCGCGTGCGCTGGGCGCTGGAGGAGGTCGGCCGGCCCTATGACGTGCGCTATCTGTCCTGGGGCCAGCAGAAGGAGGCGGCGCACCGCGCCCGCAATCCATTCGGCCAGGTGCCGGCCTATGAGGAGGACGGGCTCGTCCTGTTCGAATCCGGCGCGATCGTGCTCCACATTGCCGAGAAAGGTCCGGGCCTGCTTCCTGAGGACCAGGCGGGCCGGGCCAGGGCGATCGAATGGATGTTCGCCGCGCTCAACACCGTCGAGCCGGTGGTCTGGGACCTGGTCATGGCCAGGATTATAGAGGGCAATGAGGATTGGTCGAAGGCGCGGCTTCCCTCGGTCGAGGCGCGTCTCCGCGAGCGGCTGGACGAGCTGTCTGCCCGGCTGGGCGCCGCCGAATGGCTGGACGGCGGGTTCAGCGCGGGCGACCTGCTCATGGTTCATGTGCTTCGCAATCTGGGCAAATCGGGAATCCTCGACGACTATCCGAACCTTGCCGCTTATGTCGGCCGTGGCGAAGCACGGCCCGCCTTCACCCGCGCGCTCGAAGCGCTGAGGGCAGGCCAGACGGGCGATCCGCCTGCCGACTGGCCGCACTAACGATAAGGAGAGAGCAAATGACCTATGTTGAAGGTTTCGTGCTGGCGGTGCCGGCCGAGAAAAAGGACGCCTATCGTCAGCAGGCGGCCGACGCCGTGCCGTTGTTCAAGGAGTTCGGCGTGACCCGCCATGTCGAGGCCTGGGGCGACGATGTGCCCGACGGCAAGGTCACCGACTTCAAGGGCGCGGTGAAGGCCGAGGAGGGCGAGGTCGTCGTCTTCTCCTGGTTCGAATATCCGGACCGCGCCACGAGGGACGCCGCCAACGAGAAGATCATGAGCGACCCGCGCATGAAGGAGATGGGCGCCAACATGCCCTTCGACGGCAAGCGCGTGATCGTCGCCGGCTTCGCCCCGATCGTCGACGAGAGCGCGGATGGCGAGATGGGCTATGCCGACGGCTTCGTCGTCCCCGTGCCCGCGGGCAACAAGGAGGCCGATCGCGCGATGGCGGCGTTGGCGTCGGCGGTGTTCAAGGAGCATGGCGCGGGCCGCGTGGTCGAGGCCTGGGGCGACGAGGTGCCCGACGGCAAGGTCACCGACTTCAAGCGCGCGGTGAAGGCCGAAGCGGGCGAGAACGTCGTCTTTTCGTGGATCGAATGGCCGTCGAAGGAAGCACGCAACGCCGGCTGGGCCAAGGTCATGGCCGACGAGCGCATGAAGCCCGACCACGACAATATGCCGTTCGACGGCAAGCGCATGTTCTGGGGCGGCTTTTCGCCCATCCTCGACGCTTAGGGAGCCCGCGACATGGCAGACCAATTCATCTGGTACGAGCTGATGACGTCCGATCAGGACGGCGCGGCGGCCTTCTACGCGGAGGTGGTCGGCTGGACCGCAGCCGATCAGACCATGGCGGAGCTCGATTTCCGCTACACCATCTTGTCGGTCGGGGAGCGCGGCGTCGCCGGGCTGATGGCGCTGACCGACCAGATGAAGGCGGGCGGCGCCGTGCCCGCCTGGGTCGGGGTGATCGGCGTCGCCGACACCGACGCCGAGGCCAAGCGGATCGCGCAGGACGGCGGCGCGGTCATCATGGGACCGGACGACATCCCCAATGTCGGCCGCTTCGCCTTCGTCGCCGATCCGGGCGGCGCGGTCTACGAGATCATGACGCCGCTGCCGCGCGAGGAGGAGCCCGCGCCCGTCGCGCGGATGACCCCGGGCCATGTCGGCTGGCACGAGCTCTACGCCGCCAATGGCGAGGAGGCGGCCTTCGCCTTCTACGCCGCCCATTACGGCTGGACCGAGACCACCAGCCTCGACATGGGCCCGATGGGCAAATACCGGATCTTCGCCGCCGCCGGCGACCAGGGCGGCGGGATGATGAACAAGCCGGCCGAGCTGCCGGTCGGCGCCTGGGGCTATTATTTCACCGTCGACGGCCTCGACGCCGCGGTGGAGCGGATCAACGCCAATGGCGGCAAGGTGCTGATGGGCCCGCACGAAGTCCCCGACAGCAGCTGGATCGTCCAGGCCACCGACCCCCAGGGCGCCCATTTCGCGCTCGTCTCGGCGACCCGCTGAGGAAAACACACGCGCTGAAAAGGGGACAGTTACTTTTCCGCACCGCGGCGTCGATTCGAACGCCGCCCTCGGGAAAGTAACTGTCCCCTTCCGGCGCCTACCAGGAGAGAGATAATGACCGGCAACAAGCTCACCGCCTGCCTGTGGTACGACCATGGCGAGGCGCGCAAGGCGGCGGAATTCTACGCCGCGACCTTCCCCGACAGCCATGTCGGCGCCGCGCACGAAGCGGCCATGGATTTTCCCGGCGGCAAGCAGGGGACCGAGCTGACGGTCGAATTCACCGTCCTCGGCCACAGCTTCGTCGGCCTGAACGGCGGGCCCACTTTCAAGCCCAACGAGGCGGTCAGCCTCATGGTCTATACCGAGGATCAGGAAGAGACCGACCGCTATTGGAAGGCGATCGTCGACAATGGCGGCGCGGAGAGCGCGTGCGGCTGGTGCAAGGACCGCTGGGGCTTTTCCTGGCAGATCACGCCGCGGCGGCTGCTCGAGCTGATGGCGGACCCCGATCGGGCGCGCGCCAGGCGGGCGATGGAGGCGATGATGAAGATGAAGAAGATCGACATCGCCGAAATCGAACGCGCCGCCGCCGCCGGCTGAGGCTGGGCGGGGCCTGGTGTGCTCGCAAGCCGTTCGCGGAGGGTTTGGTTGAGCATGCCGGCGGCGGCCGGGCTGTGCCGGCCGCCGCCTCGAACATCGCGGCCGCGCGGGCGAGAGGGGAAGTCTTCGCCCGTGCTCCGGTCCTGGAGCCGCTCTGCTCTATGCTCATTCGCTGGTCGCGAAATCCACGGATCGGGTCCGTCCTGCGGTTATTACGGTAGCGTCGTTAAAATCGGATTAAGCACGCCCGGCCGTCCCCCGCCGCCGGCGGAGATTGGGGATGAAGCCGAGCCCGATCACCAGGATCCCCGCCAGGAACATGATCACGAACGGCCAGACCACGCCCTTGACGATCAGCGCCGAATCGGCCGGATTGGCGGGGTCGTAGAAGACGGGAACGGCAGCGCCGGCCGGGAAAGCGGCGATCGCCTCTTCGGCGCCGGCGCGGGTCTTCCAATTCCTGGTCTCGCTCAGCCAGATGCGGTCGTTGCTGAAGCTTCGGCCGGCGACGCGGTAATCGTAGCGCAGCCGGGGCACGTAGCGGTCGCGGCTGCGCCGTCCGGAACGCTGCTGGACATCGATCGCGCTGGCGGTGATCCGCCCCTCGACGCTCGGCCATTGGGCCGCCGCCGCGCTGCGCTGGCGGTCGCCGACGAACAGGATCGCCGCGGCGCCCGCGAGGACGACGCCCAACACGGTCAGCACGATCCTCCGCCACTTCATGCCCTGCGTCCTTCCTCACGCGATGCGCCTGCAAACTGGCCGACTTTTCGCATTGCCGCTAGAGCCCCTGGGCATGAGCCTCGCTTCCGTCCGCGCCTGGCTGGCCGCTCATGCGCCCGATCTGCCGCTGATCGAGGCGGCCGAGAGCACGGCCACCGTCGCCGCGGCGGCCGAGGCGCTCGGCGTCGCGCCGGGCCGCATCGCCAAGACTCTGGCGGTCCGCGCCGGCGCCGAGACCTTCCTGCTGGTCGCGCGCGGCGATGCCCGGCTCGACAATAGGAAGACCAAAAAGGCGTTCGGGGCCCGCCCGCGCATGCTCGGCCCCGAGGAAACGCTGGCGCTGACCGGCCATCCGGTCGGCGGCGTCTGCCCGTTCGGCCTCGCCGCGCCTTTGCCCGTCTACCTCGACGTTTCGCTCCGCGATTTCGACATGGTCTACCCCGCCGCCGGCTCGCTCAACGCCTCGGTCGAGGTCGCGCCGGCGCGGCTGTTCGATCTGGTCGGCTCGGCTTGGGTCGACCTGTGCCTGCTGCCCGAATGAGCCCTCAGAGCGCCACTTCGGCGACCTTGTCCTTGTAGCTCTCCTTGGGGTCGCGGCGGAGCAGCCACTCGATCGCCGCGCCGAGCGAGGTCGCGTTGAGCCAGATCTTGGCGCTGTCCGCGTCGAAGCGCAGCAAAGCGAGCCTGGGATCGTCCTTGCCGCCCTCGAACCAGCCGGCGACCCAGGGATTCCACAGCCGGTCGATGACCGCCCGGTCCGTATCGAGCGCCAGCCGGCCGGTGATGTTGGCGAACAGATCGTGCTTCTTGCCGGTGAAGGTGGCATGCGCCGCCTTGCCGGCGCCGACCGAGCGGGCGAGGTCGGTCTCCTTCGCGGTGAAGATCCACAAGGGACCGCAATCCTCCTCCTCGAGCAAAGCGGTCATCGGCTGCATCCCGCCGCCCGGCTCGCCGTCGACGCCGATCATGATCGTGCGCTCGCTCTTCAGCTCCTTCCAGAACCGGGCTTTGATCTCGGCTTCGCTGGTCATTGGAAATCTCCTCTGGTCTTTTCGTAAGAACCGCCCCGGCCCGCAGGTTCCGGCGCTAACATCGCTTGCCCGCTGGCTTTTTCGCTGTAGGGCTGGTCGGCCATGGCCGACGAGGATCAGACTGGCTTGCAGTCGCATGCGGTGGAGCAGCGCTTTCAGCTGCTGATCAACGCCGTCACCGATTACGCCATCTACATGGTCGAGCCCGACGGGACGATCGCGAGCTGGAATCCCGGCGCGCGGCGCCTCAAGGGCTATGAGGCCGAGGAGATTGTCGGCCGGCATTTCTCTTCGTTCTTCACCGAGGAGGACCGCGCCGCCGGCCTTCCCGCCTTGGCGCTGGCGGCCGCCGAGCGCGACGGCCGGTTCGAGGCCGAAGGGGAGCGGGTCCGCAAGGACGGCTCCCGATTCTGGGCCAATGCGGTGATCGATCCGATCCGCGACGATCGGGGCCGTCTCCTCGGCTTCGCCAAGATCACCCGCGACATCACCGACAAGCGCGAGCGCGACCAGGCTTTGTTCGCCAGCGAGCAGCGTTTCCGCCTGCTCGTCCAGGGCGTGCGCGATTATGCCATCTATCTGCTCGATCCCGATGGCCGGGTCTCCAACTGGAATGCCGGCGCCGAGGCGATCAAGGGCTATCGCGCGGAGGAGATTGTCGGCCGCCATTTCTCGCTTTTCTACACGGCCGAGGATCGCGAAAGCGGCGAGCCGGCGCGCGCGCTCCGAACCGCTTTGCGTTACGGCAAATATGAGAAGGAGGCATGGCGGGTCCGCAAGGATGGCAGCCGCTTCTTCGCCCATGTCATCATCGATCCGATCCGCGACGAGGAAGGCACGCATATCGGCTTCGCCAAGATCACCCGCGACGTCACCGAGCAGCTCCGGGCGCGCGACGAGCTGGAAGAGGCGCGCACCGCGCTTTTCCAGTCGCAGAAGCTGCAGGCGATGGGCGAGCTGACCGGCGGCATCGCGCATGATTTCAACAATCTGATCACGGTGATCCGCGGCTCGGCCGAATTGCTGCGCAACGCGAACCTCGGAACGGACAAGCGGCTGCGCTATCTCGACGCGATCATCGAGACCGCCGACCGCGCCGCGACTCTGACCAGCCACCTGCTCGCCTTCGGCCGCCGCCAGCCGCTCAAGCCCGAAGCGATCGACCTCAACCTGCGCCTCGACGCCTTTTCCGAAGTGCTGGCGCGCACGCTCGGCGAGCAGATCGAGGTCGCGCTCGATGTCGCGCCGGACCTGTGGCCGATCTTCGTCGATTCGACCCAGCTCGAAACGGCACTGCTCAACGGCGCGATCAACGCCCGCGACGCGATGGCCGCGGGCGGGCGGCTGACCATCTCCTCGCGCAACGTGCCCGGCGAGCAAGGGGCACCCGACATGGTCTGCGTCTGCCTCGCCGACACCGGCGAAGGGATCGGCGCCGAGGCGCTGATGCGGGTCTTCGATCCTTTCTTCACCACCAAGCCGGTGGGCAAGGGCACCGGCCTCGGCCTGTCGCAGATCCACGGCTTCGCCGCCCAGTCGGGCGGGCGCGCCGAGATCGAATCCGTGCCGGGCGAGGGAACGAAGCTGCATCTCTATCTCCCGCGCGCTTCGGACGCCGCCGCCGGGTCCCGGCCATTCGAGGCGGCGATTGCCGCGGGCGGCGGCGCCGTCGTCCTCCTGGTCGAGGACAATGACCAGGTCCGCGAGTTCGCCGAAAGCCTGCTCGCCGAGCTCGGTTACCGGGCGATCGGCGCCGCTTCCGCGGAGGCGGCGCTGACGGTGCTCGATCGCGAGCCGGTCGACCTCCTCTTCACCGACGTGCTGATGCCCGGGATGAGCGGTCTCGAGCTGGCCGAGCGGGCGCGGCGCAAGCGGCCGGACCTGGCCGTCCTCCTCGCCAGCGGCTATAGCGCCGAGATTGCCGGCGGAACGGCGTGCCCCTTCCAGACCCTCGCCAAACCCTATGGCGCGCAAACGCTCGGCGCCGCTTTGACGGCGGCGCGGGCCGAGGCGGAACGCGAAGCCTGAGCAAGGACCCAATCCGGACGTTTCGGGTTCACCCTTCATGGAGACTCTGTTCGGATCGGACGATTTCAACGTCCTGCCGCATGCGGTCGCTTTGGCGATCGCCTATGTCCTCGCTCTGCCGCTGGGCTGGAACCGCGAGAAGGAGGAGCGCAGCGCGGGCCTGCGTACCTTCCCGCTCGTCGCGATCGCCAGCTGCGGCTTCATCCAGGCGGCCGAGGGGCTCACCGCCGACAGCCCGGAGGCCATGGCCCGCATCGTCGAGGGCCTGATCACCGGCATGGGCTTCATCGGCGGCGGCGCCATCTTGCGCCTCAAGGATTCGGTGAAGGGCACCGCCACCGCCGCCAGCCTGTGGGCGACCGGCGCGATCGGCGTCGCCGCCGGCCTCGGCAGCTACGATGTCGCGGTGATGCTCTCAATCGTCGCCTTCATCACCTTGTGGGTGCTCTCGCCGCTCAAGAAGATCGCCAATCCGGAAGGCGAGTCGGAGACGGACGGCGCCCCGCGCGGCGAGGGCCCCGAGGGCCAAGCTCAGCGGTAATCGTCATTCCAGCGCAAGCTGGGATCTCGCTTCCATGAAGAAGCCCTCCAGCGGCCCAAGGGGTCGGGCTGCTGGAGGGCTCCTGTTTCGCCCCGGCGCGTCTCTTTCAATCGGCCACCGGTCCGGCGCCCCCTTGATCTAGGTCATCGACAGCGGGAGTGCAAGAACATAAAGCGAACAAATGGCTCAGCTCGATACCAGGCGGAAGCTCGCGATTCTCGCCGACGCGGCGAAATATGATGCGTCCTGCGCGTCGTCCGGCTCGACGAAGCGGGATTCGCTGGGCGGCAAGGGCATCGGCTCGACCGCGCCGGGCATGGGCATCTGCCATGCCTACGCGCCGGACGGCCGCTGCATCTCCTTGCTCAAGATCCTGCTGACCAACGCCTGCATCTTCGATTGCCATTATTGCATCAACCGCAAGAGCTCGAACGTGCGGCGGGCGCGATTCGGCACGGCGGAGGTGGTCGCCCTCACGCTCGCTTTCTACCGGCGCAATTATATCGAGGGGCTGTTCCTCTCCTCGGGCATCATCCGCTCGCCCGATTATACGATGGAGCGGATCGTCGAGGTCGCGCGGTCGCTGCGCCAGGATCACGATTTCCGCGGCTACATCCATCTCAAGACCATTCCGGACGCCGATCCCGCCTTGGTCGCCCAAGCGGGCCTTCATGCCGACAGGGTGTCGATCAACGTCGAATTGCCGACCGAAGCGGGCCTCGCCCGGCTCGCGCCGGAAAAGGATGCGGGCCGGATCGAGGGCGCGATGAGGGCGATGAAGGCGGCGATCGTCGACGGCGCGGACGCCAAAGCGCGCTACAAATCGGCGCCGGCCTACGCGCCTGCCGGCCAGTCGACCCAGATGATCGTCGGCGCCGATGCCGCCACCGACGCCGCGATCGTGATGCGCGCGGCGCGGCTCTACGATAGGTTCGGGCTGCGCCGCGTTTATTATTCGGCTTTCTCGCCGATCCCGGACGCCTCGGCGGTGCTGCCGCTCGTCCGCCCGCCCTTGATGCGCGAGCACAGGCTCTACCAGGCCGATTGGATGATGCGCTTCTACGGTTTTTCGAGCGCGGAGGTGGCGGCGTCGGCGGACGCGTCGGGGCAGCTCGCGCTCGACATGGATCCCAAGCTCGCCTGGGCGCTCAAGCATCGCGGCTTCTTCCCGCTCGACGTCAACCGCGCGCCGCGCGAGGCATTGCTGCGGGTCCCCGGCCTCGGCGTGAAGGCAGTGGACCGCATCCTCGCCGCCCGCGCCCATCGCCGGCTCAGGCTCGACGATGTCGGCCGGATGAGCCATTCGATCGCAAAGCTGCGGCCCTTCCTCGTCGCCGCCGACTGGCGCCCGGTCGCGCTCGCCGACGCCATTCTCCCGGGGCCGCGCGATCCGGCGCGGCAGCTTGAGCTGTTCGGCTGAGCCGCTCTTTCAATGTAGGATTTTTTACGGTTCAAGCTGTTCGATGACCCGCTCCCAGCCTTGCCCCGGCCGCTCCGCCCCGCGCCCGGACTCCGTCTTTTCCCGGAGAAGGATGACGCACAGATGGCATGTGTCATCTTTGTCATCTTCGCGGGCGCGCAACCCGGAGGCAGTGTCGCCGGTTGAGCGCCGAAAGGAGCCAAATCATGGCGACTCGCGCGACTGAACGGCGGCCGATCCGCACCGTCCGCCTCGCCGCGCCGGACGATTTCGACGGCTGGCGCGAGGCGGCGCGTTCGCTCGCTTTGGTCGGCGCCGCCCCCGGGGAAATCCTCTGGCAGGTCGCCGGCGAGGAGGCCGATCTGTTCGGCGCCCCGGCGCCGGCGCCGCCCGCGCCCGCCGGCCTGTTCTCGGTCTCGCGCGCCTTCGTGACGCTGGCGAAGGCCGTCGTCTGCCATCGCGACCCCGAGCGTTTCGCCCTGCTCTACGCGATGCTGGTGAAACTTCGGGAGCGCGCGGACGCGCTCGACGACAAGGCCGATCCGCTGGTCCACCGGCTCGAGGCGATGGCGCGCGCGGTCCGCCGCGACTTGCACAAGATGCACGCCTTCCTGCGCTTCCGCGAGGTCGAGACCGACTCAGGGCCGCGCTTCGTCGCCTGGTTCGAGCCCGATCATCATATCGTCCGCGCGTCGGCCGCCTTCTTCGTGCGCCGGTTCGCGAGCATGCGCTGGTCGATCCTGACGCCGGAGCTCTCACTCCATTGGGACGGCGAGACGCTCTCCGAAGGGCCCGGCGCCTCCAAGGCGGATGCGCCGCCGGGCGACCCTGTCGAGGCGGTGTGGAAGACCTATTATGCTGCCATCTTCAATCCGGCGCGGGTGAAGATCGGCGCGATGCTGAAGGAGATGCCGAAGAAATATTGGAAAAACATGCCCGAGACGGCGTTGGTGCCGGAGCTGCTCAAGGGCGCGCGGGCGCGGGAGAGCGAGATGGCCGCCGCTTCGGCCGTGAAGGTCGGCGACAATGTCGAGAAGAGCTGGGCCTCGGTGCGCGCCGAAGCGATGCACTGCACGCGCTGCGAGCTCTACAAATGCGGAACCCAGACGGTGTTCGGCGAGGGCCGGCTCGACGCGCGGGTTTTCTTCGTCGGCGAGCAGCCCGGCGATCAGGAGGATCTGGCGGGCCGGCCCTTCGTGGGCCCCGCCGGCCAGCTGTTCGACCGCGCGCTGGCCGAGGCCGGCGTGGATCGGGAGCGCACCTACGTCACCAACGCGGTCAAGCATTTCAAGTTCGTGCGCCGCGGCAAGCGCCGGATCCACGACAAGCCCGACGGCGGCGAGATCGCCGCCTGCCGCTGGTGGCTCCAGCAGGAGCTGGCTTTGATCCGCCCGCCGCTCGTCGTGGCGCTGGGCGCGACCGCCGCCCGCGCTTTGTTCGGCAAGGTCGTCACCATCACGAGCCTGCGCGGCCGCGGCCACGCTCTGCCCGAAGGCGGCGAGGCCTGGGTCACCGTCCACCCCAGCTTCCTGCTGCGCGTCCGCGACGACAGAGAGGCGGAATATGCGCGGTTCGTCGCCGACCTTCGCCGCATCGGCGAACGGGCGAAGGCCCTGGCCTGAATGTATCGCCAAAGTACTGGCGGGCGACATCCGCGACAGTAGATCGGCATTCCCGCCTTATTGTCGGATCGCGTTAAGTCGAGACCCGACGCCAGGACAAAAGGAGGCCTTCATCAATCGTCCGGGCGCGACACGATTGCCTGCATTCGCTCTGGAGTTTTGGCCCGAATCGGATAGCCTATCTTCCGATTTTCATGACAGCGACTCGCCTCGCGCGTTCGGCCAGGCCGGAGGATGAAATGACCGAAGCCTTTGCGGTGGAAGATACTGATCTCGTTCTCGACGCGCTCCCCGACGACGTCGTTTCGAGCATGGAAGTCCGCGACCGCTTCATGAATTCGCTCGGCGTGAATGGCGAGGCCGGGCTCGAATTCATGGTCAGCGATTTGCTGCGATGGATTCCGGGCCAGGCCGTGCGGGTCGCGTTCCTCGACGGCGACGCGGCGCTTCACGGGGACATCATGGCCACGCTGACCGAGATCGCGGATTCGTGCAACATCCGGTTCGACGCCGGCGACGGGAATGGCGGCTTCCGCCGGTGGACGGAGGCCGACACGGCGCACGCTTCCGAAATCCGCGTGAGCTTCGATAAAGCCGGCTATTTCTCGCTGGTGGGAACCGACAGCGTCAATCCGAACATCGGCGATCCGCGCGCCCGCGTCGGCGGCCGGCCCAATCAGTGCAGCCTCAATCTCGGCGGTTTCACCATCCAGCGCCCGGCCACCTGGCGCGGCACGGTCCGGCACGAATTCCTCCACGCGCTCGGATTCCACCATTCGCACCAGAACATGCGCGGCCCCTGCCAGGCGGCGTTTCGCTGGGACGACGATCCCCGCTACCAGCCGACGAGGGACGCCCGCGGCACGTTCATCGCGGATCCCAACGGCCGTCGCCCCGGCATCTACACCTACCTTGCCGGCCATCCCAACAATTGGAACCGGGCGAAGGTGGACCGCAATCTCAAGACCGAGGACAATCCCAACGTGGTCGCCGGCCCGTTCGACCGCGGCTCGGTCATGCTCTATCGATTCCCGGACAGCTTCTACAAGGCCGTGCCGAGCCCGTGCGCGCCGAGCGGCAATGGCCAATCCCTCTCCGATGGGGACCGCAGGGGGCTGCGGCTCCTCTATCCGCAGGAAGCGGACCGCGCGCAATCGGTGATAGATGCGCAAAGCTCGATATCGGCGGCGCTCGCGCCCGCCGGCGGCGCCGCGGCCGACGCGGCGATGGGCCTCGAATCGGCGCCCGTCGAGACCGTAGGAAATTCAATGCTCGCCGACGCCGCCGCGATCATCCGGCGAAACCTGGGGTTGGTGCGCTAGTCGCCGGCATGGACGGCGGGAGGGGATCGGGGCGCGATGGCGACACCAGCGCAGGACCGGACGGCAGTCTGGAGCTACCTTGACCGGCTGAGCCGTGAGCTCGGCAACGGAGACGCCGGGCAATCGGGCGAGGCTCCGCCCGCCGGCGAGGAGGAATGGACCGAGGACGGGCTTCGCCGGCAGATCGGCGAGATGGCCGCCGACCCCGAGGTCGACGATGCCGCCGTCAAGTCGTTCGAGGCGCGGGTGCGCAAGGTCCTGCGCCCGATGATCCAGCTGGACCGGGGCGAGCCCCGCTTCGAGGCGTCCGAAACGGCGCCGTGGCGCGCGCGGCTGCTCGCCGGTCGGGCGACGCTGGCAAGGGTCTCCGCCGCGGTGGGGAGGATCGTCCTGCGCGGCCATCCGTCGCTATCCTGGGTCGGCAGCGCCTTTCATGTCGGCGCCGGCCTGGTCCTGACGACCAGGCATATCGCCGCGATCCTCACCGAGGCGACCGGCGAGCCGGCATTGCGCGCCGGGCTGTCGGTCGCGATCGAAGTCCCGTCGCCCGACGGAACGGCGATCTTCGCGGTCGCCGGCGTGGCGCTCATCCACCCGACGCTGGACATCGCGATTCTCCGGCTCGAGGATTCGAGCCCGACCCCGCCGCGGCTGACGTTCGACGGCAGCGAGGAGATCGCAAGGGACCTGGCGATCGGTTCGTTCGGCTATGCCGGCGTCGCCAATTCGGACCTCGATCCCGAGCGGCCGACCGCGCCGCCCGGCCCGACCCAGATGGTCGCGATCGGCCGGATCACCGGCTACGAACACGCGCAGATCCTCGACGAGAAGATTTGGTGCCTCGCCCATGATTGCTCGACCCTGCCCGGCTTTTCCGGCGGACCGCTGGTGGACCTGGAATCGGGCCTCGTCCTGGGCGTGAATTTCGCGAGCCAGGCCTCGGCGGCGGGCCTGCTCGACGGCGGCGGCTATGCGATTCCGGCGAGCGAGCTGGCGCGCGACCCCCGGCTGCGCGCGCTTGGCCTCGAATTCACCCCCAATTCGCCGCCCCCCGATCCGGACCCGGCCGCGGAGACGGCCGCATCGCCCGAGCTCGTCGAATCGCCGCCGGCGGACGCCATGCCGGATTCGAAGATCGAGGCCGTCGAGAGAGCCCTGGCGAAGCAATATCGCAGCGAGAAAAAGCTGGTCGCATTCATCGAGTCGCTTGGCGAGGATTATGCCCAGGGCGTCGCCGCGCAGCCCGGACGCGGGCGCGGCGAGCCCGAGGCGTACCGCCGCGCGCTGGTGATCGGGCTGTACAGGCGCGGGCTCATCGACAAGGCCTTTCTCGAACGGCTCGGATTGAACGAAGACGGACCCGCCGATGCGCCGCCGCTGGGCGAAGCGCCGGCGTCGGCCGAGGGCGACCTCAGCCTCAGGGCCGTGCGGCGGATCAGCAAACGGCTCAAACTTTCCGAAATGCCTCCGCGGATGCAGGAGGCGGTCCTGCTCGGATCGCCGCATTGGGAGCAATTCACCCAGAGCGAGGACCGGCCGCCGCCGATCGACAAGCTCGTCGAAAGGCTCGCGCGGGACGGATCGGAGGACTCGCGTGCGGCCCTGGCCTGGCTGCTGGACCGCCTGGAAGGGAGGGGCAACATCCCTTCCGTCGACGGCCGGCCCGGCCTCGAGCTCGAGACGCTCGTGCCCAAGCGGTGGGAGATGCTGGAGCTTTCCTATTTCCGCCAGGGCGGGGAAGCCGCGCGAAGCGTGGGGCGGCTGATCGGCAAGCTCGGCGGCAGCACCTGCTGGCTGCTGGCGCCGGATATCGTCGTCGCGCCCGGCAACGTCCTAAACGGCAGGCCTCCCGATCCGTCGACGGAAGCACCGATCGAGGAGGTCGATCATGCCGCCCTCGGCTTCGTGGTCGAATTCGAGGGCGACGAAGGGGCGCGGGTGCGCAGGGTCGGCGTCAGGGAGGTCGCGTTCATCGACAAGAGCCTCGACCTCATGCTGCTGCGGCTCAAGCGGCGGGTCGTGGATCGGCTTCCGCTGCAGATCCGCTCGGAGCTGGTGACTTCGGGACCGATCGCATCGATCCACTACCCCAATCTGGGCCGCAAGATGATCTCGATTCATGGCGGCCGCCTGCTCGCCAATGACGGCCACGAGACGAAATATCTTCTGGCCACCGCCCCCGGCGTCGGCGGCGCTCCCATTTTCGACACCAACTGGCAGGTGATCGCGACCCATCGCGGATGGTCCCCGCTGAGGAGGGATGCCGCGCCGGGCTGGCTGGAGATGAAGATCGGGACGTCGGTAATCGCCATGATCCAGCGCCTTCGCAACGCCCCCAACATGGATCGCCTCTGGCGGCAAATCGTCGGCTCGCAGCAGGCGCTGCGGACCATCGATCCGAACCTGCGCGGCGAATCCCCGAGGCGGGAGCGGCAGCCCATCACCATCGAGCTGATCGACGCCGACACGCCCCTCGATCGCATTCCGGGCCTGAAGCCGATCTCCCGGCTGGGGCGGATCGTCACCGCCAGCGCAACGCCCGGCGCCGTCGAGCGGCTCGCGGTGCGGCAGGGCGTGGTCGCGGTCGAGGCGAGCCGCGGGGCGACCGCGCCCGAATGCATCCACAGCCTTCCCCATATCGGCATCCCCCAGGTCCGCGCGGCCTGGGAGGAGACCGGCGATCGGGCGCTGATCGCGGTCATCGACAACGGCATCGACATCCATCACGACACGTTCCTCGACGCGGCGGGGCAGGTCAGGATCGTCGCCTTCTGGGACCAGCAGGACCAGCGGGGCCTTCCGGAAGAGCCGGCCATAGCGCTGTCGCCGGCGGGCGAGGCATTCGTCCAGCGCTATAAACTGCAGGGCGGCGCCGTTTATGTCGCCGACGATATCGCGGCGATCCGGGCCGGGCAAATCCAGCCCCCGCCGTCTTTCCCCAGCGCCGCCGACATGTCGCACGGCACCGTGGTGTGCAGCATCGCCGCCGGACGCAAGGCCGGGAATGCCGCGCAGGATTTCACGGGCGGGATCGCGCCGGATGCGAAGCTGGTGGTGATCCGATACGATCTCAAGGAACAGACCGTCGGCTATTCGGGCGGACACGTTAGTGCGCTGACCTTCATCGACAAGCTGGCCACGGATCAGAGGCTTCCCGTGGTGGTCAACATTTCGAACGGGATGAACGGCGGCGCTCACGACGGCACATCCAAGGTGGAGGTCGCGTGCGCCATCTTTTCGAAGATGGGGCAGGAGCCCGGCCGGGTCGTCGTCAAATCGGCCGGCAATGAACGGCAAAGGAACCGGCACGCGGAGTTGAGCGTGCCGGCGGGCGCGATGAAGCCGCTGCGCTTCTTCTATGACGCGCATCAGGACGCGCGCCCCGGCACCAGCGCGCGCGAGCAGATCGAGCTTTGGCTCCCATATCCGAACACCTATATATTCACGCTCGTCACCCCCTCCGGCTACCGGACGCCGCCGCTGCGCCGGGACGCGCCGGAGTTGAAGGAGCTCCTGCCGAACGGAAACCTGGTCAAGGCCAATTATTTCGGCCTGATGTCCGAGAACACCCGCTCCCTGCTTCAGATCCAGCTTTTCCCGAAGCCGGATGGCGACATCGAGCCTGGTGCGTGGAAGATCGAGATAAAGGGCGACACGGTCCGGACGAACGACCCGATTCACGCCTGGATCGAGATGAACTCCATTCGGACCATCCAGTTCATGGACAATCCCGAGGAGAGGTGCACGATCACGGTTCCCGGCACGACCCAATATGTCATCACCGTGGGCGCCGTGGAGGTCAATGCCGACCTCATCGCCCAGACCAACAGCTCGATGGGCCCGACTCTCGCCAACGTGCAGAAACCGGACCTCGTCGCTCCCGGCGTCGCCATCGTCGGCGCCGGGGCCGGCTCCCGCAGCGGGGCCGAGCCCTTCGCCCGCTTTGGCACCAGCCTGGCCGCGCCCCACGTCGCCGGCAGCATCGCCCTCGTCCTGTCGGCATGGGCAAAAAAATCAGAGCCGGACGGGATTCCGAACCAGACCGTCATTCGCCGGCACCTGCTCGACTCGTCGGCCTGGTTCAGTGTGGAGGGGGACCATCAGCTCGGTCATGGCCGGCTGGACGCCGCGGCCTTTTTCGAGGCCTCCCGTCCTCGGTTGGGGGCGGCGCATCCCGGCGCCCGGCGCTAGAGCCGGACCAGCATCTTCCCCGTATTGCCGCCCTCGAACAGGCCGAGGAACGCGTCGGGCATCGCCTCGATGCCGTCGTGGATGGTCTCGCGCGACTTCAGCTTTCCGGCGGCGATCATCGCGCCCATGTCCTGGTAGAAGGTCGCCATCTCGCTCAGATAATCGGTGTAGATGAAGCCCTGCATCCGGATCCGCGCCGAGATCACCCGCATGATGTAGCGAAAAGCGGGTGCCTCGCCTTTATTGTAGCCGTCGATCATCCCGCAGATCGCGAAGCGCGCCTGCTGCCGCGCGGTCGCGAAGGCGGCGTCGAGATGGTCGCCGCCGACATTGTCGAAATAGACGTCGATGCCCTTCGGCGCGGCCTCCATCAGCTGCTTGACCAGCGGTCCCGCTTTATAGTCGATCGCCGCGTCGGCGCCCAGTTCGCGCACCCAGGCGACCTTGTCGGCGCCGCCTGCCGAGCCGATCACGGTCATGCCCTTGGCCTTGGCGATCTGCACCACCGCCGAGCCGACCGCGCCCGCCGCCGCCGAGACGAAGACGACGTCGCCTTCCTTGGCCCCGGCGACCCGGAGCAGCCCGAAATAAGCGGTGCCGCCGGTGAGGCCGAGATTGCCGAGCCATTGATGGTCCTCGACCGGCAGGGGCGGCACCTTGTTGAAGCCTTCCGCCGGCCCCGCCGCCTGCTCGCGCCAGCCCAGCATGTGAAAGACGGTGTCGCCCTCCATTAGATTGGGCGACCGGCTCTCCACCACCTTGCCGACCGCGCCGCCCTGCATCGGCTCGCCGAGCGCGAACGGCGGCACGTAGCTTTTCACGTCGTTCATCCGCCCGCGCATATAGGGATCGACCGAGAGCCACTTGTTCTCGACCCGCACCCAGCCGTCCTGGAGGTCGGGGAGCGGCGCCTCGGCGAGCGCGAAATTGCCCATGTTCGGAAGGCCCGTCGGGCGCGACGTCAGATGCCAGGCGCGGTTGGTGGTCATTGCATTTCCCTTCGTCATTCCCGCGCGACGAATGAGCGATGGACCGGGAAGAGTCAAAAAAGACCCGGCCGATGCGTGGCGGCCGGGTCAGAGTTCGTCCCGCCGCAACAGGGAAGGGCGGGACGGGGAAAGGGTCGTCAGTCCTTGTCGGAATAGGTCCCCGGAAAGGCGCTGTTGAGGCCGTGCGGGCCCTCGCGTCCCGAATCCTCGCGTTCGAACAAAGCCCGGCTGCGGCCCTCCTCGCGCCACTCGCGCATCGCCGCGTCGGCCGGCAGGTTGAGCCTGACCTTGTCGTCGACCGATGCGATCCAGGCGAGCGGGATGGCATGGTGGACGCCGGCCGACGCGGGGTCGCTCCGGGTCAGGATTATGTGCTCGCCGCGGACCATGTCGACCGTGCCGACATGGGCGCCGTCCGCGCCGACCACCTCCATATGCTCGCGCACCTGCGCGGCGCTGCCGTCGCGCGGCTGGAGCAGGCTGGCGCGCTCCGCCTCGCTGCGGCGAATCTCGAAATCCTGGGGATTGCCGTCGAGCGCGCCGTCGGCGGCGAGCGACGAGGGCTCGGCTTGATGGTCGGGCTCGGCGGTCTGGTTGCCCCAGCCGGCGCCGAAGCTGTCATCGCCTTGCCACTGGGTTTCGCGCTCCTTGGTCATGATAAGCTCCTTCGCTGGCCACGGGGCCTTACGAGGAGAAACGCTTGCCCGGAGAGCGGGTTGCATAGCGGGGGCGCCGTCGCTATCTGGGCCCTCCCGAAAGGCGCGGGGCTGTAGCTCAGATGGGAGAGCGCTGCAATCGCACTGCAGAGGTCAGGGGTTCGATTCCCCTCAGCTCCACCAGCCTTCGCCCTGCGGGCTTCGGCTGGCGAGCCAGCCGGAGCTGAGCAGGCGAGGGCTGCCCGCCGAAGGAGCGTAGGAGGGCCTTCAATTCAGATCGGATAATGTCCCGGCTCGGTGGCGATGGTCACCCATCTGAGCTCGGTGAAGGCGTCGATCCCCGCTTTGCCGCCGAAGCGGCCGTAACCCGAATCGCCGACCCCGCCGAACGGCATTTGCGGCTCGTCCGCCACCGTCGGCCCGTTGACGTGGCAGATGCCTGAGCGGATGCGGCGGGCGACGCGCAGGCCGCGGGCCACGTCCCGGGTGAAGACCGAGGCGGCAAGGCCGTAGGCGCTGTCATTGGCGAGGCGGATCGCGTCCTCCTCGTCATGAGCGCGGATCATCGCGACGATTGGGCCGAAGCTTTCGTCGCGATAGAGATCCATGGCGTTCGTGACTTTGTCGATGACCGTCGCCCGCATCAGCACGTCGTCCGACTTGCCGCCGGTCAGCGCCGTGGCGCCCTTGCCCATGGCGTCGTCGATCAGCGCGTTGACGTGGGTCACGGTCTTCGCGTCGACCACCGCGCCGAGCTGGGACAAAGATGCCACCTTCTCGCGGAACTTCCCGGCGAAGGCGTCGGCGACTGCGTCGACGACGATGATCCGCTCGGTCGACATGCAGATCTGGCCCTGGTTCATGAAGGCGCCGAAGGCGGCGGCCTTCACCGCCTCGTCGAGATCGGCATCGTCGAGGACGATCATCGGCGCCTTGCCGCCGAGCTCGAGCAGGACCGGCTTCAGCTGCTCGGCCGCGCGCCTGGCGATGATTCGGCCAACCGCTGTCGAGCCGGTGAAGTTGATTCTTTTCACAGCGGGATGGTCGATCAGCGCGCCGACCACCGCGCCGGCATCCTCGGGCGCGTTGGTCACCAGATTAACCACGCCGGCCGGGAAGCCCGCTTCATTGAGGGCTTCGACGATCAGGCCATGGGTGCGCGGGCAGGTCTCGGACGCCTTGAGAATCACCGCATTGCCGCAGGCCAGCGGCATCGCGATCGCGCGCACGCCAAGGATGATCGGCGCGTTCCACGGCGCGATGCCGAGGACGACGCCGGCCGGCTCGCGCAGCGCCATGGCGATCCTGCCCGGATGGTCGGAGGGGATCACCTCGCCGCCGATCTGGGTGGTGATGGCGGCGGCCTCGCGGGCCATGCCGGCGGCCAGCATCAGGTTGAAGCGCGCCCAGCCCTCGGCCGCGCCGGTCTCCGACCCCATCGCGGCGACGAACTCCTCGGCGCGGGCCTCCAGCGCGTCGGCCGCCTTGTTGAGCAGGGCCCGCCGGGCATTGGGCCCGGTCGCGGCCCAGCCGGGCGCGGCGGCGCCGGCGGCGTCGGCGATGGCGGTCGCGGCGTCAGGCATCCGCCGGGACGTTGCCGATCACCGATTTGGTCTCGAGAAACTCCTCGAGTCCGAACTTGCCGAACTCGCGGCCATTGCCCGATTGCTTGTAGCCGCCGAAGGGCGCGTTGAAATCGAGCCCACCGGCATTGACGAAGACGCTGCCCGCCCGGATCCGGCGCACGATCGTCTTGGCGACCTCGGGATCGCCGGCGATGTAGGCGGCGAGGCCGTAGGGCGTGTCGTTGGCGATCGCCACCGCCTCGTCGAGCGTGTCGTAGGGGATGACGACGAGGACCGGCCCGAAAATCTCCTCGCGGGCGATGGTCATGTCGTTGCTGACGTCGGCAAAGACCGTGGGCCTCACATAATAGCCCTTGTCCCTGCCCGCGGGCCGGCCGGTGCCGCCGGTTGCAAGGCGGGCGCCTTCGTCGACGCCTTTCTGGATCAGGCCCTGGATCTTGTCATATTGGGCTTTGTTGACGACCGGGCCGATATGGCTGCCTTCCCTCGCCGGATCGTCGACCGCCTGCGCGCCGAAAATCTCGCCAAGCTTCGCCACCGCCTCCTCGTATTGCGCGCGGTGGATGAGAATCCGCGTCGGCGCGATGCAGCTCTGCCCCGAATTCATGAGGCAGCCGCCGGCGCCGCCCGCCAACGCCGCGTCGAGCGGCGTGCCGGGCAGGACGATGTTCGGCGATTTGCCGCCAAGCTCCTGGTGGACGCGCTTGACCGTGTCGGCGGCGTTCTTGGCGACGAGGATACCGGCGCGGGTCGAGCCGGTGAAGCTGATCATGTCGATGTCGGGATGCGAAGCGAGCGCGGTGCCGACGCCGGGCCCGTCGCCCTGGACCAGGTTGAACACGCCCGGCGGCGTGCCGGCGGCATGCATCGCCTCGGCGAAGATCGCGGCCGAGCCGGGGGTCTGCTCGCTGGGCTTCAGAATGACGGTGTTGCCGGCGGCGATCGCCGGGGCGACCTTGGCGGCGATCTGGTTCATCGGCCAGTTCCACGGCGTAATCAAAGCGACGACGCCGATGGCCTCGTAGACGACATTGTTCTTGCCCGTGCTCTCCTCGAACTCGAAGCCGCTCAGCGCTTCCAGCGTCGAGCCGAGATGGCCCAGGCCCGAGCCCGACTGGGCGGTGAGCGCGATCGAGATCGGCGCCCCCATCTCCTCGGAGATCGCCTTGGCGATGTCGGGGATACGCTTCTTATATTCCTCGATGATCCGGCCGAGCAAAGCCAGCCGCTCCTCCTTGGAGGTCTGCGAGAAGCTCTCATAGGCCCGCCTCGCGGCCTTGACCGCCGCGTCGACATCGGCGGCGGTGCCCAAAGTGACGGTGGAGACCACTTCCTCGGTGGCCG